>CAZBME010000003.1:0-127596 GCA_964492965.1 uncultured Syntrophaceae bacterium | reverse complement strand
GCTGGTGAAGTACATCGCCGGCATGAGCGGCGGGGATCGCGAAGCCCTTGCCAAGGTCCCCAAACCGATAAAGAGTTAGCACTAAACCGCAACACAGATTTTTGACAAGAGATTCAGCCCTATGACCTGCTCTTCTCAGCGGGGGAGAGCAGGTCATAGGCGTGTCCGTAGCGAACAAATTAAGGAGAATAAACATGTTCGATCTTTCCAAATTTTCATTACAGGGAAAAGTAGCAATTGTAACCGGTGGTAGCCGCGGCATCGGTCAGGCCATCGCCTATGGTTTTGCTAAAGCCGGAGCCAAAGTGGTCGTTACCAGCCGCAAAGCCCAGGATCTCGAAGCCACGGCTGCCGATATCAAGGCCTTCGGCGGAGAAGCATTGGTCCTGCCCGCTCACTTGGGCAAAATGGAAGAAATACAGAGAGTGGTCAGCACCGTCATGGACAAATACGGCCGGATCGACATCCTGGTCAATAATGCCGGCGCCAGCCCGGCCATGGGCACCGTTCTGGACTCCGACGAGCGCCTGTGGGACACCATCATGAATCTGAACATGAAGGGGCTGTATTTCCTCAGCCAGGCCTGTGCCAAGATCATGAAGGATCAGGGCGGAGGAAAGATCATCAATGTAGCTTCCATCGACGGCTTCAAACCGGAACCCTTCGTCAGCGTCTATTCCGTCTCGAAAGCCGGCGTGCGTATGATCACGAAGGCATTTGCGGCAGAGCTGGCCCCCTACAACATCCAGGTGAACACCATTGCCCCCGGCCCCATCAGCACCAAGATGATGGATTCCCATTGGTGGAACCTCACCCCGGAAGAAGCCAAGAAGGCGAAGGAAGAGCTGGAAAGGATTCTGCCGATGCACCGCATCGGACATCCTGACGACATTGCCGGCGCGGCCATCTATCTGGCCTCCGAGGCCTCCAGCTACACCACAGGAACCGAGATCATCATTGACGGCGCCGTATTGCTGTCCACGATGAGCCTCGTGGAGGGGCATTAATCTCAAACACGTCAGGAACGGACCCTGATAAGTCCCGGCAGGCCATGGCAAGAGGTCATGCCGGGACTTAGTCATTAATGGATATCCACAACCAAAGCCGGAAGAAATATTTGGATCGATAATCACATCATTCGATGGAAAAAGAGAGAGGAACTATGAAGACATTAGAACATTTATTGGCGCCCATCCGGGTCAGATCCCTGGAGATACCGAATCGGGTTGTCATGCCGCCCATGGGAACAGCCCTCGGCAATGATGACAGCTCTGTCAGCGAAGCGAACCTTGCCTATATAAAGCGCCGGGCACAGAGCGGCGCCGGGCTCATCATCACCGAGATTACGGAAGTGCATCCCCTTGGCTCCGCCTCACCCCGGTGCCTTGGCATCTGGGATGATAAATTCATTCCGGGCCTGACCAAGCTTGCCGAAGTGGTGCATGCACAGGGAAGTAAAATCGCCATGCAGTTGCATCATACAGGCCGTGAGAACTATATTCTTCAACGGAAAAAGAAGGCTATCGGGCCTTCGGCCATCCCTAGCTATATCTTCGGATTTCTCGGAGCACCGCGCGAGATGACCCTGGAAGATATCGAGGAGACCATCGCAGCTTTCGGCAGTGCGGCCGTTCGGGCAAAAGCGGCAGGGTTCGATGCCGTGGAGCTTCACGGAGCTCATGGGTATCTTCTCATGCAGTTTCTCTCGGCTCATTGCAATCAGCGAACGGATAAATACGGCGGCGACTTCCGGGGACGTTCCCGGTTTATGATCGAGTGCCTCCAGGAAGCTCGCAAACAAGTCGGGAATGATTTCCCTATATCCATTCGGATTTCCGGCGAAGAGTGCATCAAGGACGGCTATACCATTTCCGACATGCAGACCATCATCCCGGATCTTGTCAGTGCGGGCGCAGACATTATCAACGTATCCTTCGGAACCCATGGCAGCCCCGAGGTAAACATCGATACACCGAACCCGAGCGCACCCATCGAATACGATCCCGGATTCAAAGCCCATCTGGCCCGGAAAATCAAGGAAGTGACAAATGTCCCCATCATTTCCGTAGGACGCTATGTCGATCCCTATGCCATGGATGAAGTAATTGCCCGGGGGGATGCAGACCTTGTCGCCGTGGCGAGACAGCATCTGGCTGACCCCGATTTCCTGAAAAACGCCAGAGCAGGACATCCGGAAGATACACTGGAATGCCTTGCCTGCAACCAGGGATGCATTGAGCGCCTGTCATTGGAACAATTGCCCATTCGTTGCGCCATCAACCCGGAAACGGGGCAGGAGCTGCTGTATCCCGCGGGCCCCGCCGCGGTCAGCCGTGACGTCTGGGTTGTCGGTAGCGGCCCGGGCGGTTTGACTGCTGCGTTTGAGGCGGCGCGGTTGGGACACCAGGTCACCGTTTTCGAAAAGGAGAAAGAAACAGGCGGACAGGTAAAGTATGCGGCAAAAGCCCCGCATAAATCCGTTTACGGCAAATTCATCCGCACCCTCGCAGCAAATTGTCTGAAAAAGGGTGTGACGATTAAAACCGGAACGGAAGTTACGGAAGCCATGATCGAAGCAGGAAAGCCCGATGTCGTCATCCTGGCCACCGGCGCCGACAAGTCGACCTGCCCTGCTGAAGGCATTACATCATCAGTTGTTTGTGACGCCTGGCAGATCCTGGATGGCGAAGTTGCACCCAAGGATCATGTCGTGGTCATCGGCGGCGGTCTCGTCGGGATGGAAACAGCCGATTACCTTCGCGAGAAGGGCGTAAAGGATATCACCCTGGTTGAAATGATGGGCACTTCTCCCGTTCTGGCGCTGGCAGCGCATGGCTACATGCTGCATAAACGTCTCCGTGCGGAAGGGGTGAAGCTGATGTTTGATACGACCGTAAAAAGCATTGAGGAAGGATCGGTTGTCGTGACCAAGGGCGGAGAAGACCGGAAAATCGAGCCCGTCAGTCAGGTCATCGTTGCCGTCGGCGTCACGCCGAGGACAGCCCTGAAAGATATGCTTCAAGAAAAAGGCATCCGCCACTTCATCATCGGAGATGCCTTTGCCCCGCGCAGAATCATTGAAGCCACCACAGAGGGAGCAAAGGCCGCCTGGGATATCTAAGAAAACAAAATCTGTGCTATTTACACCTGCCTGTCGCATGCAGCGGTTTTATTGCTGCTGCGGCAGGCACTTCCTCATGATCAGGATCGCCGTTTCTCTTCAGCATCAATTAAATCCGATGTAATCGGCTCTGCGCCGCATTCCTCATCAAAATGCATCAGGCTTATGATCAAGCCCGTTTCGTAATTACCCGTTCTTTTGATTTCCTCAACGGCAGACTTGGCCTTCCCGACAAAGGAGATGAATTCTTCGGGAGACTGGATGACGGGATAGGTTGGCGCCATTGTATAAACACCCAGGCAACGTTGTTTGAGCTCTGCGGCTTTCTTGATTGCCATTTCAAACAACAAAAGAACCCGGTTAATGATGCGCTTTCGTTGCACGGGCGTTGAAAAGTCCCAGATTGTAACGCCGATAAAATACAGAACATCCACATAAAAGGCGGTTTCCGAAATCGATTTCAGATAAGTATCGATTGTTTTGGACATCCGTTTATCCAGATAAGCCTCATCGATGGATATGCCATCATCTTTGTAGATCAGCCATCCGACACCTTCCAGGATGGGTTTCGAAGCAGAGACGTAGATACCGTCCACATCTGTCATGGGCTTGTCGATACTGTCCATAAGCTCCGGGTTTCGTTCGATCAGGTGTCTGAAGGCGATGAAATATAACATCCAGAAGGTACAGCGCGGATACAAACCGGCTCGCGAAACGGCCATCCCTTTCTTTGCATAATGCTCCGCTGCGTAAAGGCATTCCAGAACTTCAGATTTTCTTTGCTCAATATCTTCTTCCTGAAGATTTCCTTTTCTTAGCTGCCTGATGATTTTAATGGCTTTTGACCAGAAGATCAGACTGAATTCGCTATAGAACTCTGGATGCTCGGCGCAATTACTTTCAATATATTCGCCATCGTATACACCGCGCTCATAAAGAAAATCGGCCACCTCAAAATCCTTGGCCATATTCGCCAGGAACATGAAGTTTCTCAAGCGCAGGGTACGGGCGATACAATTGGTCGGATCGAGGGACAGGACGCTCGACAACAGATGAACGGCCTCATGGTGGAACCGCCTTAATGTAAGAATATTGACAATCTCCAGAGACGATAAAATCTTGGGAGGATATTGATTAATGATCGACAAGATCTGAACATCCTTTGTATCCCCATAAAAGAGGGCATTCCTGAATTTCATCGCCGCGTCACTTCTCACAGGCAGCCATTCGGAACCTGCCTTGGCGGAAGTTTCTGCCGGCATGAGAACAGGCGGACTCTTGAAATACGGGAACGCCCAGAAATGCTCAACAGCCCAGATATTGGGATGATTCAGATTTTTGAACACAACCCTGAGTTCCGCCTGCTCGGCTACCGTAAACACAAAATGAGACAGGCGAATGGGGTAGGCTGTGGGCAGCTCCGGGTTAAGGAGGTCTTTAATCGTTATAGTCACCTTCTCAAAAGGTCCGGCATCCAGGACCACGATGAAATGGACCAAGGCATTGTACAGCGGCGAAAGTTGCCAGGAAATGGTCATCTGATAAGCCAGGGACAGGGCATCCCTAATGGCTTCTGCATATGTATTAGGAAATCCGGGAACATTTTCTTTTAACGGAAATCTTGCCGTGCAGGCCGTAGCGAGATAGTGGATTCTCTTCTCATTTAAATAGACGATATTAAGATCCTTTATACATTTGGGCAATTCCTTCTTCACAAATTCAATCATTGCGGAATCGATATTCTCGCCGATAAAGGAAAAGGCCGCCATAACACCTAGCGTCTCATCCTCAGTTGCCTCGGAGGATGTTCGTGGGAAGCTGAGAAAGCTTTTATAATTAAGGCCCAGATCGGGAATGTTGAGACTAAGCCAAATCGACAGGAGCATCAGGGCATGCTGTTTCTTGATCGAATTAATATGGAAATCCTGCTTAAACCTTGTGAACAAAACTTCATCAGGCTCCCAGAAACCGAACTGTTCCGCCAGAATCCTCAATTCAGCAACCAGTTTTTTTACCGAAGTCTTCTTTTTAATATCTTTGACCAAAATATCGAAGGTATATTCAGATGATGGCCGGTGGTCTTTATAACGTTCGGAGCACTGATTGACAAGTTCGCCAAAGTCCCTTTCCGTCTTCTGTGGAATTAACCCTTTTTGATGCGCCAGATCGATGAACCGGTTTATGATGGATAGGTTCATGTTTTCCGTTCTGAAATTCCTGAAATGCTCAATGGTCGGAAATATCGACCAGATAGCCAATTCCAGATTCTTGATGATGAGATTATTCTGTTTCATGAATATTGCCCCCCTAGGTATAAATCAGTTAACGCCTGTTTTTGTTTTCTTCCGCACAAATCAAATCATAAGTAATGGGTTCATAACCGGCGCAGCCATCTAAATGCATCAGGCTCAGTTTCAGACCCGTTTCATAGTCCCCTGTCTTTTTTATATCTTCGATCGCCTGTTCGGCTCTTTTAACACAGCAGATAAACTCCTCCGGAGATTGAATAAGCGGAGAAGCCAGAACCACGCTATATATGCCCAAACAGCGCTTTTTCAATTCATCGGTCTTTCTGAGTGCGATTCCCAGCAAAAGCAGGACATGGTCGATAATACGTTTCTTTTTTTCCGGTCTGGAAAAATCCCAGATCAGGGCGCTTACGCTATACAATACGTTCACATAGAAGGATGTTTCCGATATCGATTTTAAATAGACGCCGATAGCAGCAGACATTCTTTTATCCACTTCCTCATATGGGTCTTCACCCTCTTTGAAAACCAGCCAGCCGATACTGCGAAAGTAGGGTTTTGCCGCGTCGTAATAAAGGCCCTTGGGATCGATAAAAGGCTCATTACCGACAGCCATGAGGAGAGGATTGTCTTCAAGC
This sequence comes from uncultured Syntrophaceae bacterium, assembly GCA_964492965.1. Lineage (GTDB taxonomy): Bacteria > Desulfobacterota > Syntrophia > Syntrophales > UBA8958 > CAZBME01. Next base: position 121,588 of record CAZBME010000003.1, on the reverse strand, counting down.
AAGCGTCGGAATCCTGCGTAATAAAGCGACCAGAAGGCAGAGCGGCTGTCCAGACCTTCAAGGGCTACGGCCGTACCTTTCTTAGCAAAATGTTCCGCATTCCTTATATATTCAAATACTTCTGCCTGCCGTTCCGGTATATGATCCTTGATGTGGCCCAGCCTTAATTGCCTGATGATTTTGATGGCCCTGGACCAGTAGATAAGGCCGAATTCACCGTAAAATTGCGGTTCGGCGCAAGAGGATGCTTCAACAAATTCACCATCATAGATCCCCCTCTCATAAAGGATTTCCGCGGTTTCCAAGTCTTTTGCCGCATTGGCTAAAAACATATAGTTGCGCAAACGTAAGGTTCGGGCGATACAATTCTGCGGATCCAGTGACAGTACATTTGAAAGGAGTTGAATCGCTTCATAATGGTAACGCCTCAATGTAAGGATATTGGCAATTTCCAGGGTCAATAAAACCTTGGGAGGATAATGGCTGATGGTCGCCAAAAGCGGCACGTCCTTTATATCCCCGGAAAATACGGCATCCCTGAATGCCGGGACCTTGTCCGCTTTGACAGGCAGATAATCCGTGGCGTCCTTTGAACCTTTTTCGGAAGGCATCAGAGCAGGCGGACTCTTAAAATAGGGGAACGCCCAAAATTTTTCCACCGCCCAGACATCCGGATATTCGAGGTGTTTCATGATTATTTTAGCTTCGGCCTGTCCGGCGGCGGTAAAGACAAAATGGGACAAGCGAATGGAGTAATCGGCAGACAGATTCGGGTTTAAAAGCTTTTTAAAGGTAACGTCCAAGGTATCAAAAACACCACCGTCCAGGACAATCATAAAATGAACCCGCGCCGTATAAAGAGGGGAGAGCTGCCATGTCACCATCATCTGATAGGCCAGGGCCAGGGCATCGTGCAGGGCTTCCGCATATGACGAAGGGAATCCGGCAGACCCTTCCTTCAAAGGGAATCTTGCCGTACACATCGTTGCCAGATGGTGTATTCGCTTCTCGTTCAGGTAAGTAATATTCAAATCCCTAATACATACAGACAGTTCTCTGTTCAGGAATTCGATCATGGCGGTGTCAATACCTTCACCGGTGAAGGCAAACGCTGCCATAATGCCTGTCTTTTCATCTTCCGTCATTTCCGACAAATACCGTGGAAAACCGATAAGCGTCTTAAAATTCACCCCCATGCCCGGCTTCCGGATACCGAGCCATATGGCCAGGAGCATCAGGGCATGGTGCTTTCTTCGAGACTTGGTATGATAATCTTTTTTCAGCCTCGTAAACAAAACCTCATCGGGCTTCATAAATCCAAATTTCCCCGCAAGAACGACAAGATCGGCCACTAATCGTTTAACAGATGTATCCTTCTTGATGTCCTTGATAAGCAACTCAAAGGTGTACTCAAAAGAGGGTTTTCGATCCTTGTAGTTTTCAGCTAATCGATGGAGCAGTGCTTCAAATTCATTTTCGTTATTTTGCGGAATTAATCCGTTTCGGCAGGCAACTTCAGCAAAACGCTCTATGATGGAAAGATTCCGAGAATCTTGTTTAAAATTTCGGAAATATTCGATTGAGGGAAATGCCGACCATATTGCCGACATTAAAATATCCGGTTGAGAGTCGATTCGTCTCATAGGTATCGCCTTAAATTACAAGAATAGTAGTGGGTTTCTTCTGAAAATAATTCAAATACTCGTAATATTGGTATGCAATAAATCTATTTAACGCTATATATGTTATCATAAGGCGTTCATTTATTCAAAAAATTTAATATTGCTCATTTTTTATAACCTTTGATGATCGCAGAGATATCTTTGATCAACTCAGCGGAAAATCTGGCCGTGGCAACACTCATGCTGCGAGCAAATGTATCCGGACTTCGAGGCGAGAAAGGTTCGGCGATGCGATATGTTTTTTGCATCAGGACGTCACCCGCAGAATTTTCCCGGGTGCTCTGCATGACCGTGACGGCTACCGCCAAAGAAGCAATTGAGCGATCCTTTTCATCAACCTCCAGAAACTCCTCTACACAACCATTGACGCTATAACGAGCGTCTCCGGAGTCTCCGGGTGAAAGAACAGCTCTGAAATACCCTGCCTGACGCATATCTCTGAGTAAAAGCCCCTGGATCATATCTGCCGGTATAACATTCCACCGATGATAACGGTAAGCATCGCGAATAAAGGCTTTAGGCCGGAAAACCATATCCTGGCCCGTGAACTCCTGTACAGCGGAGAAGCGCTCAATCCTGATGACGGTATCAACCGGACTCATGCTTTCCTGATGAGACAGGGCGTATTCCAGGGCATAGTGCTTCACACCCACATGAGGGGCCGTATTCCCTAAACAGCCGGTGAGCATATAAATCGGGAATATGATCCATAAGCGTTTTAACGTGGACATCATCTGGACTCCTCCCTGCTCCCGTCCTGGGGGGACGGGTCGCTGAAAATCAAATCAGATGGACGATTCTGAAGCCGTTCCAATAGCTTCCCCAACTGATCCGAGTTGCGTTGAATGGCTTTGAGAACCGTCTCCATATTATCCGCAACCCGCTGGCTTCTTCTGTCGAGATTATCGGCCAGGCGTCCGGCCTTATCACTTTTTTCCGCAAGCTTCATAGCCTTGATTTCTTCTTTCAGAGTTGTAACCAGCTGGCGGGTTTCTCCCAGGCCCTTCTGCGCCTCCAGGAGAACACTATCGATTTTGCCTCCGTCTATTATTTTATCAACCTTTTGAATGGTGCTATCCAGGGAAGCGCTTGCCAATTCCAAATTTTGAAAGGTTTTGTTAAGGCTCCGACTGTTGAAGAAGTTATCTACCGATTTAGCAGCCCCCTTGAACCTGTCGGAGATCCCTTCGAAATCAACGGTCTGAATTCTGTCATAAACATCCGAAAGACCCGCCATGATCTGCTTGATATCCGATGGACGGGAAGCAATGACAGGATATTCGGTTTCGAATGACAACTTGGGTCCCAGGACCTTCTCGTCGGCATCCTTTCGATCCAGCTCTATAAAAACGATTCCTGTAATGCCCGCCGATTTCAGTTGTGAAACCACAACTGATTCAATCACGCCTTTCAGATGGATTTTTATGACCACTTCCACCAGGCGATAGTCCGGCGCAACCCTGATCTTCAGCACGCGGCCGATATCGACGCCCCGATATTTGACGCTGGAATCCATCTGCAGCCCCTGAACCGATTCGTCAAAATACGTGACATAGATGTCACCTTTTTCAAAATACTTTGACGCCCCCACCCAGATCACAAAAACGACACCAATGAGAACCCCGATGGTCACAAACAGGCCCAGCATAAATTTTGACGTTTTTCTTGCCATGGCTATCCCCTTTTCATTGAACGGCTCTCCATTACCCCTTGCGATTGAAAAATTTGTAAACCCGGGGGTCTTCCTCGCATTGCTGCAATACCTGCGGACGCCCTTCGGCGATGATTCCCATCTCCGCTTTGTCGAGCATAATGACCCGATGGGCGATTCTGAAAATCAAATCCAGATCATGGGTCACAATGATCATTGTTGTCTGCATATCTTCGTTAAGATACTTAATAAGATCATAAAGTTCCGCCGACGTGACAGGATCGAGACCCGCCGATGGTTCATCAAAGAAGAGGATCGTTGGATCCATGGCCATGGCGCGAGCAAGCCCGGCCCGTTTCTTCATGCCGCCGGAAAGCTCCGCAGGGAAATGATTATCATAACCGGCCAGATCAACCATCCCGAGCTTCATTTTCACAATCTCATCAATAAAATCCGGTGCAAGTTTTGTATGCTCTTTCAGGGGAAGGGCCACATTCTCCGCCAGCGTCATGGACCCGATCAAGGCCCCCGACTGAAAAAGAACACCTATCGACATCCTTTCAAGGTTCAAAGCATCGCTGTCGGCAGCCATGATGTCCACATCATGCATCAAGACCCGCCCGTGATCGGCCTTATACAACCCGATCATATACTTCAGCAGAGTGGATTTTCCACAACCACTGCCACCGACAATGGTGACGATTTCCCCTTCATAAACCGTTAAGCTGACGTCGCTCAGGATGATATTGTCCCCATAACCGGCGACCAGGTTTTCAACTATGATTAAAGGCTTCTGATGAACATTTTCCACAGCATCACACCTTTTTCTTACCTAATGAATATAGTGCAGCAGGATGGCAAAAGCGGAATCGGCAATAATAATCAGGAAGATGGAGGAAACGACCGCCGAGGTGGTTAATTCTCCTACAGCCTCGGCACCGCCCGATACCTGGAACCCCCTCTGGCATCCGATTCCCGCAATGAGCATCGCAAAAACGGATGATTTGACAAGGCTCGTCACCACGTCAAACAGATCAACGGCATTTAAGGATTGCTGAAGATAGGTATACATCGTCAGATCAAGGCCGAGGACACCTACAAGCAATCCGCCCAGAATACCGAACACCATGGAATACAGGGTTAATATGGGAACAACGAGAATCGCCGCAACAACCTTGGGTATGGCGAGGAAGCGAATGGGGTCAAAGCCCATAGTGACCAGGGCGTCAACTTCCTCGTTCACCATCATGGTCCCGATCTCGGCGGCAAAGGCCGACCCCGATCGTCCTGCGACAATAATGGCCGTCATCATAGGTCCCAGTTCTTTTACGATGGAAATGCCGACCAGGGAGGCCACATAAATATTGGCGCCGAATTGTTTCAGCTGCAGCGATGACATGAAGGCCATGATCAAGCCGATCAGGAGACTGATCAGCCCTACAATAGGCAAGGCCTCGGCACCGGCTTTCCTCATATAAATAATGACATCGCCCCAACGAACCGATCGGGGATGAAGAATCGTATATCCTAGAGAGGTGATCAGGTCTCCCAGAAACGTCATAATGGCGACAAAATCCTGATAAAAGGAATAGCTGGTATCTCCGATACTTTCAAATAACGATCCAGCCGCTTTTTCCGGATGAATGGGCGGCATTGACAATGTCCCCCGATCGATAATATCCATGATACCGATGACTTCCCGACTCATCCCCTCAAAGGCGAAGGGGAGGAAAGACTTGCGAGCCCTGTCCTCCATCCGAATGAGGGCCAACGCACCGACACTGTCAATATGGGCCACGCCGGAAAGATCGACCGTTATGGACAGTGGCAGCTCATCGCCAAAAAGTGCCTCCATCTCGCTCAGAAAGGGATCAATGCTTCCGACTACCAGACGACCGGAAAGGGTTAGTACGGTCGGCTCCCCAGCAACTCCCCGTCTTGTCACGGAAAATACGTTCGGGTCTTTTAGGTTCACATGCTTACCCTTCCCTGTTTGGACGTGTCTTTACCTTTTTGGATGCCTTCAGGTCCCCCTGAAGCCGGTCCGCAACGGCCAGCACCGTATTGACATAAATCTGGCTTCGATTGTAGGTCAGGATAATCCTCTGGCGGCTCTCTTTATCCATCCGGCATTTCCATCCTTTTGCATGCAAATATCGACCTACGCTGTAAAGGGCATCCTGAGAAGAAAAGAGGTCGATGTAACCGTTTTGATCCGCATCCACACCATACAGAAAAACATTGGAAGGCATGAATTGGCAAAGCCCGATGGCGCCATAGATGGAACCGGGTATGGACAGTGGGTCAGCGCCGCTCTCCCGTGCATATTTAATAAGGGATTTCAGTTCATTGTAGGCCCAATCGGACTTTTCCCGGCATCGCTCTTGTGCATAGGCCTCGGCGACAGGCGATGCGAGTTCCTTTTTCAGGTAGTCCCTGACACTGTCCAGATTGTCGCAGAGGGCCATGCTGGCCAGAACATTGAAGGATCGCCGTGTTCCTGTATTGCGGCCCAAGTTTGTTTCGATGACCAGGATGGAGACAATAACCTCTTCAGGAATACAGTATTTTTTCCGGATGTCGGCCAGTGTGGCCCGATGAAGCGTATAGTACGCCCGGGCGGCGTTGATGACGGAAGGCCTCAAATAGCCTCGATAAACGCTCTTGTTCCTAAAATTTGGGAAGATCGCCGGCTTCATATCCTTTGTCTGGATGAGGGTTTTGAGTTTGATGACCATGGGGGCCGGGTCAAATTGAGCTTCCGGGTGCAAGAAAAGGGGGCGGATATCTTTTTCATCAAATTTATCCGCAATGAGGCGATCGATTAACGGGGCCCAGTCAGCCGAAGCGCTCCCGGAAAATGGCGCCAGGAAAAACACAACGAACCATACAAGGAATATGCAGTAAAAACCACTTCGATTAATAATCTTTCCCCTCCCCAGCAAGGCGATCTTTCCATGCACAAACAAGGTTCAAGGCTTCCAGCGGTGTCAGACTCATCACATCCCTGTCCTTCAATTCACCGATAACGCCGTCCTCTGTCGACATGAAAAGGTTGAGTTGTTTCTGGTGTGGAAGCGGGGGCATTCCTTTGCGGCTTCGGGAAATCTTTGGCATCCCGGTTTGGTCGAGCTCTCCATTTTCCAGATTTTGGAGAATTTCTTTAGCACGGACAATGACCTCATCGGGGATCCCGGCGATTTTGGCCACTTGTATGCCATAACTCCGGCTTGTCCCCCCTTCCATTATCTTGCGGAGGAAGATGATCTTGTCTCCCCACTCTTTTACAGCAATATTATAGTTTTTCACACCCTCCCTGGTAATGGCGAGTTCGATGAGTTGATGATAGTGCGTGGCAAAGAGGGTTCTCGCGCCGAGGGTATTGTCGCCGTGAATATACTCCGCCACAGCCCAGGCAATGCTGAGGCCGTCAAAAGTGCTGGTCCCCCGGCCAACCTCATCGAGAATGATCAGGCTGCGACGGGTGGCATTTTTCAGGATGTTGGCAACCTCGTTCATCTCGACCATGAATGTGCTCTGGCCGCGAGACAGGCTGTCGGAGGCGCCGATACGGGTGAATATCCGGTCAACGACGCCGATTCGCGCCTTTGTTGCAGGGACGAAGCTGCCCATCTGGGCCAGGATGACAATCAATGCGATTTGCCGGATGAATGTCGATTTTCCTGCCATATTGGGTCCGGTGATGACGAGAAACCGGTTCATGCGACCATCGAGACAGGCATCATTGGGAACAAAGCGATCACCCTGCAAGACCAGCTCTACGACAGGATGCCGGCCGTCGGTAATTTCGATTGAATCCCCGTCATCCACAACCGGACAGCAATACTGGTTCCTCTGAGCCACTTCTGCCAGAGAGGCGAGGACATCGAGATCGGCCAGACAGGAGGCAGTCGACTGAATCCGCCGGACCTCCTCAACGATCTGATTTCTGACGGCAATAAAAATGTCATACTCCAACTGTCGGCGCCTCTCTTCCGCATTCAGCACCGCATGCTCATAATCCTTCAGGGCCTGATTGATATAGCGTTCGGCGTTGACCAGGGTCTGCTTTCTGACATAATCACCAGGGACAAGGTGGGCATTGGCCTTGGTGACTTCGATATAGTACCCGAAAACGCTGTTAAAGCCTACCCTCAGGGAATTGATGCCCGTCCGCCTTTTTTCCTCCAGCTCCAGGGCGGCGATGCCTTTCTTGCCGCTCTGCGATAGGCCAATCAATTCATCCAGTTCCCCATGGTAACCTTCTTTGATGATCCCCCCTTCACGGAGGGTCATGGGCGGATCTTCGGCAATGGCTTTCTCAATCAGGTCATACACATCGGGCATCTCATCGATCCCAGCGGCAAGGGATGAGACCAGCCCAGAAGGAAGCGGCTGAATCAAACTGCGGATTTCGGGCAATTGCTGTAGAGATACCTTCAAAGCATTGAGATCCCGGGCATTGGCAGCACCCATGGCAATCCTGCCGCCGAGACGCTCCAGATCATATATGGCCGTCAGGCGTCGCCGGAGATTTTCCCGCAATAGATGGTTTTCCAGGAGTTCATAGACGGCCCCCAGGCGATTCTTGATTCTGACGGGATCCACAAGGGGATAATGAAGCCACCATCGGAGCCGGCGCCCTCCCATGGCCGTCACCGTTTCATCAAGCACATGCAGGAGAGACCCTTTTTTCTTCCCCTCCTGAATCGTGGAAAACAGCTCTAAGGTTTGTTTGGCAATATCGTCAAGAGCCAGGTATTCATCGATCCGGTACTCTTCGAGGCGATTGATATGACCAAGATGGTCTTTCTGGGTTTCTTCGATGTAGCGCAGGACGGCTCCCGCCGCAGCCATGACGGCAGGACGCTTCTCCAGAGCCAAGGCACGGATCATTCCCCCGGGAAAATATCTGTTCAGACGATCAGCCGCCTGTTCCGGGTCAAAATAGTCATCGGGGAAACGGTTGATACGGCATGAAGCGCCTTCACGAGCCCAGAACCGCTGCAGGGCAGGTTCCTTGAATTGTTCGGGAAGAATGACTTCCCGGAAATTGAGTCCGGCAATTTCAGCAAAGAAATCCTTTTCAGCGAATTCCGACACTCTGAACTCACCGGTGGAAATATCGATAAAGGCAAGGCCGAAGAGACCTTCTGCAACGCAAAGGGCTGCCAGAAAGTTGTTTTCCTTGGCGTCAAGATTATCGGGATCAACGACGAGACCGGGGGTAATAACCCGCACGACATCCCGCTTCACTACGCCCTTGGCCAGCTTGGGATCCTCCATTTGCTCACAAACGGCAACCTTGAATCCCTTTTCGATCAGGCGGGCAATATAAGTCGATGCGGCATGGTAGGGAAACCCACAGAGAGGGATGCTGTCTTCCTTGCTTTTGTTGCGGGTGGTCAGGGTAATGTCGAGAACCTTCGATGCCGTGATGGCATCGTCGAAGAACATCTCATAGAAATCCCCCATCCGGAAAAAAAGGATACAATCCTCGTACCGGGATTTCATCTCCACATACTGTTTCATGGCCGGGGTCAGGTCAATTACTCCCATCGCCCGCCTTTTCTGCGTAAATCGATATAATCCACTTTCCCGGAATCGTTGATGAAAGTGCCAAGGAGCCAGTTAACGATGCTGATCACCAGCGCCCCGAAAACGGCAGGCCAGAAGCCTGTGACATCGAATCCGGGAATGAGGCCGGCAGTCATTTTCAGGATAAAGGCATTGATCAGGAAAGTAAACAGGCCCAAGGTAAGTATATTCAAGGGCAGTGTCAGGAGAATCAGAACCGGCCGCAACAGAGTATTCAGAATACCCAGCACGGCGGCGGCTAAAAGGACGGAATGGAAGCCGCTGACCCGGATTCCGTCTATCAGATAGGCGGCCAGTAGAATGGCCATAGTCAGAATCAACCACCGAATGACAAGACCTTTCATTCCTGAGCCACCTCTCCGGTTAATCCATTTGCCCTACTCAAACGGTACAAATTGCTCTTTCTTGGCGTTGCAGATAGGACATTCATCGGGGAGGGCCCCATCGGAGACGAAACCGCAGACCTTGCAGACATAATAGGATGTCTCCCGCTCCTCCATGAAATGATTCATCGCTTCCTTGTAGAGTTTGGCGTGAATCTCCTCCACATCGCGGCTCTGGCTGAAATGAATAACAGCCGCCTGGTTTCCCTCAGCCTCCGCTAATTTGACGAACTGATCATAGGCCACTTCAGCAACCTTCTGTTCCGATTCAAAGCTTGCCGCCAGATTTTCCTCGGTGCTTTTAATCTCTTTCAAGAGCTTCAAGGCTCTTTTCCCATGAATCTCTTCTGAAAAGGCGATCACGGAAAATAGTTTGGCCATCTGAGAATAGCCTTCCTGTTGCGCCTTCTCTGCAAACAATTTCAAGCGAAGGGCCGCCTTCGCTTCACCGGTATAAGCCTGATGCAATGCATCGTTTATATCACCCATAGAAACCTACCCTTTCACAAGTACATTTATTCCGGAACAAATTCATCTTTCCCCGACCCGCAAATCGGGCAAACCCAGTCTTCAGGCAGTTTGTCAAAAGACGTACCGGCCGGCACACCCCCATCCTCATCACCTTGTGCCGGGTCATAAACGTAACCACATACATTGCAGACATATTTTTGCATCGCTCTCCTCCCTTCGCTTAGCGTTTTATATTACTTCCATTTCAGACCAGGCCAACCAGGGCTTTCTATCTTCTTCGGATAGTCCAGATCTGCTTTATCATTCACGATATCATAACGGATATATTCATTTCCCCGGAAGAAATAAACCTTCCCATTGCCCCAGTTGACGGCATCATCAAAGCCATCCGTCCAGATCAACCCCTGGAAATTTTTTTGGTTGATGGGCTTGGGAAACCCGGAATCGGCGCGATCGCTCTCGATATCGTAACGGATATACTGCCCGCCTTTAAAGAAGTAGACTTTGCCGTTACCCCAGTTGACGACAGCATCAACCCCATCGGTCCAGATCATCCCCGGCCAGGTCTTATCATTGATGGGCTTGGGATAACCGGGATCGGCCCGGTCGTCCTTCATGTCATAGCGGATATACTCGCTGCCTTTGAAGAAATAGGCCTTCCCGTTTCCCCAGTTCGCAACGGCGTCGACATCCGTCCACATAAGCCCGGGCCACGTTTCATTATTGATGGGCTTCGGATATCCAGGATCCGGTCGGTCTCCCAGGAGGTCATCGGCCATATCGGGGCGGACACTATAGCGGATATATTGTCCATCCTTGAAGAAGTAGGCCTTCCCATTGCCCCAGTTCGCGGCAGCGCCAACAACCCTTTCCGGCACATATTTCTCGGCGAGAACCGGCGTGGCAAACAAGACGACAATCAACAAGATCAAAAGTGATGTTTGTTCTTTTCCTAATCTTTTCATGGACCCTCCCTCTTATGCCTCGACTTTTTTGCGTAATTCACGGCCTATCGATTCTCCCAGGGAATAGCATCCGGCCAGGACTTCCCGATCCGGCCTGTGTTTCACCCGAAGAATATCCCCAAACGGTTCCGTCTTCATTTCCGTCAAAATATCCATGATCTGCCCTGCCGCTTCACCACTCCACCCGTAGGATCCGAAGGCGGTACCGATAAGGTTCCCCGGGCGCAGGCCCTTGATATACGTCAGGATATCCGCCATGCCCGGCAGCATATTGTTATTGAGCGTGGAAGAACCCACGACAAGGGCGCCGGCATCGAGTACTTCAAAAGCCACATCGCTTCGGTGAAAAGCATCCATGGACATCACCTTCACCATTGCCCCCTCGGACGCAAGGCCTTCACCGATGTGACGGGCCATCGTCTCCGTGCTGTGCCACATGGTCCCATAAGCAATAACTGCCTTCATCGCGGGCTTCCTGGCAGACCAGCAGAGATAGTCGGCGATGATCATTGAAATGTCTTTTCTCCAAACGGGTCCATGATCAGGAGCCACCATCTTCAAGACCATTCCCGACGCCGCTATCCTCCCCACCAACTTGGAAATGAGATTCGCATAGGGCATGAGGATATTGGCAAAATAGGTGGCTGCTTCATATTGAAGTATTGAAGGATCAATCTCGTCGTCGAATCGTTCCGCTGAGGCCAAGTGCATGCCGAAGGCATCCTGGGAGAAGAGGATTCCCTCCTCTTGAAGATATGAAATCATGCTGTCCGGCCAATGCAGCATCCGCGTTTCCATGAAGGAAAGGTTCATATTGCCGAGACTGATTGTTTCCCCATCCTTGACTGCCGCTATTTCCGCATCGGTATGGAACAATTCCTTCAGGGTCTTCACCCCCATAGCCGAGGCATAAACCTTTTCCGGTTTGACCAGATCAACGATTTCATGCAGACAACCTGAATGATCCATTTCGGAATGGTTGGAGATGATGATATCGATATCCCCGGGGTTCACGACTGATGCAATCCTGGCCAGAAGCTCTTCCTTGAAAGGTTCTTTGACCGTATCGACCAATGTAATCTTGTCTGCCATAATGAGATAGGCGTTATATGTGCTTCCGCGTTTTGTCGTATAGCCATGAAAGTCGCGAATAGTCCAGTCGATCGCTCCCACCCAATAAACCTTGTCTGTTAATTTTACCGCCTTATAAATACCCCGCATTAATTTTGGCCTCCGGTTACCATATCTAACAGATCTATCTCGTTATCCATTTATCATTACTCTCTTCTTTTTAACATTCACCCTACGTTATGTCAACAACGGACAGCGATTTGCGCCCGCATCTCCTGCATCGGGTTGCCTTGTCCATCGATCAAGGCTTGATCGATTTGCTTCCAGCATCCTCCCGAAGCCTGTCCGCTTGCGTGTCCTCTCTTTTTGGCGATGCGCTTTCTGCCTCCTTCTGCCAGCCCTTCACCCTGCCTTCCAGCGCCTTGATCGCTTCCGGATCAGAGCCGGGACCCGCCATTTCTTCCGGCTGCTCCTTCATCATCTCCTCGTACTCGGGGATGACAATGCCTCTTTTAATCATGATCTGATAGATTCTCTCTGCCCGGCCCGACACATACTTCGATTCACCCGCAGGATTATACTTCAAAGGACTGGGGAGAACCGCCGCAAGTTTTGCGCCCTCTATTGCAGTCAAAGCCGAAGCCGGCTTCCCGAAATGATGCTGCGCCGCCATTTCGACGCCGAAAATGCCATCTCCCCATTCAGCGACATTCAGATACAATTCAATAATCCTCTTCTTGGATAGATTCTGCTCAATCCGCCAGGTCAGAATGGCCTCTTTCAGCTTCCGGACAGGGTTCTTGGATGGAGAAAGATAAAGATTCTTGGCCAGTTGCTGACTGATGGTGCTGCCACCGGCCTTGAAGGTTTTTTTCTTGATATCCTTTTCCAGAGCCTTTTGCATCGCCTGAAAATCAAACCCCTCGTGTTTCCAGAATTTATCGTCCTCCGCAATGATTACCGCCTTGATTGCATAGGGCGATATTTGCGGCAGATAAACCCATTTCTGCTGAACCTTCTTCCTTTTTCCTTCCTCTTCCCACATTTTTTCTCTGAATTCCATAAAGGCTGTCTTTTTCGGATTATTCCTTTTTAAGGCGCTCACATCGGGAAAGAAAATATAATAGCCTATGGGAAGGAATGTAACTGCCAAAAATATAACAATTATTATTAATATCAGCTTCTTAAACATTCTCTGCTCTTCCACCCCTCGCCAAATGAAATGGCGCACAAAACATATCCTATCTTGAATATTTTTTAAAGTATTACAAAACCCATAAGGAAGCATAGTAAAATAAATTTTGACATGGCCATTTTTATTTTGTAAAAGGGGGCGTCACTTTTTTCTGTGTGCAGCTTGTCATCCATTTCCAAAATCTGTGCACCGTTAATAAATGGGGCAACCCCCGAAAAGAAATGAGGAGGTACTCATGATGGAACGGCGGATTTTTCTATGGATGGGACTGATGGTCCTGTTCTTTTCGCTGAGTCTCTGCGGGTTAGGATTTGCAGAGGAACAATACAACGTAAAAAAAGGAGACACTTTAGCCAAAATTGCAAAAAAATACGGCGTCTCAGCTCAAAGCATCCGAGATGCCAATGATTTAAGCGGCAATGCCCTCAAACTGAAACAAGCCCTGATTATTCCCACGGGCGGCAAAAAAAAATCCGTCCAAGCCGGGAAAAACACCCCCGTAAAGAAAAGCTACTATGTGGCCAAGAAGGGCGATACGATCTATTCCATCGCCGAAAGAACAGGGCTGCCGGTCAACGACATCAAGAGAATCAATCATCTGACCTCAAACAAAATCAAGAAAGGGCAGAGGATTGCCCTCTTGAAACCCGCTGGACCCAAAGAATCTTCAAAGTCAACATCGCGCAAAGGCGAAGACACGGCTGAGCTGGAGGAAGATCCGGACGAACTCATCGATGAGGCCGGCGGCGATAATCTGGTCATCGATTTAAGAAAAGAAGTGGAAGATTCATCCTACCTGCTAGGCAAGTGGAAGAGTCCGGAAGAGAGGTCTTTGTTTGTGAAGGTCGCCAAAGGATTTCTCGGGGCACCTTATCGCCTGGGCGGGTCTTCCGTAAGAGGGCTCGACTGTTCGGCCTTTGTTATGAAAATTTACCAGCTTTTCGATATCAGCCTCCCGAGGACAGCTCGCGAACAGGCCCATATTGGTATGCGTGTCAGCCGGACGGAGCTTCAGGAAGGGGATCTGGTCTTCTTCAACACCCGGCGGGCATTCGGCCATGTCGGTATTTATATCGGAAACAATCAGTTTGTCCATGCCTCCTCCGGCAAAAGAGCCAGAGAGGTTAAGATCGATAGTCTGGATAAACCCTATTACGACCAGAGATTCATTAAAGCAGTCCGCCTTAAGGATGTCGAAAAAGGGGATGACAACACATAATCACTTGACTCAATGATCTAACCTGAAGTGACAGAGAGGGAGATAGCGATATTCTCCGGGTTCACCAGGAATCTTTCATCCTGTCTTCAGACACGCAGAAGAAATGGTTTTTAGCAGGGGCACGGCTTGCCGTGCCCCTTTCATTATGATAAGGATACCAGCTATGGGATATTCACTGACGGAAAAGATTATAAAAAAACACCTGATCATCGGCAATGGCCATTCTGGAGAGGAAATCGGCATCCGCATTGATGAGACCCTGACCCAGGATGCGACAGGAACCATGGCGTACCTCCAGTTTGAAGCCATGAACATTTCGTCGGTGCAAACAGAGATCTCCGTCAGCTACATTGACCACAACACAACCCAGCTCGGCTTCGAAAATGCCGATGATCACCGGTATCTTCAGAGTATTGCCCGGAAATATGGCATTTATCTGTCCCGACCCGGCAACGGCATCTGCCACCAAGTCCATCTGGAAAGATTCGGCAAACCCGGGAAAACCCTTATCGGTTCCGACAGCCATACACCAACCTGCGGCGCCCTCGGCATGCTGGCCATGGGAGCCGGCGGGCTGGATGTGGCTATGGCCATGGCCGGCGAACCGTTTTATCTGCAGTGCCCTAAAGTGATTAGGATCAATCTGACGGGAAAGCTCCAGCCATGGGTTTCCGCCAAGGATATTATCCTTCATCTGCTACAGATCTTCACCACAAAAGGGAATGTCGGCTGCGTCTTCGAATATGGCGGCCCCGGCATCAGTGACCTCACCGTCCCGGAAAGGGCAACCATCACCAATATGGGAGCGGAATGCGGTGTCACAACCTCCATCTTCCCCAGTGACGAGATGACGAAACGCTTTCTTCGGGCCCAGGGCCGGGAAGAGGATTGGACACGCCTTGAAGCTGATCCCGACGCCCATTATGACCGGGAGGAAGAGATTGATCTGTCAAAACTGGAGCCCCTGGCCGCCAAGCCCCATAGCCCCGACAATATCGGCAGAATTCGGGATATCGGCACGATTGAGGTGGCCCAGGTCTGTATCGGCAGCTGCACGAATTCATCATACAAAGATCTGGTCACGGTCGCGAAGATTCTCAAGGGAAAAGTAGTCCATCCAAACGTCAGTTTCATCATGGCGCCCGGATCACGGCAGGTTCTGGAAAATATATCCGAAAACGGCTATCTGGCCGATCTTATTGCATCAGGGGCCAGGCTCATGGAAAATGCCTGCGGATTTTGTATCGGCAATGGTCAAAGTCCCCCTTCCGGGGCGGTATCCTTGCGGACATCCAATCGTAATTTCTATGGCCGCTCGGGGACAAAGGATGCGGAGGTTTATCTGGTCAGTCCGGAAACAGCAGCCGCAGCCCTCTTGACCGGCCGATTGACGGACCCCCGAGACCTTGCGATGCCCTATCCCGATGTGGCCATGCCGGAGCAGTTCCTCATCGACGACCGCATGATTCTCAAACCTTCAGATAACGTCGATGCAGGCACCGTGGAAATTATTCGTGGACCGAATATCGGCGCGCCGCCAAGGAACGATTCTTTACCCGAAACCACTGAAGGTGTAATCACCATCAAGCTCGGAGATAAAATCACGACAGATCACATCATCCCGGCAGGCGAACGAATGAAGTACCGTTCAAACATCGCCACCTATGCCCGGTATGTCTTCGAGGGGGTGGACCCCGGCTTTGCCGAGCGGGCGTTGACGATCAAGGAACTGGGACGGGTCAATGTCATTGTCGCCGGCCTGTCTTACGGGCAGGGCTCCTCACGGGAACACGCTGCAATTTGCCCCATGTACCTCGGCGTCAAGGCCGTCCTTGCCAAATCCTTCGAAAGGATTCATGCCGCAAACCTGATTAATTTTGGCATCATCCCCCTTGTTTTCCGAAGGGAAGCGGATTATGACCTGATCAAGCAGGGAGATCGCATCGAGATCCCGGAAATACGAGCGCGCATTGAGCGAGGCGACCCTCTATTCATGAAAGACGTTGCCCAGGGGTTTTCAATTGAAGTCCTGTACGACCTCACAGAGAGGCAAAGGCGGATGATCCTGGCCGGTGGCGCCCTGAATCTTCGAAAGGTCTGAAAAGAATATTTTTTATTGGAGAAATGTAAATGACTGAAAAAGCAAAAATCAAAGTTAAGACACCCTTGGTAGAGATGGATGGCGATGAAATGACAAGGGTGATGTGGCAAATGATCAGAGAAAAGATGATTCTGCCCTATCTCGACATCACATTGGATTACTACGATCTTCATGTCAAACATCGCGATGAGACGAACGACCGGGTTACGATCGACGCGGCGGAAGCCAATAAAAAATACGGCGTCAGCGTCAAGTGCGCCACCATCACCCCAACGGAAGATCGCGTCCGCGAATACAGCCTGAAACAGCAATGGAAGAGCCCGAACGCAACCATTCGCGCAGCACTGGACGGCACGGTTTTCCGAGCGCCAATTCTGGCCAGGAATATCAAGCCTTTCATCTCCACGTGGAAAAAACCCATCATCATCGGCAGGCATGCCTATGGTGATGTCTATAACAATGTGGAAATGCGGATCCCCGGCGCAGGGAGAACAGAATTAGTCTTCACGCCCGCAGACGGCGGCCTGCCCATGCGCCGGACAATTCATGAATTTGCCGGCCCCGGCATTATCCAGGGCATCCACAACACCGACTCGTCCATTGAAAGCTTCGCAAAAGCCTGTTTTACCTATGCCTGTGATCGCAAGGTCGATCTGTGGTTCAGCACGAAGGACACCATCTCCAAGACCTATGACGCCCATTTCCGGGCCGTTTTCGAGGCGGAATATGAAAAGAACTGGAAGATCAAATTCGCCGAGGCCGGGATCGAATATTTCTTCACCCTCATCGACGACGCCGTGGCCCGCATCGTCCGCTCCGAAGGGGGAATGCTCTGGGCTCTCAAGAACTATGACGGCGACGTCATGTCCGACATGATTGCTTCCGCCGCCGGAAGCCTCGCCATGATGACATCCGCCCTCGTTTCGCCCTACGGATATTTCCAGTTCGAGGCCGCCCATGGCACCGTCCAGAAGCATTACTACAAGCATCTCAAAGGGGAGGACACCTCGTCAAACTCCATGGCCCTGATCTTCGCCTGGACGGGAGGGCTGCGAAAGCGGGGGGAACTGGACGGTACCCCTGATGTCATCGCCTTCGCCGACAAGCTGGAGTCCGCGGCATTGGAAACGATAGAAAGCGGTGTCATGACGGGCGATCTGTTGCTGGTTGCCGACGCAAGCCCGAACAACCGGAAGGTCAATACGGAGGGATTCATTAACGCGATCGCCGAAAATCTGCAAACGAAATTATAGGTTTCATCTCACGGAGGAAAACCATGGAGACTCCTTCCGCAGCGAATGAACAAATTCTGCAAATAGCCGAGTGGATCATTGCCTCGGAACGGACGGTAGTCTTTGTCGGCGCGGGCTTAAGCACCGAATCAGGTATTCCTGATTTCCGAAGTCCCGGCGGCCTCTGGGATCGCTATGATCCCGAGGAGTTCACCTACCAGAATTTCCTGTCCAGTGAATCGGCCCGTGAGATATACTGGCAAATGGGAACGGAAGTTTACACGCTGATGAAAGCATCGCAACCCAATGCCGCCCATCTGGCGATTGCCGAGTTGGAAAAATTGGGCCGCCTGGACTGTGTCATCACCCAGAATATCGACGGACTTCATTTCAAGGCGGGCAATTCACCGGCGAAAGTCATTGAACTTCACGGAACGGTCATGCATGTCACTTGTCTTAGTTGCGGGAAGCGTTATGAACGGGATGACATCCAGGACCGTCTGGCCCAAGGCGAAAAGGCCCCCCGCTGTAACGACTGCCAGGGCCTGCTGAAGCCGGCGACGATTGCCTTCGGCCAGGCCATGCCGGAGCGGGAAACCGCTGAAGCCTACCAGCGATCGGCAACCTGTGAGCTTTTTATCGTCATCGGTTCATCCCTCGTGGTGCACCCTGCCGCGACCATGCCCGTTCTGGCAAAGGAAAACGGCGCCAGGTTGGTGATTATCAACCGTGATGAAACGACCTGCGACACTGTGGCCGATATCATATTTCGAGGCCAGGCGGGTCCCACCATGGCCTCGATTTTGGAGAATGTCAAAAAACTGACCAATTAACAAGGAGATAACCCATGTCTCGAATCAAACGAATCGATCATGTCGCCATTGCCGTCAAGGATGCCGATGCCGCCACAGAGCAATACGTCAAACTGCTCAATGCCAAACACATCCGGACGGAAATCCTGCAGGAAAAGGCAGGACCGGCAAAAGTCTCCTATGTCCAGTTGGGGGAAAACATCATCAGCCTCATTCAGTCGATGGATGAGGACGGATTTCTGAACAGGCATATTGCGAAACACGGGGAAGGCTTGCACCACATGGGCCTTGAAGTTGACAATCTTGATGAGTTTATTGTGGAAACGGAAGCGAAAGGGATCAAGATCCCTTTGCATGACGAATTCAGCAATCGCAAGGAAGTCGTCCTGAGCCCCCGAGACAGCGCCGGCGTCATTCTCCAGGTCCTGGAATGGAAAGACGGCTCCGACAAGACCATTGAAGACCGGATTCAGCGCATATTGAACCTGGCAAATATGGTCCCCAAGGGATGACCTTTTACTGGAGGTTCTTATGAAGAAGCGTTTTATCGACCTGAGCATCACTCTTGAGGCAGACCTGCCTTCCGATCCCCCCAACATGATCCCCAAAATCGATTATGTCGATCACACCCTGGGGGCCGCGCAGATGCAAGATTTCTTCGCCGGCGTCAAACAGGAGCAACTTCCCGGAGGCCTGGGCTGGGCCGTGGAGCAGCTGACACTCACAACCCATAGCGGAACCCATCTGGACGCCCCCTATCACTATCATCCCACACAGGATCACGGGAAGCCGTCCATGACGATTGATGAGATTCCCCTTGAGTGGTGCATGAGCGACGGTGTGCTCCTCGATTTTCACCACAAGAAAGACGGCGAAGGAATCACGGCGGCTGATGTTGAAAATGAATTGTCCCGTATCGGCTACACTCTCAAGCCCCTGGATATCGTTCTTGTCCGGACCGGCGCCGATGCCGCCTGGGGAAAGCCCGAATACCTGATCAAGGGTGGCGGCATGACACGGGAAAGCACCTTGTACCTGACACAGCGGGGTGTGCGCGTCGTCGGCATCGACGGCTGGAGCTGGGATCGCCCCCTGCCCTTTCTCGCCCAGGAATTCAGGGAAAAGGGCGATCCGAAGGTGATATGGGAGGCCCACTTTGCAGGCATCGAAATCGGCTACTGTCATATGGAAAAGATGGCCAATCTGTCCGCCATCGGCAGACCTTTTGGTTTTACCGTTTGCTGCTTTCCCATCAAAATTAAAAGAGCTTCGGCAGGCTGGTGCAGGCCTGTAGCCATCATAGAAGAATGACGGCTCCCCCGAAACCCAATATCAAGGATATGACCCTGCAGGAAATAGAGGGATTTATTACCGATCTCGGAAAGGAAAAATTCCGGGCGCGACAGATCATGAAGTGGATCTATCAGGCCGGCGCTCAGTCTTTTGAGGAAATGACCACACTGGCGAAGGACTTTCGAGGGCGTCTGTCCGAACTGGCCGTCATTCGCGACCCGTCCATCGTCAAAACCCAAACCTCCGCTGATACGACAAAAAAAATCCTCTTGCGCCTCCACGACGGCCTGCTTGTCGAGAGCGTGTTGATTCCCGGCAAGAATCACTGGACAGCCTGTCTCTCCACCCAGGCGGGATGCCGGATGGGATGCCGGTTCTGCCTGACGGGCTCTCAAGGCTTCAAGAGAAATCTCCTGCCCTCGGAGATCACGGGGCAGTTGATCCAGATGCAGCTTCATACGCCCGAAGGGCCGAACATCAGGAACATCGTCCTCATGGGTATGGGAGAACCGCTGGCCAACTACGATAACACCGTCAAGGCAATCCGGAACCTGACGGAAGATCACGGCATGGGCTTTTCGAACCGTAGAATCACCGTTTCCACGTGTGGCCTGGCCCCGCAAATCATTCAACTGGGGAAGGATATATGCGTCAACCTCGCTATATCCTTGAACGCCCCGAACAATGAAAAAAGAAGCGAGATCATGCCCATCAACAGGAAATATCCACTGAAAACCCTGTTTGATGCCTGCCAAGACTATCCCATGCCCGGCCGCCGGATGCTGACCTTCGAATATATCCTGATGGCGGGTTTCAACGATTCACCTCAGGATGCAAAAGAGGTGGCCAAACTGCTCCGGCCGTTGCGATGCAAGTTTAACCTCATCGCCTTCAACGAATACCCGGGATCACCCTTCAAGACGCCGTCCAGGGAGGCGATCCGAACCTTTCAGCAAATCCTTCTGGACCAAAACTATACGGCGGTTCTGCGGGCCAGCCGCGGCAGTGATATCCTGGCGGCCTGCGGCCAGTTGAGCGGCCGGCAGGATATGTAGGAACCTTGCCGGTGCCGCGATGATGAGCATTATTTTTTTCAGATAACGGTGAGAAAATGACCATATCCATCAAACCTGGACAAGCATGGGATTTAGATCTCTTTCAACCGGAAGATGCAGAGGGGGTCGCCCGTCTGTTTCGCACAGTCTATGGCAACGACTATTCAATAAAAATCTATCTTGATCCTGATGGATTAAGAGAGGAGAATCAGGCGGGGCGCATCATTTCATCCGTCGCGCGGACACCCGAAGGGGACATCATAGGACATACGGCCCTCTTCCGCAGCGCACCCTATGAAAAGCTATATGAATCAGGAGCCAGCGCCGTCCTGCCCGAATATCGGGGCGAAGCCATCTTCAGCCGCATGATCCGGCATAGCCTTGACTTCGGAACCAAGGTCATGGGCGTCGAGGCCATCATGGGTGAATCCGTCTGCAACCATCTATTCACGCAGCGCCTGAGCGCAGGCATCGGTTTTTTCTCCTGCGCCGTGGCTGTTGATCTCATGCCTGCTGAATTTTATGCCAAAGAAAAAAGCGCCAGCGGCCGTGTTGCCGCACTATCCGATTTCAAGACCATGGTTCCCCGTCCCCAGACTTTGTATATCCCCAAACAGTACGTCGAGGACCTCCGGTTTATTTATAAGGACTTTGATGATGAAAGAAACCTGATCGCCTCCGAAAGCCCCATTCCAATCGGTAAATTATCAATCCTGGAAGGGCAATATTTTCCGTTTGCCCGGGTCCTGCGCATCGCCGTGCTTGACGCCGGAGAAGATCTTGCGGATATCATCTGCGAAGAACAAAGAAAATACGATGCGGATGGCCTGAACGTGACCCAGGTTTGGCTGAATCTCTCCCAGCCCTGGACTGGCGAAGCGGCAAACCGCCTCTTCAGTCAGGGTTTCTTTCTCGGCGGCGTACTGCCCCGCTGGTTCAACGACGACGCCCTCATGTTACAGAAAGTGGCCGGAACGCCCAACTGGGAAGGCATTCATCTCCTGACAGACCGGTCCCGAGCCCTGGTGCATATGGTACGGCAAGACTGGAAACGCGCCATGGCGATATAGGCTATGATTGCCGAGACTTATTGCTTAGATATTTTGCATAAGTAATCATCATATTAAATACTTCTGACTTGCTTCATTTAAAATCAATAAATTCTTATCGGTGTTTGTCACACATAAAATAAATCCTGTATAAGTTTGTGAGAATAATTAATACGCCGCAGCATATAAATTCACGAATTGATTAGGACGGAATAATGAAAACAATCCACAATCCCTTCAAAGAAGTCCTCCATGAGGATAAGGCGGAGCTGGATCTGATTTCACAATCCCTCCAAGGCGATCTTCATGCCCTGGAGTCAATCATTTTGCGACACCAGTCCTGGATATATAATCTTGCCATCCGCATGGTCTATGATCCATATGCTGCGGAAGATATCACCCAAGAAGTCCTGATCAAACTCATCACCAAGCTGGGGTCATTCGATCCGGAAAAGAGCGCCTTCAGGACCTGGCTTTACCGTATTGTCGTTAATCATGTCATCAACGCCAAACGAAGCAAGAATGAATCCATCATAGAAAACGCCCTGCGAGGAGAGGGGTTTGAAGAATTCGTGGCACGTGTGCCGGACAGAAGAAGCCCAAGCCGTCCCGGCTCGGATATGTATAGCGACGAAATAAAAATGGCCTGCGTACAGTGCATTCTTTTCTGCCTGAACAGGCGGGAGCGAATGATCTTCATCCTGGGCGTCGTCTTCGGCGTGACCGATGTCATAGGCAGCGAGATCTGCGAAGTATCAAAAGTGAATTTCCGAAAAATACTGTCGCGATCCCGCAACAAGGTCTATCTTTTTTTCCGGGATAACTGCAGCCTGCTGAATGAAAGCAATCCCTGCCGTTGCTCTGATTACCTGAACCCGCTGATCAAAGGCGGATTGATCAATCCCAAAGATCTTCTGGTTATGAGGGATTCCCATGGAAGCATCCAGGATGCCGTTTCCAGTGGGATTCGTCATATCGAGGATTCCTATGGGGAGTTTGTTTCGCTTTTCAGGAGCCAACCTTTCCTCAAGCCCCCGGACATGATTCTGTGGCTTCGAGATTTGTTCGGGCGAGATGATATCAAACACCTTTTTCAGATTGCCTAATAAGGAGGATTCTATGTATGCAAAAGAACTTGTTTCACCCTGCGGCCTGTATTGCGGCGTGTGCGGCATCCGCAAGGCAACGATTGAAAACGATGGCGCATTGAAAGAAAAGCTAGCCAAAGTTTATAGCGTATCGATCAACGACATTAACTGCAATGGATGCCGGTCCGCAAATGTCTTCGTCTACTGCCAGGTTTGCCCGGTCAAGTCCTGCGCACAGGAAAAAAATTTTGAGGGATGCTATCAATGTGAGGCCTTCCCCTGTGAGACGATTGATAATTTTCCTTTTGTTGAGGCAAAGGAGAATATCATGCAAACCATTCCACGATGGCGTGAACTCGGCACAGAAGAATGGATTAAGGAAGAAGAACAGCGCTATCATTGCACATCCTGTGGAAGCGCATCGTTCCGTGGGGCAAAAAAATGCCGGCAATGCAATGCCATGTTCGTTTGATTTCATACAGGACAAACATTGGGTAAAACGATCAGGACGACGTGTTTGCCGTACAAAAACCATTTGCACGCCATTGGGGACAGGTTCTTTTGTCTTATTTCGGCCATTACCCATGATTCGCCGGGCTAAGGCACCATTTCGATCTTTAATGGCCCTTAACCAGGCGTCTCATCGTGTGCATACGGAAGAACTTTTCCCCTCAATTGAGCAAACCGCCGTCCTTGGCTTCCTGGAGCAAGCCGTCCCGGAACTGGGGGTGGGCAATGTTCGCAAGCGCCCTTACGCGCTCCGGGATGCTCTTGTTCCGAACATCGGCTATACCGAATTCCGTTACAATCAAGTGAGCATCTGTTCGGGGCGTCGTCACGATCGTCCCTGGGGCCAATTTGGTCGCGATTCTTGAAACAGGACCGTTTTTTGTTTCAGCTATGGAATTGAGGGCAATAAACGATTTGCCGCCTTTGGATAAAGCCGCCCCGCGAACTAAGTCAACCTGTCCGCCCGTCCCACTAAACTGTTGGAAACCAAGAGATTCTGAACATATCTGACCAGTCAGATCGACCGTCAGGGCGTTGTTGATGGATATGAAATGGTCGTTTCTGGCAATCGTTTCCGCTGAAAGAATATATGAAACCGGGAACATGTGCAACTGGTCATTTTTATGCATGAAATCATAGGTTTCTCGCGTGCCGGCCGCAAAGGCACAAGCCATTTTCCCCGGATGCAGGGTTTTGCGAGAGCCGTTAATGATACCTTTTTTGGCCATGGCCACCATCGAATCGGTCAGCATCTCTGTGTGAATTCCCAGATTTTTTTTACTTTCGAGGAAAAAGCCCACCGCATTGGCCAGGCCGCCGATGCCGATCTGGATCGTTGACCCGTCGTCGATCATGCCGACGATATGAGAAGCGATCTGTTTTTCGATCTCCGTTACAGGAATGTTGGGTAATTCAGGAATGTCATGATCCTGTTCGCAAATGTAGTCCGCATCCTTCACATTGATATGAGCTTTGGTGCCATAAGCATAGGGCGTCTTCTGATTGACCTGGATGACCACGGTTTTCGCAGATCTGACGGCTACGTCGGCATTAAAGGGGAACATGCCGAAACTCATGTTGCCCTCTTCATCCGGCGGGGAACACTCCAGCATACACACATCGGGCTTGACCCAATTTTCCATCAACCAGTCGCTCTTGGCGAACTGGTATGAATTGACATCGATATTACCCTGATTGAAAAACATGCGCTCCAGGGGTCCCATGAACAGGGTCGTGTACCCGATATGCCCCTTGTACTCTGCCTTCATGAACTCATAGGGAAACATGACCAATCCTGAAACCATCCGGACATCCTGCAATTCCTGATACCGTTTACATAGGGCCAGCAAGACATCCTTCGGTGCGCTCCCAACGGCACCAAACCATACTCTGTCTCCCGATTTGACAACTGAAGCCGCTTTTTCGACCGATACTAATTTTTGTTTGTACATCTCTTTCCAAGCCATCATTTTCCTCCTGATTTAATTACAGAACACGTTCAGCGAACTTATTCATAGAATTTATTCAATGAACGTGTTCGATAATCTATATAAATATTTTTGTCAAATTATTTTTTTTGAATCATTTATGATATAGAAGACTGGATTTAAAAAAGGCGCGCAATGGGAAGGAGAAAAATGAAAGAAAAGAAATCAACACGACGTGCCCAGGCCGACAATACAAAATCAAAACTTTATGATGTTGCCATCGAAATGATCACGCGAAAAGGCTACGATAATGTAACAATTCAGGATATATGCGGCAAGGCAGAGGTGTCTGTCGGCACTTTTTATCACTATTTCGGCGCCAAGGAAGGGATCATCATTGAAATATATAAACAGGTGGATCAATATTTTGATGAAGTGTTTGCGAATTATCCCAAAGATGCCAATGCCATTGACCAAATTATCGACTTCATCGGATGCCAGATGAGCCAAGCTAAAACCAGAGGCATTGATCTGGTGACACAGGTCTACCGTAGCCAAATTCAGGCAGGCAACGCCTTTTTTATTTCCCCCGACCGTTCCATCCCCAGGATACTCAGACAAATCGTTGAAGACGGGCAAGCAAAAAATCAGATACGCACGGATATCAGCGCCGGCGAAATTTCCAGTTTCATTCTGAGATTTTCAAGAGGCATCATTTATGACTGGTGTCTTCATCATGGAGACTATGACATTCAGAAAACCGGCCGATCGGCTGTTGCTTTCATGGTCAAGAACTGCTTCGCCATGGACCGGATCTGCAAAACATCAGACAAGCGACTGGCGGCTAAGAGCTTGTCCGCAAAAAAGAACCCTCTTTCCTGAAGGTTTTAAAAAACGGACTGCTGAACGTCAGTTTATTTACCCAAGCTCCAGCCCCCCATCGAGTCCTGCCCTCTATTTATCATCACCATAATTACAATCCTTCATGCTTACACATCTATAAGTCATCATTTTAATTGTCATTAAATAATTATTTATCCAAATATTTGACAAATTCATAATGGCACCTATTTTAAAACAGGTTCATCGAATGCATTCTATAAAAATGAAAGAGAGGAGAAGTCTATGAAAAAGAAAGTCTTGATGGTTTTAACATCGCATGACGCATTGGGGGATACGGGAGGCAAGACAGGGGTGTGGATTGAAGAATTTGCCAACCCGTATTACACATTTATCGACCACGGCATTGAATTGACCCTTGCCTCACCCGCCGGAGGGCAACCCCCGATTGATCCCAAAAGCGCCCTGCCAGAAATGCAGACGGAGGCAACAAAGCGTTTTGACCAAGATCCGATCTCACAGGCTGCCTTCAAAAGCACCATCCCTATTTCCGAGATTAAGGCTACCGATTACGATGCGATTTTCTTCCCCGGTGGTCATGGTCCCATGTGGGATCTGGCATCCAATAAAACAAATGCCAAGCTGCTTGCCGACTTTTATAATGCCGGTAAACCCGTCGGCGCCGTTTGCCATGGTCCGGCGGCACTTACAAAAGCTGTTGATAAAAATGGGACCCCAATCATAAAAGGCAAGCGGGTCACCGGTTTTACGAATACGGAAGAAAAGGCTGTCGGACTTGATAAAGTGGTCCCCTTTCTTCTTGAAGATAAATTGCGTGAACTTGGCGGACTGTATTCACAGGGACCGGATTGGAGTTCTTACGTGACAACCGACGGCATCTTGGTCACTGGGCAAAATCCCGCCTCCGCCGAGGCAACCGCCCGGGCAGTCATGGATATCCTGACCGGCAAGAGCTAAGTCATTGCCTATCAATAGCGCCTGCTGACTATTATTCCTATGTCAACATGAAGTTATCCCGCTTCTGTCGGGATAGCTTCATGTTTTCAACGACCGCATTCTTTCCTTTGATCACACTTAAATATCTGATATCAGTAGTGTCAAAATAGAGAGTCTTCACGGAGCCTGTGCTGAGCTTATCAAAGTGTTCAAGCAAGACAGATAAGGGTTTGTCATTCCGGACGTAGCGAAGAATCTCATCAGGCAAAAATCGGAATAAGAGGATCAATCATATGGATAACGCCCTGCCCCCCAAGAAAAAATGGAATCTCAACCTGTGGCGCCGTTTCTGGTCCATTGCACGTCTTTACTGGATATCAGAGGAAAAAGGCAAGGCCTGGGGATTCCTTCTTCTCATGCTTATCCTGCTCATATCCTTCACCGGCATGGGCGTCGTCATCAATTACGCTTTCGGCTCTTTCATGACGGCCCTGACGGAAAAACAGATCGATAATTTCTACCATCAGGCCCTGATTCTGCTGGCTGTCCTGATTGTGGCAACCCCTGTCAGCGCTTTTTACGAATACATATCCAACAAGCTGGGCATCAATTGGCGGCAGTGGCTGACAGGTCACTTTCTGGCTCATTATTTCCGAAACCGCGCCTACTATGAAATCAACTCGGAGAAAGACATCGACAACCCGGACCAGCGTATCAGCCAGGATATTGAATACTTCACCGTCACAAGCCTGCGATTCTTCTCCGTCGTATTTTCTTCCATCAGCCAGTTGATCGCCTTTTCCGCCATTTTGTGGAGTATCTCCGAAATGCTCATGGCAGTATTGATCATTTATGCCGCCATCGGAACACTCATCACCCTGTGGTTCGGCAAGAAGCTGGTCTTTCTGAATTTTCAGCAACTCCGCAAAGAAGCGGACTTCCGCTATGGCATGGTCCATATCCGGAACAATGCCGAATCCATTGCCTTTTACAATGGAGAAGAGCGGGAATCCATAGCCGTAAAACGGCGCTTTGCCAATGCGGTCGAGAACTTCAACAGCCTTATTCTGTGGCAGCGCAATCTGAGCTTCGTCACGAGCGGCTACCAGTATCTTATCCAGCTTTTGCCATATGTCGTGGTAGCCCAGCTCTTCTTCGCCGGGAAGATTGCCTTCGGCGTCGTCAGCCAGGGTGCCATGGCCTTCATGCAGGTGCTGAACGCTATTTCCATTGTCATTACCCGATTTGAGGACCTGACAAAATTTACTGCCGCCATCAACCGTCTCCACACTTTTTCCGAGGCTCTGAGACGGGAAGAAGGCCCTTCGCCCGAAAGACCTCAAATTGAAATCGTCCCAAATGATCGACTGGCCCTGGAACACCTGACGGTCCAGACGCCCAATTATCTGCGAACCCTGGTGCGCGATGTCTCTGTTGCCCTTCAACCCGGTCAGGGCCTTGTCATTGTGGGGCCCAGCGGCACGGGAAAGAGCTCCGTTCTCAGGACGATCGCCGGCCTCTGGAGTGCCGGATCGGGTAAAATCGTTCGCCCGGATCGCGGCGAAATGCTGTTTCTACCCCAACTCCCTTATATGGTTCTGGGAACGTTGCGGGATCAACTCCTCTACCCTAAAATGGAAGCCGATATCAGTGACGACAGGCTGCGAGAAGTGCTGAAACAGGTCAATCTGGCCGACCTGCCGGAAAAAGTGGGAGGATTTGATACAGAACTGGACTGGGCCGATGTCCTGTCATTGGGAGAACAGCAGCGCATGGCCTTCGCACGGCTGATTCTCGTCCAGCCGCGTTATGCCATCCTTGATGAGGCCACGAGCGCCCTGGATCTTCAGAATGAGGCGCGGCTTTATGAATACCTGCGCCGGACGACGAGCATTTTCGTCAGCGTCGGCCATCGCGCCAGTCTTCTGCCGTATCATGACATGGTTCTGGAGCTCCGGGGTGATCAGGAATGGCGGCTGCTCCCGGCACGTGATTACACACCGGAGACGGAAGCGTTCACATAAGAGATTCCGGTACTTTACCCCTATAGGCCATCCCCAGGAGGGTAATATCGTCCTGGGGCTTGACGTCGACGCAAAAGGACTTGATATCTTCAATCACCTTATCCAGAATGACATCCAGGTTTTGATCCCGCGACTGTTTTAATACACGGAGAAAACGCTCCGAGCCGTAAAACTCCCCACGTTCGTTCTGACATTCCAAGACACCATCGGTGTAAAGGATCATCTTATCTCCCCGTATAAGCTTTTTTTGCCCCATATCGAAGGGGATGGAAGAACCCAGGCCGATGATGGGCCCTCCCTCATCAAGGAGCTCCGTCTGACCGCTTTCCCGGAGCAGAATAGCCGGAGGGTGGCCGGCGCTGCTATAGACCAACTCCTCGCTATCCATATGAATAATACCGTAAAACACGGTAAAGTATTTTTCAAACCGCTCGATGGGATACTCCCTGTCCAGCCGTTCCAGAACTTCCCGGGGAGAAAGTAATTTATAATAAGGTGGCTCCGCGATTTGCTGCATCAGAATCCCCTCACTGTGAGGCTGAAGAATCTGAGAAACCGAAACGGTCACAAGGGCGGACGGTACGCCATGGCCACTGACATCAAGCATGTAGAACGCATAATGACGGCCATCCAGGGAGAAGACATTGAAAATATCACCGCCGATCGTTTCGCTGGGGATGAACTTCCAGGCCATCTCCAACTGCGTCGATTCAGGGAGCCGCTTCGGAAGGAGGCTCCGCTGAATCCCGCCCGCTGCCCGAAGATCCTCGTCCAGACGTTCCTGTTTGTCCAGAAGCGCCCGGTTGGCGATAAGGACATCTTTCGTCAGGCGGCGAATTTTCAGATGGGTGCGAATCCTCGCGAGGGTCTCCCCCATATGGAATGGCTTGGCAACATAGTCGGCGCCGCCGATTTCCAGGCCCCGGATTTTATCCTTTACCTTGCCGAGACCGGACAGAAAAATAACAGGGATTTCCTTCAGGAGTTCATCCCGCTTGAGACGCTCACAGACCTCGTAACCGTCCATCCCCGGCATCATGACATCCAGCAGGATCAGGTCCGGCGGGTTCTCATGAACCTTTGCCAACGCATCCTCACCGTTGACGGCCTCAACGATGTCATATCCGTCCTCACGGAGCATGAGAGACAGAAGATTACGATTGTCTTCGCTATCGTCAACAATCAGAATCGTTTCCTCATGTCCCTTGTCTTCCGCCATAACCTGCGCTCCCTGCCTGGATCACGAAAAGCAAACCGGAGCAGGGGGTCATCCCTGCTGACTCGTGCCGGCCTTCTTACGGGGCCTCTAGAAGGTCGGGTGGTGTCCCCGTTTCGACATATGGCTGAGACCCCATGTTGGCGTCTCGCCTTTCCGTTTTGAAGATCGACATGATGGCCGTTAGTTTTTCCGCATTACCGGCGTTCTGCTGCACAGTTGTACTCATTTCGGCCATAGCGGTGTTGACCTGATCGATCCCCTGGGATTGCTCCTGGGACGCCGCGGCAATCTCGCTCATGAGTGCGACGACCTTCTCAGAACTGTCCGCAACCTCATGAAAAGCCTTGCTGGTTGTGTTCACGATGCTTTCCCCATTTCTCACCTTACTGACGATATCCTCAATCAGCTGAGAGGAATTCCGGGCCGATTCCGTCGCTCTCATGGCCAGATTCCGCACCTCATCGGCGACCACGGCGAACCCGGCGCCCGATTCCCCCGCCCGAGCCGCTTCCACGGCGGCATTCAGGGCAAGAAGATTGGTCTGAAAAGCGATCTCGTCAATGCTCCGGACGATCTTCTGCGTCTGTTCACTTGCGGTGTTGATCTCGTGCATGGACTGTATAAGCCCGGCCATCGAACCATTTGCCTTTTCAATGGTCACCCTGGCCGAAAGCATCAGTTGGTTTGCTTCCGTTGTATTCACCGCATTCTGGCGGGTCATGGAGGCAATTTCATCAAGGGAGGCAGACGTCTGTTCTATTGTTGCCGCTTCCTCGGAAGCCGAATCGGTCAGAACCTCCGACACCTCCAGGGCCTGTCCGACGGCATCTCCCATTTTTTCGCGCATTGTATTCACCGAAAGGACGAGTTCACCGATTTCATCTTTTGACGTCATAGTGATCTGTCGGGTCAAATCTCCGTCGGCTAATTTTCTTAGGACACCGATCGTTTCCCGGATTGGCTTCAGAACCATCCGGGTAATGGACAGGCTCGTCAATAAAGAAAGGACTATTGCCGCGATAAATATGGTAACAAATATCGTCAGGGTCACATAGAAGCTTTGAATTGACGACTCATACTTTTCCTTACTCAGCTTTTCCTCCAGGGCCAGGAGGGCAACTAACATGGTCATAGCGTTGGCATATTTTTCATCAACGATCGGCAGGAAATCACTGGCTCCCCATTGGGGCGCCATCTCCAGGACTTTTAGTGTGGCCTTCTGATATTCGAGGAGGTTTTCCAGGGCTGCCTGATAGGCTTTTCTCTCTTCTGCGCTGAGCGAGGAGGAGGTGAGGAATTTCTTTGTGTATTCAACCGTTTCTGCCATGATCACTCGCTGTTGCTGTGACAGCGCCTCAATCTCTTTCATGTCATGGCTGATGCCCACCCAGTTGAGAACCTTGTAAACATTGGCTTGTACGCGGGACAGATCATTCTGGATTTTCGCGCTCACTTGAAAGCCTTTAAACCGGCTGCCGAAGATATCGTCGATGGCCGTCTTCATGGTCATGAGTCCGTTAAAAGAAAAACCTGCCAGCATGATCAGGAAAAAGAAAACGACAAGGGGTGAAATGAGCATCTTTTTGGTCAATTTCAAATTGAGAAAAAAATTCATCCTTTAGCCTCCCCGGTGCAAGATTTGTCATTCAGACATCAGCGACAGATGCCCGGATGTGATCGCTTATGCTAATTCATTCGCAATAAAGTGATTCTACCTCCAATGATAAATACCCTCCCTATTATAAAATACAGGAAAATCGTTCATTTTTCAACAGAATCGTTGATATCAGGCTATTTCATGGTGAAGGCGGGGTATAGTTATTCCATGTATTCAGGACAAGAACGATTACATAAGGCCAAGGTCGGGGCGTTAAACCTGCAAAGGTCGTCGGGCCGCGATTAATCAGCACGATAAGAAGGCATCGGCAAGAACGATGGTGATAAAGTCCGGAAGAATGTTTCGCTGGCTACGGGAATAAAAGCATTCCTTAATAATATTCATCGCCCTTAACCGGCTCGCCCGATTCTTCGTTAAAATCTCTTGACTTTCCTCCATGAGGTCTCAGAGAATGGCCCCTCAATAGTCATCTTTATTTTACTGTAGAAATCTATCTCAAGGAGGTTTGTGATGAAGGTAGTCGCACTGAATTCAAGCGCGCGCAAGGACGGCAACACGGCCATATTGCTCAATGCGGTGGCCGATGAGCTGAAAAAGGAAGGGATCGAAACGGAACTGATCCAGTTGGGGGGGAAAACGATCAAGGGATGCCGGGCCTGTTACAAATGTTTTCAGAAACAGGACAAACACTGTGTGGTCGGGACGGACATGCTCAACGACATCATCGACAAGATGCTTGTTGCCGACGGTATCCTCCTGGGCTCCCCTACCTATTTCTCAGATGTCACTGCTAACATGAGGGCCTTCATCGAGCGCTGCGGTTTTGTGGCCCGTGCCAACAACTATATGCTGAAGCGCAAAGTCGGGGCGAGCGTCGTTGCCGTCCGCCGCGCAGGGGCCATCCCCGCCTTCAGCGGCATGAATCTTTTCCTTCACTACATGCAAATGGTCATGCCCGGCTCCAGCTACTGGAATGTGGGCATCGGCCGTGACGTCGGTGATGTCCTGAAGGATTCAGAAGGAATACAAACCATGACAGACCTGGGCCAGAACATGGCATGGCTCCTTAAAAAGCTGGCCCCGGCAAAGAAATAGCAATAGACACCAGCCATGCGAATCCTGATCAGGGGTGGAAGCATTGCGGCAGGCATCGGCGTCATGACGAGTTATGCCCATATCTTAACAGATTACGGCAGCAGCCGGTGTATCGAAGTGTTGAACCGCTCGCGGATAAATGACACCTCTTTTGACGGGGTCCGATCATTTCAGGAGGATATTGAGCCCTACCGGCCGAATATCCTGATGCTCCACTTTGGTGTCGATGATGCTTACTTATCCGTCTATCGTTCCGAGTTTAAGGAAAACCTGGTGCAGATGGTACGGCAGGCGAAAACACGATTCAACCCGGCCATAATGCTCCTGACATCCCATACCTTTGACGATCCATATGATATGGAGGCTCTGAATATTTATTACCGGGTCATCCGGGAAGTCTCCGTCGACCTGGCCTGCGAGATGATCCCCGTCCATACTTACTGGCAGGGCTATCTCGAGTCACATCAAATAAGTAACCGGGCCCTCGTTCAGGAAGACGTCCGCTACCCGAACGAGCAAGGTCATCTTGTTTTTGCGTCGGCCATCATTCAAAGGGTTCAGGCCATCCTGGCGACAAACGAAACGATCAGCAACCGGAAAGGAATCTCATCATGAAACAGATCGATACGGTCAAAGGACCCATCTTGCCGGATCACCTCGGCATCACCCTGATCCACGAGCACTTCCTCTTCGGCTATCCGGGTTGGTATGGCGACCTGACTCTAGGCCCTTTTGATCATGATGCCTGTGTAAAGGCGGGCGTCAACATGGCCGATCAACTCATGGCCCACGGCGTAGAAACAGTCGTTGACGCCACCCCCAACGAATCGGGACGGAATCCGGCCATCCTCAAGGAAATTTGCGAAAAAACAGGCCTCCATATCATCTGCGCCACAGGCTATTATTATGAACGGGGCAGCGCCGCCCCCTATTTTAAAGCCAGACGCGCCCTTGGTCAAGTCGAACAAGAAATCTACGAGATGTTCAAGCAGGAGACATCCGGGGGCATCGAAAAGACAGGGATTAAAGCGGGGGTCATTAAACTGGCTACCAGCCGCGACAGCATCACGTCCTATGAAAAATGGTTCTTTAAGGCTGCGGCCAGGGCCTGTCGGGAATTGGGCACACCAATTATCACCCATACCCAGGAGGGCAGGCAAGGACCGGAACAGGCTGCATTATTGATAGAAGAAGGCGCCGACCCGCAGCGGATCATGATCGGCCACATGTGCGGAAACACCGATATGGATTATCTACTGAGGACCCTTGAACAAGGCGTCTTCATCGGTTTCGACCGTTTCGGCATCGAAGGTGTTGTCGGCACACCGACAGACAAACGCCGGATGGCCTGCCTCATAGGCCTTTTGGGCCTTGGCTACACCGACCGGATCATGCTTTCCCAGGACTATGTGAATTACTGGCTGGGCAGACCCGGAATGTCCGCATTGGCACCCGATATAAAGCCCACACATCTATTTGACAAAATTCTTCCTGAGCTCAACAAAGCCGGAGTTACCGATGACCAGATGCGAACAATGATGGTGGACAATCCGCGACGGTTGCTGGCCGGTGAATAAGGAGATTCTGACCTGCAAGTATATTTAGAATACACCAAGAGTTGGCACCCGGCATTAACGTATACTTATAATACACATAATCCCTAATCCGTAAGGGACTACTATATGGCATATTACTGGATTCATTAATTGTTCATACCATGCTGTCATCGATTAGATATGGTATGGTCTTTGCAATTTTCGGGAAAAACAAATAATACATCAATCCCCCTTGACCCGCTGAAGCAAAGCACGGGCGAAAAGAATGGGTGTATTAAGAAAAACGAAGGAGGAAAGGAGTCAGCATTATGAAAGAAATCGTTATCGTCGCAGGTGTTCGTACGGCCATCGGCCGCGTGGGAGGGACTATCGCCCGTTTCCGCCCTGAAGAATTAGGGGCTTTTGCCCTTCGGGGCCTTGTTGACAAAACAGGCATCGATCCCAATATCATTGAGGATGTGGTCATGGGCCTTTCCAATTCCTGGCATGCCGCCTATAACCCCTCGCGTTGGGCTGTCCTCAAAGCCGGCCTCCCCTATACCCTTCCCGGTGTCACCGTCGAACGCCAGTGCTCATCGGGCCTCCAGGCGATTAACTTTGCCGCCACCCAGATTGCCGCAGGTCTTGGCGATATCTATATCGCAGGTGGTATGGAGAGCTGGAGCTCAACCCCCTGGATGCTGCCCCGGGCATCCGAACCTTACTCGCTGACTGCTCCCAAGTTCCTCGTTCGCGAAACCGCCCCCGCACCGGAAGATCAACTGGTCATGGGTGTTACGGCCGAAAATCTCGTAAAGAAATACAACCTTACCCGTGAGGAACAGGATGCCTTCGGATTCAGAAGCCAGGTGAATGCAGCCAGGGCGATTCGTGAAGGTTATTTTAAAGATGAAATCATTCCGATTGTCGTCCCCCAGAAGAAGGGCGATATTATTTTCGACACGGACGAGCATCCGCGTGAAACCACCATGGAAAAGCTGGCCGCCCTGGCACCGGCCTTCATCAAAGGCGGAACGGTCACGGCGGGCTCCTCCTCCGGCCGCAACGACGCTGCTGCCGCCGTTCTGGTCATGACCATGGAGAAGGCCAAAGAGCTTGGCTACACCCCTCTGGCCCGGTGGGTCACCTGTGCCGTCGCGGGCGTCGATCCCAAAATCATGGGCATCGGCCCGGCTTATGCCATGCCCAAAGCCCTGAAGCGGGCCGGGTTGAAAATGTCGGACATGGACGTCATCGAAATCAATGAAGCCTTTGCCGCTCAGGTTTTGGCCGATGTGAAAGAACTTGAATCCCAGGGACATTCCGTTGATCCGGAAAAGCTGAATCCCAATGGCGGCGCCATTGCCTTCGGTCATCCCAACGGTATGAGCGGGACGCGGATCGCCATCTTCGCCATGAATGAATTGAAGCGCCGAGGCGGCAAGTACGCCATCTGCTCCCTCTGCATAGGCGGCGGTCAGGGCCTGGCCACAATCTTTGAAAGACTTTCATGAAGATCGATCCAAGAGAAGTCAAAACCATAGGCCATGGGCTGTTGCGCCCGGAAGGGGTTATGGCCCTTGATGACGGCAGCCTTTACGCTGCCGACGCCCGGGGAGGATGCACCCGGATCGAAAGAGACGGACAAACGTCCTTTTTCGGCGCCGTAGGCGGGGTTCCCAACGGAATTTGCATTGACGGAGAAGGAAACTGTATCATTGCCAATATCGGCAATGGCGAATTGCAGCGCTTGTCTCCCGATGGCCGTCATGCCGTTTTAATGACCGAAGCGGATGGCCAAAGGATGTATTCGCCGAATTTCCCTTTTATTGATTCAAGGGACCGGCTCTGGGTGTCGAATTCTACAAGCCGGCCCGACATAGAGGCAGCGCTGAGCGCTCCCGCACCCGACGGATGCATGGTGTTGATCGAGAATGGCAAGCCCAGGATTGTCGCCGGAGGCATCTGTTTTGCCAATGGCGTTGCCGTTGATTCGACGGAAAGTTTCCTTTGCGTTGCGGAAACCATGAAGAGGCGAATTCTTTGTTACAAGATCCGGACGGATGGATCCCTGGGTGAACAGGCTGTTTATGGACCCGATTTTCTCGGCCCCCTGGGATTTCCCGACGGGATCGCCTTTGATGAGGCAGGCAACTTATGGGTTACTTTTCCCATGTGGAATGCCATTGGCTATATCGATACCAAAGGCAATCTGGAGATTGTCCTGGAAGACCCGGGAAGAATGGTCCTTCAGCGACCGGCCAATATCTGTTTCGGCGGAGAAAAGAGAAAGACGGCCTTTATCGGCAGCCTGGACGGCAGGAATATTCCGTATTTCGAGGTTCCCCATCCGGGGGCGAGGCTGTTTCACCAGGCTCTCTAACATAAAGTGCCTGCATTCAGGATTAATGCAGGCACTTTATGTTTTTTCTATTTCCCTTAACCGAATACCGTCAAAATGCGTTATGCCATGACGGCCTGTTTAACCATGGAATCGAGTTCGTCCAGGTTAATCGGCTTTTTAATGTAAGCAAAGGACCCTTTTTCCAATGCGCGGCTGATGGTTTGCTCATCATGAAAAGCCGTGATCATAATGACCTTGACATCTTCATTCTGCGCCTTGAGGGTGTCCAGAACATCAAAGCCCTCCATGTCAGGCAGGCGGATATCCAGGATGACGGCATCCGCAGGGTTGTCCCGGTATCTTGTCACACCCTGCTTTCCCGTACTTGCCGTAGCCACATCATACCCTTCTTCAATAAAATACATTTCAAGGGATTCGCGGTTGGAATCGTCGTCGTCAATGACCAGAATCTTTGACATCATGCCCCCCTAAAATGATCGTATACAACCTGGCAGGTTGTCTCAATCCGATCATCCATTTAATAAATCATGATGCATCTGTATGAGCCTGAACAAGATATTAAATTCTACGTCCCCTGCGACCTTCTACTTGATCGTTGCACAAAATTCAAGCAACTTTTATAGACCATGCTATTCCCTCCCCAATTTGAACACGAGGATAGCCATGAACAGAGGCAACAGGTCAAATTATATTTTTATTTCGTTCGGTTGGTGTGCACTTACTAAGAAACGACGAGGCGGGAGGACACTGACTTCCCCGCAAGCGGGATGATCGGGTCAGGTCAATGAAAGCCGTTTGAAATGCGCACACCTGAGAGCCAATCTTTCTTTCATAAACTGAACAATCTCCTTTCTTTAACAAAGCATAGGTTGATTTTACCTGTCATCCAACCTTCCGATCGGAAACCATTGTTGTTGTTCCCAAAACATGAGATAATTCTTCCCTGTTCTAAGAAGGACATAGACCATCAGATGCATAGATGAGATGCTTTGGCATTGGATACTCGGACTATTATTGGCGGAATTAATTTATAAATGTCCAATACTTATCTTTCAAACTTATAGGAGGGGGCAATGACGAAGCATCAAGTGCATGACGATGACATCACCATTGAACGGAGAGACTTCATTTACAAGGGCTTAGCCGGGCTCGCCGGGCTTGTGTTAAGCGACTCACTCTTTGGCGCTTCTGTGTTTGCCGAGTCATTGATAAAAGAGACCTCAATCAACCTGAACAATCCTACGTGGATCAGAAACTCGATCAAAACGCTTTGGGAAGATCGCCGTCGAAGCGGCGTGACGCCGTTGCTGCGGTTTGTTCCGCCTTTCAACAGTGGATTGTGTCTGTATCTGAAAAATGAGGGCCTGAGCCCCACCGGAAGCTTGAAGCATCGGGTGGCCTGGGGATTGATCATGCAGGCTCTTGTTAACGGAGAGATTGGCCCGAACACATGTTTGTACGAGGTGACGAGTGGCAACACAGGCATTGGTGAGGCCTATTTCGCCAAGCTCTTGGGGCTGCCCTTCACCGCCGTGATGCGAGCAGGGATAAGCCCGCTCAAAATGCAGGCTATCCGTGATTACGGTGGCAAGACGGCAATAGCACCCGCAGGAGTCACTCCCGCCGCCTACCTGGAGAAACTGCTCGCCAAGGAACCCAATGGGTACAATCTCAATCAATTCGCCAATGCGGAAAAGAGTCTCGATTTCGTGGATGCCGCACCTGATCGGACTATGAATATGGCAAGCGAAATATTTCGTCAACTGGAAGGCAGCGGCTATCCCTGTCCACCTTGGTTTGTCGCGGGAGCAGGTTCAGGAGGAACCGCCACGAGCATTGCTCGATATCTTCGCAAATGGGCGGATAATAGTGGGCGTAACTGCCCGTCCCAACTTGCGGTGGTAGATCCTGAAGATTCTGCACTCTTTGAGTGGTACCGTACTGGCAACAACACCGTAACCTCTCCGAGAGGGTCCAGGATAGAGGGAATCGGCTCTGGCGGGCCCGTCGTTTTTGGAAAAACGTTCAGTCTGCTCAGGGCTGGAGTCGCACGCATGTTCAAAATCCCGGACGACGCCTCCATAGCGGCAATGAGGTTTACCGGTGCGTTGACCGGCTACGAACCTGGACCTTCCACCGGGACGAACCTCGTCGGAGCCTTGCGCCTTTTTGAAGAGATGCATCGAAAGGGAGAACAGGGAGCAATCGTCACGATCATTTGTGACGACGGGAAACGCTACCGTGACAGTTATTACGACATGCAATGGTTGAAGAGTAAAGAATTGAATCAGGACCGATGGCGCTCGGCGCTCGAAACCTTTTGGAACAGCGGCAGATGGAATGAGCCGGAGAGGGATTGAGGACGTCTTTAACATTAAACTTTGATTCCGCGACTTGTGAATATGAAATCGTTTAGAATTTAAAGGCGAAATGTCCAAAAAACCTTAGACACTTTTCTAATTAAATTTACCGTAATAAATAAATCCGTATAGATCGGTTAGCAGAGGTTATTTACACCCACCCCACTCAGCATGCGGGTCCGCACCGGGCGGGTATTTGTTACGGGTCAAAAGTTGCAACGGCGAAGCCATTGATTTTCGTGATTCCAAACATGAGAACTCCGAATTGTATTCATCATTTTTTGGGGCAGTGCATTTTTGCGGAGTTGTAAATGTTGTCAATAATCGGAAAATTCTATTTCCCCTGCCCTTGCGATTGCGCATTTAGGCAGAAAACCTGCAACAAAAACACGTTTCCCATCTAAGATCGGATAGGATACAAGCACCGGATGAATCATGCTTTTATTCTTCACCCCCGGAATTGAGAAGATGTTTGCAGCTCACCCTCCTGTTGGCATAAAAACCTCAGATGGCACGAAATCACCGAGGGAAATTTTCCGGCATGTCAGAAACTTCCACCCGTTTCACCTCCAGACAAGGCAGACGTGTCGGCGCCCAGGATGCGTTCGATATCCAGCAGGGTGGTGACCTTTTCATTGACCCTGGCGATGCCGATGATGGCATTATAGTCGAAAGCCGCTCCAAAATGGGGAGTGTCCTGGATGAATGACTCTTTGATATCGGTTACTTCGAGAACCTCATCCATGACAACGCCGATCTGGGCCGATCCGGAATAACTCGCAATCTCTACAACGATGATGCACATGCGTTCCGTATAGGCAACGGGAACCATGCCGAATTTCTGACGCATATCGATAATGGGAATAACACGGTTACGGAGATTGATGACGCCCTTGATATGGGGGGGCATCTGGGGAATAGAACGAATGGCTTTCATCTGTGTAATTTCACGAACGTCGAGCACAGGGATGCCGTACCGTTCTCCGGCCAGCATAAAAATAAGGTACTTGCCTTCCCTGGAAACAACCGATGCCGCTTCGTCAAAAATCCGCGATTTCACCATAGACGGTTTCCGGTCGCTTGCCGCAGCCTGACCGGCGGCCTCTTCTCCCCTGACTTCATACGGCCCGGCTTCTGCCGGACGATGTATGGCCAGGTCCTTATAGGCCGCATCGGCAAACCTCATGTCCACAAATTTTTCCAGATCCGTCATCGTCCCGACATGCATCTTATCGACCATGTAACGCTGAATGACGTCCAAATCCTCGATCACGGGATAAAGGTCATTCGTCTTGATGCCTTTCGGTTCGGTCAGCACCTTTTTCAGGATCGGGGCCTGCAATCCGATTTTCTTCTGTGGATCGAGGAAGGACACAGCAACGTCCGCCGATGAGTCCGGTTGATCGGCAATAAATTGGCCGGCCTTGACCAGGAGTTGAGAAAATTCGTGGACGGCATCGGTATGGCGCCCTATAAATTCATCCCGGAAAACAACGACACAACAAGGATGATTATCCCAGATTTCACTGGAAAGAATTTGACGCTCCGCAATCCCAGCCGCAATGGCCCGGGAGCCTATGGGCTCCGCCACCATGAAACCGCAGGCTGTTGAATTCTCAGCCAGGAACTCCGGCATATTGACGGGCGCGACCACGTCGAACCGGAGGTTCACGGCTTCTTTGCCGCTCTGCATCCCGGGCTTGAGCCCCATCTCGGAGAAATATTTATAGGCCAGCATATGATGAATCGACATCTTGTAGGGAATGTAAAAGGTCTTATGCTTGAAAAACTGCTGGTAGGGTTTGCGGTATTCCGCTGATTTTCTACGCACCATGATGCTGCCGTTCTTATGGGCAAACATGGCCAATTTGATCGGCACGCCATAGTTGAACAGGTCCATGGCGGCAGGGGCCAGGATAAATGCGGCATCCACATCGCCTTTCTCCAGAGCGCCCTGCAGAATGTTCCAGTTCGGCATGCAGACTGTCTCCAGCCCGAAATAGCGAGGCGCAGCAAGGCCACCGTCGATCATGTGCTTCATCACACCGAGGGTTAAATGGTCGGTGATCTGAATATGGGCCGCTTTCAGCAGGACTCGACCGTCAGATGTCTGCCGCGGGGCTTCATCCTTTTTGACGACAGCTTCCTGCTTAACACCGAAAATGTCATTGATTTTTAGTTTCAATTCATCGGGAGAAAACGGTTTGGCCACAACGGCCTGCGCGCCGCCCTCCATGGCCTGGGCGACATATTGCTTGTCACCCTGCCCGGTGGCCATGATAAAAGGAATACCCCGGCAAGCTTCATCCGCACGCATCCATTGGAGGAATTCATAGCCATCCTTGTTCGGCATGTTCCAATCGCTGATGACAAGTTTAATCTCCTGATCCGCCTGAAGTTTCCCAATGGCGTCGTTTCCATCTACAGCCTCCACAATATTCGCAAATCCGAGCTGATTCAGAATCTTCAGCTCCATCTTGCGCATGGTGGTGCCGTCCTCTACCAGCAGGATTTTCATATTGGAATCTATTTCCGCCATCTTAGCGCTACCTCCTCCATAAAAAATAACATTTCTTAACATTTATTGTTTTAGCAAGTTTCATACCTTTTATTCTGGATGATCATCGATAGGCTCAAAGGAGAATAAGGCCCTATCCTAAAAGTGAGTTAAAGGCAAAAGTGTCAATAAAACACTCCAATATATAACACTTTACACACTTATAGGGTTTGGGCTGCCGAATGTAGAAAGTGGGAGAGGCATACTCAAATGCCGGGGAAAGAATGACAGGCAAATAAATCCATGTCGCTGACGCCATAATATTGACGCGTAAAACAGCAACAAGGACCCGGATATTGACGACCGTGTTTATACAACCTTTTTCATGGCGGCAATGGCGATTTCTATCTGGTCGTCCGTCGGCTCACGGGTGGTAATCTTCTGCAGGAGCAATCCGGGGTAGCTCAGCAAGTGAACCCATCCCCAATTCTGATGCCTTCCTGTATAACGGATGACTTCATAGGAAATCCCGGCAATCACGGGCATAAGCATGAGTTTATAAAAGATTCGGTGTATGAAATCAGGGCGACCCAGGAGAGAAAAAACCAGGATGGAGACAATCATCACCACCAGGATAAAACTGGTTCCGCAACGGGGATGGCGCGTGGAATAAGCCTTGATGTTCTCCACCGTCAATTCCTGACCGGCCTCCCAGGCGAAAACCGTTTTATGCTCCGCCCCATGATACATGAAGACGCGGCGCATATCCTCCATGAGCAGGGTCGTTGCCAGAAAACTCAGGAAAATCCCCAGGCGGATGCAACCCTCAATGATGTTCAGGACAATCGTGTTGGACACATAGGTTTTCAGAACGGAAAAGCAAAAAGCCGGCACCACGATAAAAAAGAAAAGAACCATGCACAGGCTCATCATCACAGAAAGCGCCAGTTGCCAGGATTGGGGTTTCTCTTCCTCTTCCGTCAAGGCAACCTCCGCGGAAAAGAGGAGACATTTCATGCCCAGGATCATCATTTCGATCAGGGTCACAAAACCGCGTACAAACATCAGCCCCAGTATTTTGTAACGCTTGGTCAGGGGAATATAGTCCCGCTCCTGAATGATAATTTCTCCGTCGGGTTTCCTGACGGCGGCGGCAACTTTATTGCCGTGGCGCATCATCACGCCTTCGATGATGGCCTGGCCACCGGCAATATCTTCCTGCTTTGGTTTGTCATGCATTATTTAAATACCTGTTTCCTCTGGATTAGAGAATATAAATCAAAACCGATCCAATAAAAAGTGTTCTCATGTACTTGATCCTTGCTTAAAATACAAGCCGCAATTTTCAAGCGCCCCACCCCAATTCCGGTTCCAGATCAAAGATGAAATCAAGGCGGCAAGGCAGAGGCGTCGCGGGCGTATTTTTCAGCCGATTGCCGATGCCGACGAAGATCCCTTTAATTTTAAACTGGAATCAGCATATCACGTCAAAGGCGTTCATAATCATCTCAATCTCATGTCCGTTGTCTCGTAACCGCACACCCAGGACATCAAAGCGGGCCTTTTGTCCCTCAAGATGATGCTTCTGAATGTAGCACAGGGCGATACGGGACAGCTTTTTCTGCTTCAGAGCCCCGATACTGTCCAGAGGACCTCCAAATCCCTCAGTCCGTCTGCTCCTGACTTCAACAAAGACAAGAGTATCGGCCTGCCGGGCCACGATGTCCATTTCCCCAAAGGGGCATCGGAAGTTCCGCTCCACGATACGATAACCCTTCTTCAGGAGGAACTGGACGGCGACATCTTCACCCTGCCTCCCCGTTTTAAGTCTTGCCAGGGTCATGCGGTCAGGCCAGGAAAAGTTCGTAGCTTGTTTGACGCGAATCCTTTGTATGGAAGGATTGCCGGTGGATTTTGCATGTCCCGTAAAGCTTTATGGCATGGCGGTGTTCCTTTGTGCCATAGCCTTTGTTTTTCAGAAAGTTGTACCTGGGGAACTGGCGGTGGTAGATCTCCATGATGCGGTCTCTGGATACTTTGGCGATAATGGAAGCGGCGGCGATGGAAATGCTCAGGGCATCGCCCCGAACAATGGTCTTTTGAGGAAAATCTACATGCACGCGGTGATTGCCGTCCACGAGAAGATAATCCGGAGCCATCTCGAGATCCTGAATGGCCTCCTTCATGGCCATCAGAGTCGCCTGGAGGATGTTGACGGCATCAATGACCGATGCTTCAACGACGCCAAGGCCGATGGCCATGGCGTCGCACTCGATGAGATCGTATAGTTTTTCCCGCTTTGACGAGGAGAGCTGCTTGGAATCATTGATCTCCGGGTGATAATAGTCCGCAGGCAAAATAACAGCCGCGGCTACGACAGGACCGGCCAAGGGGCCCCTGCCCGCTTCATCGACACCGGCTATATGGACAAAGCCCTTCTGATGGGCCTGCCGCTCATAACTGGTCAACGCATTAAATGTCATGGTCACGATGAATCAGAAACGGCTCTCCAATAAAGCTGTTTATGTTCCATTCAGGCCTTGGTTCAGGACTTTCCTTCTTCCTTGATTCTGGCCTTCTTGCCTCTGAGGCTCCGGAGATAGTAAAGGCGGGACCGTCTCACAACACCCCTTGTCACCACTTCGATATGATCGATAACAGGTGAATGCAGGGGAAACGTTCTTTCAACGCCTATACCGTAGGATACCTTGCGCACGGTGAAACTTGCCCGGCTAAAGCCGCGGGTACGACGGATGACGACACCCTCAAAGGCCTGAATACGCTGTTTCTGTCCCTCGATGATGCGCACGTGTACCTTAACGCTATCTCCGGACTTGAAAGCCGGGATATCCGTTCGCATATTCTCTTTTTCAATTAATTCAATTAAATTCATCTTTTCATACTCCTCATCAATTATAAATCAATCTTTATTTCGCTAACAACCGGTCCAGGATAATCGCCGCAGCGCTCCGGACGGACAGGTGGTTATAATTCGAAGCTCCCGAAATGGGGGCCAAGCGATA
Source organism: uncultured Syntrophaceae bacterium (assembly GCA_964492965.1). Lineage (GTDB taxonomy): Bacteria > Desulfobacterota > Syntrophia > Syntrophales > UBA8958 > CAZBME01. The sequence continues at coordinate 77,253 of CAZBME010000003.1, read as the reverse complement.
ATCCGCCCGTTGAAGGACTTCCTCGGCCAATCCCCAACCCGTTCCAAAAAGAAATAAAAAAGGGCCTTCTTCCGAGTCCAAATGCCTGCGCATGGCGGCGAAAGACAACACATCGCCCCCAAGGGAGGCCCCCGTAACAACAATCTTCGGCCTCCGGCCGGACAGGGAGGCCATTTCATTCAGACCTTCATCCAGGTTTTTTACAAGACCGATGATTTCAAAGGCCTCCTTGCGTGACGGGTTGAAGGTCGCCCCGTAACCTGTCAACCAGTGGTCTAGAATCTTACGAATCAACACCTGCTGGGCATCAAGAGGCGTAACGATAAAAAAACGCCGGATACCATAGGTCCGGGCTACTCTCGCAATGTCATGAACATCCATATTGGCCACGGCCGTCGCCACGACATCACGGTTCTTGTTATAAACAGGATAATGTAAAAGAGCGAGATAATATTCTTTCATCAATGGAAAGAGCAATGATTATCGATCATTGATCATTTTCGATCTGTCTCAGCAGTTTACGATCGCCATCCGACAAGGCGACCTTGTTCAGCAGGTCCGGCCGGCGCAACCGCGTCCGCCCGAGGGATTCCTTGCGCCGCCAAAGATCGATCTCCTTGTGATTCCCCGCAAGGAGAACCTCCGGGACCTTCCATTCCCTGTATTCGCTCGGCCTCGTATAATGCGGATGTTCCAGAAGGCCCGTTGAGAAGGAATCATATATGGCGGAGTCGCTGTTCCCCAGAACGCCCGGCACGAGACGGGCCACCGCATCCACAACCACCATAGCCGACATCTCTCCTCCCGTGAGGACGAAGTCGCCGATGGAAATTTCCCGGGTCGCCAGATGAACACGCACCCGCTCATCAACGCCTTCATAATGGCCGCATATCAGAACGATTCGTTCAAAGGCCGCCAGTTCTTCGGCCATCCCCTGATGAAAGGTCTCCCCCTGGGGTGTCATAAGAATCACCGGCGTATCCGACGTCAGAGCTAATGAGGACAAGGCGCGGTCAATGGGCTCGACCTTCATGACCATACCCCCGCCACCGCCATAAGGCGCGTCATCGGTCATACGATGTTTGTCCTCGGCATACTTGCGTATATCGTGGATGCTGATCTCAATGAGGCCCTTCTCCCTGGCCTTGTGAATAAGGCTGCATTCAAAGGGCGACAAAAACATCTCAGGGAAAATTGAAAGGATATCAAATCTTAACAAGGTCGATCCATTCCTTTCAATATCCGGATAACCATTTTATGACTGGGCATGTCAACCTGAAGAACGACATCGCTGATTGCTGGAATCAGCATTTCACCTTTGTCGCTCGTGCACACATAAACATCGTTACTCCCCGTAGAGAATATGTCCGTCAGCTTTCCCAGGACTTCACCATCTTCCGTCACGATTATCATGCCGATCAGTTCATGCCAGTAGTACTCCCCTTCCGGCAGGACTTCCAGATGCTCGCGGCGAACCAAGACATAAAACCCCATAAGGGATTCCGCCTTATTCACATCGTCAATACCATCGATGTCCATAAAAATACTGCTTCGGGAAACATCCCAGTTCAATATCCGCAGGGGACCCTTTTCGGTACCTTTCCGGCGGAGGATGATCTCGTCTGTCTTTTGCAGAATCTTCTCCGGCTCGACCAGATAGGAATTCACTTTCACCCTACCCTGCAAACCGTGGGTTTTGACGATTTGACCTATTTCAAAGAACTCATCCAATTATTCAATAATTTCCAATACTGTCCGTTTACGAATCTTCGTCGATGCCGCACTCAAAATCGTCCTCATGGCTTTGGCAGTTCTGCCCTGCTTTCCGATGACCTTCCCGAGGTCTTCCTTGGCTACTCTCAATTCAATGACAGATGTCTGCTCACCGATGATTTCTGATACTGCGACCTGTTCGGGGTGGTCCACCAAAGCCTGAGCCATGTATTTGATCAGATCCTTCATCGTCACAACCTCCACTGGATTCATTTGAGTTTAAGCTTCTTCGCGAAAACGACGCTCAACGCTTACGAGTTTGTCCTGACCCCTTTTTTCGCCAGTAGTTGCGCTACCGTCAGGGTCGGCTTGGCTCCCTTGGACAACCAATCCTTCACGCGATCCTCTTTCAAGGTCGCCTCGGCCTGGTCCTTCTGGGGATCATAGTGTCCGACAACCTCCAGGAACTTGCCGTCTCTCGGGGATTCTGAATCCGCCACAACAATTCTGTAAAAGGGCTTCTTGTGCCCACCCATCCGTGTCAATCTTATTTTTACTGACATGCCGCTTTGTAATCACCTCCTGGATTCACCAATGAAATTGGGTGCATTTAAAAAGATCGGATAGCATAACACACTTTTTCTAGTTTTAAAAGCGAAAATTGCCTCTCTTTAATGCCTTAATGCCATCCTTCGAGGTCATCTTCTTCATCATCTTGCGCATTTCACCGTAGCTTTTCAGGAGCTTGTTGATATCCTGCACGGTTGTGCCGCTCCCCTTGGCGATCCGCTTTCTCCGATCACCGTCGATGACCAAATAGTTTTGGCGCTCCTGTTTCGTCATGGAGTCGATAATGGCCGCAATTTTGACAAGTTCACCCTCATCGGGGGCCATCTTCTTCATCTCCTTCATTTTTCCTAAACCGGGAATCATTCCAATTATATCCTGAAGCGATCCCATCTTGCGAATTTGGGAGAGCTGATTCCGGAAATCCTCCAAGGTAAACTCGTTTTTACGGATTTTCTTTTCCAGTTCCCTGGCTTCTTTTTCATCAACGGTTGCCTGGGCCTTCTCAACAAGACTCAGGATATCTCCCATGCCCAGAATACGGGAAGCCATCCGTTCAGGATGAAAAACCTCCAGGGCATCTACCTTCTCGCCCATACCTACAAACTTGATGGGTTTGCCCATGACGGCCTTAAGGGACAGGGAAGCGCCGCCCCTGGCATCACCGTCCATTTTGGTCATGATTACGCCGTCAATACCGAGAAGGTCATTGAATTTGGCAGCTACGTTCACTGCCTCCTGACCGGTCATGGCATCAGCGACGAAAAGAATTTCCGCAGGATGAATCAGATCCTTGATCCGCTTCAGTTCCTCCATCATAGCCGTATCGATATGCAGCCGGCCCGCCGTATCGACGATCAGGACTTCATAGCCCCTGCTTTTAGCATCCTGTACCGCATCGACGCATATTTTTAAAGGATCGCGGACACTGCCGGCCTCATAAATCCCGGCGCCGATACTGCTGCCCAGCACTTTCAGCTGTTCCATGGCTGCCGGACGATAAACGTCCGCCGACACAAGGGATACTCTCTTGCCCTGACCGGCAATGAAACGGGCCAATTTCACGGCTGTTGTCGTCTTACCACTGCCCTGCAGGCCGACCAGCATAATCGGGGCGGGGATACGGCTCCCGTATCGAAGCAGACTGCTGGTCCCGCCCATAAGTTCGACCAGGCGGTCATGGACGATCTTGACCACCTGCTGACCCGGCGTGATGCTTTCAATAACTTCCTGCCCGACGGCCCGAACACGGACATCTTCGACAAAGTCCTTGACCACCTTGAAGTTGACATCCGCTTCCAGAAGGGCCATTCGTATCTCTCTCAAGGCGCCCTGAATGTTCTCTTCATCCAGCCGCCCCCTGCCCTTGAGCTTCTTGAATATACTGTCCAGTTTTTCCGATAAATTTTCAAACATGAATCTCTATTCCCCTACACCATGATCCATTGAGTTACCGTGATTGATCATGGGTCACTGATTGTTGTTTACTTCCCTCTGACCACACAACTCACACCCTTTATTTTTTTAGTCAATTCTTCAGAAGCCTTATCCGCGGCCGGTTTCGTCGTAAAGCTATTGACGGTGACCCGATACCATTGGCCTTTTCCGGGGACCTCCGTCATCGCCACCTTGGGCGTGTAACCGAGCTCCTTTATTTTCTGGCTCAATGCGTCCGCCTTATCCTTTTCGCGGAACGAGACGACCTGTATGGTATATTTACCGCTTTTGTCCGGCGGCGCCATTTCTTTCTTCGCCTCTGCCGGGGCTTGCGCCTTCTTCGGCTCCTCCGGTGATTGGGACCGCTTGACCGCCCCTGGCACTGTAGCTTCGGGAACGGGTTTCCGGGGCACAACCGGCGTAACAACTGCCGAAACGGCTGATGAATCATGCGATGATGCTGAAGGCTTCGCTGCGGGTTCCACAGCGGAGTCCTTTTTCTCCGGGGCTGGATCCTGAGATGCCGGAGGCGCCATCATCACGGCAGCGGCAGCCTCTTTATCCCCTGCCTTACCACCGCTGGCGGCAGCGTCCGGTTGTTCCGTTCCGGCCGCACCGACAGTAAGTTCCGGTTTGACCACAGGTGCCGTCAATCCGATGCTGTTTAAAATTCTGACGGGAATTCCCCTGGCAATCATTTCCGGATAGGTGTCAATGTTTCTGCCTACTTGCACACCCAAGAGGAAACCCACGAACAGAAGAATCGACAGGCCGGCAATAAAAAGGACCAGGCCCAGTTTGCCTAGCTTGAATTCAAATTGTCGTAAATTTTTTGCCGCCATAAGGAATTACATCTTTTCGGGCGCCGACACACCCAGTAACGTCAGGCCATTTTTCAGGACGGTCCGTATGGACCTGACCAGCATCAATCTGGCCAGGGTCAGGGCCTCATCCTCGGAGACAACCTTGTATTTATTGTAATAACTATGGAAAAGTGCCGCCAGTTCATGGAGATAGAATGCCAACCGGTGGGGCTCAAGGGCCTTCGCCGCCCCTTCCACGATCTCCGGGAATCGAGTGATCATTTTGATTAAAGCGATCTCTTCAGATGAAGTCAGGCGATCACAAGCCACATCTTTGAATATGGGAACACCATAACCCTTCTCTTCGGCCAACCGCAAAATACTGCAAATCCGTGCGTGGGCGTACTGGACATAATAGACGGGATTCTCGTTGGACTGCTTCTTGGCCAGTTCAAGATCAAAATCAAGATGGCTGTCGGACCGGCGCATCAGGAAATTATACCGCGCCGCGTCCGTCCCGACTTCATCGATGACTTCCTTCAAGGTCACGAATTCGCCCGAACGCGTGGACATGGCAACAGGATTGCCGTCCCGCAAGAGATTGACAAGCTGGACCAGAATGACTTTCAGGGCATCCGTTTCAAAGCCCAGGGCCTGAATCCCCGCCTGCATTCTGGGGATGTAGCCGTGATGGTCGGCGCCCCAAATATCGATCACCTTATCGAAGCCACGGGCAAACTTATTACGGTGATACGCAATATCCGCAGCAAAATAAGTGGGCTCGCCATTCTGTCGGACAACGACGCGATCCTTTTCATCACCGAATTGCATCGTTTTGAACCAGCGGGTTCCGTCTTCACGATAAATAAACCCCTTTTCCTCCAGTTCAACGAGAAGCTTCTCCACGCCGTTTTCCTTGTAAAGTTCCCGTTCGCTGAAATAAAGATCAAAAACGACGCCGAAGTTTTTCAGATCATCCTTGATCTCTTCCAGGATGGCGCCGGCGGCATAGTCCGTAAAGTACGGAACCATATCGGCCTCGATCCTCTCTTCGTAGATAGACCCTTCCCTGTCGAGAATCTCCTGCGCCAGATGCTTTATGTAATCCCCCTGGTAACAGTTTTCAGGAAAAGCCACGGATCGCCCCACCAATTCCAGATACCGGTAAAATACGGACCGCCCCAGGTTATGCATCTGGTTGCCTGCATCGTTGATATAGTATTCGCGGAAAACATTGAATCCTGCGGCCGACAGGATATTGGCCATAACATCACCGACAACGGCTCCACGGGCATGACCGATATGGAGAGGTCCCGTCGGGTTCGCACTGACGAATTCGACCTGAATTTTTCTGCCCCTTCCCAGTTCAAGCATGCCATAACGGGAATGCTCCCGCTCAACCGCCTCCAGGTGGGTCGCCCAGATCTCTTCGCGGATGAAAAAATTGATAAAGCCGGGACCGGCAATCTCAACTTTTTTTAAAATGTCTTCCCGGTCTCGGATATGATCCTTGAGGATACCGGCAATGAGTCGGGGATTTTTCCTGGCCTTCGACGCCAAGATCATGGCCAGATTGGACGCATAGTCCCCGTGGGATTCCTCCCTGGTGGGTTCCACCTCAACATAGGGCAGCTCAACATTTTCGATCAAGCCGTCCGCAACAGATGACTTGAAGGCCTCTTCCAGTAGCGCAACAATTGAATTTTTCATAACTTATAATCCTATAATCGCAAAAAAGTTGGCTTCGACGCCAACTTTCAGCAAATCTTTAATCTGGGAAGTGCGACGCATCGCCTCGTACATCCGAAAGATTGCGGTTTCCCACAGCTTAACCGCCAAAATCGTGAGCCAACATATATGGTTGGGGTGTATTAAGTCAAGGATTTTAAAACAGCAGATGCATCAACCGACGGCCCCAGAAAAGGTAAAGCACAGCCCCCAGGGAAAGAAAAGGCCCGAAAGGAACAGCATACTTGAGATTCTTGCCCCGGCCAATCATCAGGGCAATACCGACCAGCGCGCCTGTTAAGGCTGCGACAAAGAGAATGAAAAGCAGGGATTGCCAGCCCAAGAAGGTGCCCATCATAGCCAGGAGATTTACATCGCCTCCCCCCATGCCTTCATTGCCTGTAATAGCTTCATAATAAATCGCGATGAGATAAAGACAGCCGATGCCGGCCATCATGCCTACAAATGCATCAATGGGCGCAATGCCCATGAGAAAAACAGCCGCCAGAAAAAACACGGGAATCCCCGGCAGGGTGATGACATGGGGGATGATCTGGTGAACAAAGTCGATAAAGGTGATGACTATGAGGGCACAAACAAAGACAAATGCCGCCAGCAAGGGAATGCTGAACCCGTATTTCCAGTAAAGGAAAAGGGCCATAAAGGCCGTTAACCCTTCAACCAGGATATATTGAAAGGAAATCTTCTCTCCGCAGGCCCGGCATCTTCCTTTCAGGATGAGATAACTGATGATGGGGATATTATCATAAAAACGGATCGCCTCACCGCACTTCGAACAGCTGGAGGCGGGAAAGACAATGGACCGTTCCTCGGGAATTCTATAAATGCAGACATTAAGGAAGCTCCCGACGATGGCTCCCAGGATGAAAACGGCGATATCCGGCAAATAAATCATTTATGCCCATCCAACTTTATTGCGTACAAAAGTGTATTGCAATGCATAGTATAACCAATAAGAATTATCAATGAAAATGTACCGGAGACCATCTGCGATCGAAAGCCCCTCAACGATCTCAGCCATTGCGACTGGAAATCACAGACGGCATCTGTTCTTCCCTTTTCGCCTTGACACGTTTCGCCTGATCTCTTATGCTTTGCCCATGAATGACGAATACTACATGAGACGGGCCCTGAAGCTGGCTAAAAAGGGGGCAGGCAACGTCAGCCCCAACCCCATGGTGGGCGCCGTCATTGTCAAGGGAGGGCGCATCATCGGCGAAGGCTGGCATGAATGCTGCGGCGAGAACCATGCGGAGATCAACGCCATACAAAACGCCACAGAACCCATCGCCGGCGCCACGGTTTATGTGACACTGGAGCCGTGCAGCCACCATGGCCGAACGCCGCCCTGTGTCAAAAGTCTCATTGCCGGACGGCCCGCCCGCGTTGTCATCGGGACAACCGACCCCAACCCTCTGGTTTCAGGGCGGGGCATCAAGGCCCTGAAGAAGCATGACATCGACGTCACCACCGGCATCCTGAGAGATGAGTGCCGGGAATTGAATGAGATTTTTTTTAAATTTATTTCTACAGGTTTGCCTTTTGTGACGCTAAAATTCGCACAGACCCTTGACGGTCGTATCGCCACAACCTCAGGACATTCGCACTGGATAAGCTCCCCGCCATCTCTGCGACTGGCTCACACCTTGAGAGCCACTCATGATGCCATTCTCGTCGGTGTGGGCACGGTTCTCACGGACGATCCGGAACTGACGGTACGCAGAGTCAAAGGACGAAATCCGCTACGCATCGTTCTTGACAGGAACCTACGCATCCCTCTGGCCGCCAATATTCTCAGGGATCAGGACCAGGCCCGGACAATAATCGTCGCCGCTCCCGATGCACCGCCGGAACGCTGTGAAACCCTGCACGAAATGGGCATTGATGTTCTTTTCGTTGATGACAAGGCCGATGGGCGGATCGATTTGAAAAAGCTCCTGCGAGCCCTTGGAGGAAAAGATATTTCTTCCATCCTTGTCGAGGGCGGGGCAGAGGTCATCACCTCGATTCTGGATGAAAGGCTCGCTGATCGCCTGATGGTGATTGTCGCCCCGAAAATCATTGGCAGAGGCATCGAGGCCGTGGGTGATCTCGGCATCAGGTCCATGGATGAGGCCATCCGGTTTCCCCGATACCGGATCATGAAAAAAGGCGACGATATTATTTATGATATCCGGCTGAATGACATTGGATAAGCAGGCCGCCAGACGATCTTCGTCGCCAACCGCTTGTAAAGATACTTATCACGGGACAACAATCAAACAAACACCTGTATACGCGCAAAATGAAGGCGTCCGGGTATCATAAAAAGGAGAGAGAACATGCGAATTCTGGCTTTTAATGGAAGTCCTCGAAAAAACGGGAACACATCAACAATCATTGAATCCATTCTTGAAGGGGCACGCTCAAAAGGCGCCGAGACGGAAGAGGTGCGACTTCACGACATCGACCTCAAAGGCTGCATGGGATGTCTGAGCTGCCGCAAGAATCCCGGCTTATGCAAGCAGAAAGACGATCTCAGCCCTTATCTGGAAGCCATCAAAAGCTGCGCAGGCATGGTTATTGGTTGCCCTATTTACATGTACCGCATCTCCGGGCAAATGAAAATTTTCGTGGACCGGATCTATTCCCTCTATGCCAACCGGCCCGAGGGCGGCTACGACTCCATGGTACCGCCGGGAAAGACCTATGCCCTCGTCACTTCGCAGGGTGCCCCCGGTGTCGACCAGTACACCAAATCCATCCGCTACCTCGCCGGCATGACGGGAAGCGGGCTGGGCATGGAAGTGGTTGGAAAGATCATCCATGCCAACAGTCATGAAATTCCGGCCGACCAGGATAAATCAATCATGGCAGAGGCTTATGAACTTGGTCGCATGATGGTTAAATAACTCATCAATCCCCGTCTCAATCAGTCGTTTCCAGAGCCCGGCGCTGACGCCTCTTAACGCCTTTCAGGTCATGCCGGGCGGCTTGAAAAAGATGAGGACATGATCGGCTAACGGTTTGATGATTGCGATAGCATCATGATGCATGAAGTCCAGGATGGTATTGTTGTAAAGGGATACAATGCCGTGAATCCCCGTCAGCCATAAGATAAAATGGAAGCGGGCCTCTTCTTTGGGAAATTGATGATAAGCCTCCGCCAGTTCCTCCATCAGGTTTACGTTGAAATGAATCAACCGTGTTGAGGCCTGAACGACTTCTGCGGCCACCTGCTGAAGGGGTGTTCCCACAAAATGGGCATACATGGGGACATCATGCGTCAACATGATTTTATAGTAAAAAGGATACCGGGTGGCAAAATGGATGAGGAGCGATGTAGCAACCTTTAATTTTTCATAGGGATCGGCATGGCCTGCGCAGGCTTCCGTTATCTGTTCATAAAGCAGATTGAATCCACTGGCGCGTGCCTTCAGGTATATCTCCTCCTTGTTGGCATAATAGCTGTAAATAGGCGTAGCCGTCATTCCCAGGCGTTTAGCCAACTTTCTCATGGTAAAGCCCTCATACCCATGCTGGGTGATGATATGGAGGGCATTTTCCAGGATATTCTTTTTTATCGCCTCAACCTCTTCAGGACTCCTGGGGGTTCTTGGCATACATCAACCTCCTTTTGATAGAGCCACCCTGCAATGCCGGCGGGCTTAAAGACCACAGGGATATATGACAAGTCGCCTTCATTCGGCTATCCTTACCGGTTTATTGTGTCAATATCAACAAAATCAATCGAATCTTGCGCTGCCCTCTCCGTGGCATCTTGTTTTTCTTATACATAAATTGGTATTGAAGCAAACAGTCTATCACAACTCTTCGATATTTTCCTGAATATGGAGCCGGCCGTCATCCAGGCTGTAGGCCAGAAGATGGTGGTATCCCTCCTGGCGGAAGCAACAACCACTGTCGATATTAATTCGGTTCGTCTTGAGGCCTGCGATAATCTTGTCCAGTCGTAGCGGCGTATGCCCGCACACCACGGGCTTTGTTCCCGTATAGGGCTTCCCCCGCCCCCAAAGCATGGACTCTTCCCCCATTTTACCAAAGGGATCCGGCAGGGAAAAATCAAATTCCGCATGGACCAGGAGGTAATCATCCAGCTCATGATAAAAGGGAAGATTGTCGAGAAATACGAGATAAGGGAGGGAATCCGTCCCCTCAAAGCTCTTGATCCTCGCCAGGATACCACCTTCCATCCAGTGATTATAATGGGCATAGCTCTTCCTGCCGATACCGGAATCCGCGGTTTTCAACCAGACGTCCTCATGGTTGCCCCTGAGCGCCAGCACATGGCAATTCAGGTTCATGATCATATCGAGGACCCCCTTGCTGTCGGGTCCACGATCAATATAATCTCCCAGTAAATAAAGCTGGTCCGCAGGCTTTATCCTGATTTTTTCCAACAGGGCCCTAAAGGTTTTACTGCATCCATGGATATCGGCAATCGCGTAACGCATGTCTCTCATCACTTTAAAATTGGAGGCGATTCCCATACCACATCTTCTGCAAGAGTTCCCTTTTTTTTTGACGTGGAAGGTCTTGTTTCTCTCCTCCGAAAATGCTAGCATCCTGGCCGATCTCACAGGACATATTAATGATGAAAATTGCAAAAAGGAGGGGGTATGCTTGAATCATTGGACAGTAAGGTAGTATGGATTACCGGCGCCGGAACGGGTATCGGACAGGCCGGCGCCGTGGCGCTGGCCAAAAACGGTGCCCGCGTTGTTCTGTCAGGACGCCGGAAGGACACGCTTCAGGAAACGGTCGACTTGATTGTCCGGGATGGTGGGGAGCCCGTCGTGGAAGTCCTTGACGTGTCCGATGCCCAGGCCGTCAAGGCCGTGGCTGACAGGATTTTGAAAGACTTCGGCCGGCTGGATATTCTGGTCAACAACGCAGGCACAAATGTCACGGAACGACACTGGGACGTGGTGACAACAGAGAAATGGAATCAGGTGATCGACATCGACCTGAATGGGGCCTTCTATTGTGCCGCGGCAGTGATCCCGATCATGAGAGCGCAGAAAGACGGCCTAATCATCAATGTGTCCTCCTGGGCCGGTCGTTTTTACTCCTACGTGACGGGACCAGCCTACAGCGCCGCCAAGTTTGGGCTACTGGCCATGAATGCCAGCATCAATATGGAAGAATGTATTCATGGGATCCGGGCCTGTGCCATCTGCCCCGGGGAGGTGTGGACACCGATCATCGACCGGAGGCCTGACGCTTTGAGCGTCGAAGAAAAATCGAGAATGCTGAAATCGGAAGACCTTGGTGAAACCATCCTGTTCGTTGCCCAACTGCCAAAACATGTATGCGTCAATGAATTATTGATCAGCCCGACCTGGAATCGCGGCTATATCAACGACCCGTCACGGCCGCCCGTGCAGAAATAGCGAGCGCCCTTTTCATACCAAGGAAGAGAAAGCCCTCATGAGCACTATCTCCGAAATGACTACTATCAATGAATATCTGGTTTACCGCTTGCAGGAAGCAAAGATCAGCCACGTTTTCGGCGTTCCCGGCGATTACGTTCTCGATTTGCTGGACGTCCTGACGAAAAGCCCCCTGAAATGGGTCGGTAACTGCAATGAATTGAATGCCGGCTACGCCGCTGACGGCTACGCCAGACTGCACGGCCTGGGAGCCGCCATCGTGACTTACGGCGTCGGCGGGTTCAGCATATTGAATGCCGTCGCCGGCGCCTACGCGGAGCAGGTGCCGATGATTGTCATAAGCGGCGCGCCTCACTCTGCGCGGCGTCAGGCAAACGCAATGGTTCATCACCTCACCCGGGATTACATGCTGCAATACGATATATTCCGGAAGGTTACTATCGACAGCGCCATGCTGACCAATCTGCAGACCGCGGCTGATGAAATCGATCGGCTTTTCATCAATTGCGTGACCGGGAAAAGGCCCGTTTATCTCGAGATTCCAATGGATATGGGGAAAATGCCCTGCAGGCAACCCTGGCCTCTTAATTATCATATCGACAGGAAATCCGATCCGGACATTCTGCGGGAATGCATCGAAGATGCCGTACAGATGATCGATAAGGCCCAAAATCCCGTCATTCTCGTCGGTGTGGAATTACTTCGTTTCGGGTTGACAAAGAAGGTCATGCGGATGGTTGAACTGCTGGAACTTCCCTATGCCACAACCATCAGCAGCAAATCGGCATTGCCTGAACTCCACCCCCAGTTTATGGGCGTGTATCAGGGCTCCATGTCCCGGGAAAAAGTAAAAAGGCAGGTGGAGGAATCGGATTGCGTGATCTCGCTCGGCGTCTGGATGACCGATTTTGATACAGGCGGATATACAACCCGTATCGATGAAAAAAACATGCTTACCGCCAATACCGAACAGGTCACCGTCAAACGCCATCTCTATCCACGGCTCTGGCTTGGCGATTTCATCGACGGGCTTACGGAGGCCGCAGCACCGCGCGTCTACCTCGACTCTCACCCATCAGAACCGTTTGCTCCGGAAACAGACTATATTCCCATAGAAAATTCCCCCCTGACGGCCTTGCGATTTTATGATCGACTGAATCGGTTTCTCAATGACGACATGATCCTTCTGACTGAGCCGGGAGATGCCATCTGCGCAGCCCAGGAGCTGCAGATTGAAGAGGCCGATCATTTTATTGTTCAGGCCTATTACATGTCCATTGGATATTGCACCCCGGCGTCTCTTGGCGTTGCCCTCGCAAGGCCGGATAAACGCCCGATCATCCTTACCGGAGACGGCGCATTCCAGATGACGGCCCAGGAAGTATCAACCATTCTGCGGAACAAAGGCAACGCTATTTTCATTCTTATCAATAATGAAGGCTACCTGATCGAGCGACTGCTCCACGAAGACGGTTATTATAATGATATCCAGAACTGGACCTATCACAGGCTGCCCGGCATTTTTGGTGAGAATTGCCTTGGGTTTGACGTCAACACAGAAGGCGATCTTGAAAAGGCCCTGGAAGCGGCAGAAAGCATAAAGGACAAACTCGTATTCGTAGAAATTCATCTGCCGGATGGGCAATGTTCCGACGCCCTGCACCACCTGGGAGCTAATTTCAGGAAGCTGGCGGAAGGCGTGAATTAGCATCGATCAGGGGGTGATATTTATCTCGACACTGGCGATGATCGCTTCATCTTTTTTTAATCCATATCTATTTGACCGATGAGAACGAGGAACGGATGAGCTGGCTGGAAAAGGTGGAGGAACTCAGAAATCGGCGCAACACCGCTCTGGAGATGGGCGGTATCGATAAAATCAAACGTCAGCATGCCCAGGAAAAACTAACGGCCCGGGAACGAATCGCCCTGCTTTTCGATAAGGGAACCTTCACGGAGTATGGCGCCCTCGCCATGAGTCCGAGCGAACGACTCAAAACGGAAAACAAGAAGACACCGGCTGACGCCGTGATCGTCGGCTATGGAAAGATAAACGGCCGAATGGCCTGCGGTATCGCTGAAGATTTTACCGTCCTGGGCGGTTCAGTGGGGCGCGTCCATTGGCTCAAGAACTGGCGGACGGTCCAGCTGGCAAAAAGTGCAAAAGTGCCCGTGGTATGGATGATGGACGGCGCCGGTGCCAGATCGGAAGAAGCCATCAATATGGGATTGCCCAATGTTGATCATTTTCTCGAAATCGCGAGGATTTCGGGCATTGTACCGCAAGTCGCCATCGCTATGGGCCCCTGCTCGGGAGATTCCTCCCTGCAGGTCAGCCTGATGGAGTTCATCATCATGGTCAAGGGTCACGGAGAGTTGTTTGCCGGCGGGCCGCCTGTAGTTTATTCGGCCATCGGTGAAGTTGTATCCAAACAGGACCTCGGCGGTTCACACATCCATTGCCGGATCTCGGGACTGGGCGATAACGAGGCGGAATCCGATAAACACGCCATTGACATGGCCAAGGAATACCTTGCCTATTTGCCGTTGAATGCCTATGAATACCCGCCTTATTCAGAAACAGGGGATCCTGTCGATCGGATGGACCAGGAGCTGCTGGAGATCGTCCCCGCACATCACAACAAGCCCTATGACATGAAACGGATCATCCGCTGTGTCGTCGATAACGGCGTTTATTTCGAGATCAAACCCGCCTTCGCCCCGAATCTCATTACAACGCTGGCCAGAATGGGCGGCCATACGGTAGGCATTATCGCCAACCAGCCGAAAGTCATGGCGGGGTCCGTGGACGCCAAAGGTGCAGCAAAATACAGGCATTTCGTTGATTTGTGCAGCGCTTACCACATACCCCTGATTTTCTTGACCGATATTCCCGGAGTCATGACAGGAAGTCAGGCTGAGCGCCAAGGCACATTGCGGGCCGGCCTGGCCTGCGCATATTCACTGGCCTTTGCAAACATCCCGATCATCACCATCGTCATTAAAAAAGCATTCGGTTATGGGGGGTCCGCCATGGGAGGGTACGGAGCCGGGCAGTCTGCCGTCTTTGCCTGGCCCACAGCCGATTTTGGCGCCATTCCCGCGGCGGGCGGCATCATGGCTGCCTACGGGAGAGAAATAGAAGCCTCCGACGATCCCGCGGCCACCATCAGGGAACTGGAAAGGCAATTTGCCGGATTAGGCGGACCTTACGCGGCAGCCGCCAATTTTAATGTGGATGATGTGATCGATCCAAGGGAGACAAGGCCTCGCATTATCAAAGCCCTGGAGTTGGCCATCAATTGCCGGAGTATCCCTGCCGCGCCGGTCATGCGACATGGCATTATGCCCTGAACGCTCCCCGGAATGCCGCTCTTTGAAACATATTTGCACTATATTTTTTCATCAAAAAAACAAGTTGCTGCCTGGATATTAATTTGAGATCAATTGCATTCAGTTTTTCTTGACAGGCAATCCAATTTTCCCTATATCTGACGTCATGACAGTCAACACCTATCAAAATAAAATGGAGGAGTAAATTATGATTAAGTCAAGGCTTTGTGATCTGATCGGGATTAAATATCCCATCATCCAGGCGGGCATGGGGCCCTTCAGCAACAATAACCTTTGCGTGGCAGCAGCCAATGCGGGCGTTCTGGGGCTTCTTTCCACCAGTGGTCTGTTCAACAAGAATGATCAGCCCTGGGTCTACAATGCATTTGTAGACAGCGGTGAGGCGAACAGAGATGACGATATGGCCACCGTGCTGGAAAAGGTCCTGAAGAGAACCTATCGTTTGGTCAAGGACAAGGGTGGTATCTTCGGCATCAACGTCATGGTTTCGGCAGAACTCGTCGAGTATTCGAACATCATGATTGAAACAGCCATCAAGGTCCGGGAAGAAAATCCCGACATGAAGAATCACTTCAAAGTCATCTTCACCTCCGCAGGCGACCCCGTCGGCTGGAAAGACAAAATCAAGGGCGCGGGATTCACATGGATGCACGTCGTACCTTCCGTTAAGGGAGCCCTGCGCTGCAAAAAAGCAGGTGTTGACGTGATCGTCGCCTCAGGCCACGAAGGCGGCTTCCATACATCATGGGAACCGGTCCACTCCATGATCCTTCTGCCTGCCGTGGTTGAAGCCGTGTCCGACGAAAAAACCCTCGTAGCCGGCGCCGGTGGATTCTGCGACGGCAAGACCCTTGCGGCCGCTCTGGTTCTGGGCGCCGATGGCGCCCAGATGGGAACCCGCTTCCTGGCAACACAGGAGAGCGACTTCCATCAGATATGGAAAGAAGGCGTTGTAGCCGCCGGAGACAGGGGAACACTCGTAGCCCGAGGTTTCGTCGGTCCCGCCCGCTGGCTGAAGACCCCCCGCAGCGATGAGCATGCCAAGAATACCCTGCAAAAGTCGCCCGGCGTCTTTCTGGGCACACCTGACGACTATACCACCATTGATATGTCACTGATCCAGTTCGAAGTAGAATCCATCAAGGCCGTTTACGAAGGCAACAAGGAAATGGCCCTCATGGCTGCGGGCGAAGCGGCACAGCGTATCAATGACATGCCCAAGGTCAACGACTTGGTGCAGGTTATGGTCAAAGAAGCGGAAGAAGTTCTGCGTGGTATCCAGACAAAGAATCTTGCCTGATCAGTTAGGCAAATAACAAAAAAGCCGGGGGGTGACTCCCGGCTTTTTTATCGGCCAAAACTTTGGGGAATTGACCTAAACCATTAATTTCTCTCAATACCGAAGATGACGGTGTTGTCATTATCCGGGCACTGCAGTTCCTTTTTCATATTGATCCAGTCATTTGGCGGCGTCTCCCTGCAAAAAGCGGTCAGATAGGGCAATAAAGCCGGCAAGGCGTACATGCAGATGCCTTTCGGTTCCGCTGCTTCGATCATGAGTCCATCCTTGACGAAGAAATGATCCCCGATCTGGTACCCTGCAGAACAAAACCCCTTTACGGATTTAACGGTACACTTGATATCGAACATATCGGTCTCCTCCTTTTCTTCAATATTAAACGGCCAAACATCATTAACCGTCACGGAACATTTTCTTAAACGCCTACACCGGAATGATCCTAAAAGAAACTGGGCGCGAAACAAGCTTGTTCATGTATTCTCAACCGCCCTCTGTGCCGCCCGGATGCCGTCGAGAGCCGAACTGATGATGCCCCCCGCATAACCCGCCCCTTCGCCGCAGGGATATATGCCGACCGTATTGATGCTTTGACCGTCAGCGCCCCGGGTTATTCTGACAGGTGATGATGTCCTTGTTTCGACGCCGATCAGATTCGCCTCCCCGGAAACAAAACCGGGCATCTTATGACCAAAGACTTTCAGACCCTCTTTCAATGCCAAGGCGACAAACGGTGGTAAAGCCATTTCCAGAGGTGCGGCACAGACACCAGGCATAAAGGTGGTTTCCCCAACCTCAGGACTGGCTTTATCGCTCAGAAAATCAATGAGACGTTCAGCAGGCGCCTTATAATCTTTACCGCCCAGGATGAATGCCTTATGCTCCCACTGGCTTCGGAAGGCAAGTCCGCTCAAGGGCGAGGCAGCTTCATCCAGGAAATCTTCCGTTCTGATGCTCACCACTGCGGCGCTGTTTGCGTAAAGACCGTCACGGAGGGCGTTACTCATGCCGTTGGTAACGATACTCCCCGGCCGGGCACTGGAACCGATGACCTGCCCGCCGGGGCACATGCAGAAGGTATAAATCGACCGTTGACCATCCTGGGTCCCGGCAGTCAGAAAATATTCCGCAGGGGGCAACTTGGGGTGTTTCACCCAGGGGCCATACTGAATGGCGCTAATCAATTCCTGGGGATGTTCAACCCGAAGCCCCATGGCAAAAGGTTTGGGCTCCAGATGAATGCCCCGGGAATGAAGGAAATCGTAGGTATCATCAGCACTTTGGCCAACGGCAAGGAGCAGGCAATCCGTCTTGATTTCCTCTTTCCCATTGATGACCACACCCGCCACTTTGCCTGCATTCATAAGAATATCCGTCATTTTTGAACGGAAACGAACCTCACAGCCTTCGGCGACAAGATGCTTCCTTAGATTGGTTATGACATGACGCAGGCGGTCCGTGCCGATATGGGGTTTCCCGTCTGTCAGGATTGTCTCCGGTGCACCCATCTCCACGAAAACCCTTTTGACCCACCCTGCCAAGGGATTTTTGACCCGGCTGGTCAGTTTGCCGTCGGAGAAAGTGCCGGCGCCCCCTTCACCAAACTGGACATGGCTATCGGGATCAAGAATCCCCTGGTGCCAGAATGCGGCCACGTCCTGAGTCCGTTCGGAAATGATACGGCCCCGCTCCAGCAGAAGAACAGGAATGCCATGCCGGACAAACGCCAGGGCGGCAAAGAGCCCTGCCGGTCCACAACCCGCGATAACAGGCCGATGTTTCCTATTTGCCGGGAGGAAAACAGGCAAATCCAGGCACTCTGCCGTTGCAGGCTTAATGGTGACACCATTGGGTTTTTCCAGCGGCGATATGGCATGGGCTGATGTTTCGACATCGACGATATACACGGCAACAGGAGGACGGTTCTTCCTGGCATCAATCGCTCTGCGGACAATATCGATCCCGGAGATCAGCTCTTCACTCAAGCCTAGGATCTTTGCCACAGCTTGCTTCAGCTCTTTTTCATCGTCTTCCAGTTTGAGGCGTATTCCCTCAATGCGATAACCCATCTAATCTACATCCTCTTTCCGGACATGGAATTATACTTTGCAAATTACGGCAGTTTGTTATAATGACCCCCATCGCAAAAAAGAATCAATAGTTCAAGGTTTTTCTATGCCATGGTATGCCTTACATACACGAAGCCGTCATGAGGATAAAGTTCAACAGGGACTGACATCAAAATCCTATGAGGTTTTTCTGCCTAAAATCGAGGTCTGGAGCCAGAGAACGGACCGCCGCAAGAAGATATTTCTGCCTATGTTTCCGGGCTATGCTTTTGTGAACCTGGATTCCGTCACTAACGAAATAAAGCTCGATGTTCTCAAGACATTCGGCGTTGTGAAAATTCTGGGCAAACCCCGGGGTTCTGAACCGATCGCCATTCCCGATGATAAAATTAATGCCATCAAGCGTCTTGTCGAATCGCGGGTTGAAATCCAGCATTTTCAGTATCCCAAAGTGGGGGAAGCGGCAAAGATCATCGACGGACCGTTCAAGGACATCGAGGGTATCGTTACGAGTTCCGATTATCTGAAAGAGGTCTTTGTCATAACTATAGATATTCTGCAGCGAGCAGTCGCCATCAAGCTGGAAGGTTTTCAAATTACAAAAATCTGATTTTTTATCTTGACATTATTGCGAAGATAAGTAAAAAGGCCCGAATACAAAGGGTAATCAATGATAGGAGTTTTTGTAATACTTTGAAAGGTAAAATTGATATCGACGGGGCTATCTGCAAGGAATGCCACCTCTGCATCGTTGCCTGCAAAAAGAGCAACATTATCCCTTCCGACGAACTCAACGCCAACGGATTCCATCCGGTATTTTTTAAGGACGACGGCCAGTGTACGGGCTGCGCTTTATGCGCGTTGATGTGCCCGGAAGTCGCCATCGAGGTGTTCCGTGAATAAGGTCTTGATGCAGGGCAATCAGGTCATCGCGGAGGCAGCGATTCGTGCCGGATGCCGGTTCTACGCCGGGTACCCGATTACACCCCAGAATGAACTGACGGAATACATGGCGGATCATATGCGTAAGGCCGAAGGCGGTGTCTTTATTCAGGCCGAAAGCGAAATTGCCGCCATCAATATGGTCATCGGGGCGTCTGCCGCCGGAGCCAGGGCGATGACCTCTTCGTCCAGTCCGGGCATATCCCTAAAACAGGAAGGCATCTCGGCCCTTGCCGCCGACGAGCTGCCAGCCATCATTGTCAATATCATGAGGGGCAGTCCGGGACTGGGCAATATCCTGCCATCGCAGGGCGATTATTTCCAGGCCACCCGGGGTGGCGGCCAGGGAGACTATCGTACCATAGTCCTTGCTCCTTCATCCGTTCAGGAGTTAGCCGATCTGACCATGGACGCCTTTGATTTGGCCGACCGTTACCGCACACCGGTGATGATGCTCGCAGACGGCATGATGGGGCAGATGATGGAGCCCATCGTTTTCAAGGAACCCAAACCCCGTGAATATGATGAAAGCTACACCCTGAAAGGAAAGGGAAAAGGCAAAAGCAAGTTCATCCGCGGCCTCATCCTTGATGGCATCCGCATGGAAGAGCACAACTGGAAGCTTCACAGAAAATATCAGGTCATTACCCAAAACGAAGTCCGTTGTGAATCCTATCTTGCTGAAGACGCAGAGATCCTTATCGTCGCATATGGAACGGCGGCCAGAATTGCCAAAGGCGCTATCAAACGCTCCCGCGAAATGGGAATTCGCGTTGGCATGATTCGCCCCATCACCCTCTGGCCCTTCCCCATGGATATCATCAGGGAGTATACCAAACAGGTGAGTAATTTTCTTGTCTTTGAAATGAGCACCGGCCAAATGCTCGAAGATGTTAAACTGGCCATTGAGGGCGCTGCGGAAGTGCATTTTTACGGCCGTCCGGGCGGTGTCATCCCAACACCGGCGGAATTGGCCAAAGTGATCTCCTATCAAGTGCAGAAGCGGTAAATATGAAAAAAATATTTTCCCGACCCAAATCACTGAAAACAACCCGATTCCACTATTGCGCCGGCTGTGGCCACAGCATTGCCCACCGCCTGGTTTGTGAAATTATAGACGAGTTGGATATTCAGGACCGGACCATCGGTGTCCCGCCCGCAGGTTGTGCCGTTCTGGCCTATAATTATTTTGATGTGGACATGCTGGAAGCGGCCCATGGCCGGGGTTGCGCAACAGCCACCGGCATCAAACGGGTGCTGCCCGATCGCATTATTTTTACATATCAGGGAGATGGAGATCTGGCGGCAATCGGAACGGCTGAAACGATTCACGCAGCCAACCGGGGAGAGAACATCACCGTCATCTTTATAAATAATGCCGTCTATGGCATGACGGGCGGCCAAATGGCACCGACAACACTCCTGGGTCAGTCATCCACAACCACGCTCCCCGGACGGAAAGCCGTTCTGGACGGGCATCCCATTCATGTTGCCGAACTCCTGTCAAATCTTCCGGGAACGGTTTATATTGAACGATGCGCCGTCAATACCCCGGCCAATGTCGTTAAAACCAAAAAGGCCATCAAAAAGGCCTTTGAATATCAGATGGGTCATGATTACGGCTTTACGCTGATCGAAATTCTATCCCAGTGTCCGACAAACTGGAAGATGAGCCCTGTCGATTCCTGTCACTGGATCGACAACGTCATGGCTAAGGAATTCCCCTTGGGGGTTATCAAAGATACAAGATCGGAAGGCTGATATTTCATGCAGGTCAAGATCATATTTGCAGGATTTGGTGGACAGGGCGTCCTGATGATGGGATACAGTTATGCCCATGCCGCCATGAACGAGGGGTATCATGTTACCTATCTTCCCTCTTACGGGGCGGAAGTCAGAGGTGGCACGGCCAACTGCACCGTAGCGGTATCGGATGAAGAGATTGCCTCACCAATCGCCTCGGAACCTGATTATCTCGTGATCATGAATAAACCGTCTCTGTTCACATTTCAGAACCGGGTAGCCCCGAAAGGCACGATATTCATGAATTCATCCATTATAGATGTCCGGCCGACCCGTGACGACGTCACAATCTTCGAAGTCCCACTGGCGGAAATCGCTGCATCTCTTGGCAACCCACGAGGTCAAAATGTTGTAATGATCGGTGCTTTCATCAAACAAACGGGAATTATTTCTCCCGATGCCTACCTGAACGGTCTGGAACAACGCATGAAGGGGAAAAAAGCCGCCATGGAAAGCAACCGCAAGGCCTTTGCCGCGGGCTATGACCTGTCTCTGTCAGCAGTGGAGGGATGTTAGCCATGGCCATCACACAAATTTCCGTCATCGTGGACAACGTACCGGGCGCTCTGACAAAACTGGTGGATATTCTTGACAAGGAAGACATCAAGACCAAAGCCATCTCCGCTGCCAGTACCGAAGAACACAGCACCCTGCGCCTGGTGGTCAACGACCCGCACAGGGCCGTTACAACCCTTAAAAGTTTCAACTTCAACGTCGAGGTCTCGCCGGTTATCGCCGTTGAGGTCCCAAGCCATCCCGGCGGCATGAATGCCATCGTTAAACCCCTGGCCGAAGGGGATGTGAACATCCATTATTTTTACACGACCATCGACCGCATCGGCAAGGAAACCATCCTGATCATCGGATGCGAACCCATCGAAAGCGCCATTGCCATTCTCAAGCAGCACTGGATCAATTTCGTCGGAGACGAGATCTATTCGCTGTAAAATCAGATCGTCATTCCATGAGCCTTTTTAAAATATCTCCAGAAAAAGAAACTGCTTTGCTGGAGCAGATGAAACGTCTGGCCGTTTCTGAAGAGGACCTTAGAGAGACCTTCGTTCGCTCATCCGGACCGGGCGGACAGAACGTCAACAAGGTGTCGTCCTGCGTTCACCTTCTTCATATGCCCACAGGGTTGTTTGTTAAATGCCAGAAGGAAAGATCCCAGGTCATGAATCGTTTTCTGGCGCGACGGCTTCTGCTGGAGAGGATCGAGCGGGTGCAAAAAGGGGTCCTGCAGGCGGAACAGATGAGGATCGAAAAGATCAGACGTCAGAAACGACGGCGATCAAAACGGGCAAAGGAGAAGATGCTGGCGGCCAAGCATGCCCACTCGGAAAAAAAGGCCCAGCGCTCCAGGATCGATACGGCAAATGATGAATAAAAAAGGGAGTGGAAGTCGTTCTACGCTCCCCCTCCCTTAGAATAAATCCAATAATGTTTTCTTTTCTTAAACTACACGCCCCTTAACCAATCCCAATAGCCTTCAGTAGCGGGTTTGCGTAAAGGATGACGAGCGCAATAACCAACGCATAAATCGCGAGAGATTCAATCATGGCCAGACCAACCATCATGGTCAACATGATTTTACCCTGTGCATCAGGATTTCTTCCTACGGCGCTGGTTGCACCGCTCAGACCCTGGCCCATACCAATGCCCGTACCGATCGTACCAAGTCCAATCGCCAAACCTGCCGCCAATAAAGCCAAACCGACAACGATCGCCTTGGGATAATCCACACCTGAACCCGGATTTGCCGCTTCAGCCGCCATGCTCAGGGAAGCCAGAACCAGAACCAACGCTAAACTCAGAATGCCTGTTACCATACTTCTCTTCATTTTATTCTCCTTTGCTTTAATTTATTTTCCTGGTTTTAATGTATTACAAAAAACCTATCACGCGCCGCAACACACCCCCTTTCTTCGTTTGGGATTGTTCACCCTTGAACAATCCTATAAAAAAATACCCCATTCTACAACAGGATCCGATGTGCTTTCATTATATAAACCGGATTAAATTGTCAATAAAATTTTGGCCACATCCTATCATAATGTTGCATGGAGATTTTCAATGGTATATAAACAGGACATGAAGTCACCAGCTCTTACAGAAAAAGACAAGGCCTTGGCCCGGCAGATCCAGGGCGATATTCCCCTCGAAAAACGTCCCTTCCGGGTGATTGGAAAGACTGTCTGCATCAGCGAGGACGATGTCATTACCAGCATCAATAGATTAAAGCGCCAGGGATGCATCAGAAAGTTCGCCGCTATCGTCCGTCACCAACGGGTCGGCTATGAGAAAAATGCCATGGTCGTATGGGCAGTCCCGGAAACAGCGTGTGAAGCCACAGGGCAGTTGTTTGCTTCTTTTAAGGAGATTACCCATTGCTACGAAAGAACACCCCCTTTTGAAGGGAAATACAATCTATTCACCATGGTCCATTTCCGCAAAGATCCTCCCGAGAAACTGATTAGGGAACTAGCAACTTTGTCAGGCATAAGGGATTTCCAGATCCTCTTCAGTGTGGAGGAATTTAAAAAAAGCAGCATGTCGTATTTCTAAATAATTGCCGCACAATACTATTGACGATCACCCTCACCGGTCAGGATCAGGCCAATGCATCATCTGCTGTTTTTTCCTTGGAGGCTTTCCTGCCCTTTTTCACTTTCTCAGGATAATTCACTTCGGGAGAAAGGATCAGATGAGGCGGAATTTCCTGGGCGCCAAGGATTGCAACCAACTGTGCCAATCCCCCGTGTATGTTCAGTAATTTTTTCTCAGCCAATGTCTCCAATCCTGATACTAGGACGCCTTGCGCAACCTCCGGCCCTTTGCGAACCAGATTCTGTCCAAACTCCGTCAGTTCAACATGAACAACCCGCCGATCATCGGCGACACGGATACGCTTTACTAAACCCTTCAGCTCAAGCCGGTTTAATATCCCCACGACTGTCGCCGGATGAAGATACATCCTGCTTGCCAATTCGGATACCTGTATCGGTTGTTCGTTCGCGATCAATTTGATGGCCCACAGTTGAGGGCCTGTAATGCCTGTTTCGCGTTTCGCAGCCGTGGAGTATTCCCGGATAACCTGGACTACACGACGCAAATTATCAAATATTTCAGATATTAAGATAGCTCTCTTCACCATAGCTACTCCTTTCATAATCGCTTTATTTTTATACTAATCATTTGCATGAAAATCAATTGACAAATTTATCCCTCTTCTTTATATAATTTTCAGTGAGATTCTCAACCGCATAGGACAAATTGCAAATGAATTCTTTTTTATCAGCGCTTAAGGGGTCCGCCCCAAATAAATCAACCACTGGAGGGAATAAATGAACATGAACTTGCATAAAGGATTACTTATAACCGTATCAATCAGCACCGCTTTGATCTTTTCAGTGAGCGGGTGCGGCATGTTTAAGTCTTCTCAGACGACAGAGCCGGGAAAAGCGCCGGAGGTTGTGGAAAAGAAAGTCGATGATCAGCCTGCCCCTGTCACTGGCGGACAGACCAAAGCAATGGCCCAATCCACATCGGAACAACAACCGAATGACGGGAAAAAAGCGGCGGCGACAAAGGTGTCCGGCAAGCAGGGCATGGCGGCTGGTGAGATATATGTCGTAAAAAAGGGAGACTCCCTTTGGAAAATTGCCAAAGCCGCTTATGATAACCCGCTGAAATGGAAAGCCATCTATAAAGCCAACAAGAAGAAGATTAAAGACCCCAACCGGATTTACCCGAACCAGAAATTGACCATCCCTGCCGTTAAATAGAAAATTATTTACCAAGCCCCGTTGTCCCTTTGATGAGGGACAGCGGGATGTCTTGAAATGTCTGACATTCACTTAATATACAAAACAGGGGTACGCCAATATGATATCAATCAAGTATAAATGTTTATGCATGGTATTGATCCTGATGCTTTCTGTCTCCCCCCTTTTTGCTGCCGAAGAAATCGACCCGCCCACAATGGAAAAATACAGACAGGTCAAAACCGCTCTGGACCAGATGATAAAAGGGAAAGCGGGGATCTATGCCCGGGATGTCGTCGAAAGCGCCCAGAGGACTTTGGCTAAAGCCCAGGAAGGCATTGATGCCAAAAAGGAAAAGGCAACGCGTGCAGCCGTGGAAATGGCCAATCTCCAGCTTGAACTGGCAAAGGCCCGGGCAGAGGATAGAGAAGCCGCTGAAAAAACGGCCGTGACAAGAGCCAAAGTCGATAAACTGGAACAACGACTAGGCAACATACTTGCCGGCAAAGGAGGCGAAAAATGAAAAAGTACTTGATTCTGCAGATCGTATTCGTCCTCTTTTTCATCATCCAGTCGGGAACGGCCCTGGCAGACAAGGAACAAGCCGTTTTCGCCATTCAGAAGGCAAAGTCCTTCGTTGATAAGGTAAAAGCAAAAAGCGAGGAAATGAAGGAACCGGTTGATGCTCTCAAAAACGCCCGAGATTTTATCGACCAGGCAGAAGCAACCATGAAGAACAATACATCGATGCTGGGCAAACTTAAAAAAGAGGCGGAACCTGATATCCTTTTTTATGCAGAAATGGCGGAAATCAGTGCCTCAATCGTATCCTCCCGACTGGAAAAGATCAATCAGGAAAAGGAAAATGCCAGGCTTGAAAAACTGATCCCGGACATTGAGGCCAAGATCAAAATCATTACGGACAAGGATGCCGAGATACAGCGCCTGACGGAAGAGCTTAAGAAACCACGAGGCTCCATACAATCCATGAACAGTGAAATAGCCCTGCTGAAGAAGGAAAAATCGGAGCTGGCCGAGCAGACCTCACGGATGAAATTTGAGAGGGAGAATCTCAATGGTAAGCTGGAGGCCCTGGGCGGCGTCCTGGTTGCGACAAAAAAGGATCTTTCAGAAAAAACCAGGACAATGGAAGATCTCTCCGTGGAAAACCGCCGTCTGAAGGATGATCTTAAGGCATTGGAAACCCAGAAGGGCTCAGATATAGTCGATATACGCACCAAGCTTCAGGTCGCAAACCGTGCCGCGGCATTTTCCGGCGCATTGGGCAAATGGGGTTATCTGTCAAAGGCCTCCGAAAAGGGCGTGACTCTCATTATCCCGAGAAAGGACCTGATTAAAATGACGCCCAAAGGCCCCATGCTGGCTCCCGGCGCGGAAAGGCAATTGCAGAAATTTTCTGATCTGATAAGAGAATTTCCGGAAAGCAGATTGACTGCAACCATTCATGGTTTCGGCAACCCGGCAAAGAGTGAAGACCAAAAAGCAACGGAATCAATGGCAAAACTTTTAAAAGAGGCTTTCATTAAACAGGGGATCAAAGAGTCTGCGATTGAAGTAACAGGAGCAGGTTCGGGATCGCCCCTATTTTCGAAAAGCGCTATGGAAGAAAATCGGCGTGTAGAAATCATGGTTAGCCGATAACCTCCTCAAAAACCGTTTATTCCTGTCAGCGGGAATCCATCCGATGCGCTTTCTTTCGCACGGAAGGATTCCCGCCTCTCATCATCCTCACCGCAAGAAAAATTTTTCCAAAATTTCTAAAATAAGATAGAATTCAAGCTAAGACTTGTATGAACTTTTACATACTTTAACAGGGGAAAGGTATATCCAAAATGGGAATATCAGCAAATCTTTTTGAAGAAGCGAAAACCATTATTCCGGGAGGCGTCAACAGTCCAGTTCGAGCCTTCGGAGCCGTCGGCTCCGCACCGCTTTTCATCAGCCGGGCTCAGGGAGCGAAAATCATTGATGCCGAAGGCAGAGAATATATCGACTATGTTCTCTCCTGGGGACCCATGATCCTGGGGCATGCCCATCCCCGTGTGGTTGAAGCGATCTGCAATCAGGCCCAGAACGGCACAAGCTACGGGGCTCCCACCGCTCTGGAGGTGGAAATGGCTCACCTGATTACAGAAGCTTTTCCTGCGATCGAAATGGTCCGCATGGTCAACTCAGGCACGGAAGCCGTCATGTCTGCCATTCGTCTGGCCAGGGGCGTGACGGGCCGCGAGAAAATCATCAAGTTTGAGGGATGCTACCATGGCCATGCAGATTCCCTGCTTGTAAAAGCGGGATCGGGCGTAGCAACCCTGGGCATCCCTGGGAGTCCGGGCGTTCCCAGGCATCTGGCCGAATTGACCATGACGTTGCCGTTTAACGACACGGATGTTGCCTTGGAAACCATCCGCGCCTGTGGCGAGGAAATTGCCTGCATTATCGTGGAGCCTGTGGCAGGCAACATGGGTGTGGTGGCACCGCAACCGGAGTTTCTTCAGGCGCTCAGAACCGCCACGAAGAAAGAAGGCATCCTCCTCATCTTCGATGAGGTCATCACCGGGTTCCGTTTTACCTGGGGCGGTTATCAGAACATGACCGGCATCGAACCCGACTTGACCTGCCTTGGAAAAATCATCGGCGGCGGCCTCCCCGTCGGGGCCTTCGGCGGACGGCGGGAGATTATGGAAAAGCTGGCGCCAAGCGGTCCCGTCTATCAGGCAGGCACCCTGTCCGGCAACCCCCTGGCCATGGCGGCGGGCATCACCACCCTGAATATTTTAAAGGAAAAGTCGGCCGATTATTTACAGCTCGATCAGGCAGCCGGAAGCCTTTGTAAAGAGATGAAGACGCTCTTTGATGAAAAGAGCATTGCCGTCACGATCAACCGGCAAGGCTCCATGTTCACCATCTTTTTTACACCTGATGCCGTCTTTGACTTCCGGACAGCAAGCCGGTCCGATACGGAAATGTTCGGCAGGTTCTTTAGAGGCATGCTGGCTGGGGGCATTAATCTACCACCCTCCCAATACGAGGCATGGTTTCTCTCTTTCGCCCATAGCCGGGCCGACATGGAAAAAACACTTGATGCCTGCGCCGGAACACTGGGTTCTCTGTAGTCGGCATTCAGGACCCTTTTCGACGAACCCGCAGGGGAATAAGCAATTTGACAATAAGTATCGAATATTATATAGCCCTCACAATAAATTCAAGGATGGTATTTCTTACAAGATGAAAACACTTCCCTCTCTTGCGGCTTTCCAGAAAAAGAAGGAAAAGATCGCCGTTGTGGGTCTCGGTTATGTAGGCCTTCCTCTGGCCGTTCATCTGGGACACCATTTTTCCGTCATCGGCTTCGATGTCAAAAAGGCGCGGGTTGATGAATTGAACAAGGGATTTGATCAAACCCTTGAAGTTTCCGGCAAGCAATTGAAAACCAGCAAAGTCGTTTACACGGATGATCCGAAGCAACTGACAGGCTGCAGGCTGATTATTGTCGCAGTTCCCACACCCATAGACGACTCCAGGATTCCCGATCTTGGCGCCGTCCGGAACGCATCGATCCTGGTGGGACGCCATCTAAAGCAAGGATCCTGTGTGGTTTATGAATCAACGGTCTATCCCGGCGTCACGGAAGAAGTCTGCCGCCCCATCCTGGAGAAAGAATCGGGGTTGAAGCTGGGCAGGGGATTTTCTCTCGGATACTCGCCGGAGCGTATCAATCCGGGAGACAAAGTACACACCCTGGAGACCATAACCAAGATCGTCTCCGCCTCTGATATAACCACCCGCAAGCTTCTTGCCCAGATTTACGGCACAGTTGTCAAGGCCGGTATTCATGAGGCCTCTTCCATCCGGGTCGCCGAAGCGGCCAAGGTCATTGAAAACACGCAACGCGACATCAATATCGCCCTGATGAATGAACTGGCCATTATCTTCAACCTTATGGGCATTGAGTCCATCGAGGTTCTGGAGGCCGCCGGCACAAAATGGAACTTCCTCCCCTTCCGCCCCGGACTGGTTGGAGGCCACTGTATCGGCGTCGATCCCTATTATCTGACCTATAAAGCAGAAAGCATGGGTTATCACCCCGATGTGATACTCGCAGGTCGTCGCATAAATGACGGCATGGGAAAATATGTGGCGGAGAAAACCGTTAAGATGCTTATTGCCTCGGACAAACCCGTCCGCAATGCCCGGGTTGCCGTCTTGGGCCTGACTTTCAAAGAAGACATCCCCGATATCCGGAATACCAAGGTGGTCGATATCATCAGCGAACTCAAGGGCTATGGCATTAAAGTCCTGATCCACGATCCTCTGGCCGATGCCGGAGAGGTCAAAGACCACTACAACCTGGCAATCACGGACTTAAAGGATATTCGCGGCGTGGATGCCGTCATCGTCGCCGTCGCCCACAGGGCCTATCAGGATATGGGAATCAAGGGAATCGTAGCTTTATGCCAGGACGCACACCCGGTTGTTGTGGACGTGAAAGGGATATTCCCGAAAGAGAAGGCTGATAAAGCGGGCATCCAATATTGGAGATTGTAGGAGAGCAATGGAACAGCCGATTCTTGTCACCGGCGCTGCCGGTTTTATTGGGTTTCATCTGGCCAGAAGGCTTCTGTCGGAAGGCAGGACCGTCTTGGGCATCGATAACCTTAACGACTATTACGACGTCAAGCTGAAAATGGACCGGCTGGCCATCCTCAAGGAGGCCCCGCAATTTTCCTTCACACAGATGGACCTTGCACAAACCCAGGAGCTGTTGTCTTTCTTCCAGACCGAAAAGCCCCGCACGGTTGTCCATCTTGCCGCTCAGGCAGGTGTTCGTTATTCCCTGATCAACCCATACGCCTATCTGGAAAGCAATTTGAAGGCTTTTCTGAACATCTTGGAAGGTTGCCGCCATCATGGGGTCCGGCATCTTGTCTACGCATCCTCAAGCTCCGTCTATGGGGCCAACACCAGGATGCCCTTTTCCATCCACGATAACGTCGATCACCCGGTCAGCCTCTATGCCGCTACCAAAAAGGCCAACGAGCTCATGGCTCATACATACTCGGCCCTTTATGCTCTTCCCTCAACGGGTTTGCGATTTTTTACCGTTTATGGCCCCTGGGGAAGGCCCGATATGGCGCTGTTTCTCTTTACGAAAGCCATGCTGGAAGGAACGCCGATCGATATTTACAACCATGGGAAAATGAGAAGGGATTTCACTTATATTGGCGATATCATCGAAGGGGTTGTCCGGGTGATGGACAGGATACCTGCGGCCAATCCGGATTGGCAGTCAGACAGGCCCGATCCCGCCACAAGCTTTGCCCCTTATAAGGTCTATAACATTGGGAACAATCAGCCTGTCGAACTTCTTCAATTTATAGAAGTCCTTGAAAAACAATTGGGCAAAACGGCGCTGAAGAATTTCCTTCCCATACAGCCCGGTGATGTACCGGCTACTTATGCGGATGTGGAAGACCTGATCGCCGATGTCGGATTTAAACCCGCCACATCCATCGAGGAAGGCATCGGCCAATTCGTGACCTGGTACAGGGCATATTATAAACGATAGGTTTCCCGCAACGCAGGAATCCACGCTAAAATGGAGGTCATTATTTCAGCATGAAAAAGGCATTCATCACCGGCATCACAGGACAGGACGGATCATATCTGGCCGAGCTGCTCCTCTCGAAGGGATATGAGATCCACGGACTGATCCGGCGCTCCAGCACCTTCAACACGGATCGCATCGATCATCTCTACAAGGATCTTCACGACCCGGAGGCGCGGGTTTACCTCCATTACGGCGACCTTTCCGTTTCCGGACAGATAACAGATCTCCTGAGCGATATCAGGCCGGATGAGATATATCATCTGGGTGCCCAAAGCCACGTCCGGGTCAGTTTCGACATGCCGGAATATACAGGAGACATTACAGGCCTGGGAACACTCAGGCTTCTGGAGGCCATCCGCCGCACGGGACTGAAAGCACGTTTTTACCAAGCCTCTTCGAGCGAGATGTTCGGGGCGGCTCCACCTCCCCAGAGAGAATCGACGCCCTTCCAGCCCCAAAGCCCCTATGCGGCAGCCAAAGTTTATGCCTATTACATTGTGAGGAATTACCGGGATGCTTATAAAATCTATGCTACCAACGGAATTCTGTTCAATCACGAATCCCCGAGGCGCGGCGAGACCTTCGTGACGCGCAAGATCACCCGCGCCGCCACAAGGATCAAACTGGGCCTGCAGGACAGGTTATTCTTGGGAAACCTTGATGCAAAAAGGGACTGGGGCTTCGCAGGGGATTATGTGGAGGCCATGTGGCTCATGCTTCAGCAGGAAATACCTGAAGACTATGCCATCGCCACGGGAGAAACCCATTCCGTCCGGGAATTCGCCGAACGGGTCTTCCAGAAGCTGGGGCTCGACTTTAACCAATATGTTGCAATCGATCCCCGATATTTTCGCCCGACAGAAGTGGATGTTCTTCTCGGGGATGCAAGCAAGGCGAGAAAACAGCTGGGCTGGCAGCCCAAGGTCAGCTTTGAAGGACTCATCGATATGATGGTTGCCTCCGATATGGAAATTGCCCATAAGGAAAAGACCCTCCGGGAGGCAGGATATGCAAGCGGCAATCACCGAATGATGTAAAGGTCAATATCCATGCAAAACAAACGCATTACCATTACAGGCGGAAAAGGCTTCCTGGGCAAACACCTCATCAAGGCCTTTCAGGACAGCGGGTGCCGGCAGATAACGATTGCCGATCTTCCCGATTACAACCTGGTTCTCATCGAAGATGTAAAAAGGCTCTATGAAGAAACGACGCCCGATATTGTCGTCCATCTGGCGGCAAAAGTGGGCGGCATCGGATTTAACCGGGAACACCCCGGCGCCCTCTTCTATGAAAATATCATGATGGGTGTCCAATTGATCCATGAGGGATATCTCCACAAGATCGAAAAATTCGTTGCCCTGGGCACCATCTGCGCTTATCCGAAATTTACCCCCGTCCCTTTTAAAGAAGGCGACATCTGGGACGGATATCCTGAAGAGACAAATGCCCCTTACGGGCTGGCCAAGAAGATGATGCTTGTCCAATCACAAGCCTATCGGCAGCAATACGGCTTCAATTCCATTTTCCTGCTGCCGGTGAACCTCTATGGCCCGGGAGATAATTTCGATCCCAATTCTTCCCATGTTATCCCAGCCCTGATCAAGAAGTGTGTCGATGCCAGAATCAAGGGGGAGGATTCCATAGAGGTTTGGGGAACCGGCCATGCAACGCGGGAGTTTTTCTACGTGGAAGATGCCGCCCGGGCCATCGTACTGGCCACCGAAAAATACAATTCCTCTGAACCGGTCAACATCGGCGCCGGTTTTGAAATCTCTATCCGCGACTTGACCGAACTCATTGTGGAATTGACAAGATACCGGGGCAAGATCATCTGGGATTCGACCAAACCGGACGGACAGCCCCGGCGCATGCTGGATACAACAAGAGCCTCTCGGGAATTTGGTTTCAAGGCCGAAACGGATTTTCGCAAAGGGCTGAAGGAAACGATTGCCTGGTACGAAAAAGAAATGGGCGCTCATCTTTCTTAACGAAGCAAGAGCACCGCAGCGCCTCATCCATGTTATATCGATGGTCAACCTGATAAGAGAGGTGCATCATGAACCGCCTTTTAGCCAAACTGAAGGTCGTCCACAAGATCTGGCTGATGGCAGGTATTGCCCTCTTCAGCCTAATTCTCGCCGAAACGGCCTTTCTTGTCTCTCTTAAAGATAACCGAAAGGAATAACCATGAAAATGACATTAAAACGAAAAATTATCTTGTTGGTTGTTTTGGCGTCTGCCCTGCCGGTTGTGGTGATGACCGTTTTCATGGCCCAGTTTCAGACGCAGGTCTCAAAAACGGCATCGACAGAACTCAACGCTATGGCGACAACCAATCTCGGCCAGGTTGCCCGCGATGTTTACGGACTATGCGAAACCTCCAATGACTTGATTCAGCAGAAGATCGATCACGACTTGAATACGGCCCGGGAGCTCCTCAAAAGGCATAAATCGCTGGAAATGGGCCGGGAAAGCATATCCTGGGATGCCGTCAACCAGTTCAACAAGCAGATAAAAAAGATCACCCTCCCGAAGGTCATGATTGACGGAACCTGGCTGGGGCAGAATCGGAACCTTACAACCTCGTCACCCATCGTGGATGATATCAAAGAGCTGGCAGGAAGCGCCTGCACAATATTCCAGAGGATGAACGAAACAGGAGAGATGTTGCGGATCGCCACCAATGTGGAAGATCTGGATCATAAAAGGGCCATCGGCACATTTATCCCCGCCATCAACCCGGACGGCTCCCCTAACCCTGTTATCGCCACGGTCATGAAGGGGCAAGTTTACCGAGGGTTGGCTTATGTCGTCAAGGATTGGTATTTGACCGCCTATGATCCCATCAAGGATAAAACAGGTCGAATAATCGGCATGCTTTTCGTGGGAGAAAAGCTTGAGTCTGTCGCATCCCTGCGCAAGGCCATCTCCAATATACAGATCGGAAGGACAGGCTATGTCGTCGTTCTCGGCGGCAAGGGCGATCACCGAGGCAAATATATTATGTCCAAGGGCGGAACCCTCGACGGCCAAAGCATTTGGGATTTCAAAGATGCCAAGGGTAATCTGATGATTCAGGCGATGATTGCCAAGGCGCTCAAGCAGCCGCGAGGAGAAGTCTTTTATGAGCAATACTGGTGGAAAAATCCCGATGAGACGGAACCGCGCAAAAAAGTTTCCGCTCTGGTCTATTTCGAACCCTACGACTGGGTTATTTATGCGGCCACTTACGAAGATGATTTTTATTCACCCATCAACCGGGTTCAGGATGTCATACTAAGACTGTTCTGGCAGATTGTTCTTGCCGGCTTGCTGATTATGCTCCTGGCCGCCCTTGCGGCAACCTTCCTGGCCAGGAAGATTGTCAAACCCTTGGAATTATCCACAGCCGTAGCCAAGGAAATCGCTGCCGGAGATATTCAGAAGGCGAAGCAGGATCTTGCCGGCTATCACAAACCATCATCCGATGCCCCCGGCATTGAAGCGATAGCCTTCAAAGCGACAGATGAAACGGGAGAACTGCTCGCCGCGTTTCATACCATGACGGGCCAGCTCGATTCCCTGATCGGTCAGGTACAGCACTCGGGCATTCAGGTCACGACATCAGCCACGGAAATTGCAGCATCGGCACGACAATTGGAAGCCACAGTCGCCGAGCAGGCCGCCTCCACAGCCGAGGTTACGGCTACCAGCAAGGAGATTTCCGCGACATCCGACGATCTGGCAAAAACCATGGATCAAGTCAGCGGCGCTCTGAATGGCACTATCGATTTGGCCCAGAACGGACGCACAGACCTGTACCGCATGGAAACTGCCATGCAGGGATTGACGAATGCGACAACGTCAATTTCCGGAAAGCTCGGGGCGATCAACGAGAGGGCAAATAAGATCTCGAAGGTTGTGACGACCATTAACAAGATATCTGATCAAACGAACCTGCTGGCCCTTAATGCCGCCATCGAAGCGGAAAAAGCCGGCGAGTACGGCCGCGGCTTTTCCGTTGTTGCACGAGAGATCAGCCGTCTGGCAGACCAGACAGCCATTGCCACACAGGACATAGAATATGTCGTTAAGGAAATGCAATCCTCCGTCGCCGGCGGCGTGATGGAGATGGACAAGTTTGCCGACGAAGTGCGCCATGGCGTGGAAACAGTGGTGACGCTGGGAGAGCAATTGGGTCGGATCATCGATCAGGTGCGGGCCCATGGCCCCCAGTTTGAAACGGTCAAGGATGGGATGTTTGCCCAATCTGAGGGAGCCCAGCAGATCAGCGAAGCCATGAGCCAACTATCCCAGACGGCGGAACAGACGCGGGACTCACTGCACGAATTCAAGCTGGCCACAGGGCAGCTTAATGAAGCCATTCAAGGCCTGCAACGTGAAGTCGCCAAGTTCAAGATCAGCGCCTAAAGGGATCCCGACATCATGCTGATGCTGCAATTCCAATGCGGAGATGATCGTTATGGCCTTGATGTGTCCCAGATCGTCGAGGTCGCGCCGATGGTCGCCCTGAAACCAATCCCCCACGCTCCCGATGCCGTAGCGGGCCTTTTAAATTACAGGGGAATTCTTGTCCCCGTCATCGACCTGTGTTTTTTACTATCGGGCAATCCGGCCCGGCCTCTTATCAGCACACGGATTGTTCTGTCAGACTATACCGGTGCCGACGGGAAACCTCACATCCTGGGGCTCCTGGCTGAACGGGCCACGGAGATGATCTCCTGCCGGGAAACTGATTTTCAGTCTCCGGTAATTTCCACACCGGATGCGCCTTATCTGGGGGCTATCCTCATCGATAAAAGAGGTGCCATTCAAAAGATCGGGATCAGGGATGTCCTTTCGAAAGCCTTACAGGAGCTTCTGTTTGCCGAGGAAAGGCTTGAATGATGGATGATTATATAGCCATTGAAAAGCTAATCGCCGACACCATCGGTCTGGATGCGGATACCATTGGGCGAAGCTTCCTCGCACGGGCAGTGGCTACCCAGGCAAAACGGAACGACATCAGCGATCCGGCAAAATATTTCAACCTGTTAATCCATTCTCAGGAAAAAATGGAAGCCCTGATTGAGGATGTTGTTATTCCCGAAACCTGGTTTTTCAGGGATCAGGAGCCCTTTGCCTTTTTACGGAAGCATCTTCAGGAGCATTGGCAACCTGCCCATGCGGGCAAAACCCTCAGGATCCTCTCCATTCCATGCTCAACAGGTGAAGAGGCCTATTCAATCGCCATAACCCTTCTGGATGCGGGCTACCCGCCGGATACATTCAACATCGACGCAGTCGATATCAGCAGGAAAGCCCTCGCAGCTGCCCGCCGTGCCGTATACGGCAAGGGATCATTTCGCGGTGACGACTGCGATTATCAAAAGCGCTACTTCACGCAAACAACAGACGGCCTCCAGTTAAGCGGCATGATTACCCAGCCAGTCCAGTTTTATCAGGACAATCTGCTCTCTCCATCATTTCTCTCCCATCATCCGCCTTACCCCATCATCTTCTGCAGGAATCTCCTTATTTATCTGAATGACTCAGCACGCAAACAGGTTTTAAACCTGATCGAAAGGCTGCTCTTACCAGACGGTATTCTCTTTTGCGGCCATTCAGAGGTTTCCTTTTGGACTCAATACGGCTATAAAGCTGTGGCACACCCCCGCGCCTTTGCCTGCTTCCGGGCTCCCCAAAAGACATCATCGGAGAAGAAGAAACCCGCTTACCCCATGCAGAGGACAAAGAGCCCGGCGCCGCTCCGGCAGGCCGCCCCTACCTCCCGGGCGATAGGGGCCAGGCAGAATATAGCGCCCAGCGCTTATAAAACACCTCAGGCGATGCTCGATAAGGCAAGGCACCTGGCCGATCAAGGGGAAATGGATAAAGCGCTGTGTCTTTGCCGGGCATATTTGGAAAAGGATCCCCACAATCCCGAAGCCTATTGCCTTCTGGGTTTGATCAGTGAGGCGACGGAAAGGCTTTCTCAAGCAGAAGAATATTATCAAAAGGCGCTCTATCTCGACCCTTGTCACTATGAAGCCCTGGTTCATGCCGGACTGCTTTTTCAACAAAACGGCGATCGAGTGAAGGCAGCGCTTTACAAGGAAAGGGCGGAACGATGCGAAAGGACTCCCAATGGCCGAACTGCCTGACGAATCATTGACGAGATGCTGGAAAGTTCAAGGCATCTTCGGAGACAGGTCATGCGTCCGCCTGGAAGACCTGGGTCATTGTCGGCACTGTGATGTCTATGCTACAGCCGGGCGACGGCGTCTCGATCGGGAGATCCCTCCCGGTGCGCGGGAAGAATGGGCAGTCCTCCTGGGCCAAGAGAAAGAGATTGCCAGGCTTGCCCAGATTTCAGTTATCGTTTTTCGCCTGAAGGACGAGTGGCTCGCTCTGAAGACAGGCTATTTCCAAGAAGCTACGGAACCAGCGGTTCCCCATACGATCCCTGGACGCAGCAACAAAATTTTCAAGGGAATCGTCAACGTCAACGGTGAGCTTCTTTTATGCGTCTCGGCAGCCGACCTTCTGGAATTGACGGACAATGTCCCTTCTGAAGACGGAGAAATCCATGCAGAACAAGGGAAGACGTTCACTACTTATGCCCGCCTGGTCGTCATTGTACGAGATGGCGCTCGATTCGTATTTCCAGTTGAAGAAGTCCTGGGAGTGCATCGTTTTGCTCCCGAAGATCTGCGTGATCTGCCGGCTACCCTATCGAAATCTGCCAGAGCTCTGACGAGTAGTCTGTTTATCCTGGAAAACAGGACAGTGGGGCTTCTCGATGAAGGAAAATTTTTCAACGCCTTGGCAAGGAGCCTGACCACATGAGTAATGCCCTTGATTCCGATAGTCACGACCCTTTCATGCTGGAGTTGTTCCATGTAGAATTGGAAAACAATTCCCGTATCCTGGAATCTGGCCTGATCCAGGCCGAAAAGGATCAATCCCCGGGGAAAATGGAGCCTCTCATGCGCGCCGCCCATTCCATCAAAGGAGCGGCACGCATTGTCAATCTTCCCTCAGCCGTGGCCCTTGCCCATGTCATGGAAGACATTCTTTCGGCTTCCCAGAACGGAAAATTAACCCTCTCGGCGGCCCATGTGGACGCTCTGCTTCAAGCCAATGATCTGTTCCTGTCTCTGTCCCAAAACGAACCCGGAGCTATCCCCGGGTGGCTTATGAAACGAACGACGGAAATCGAGGCTGTCATAAATTTCCTTTCAAACTTGTCCACAGGAGAGATGCCGGCATCCCCCAAAGTTCACGAAAAGCAACCATCTATGATTTCAGAACCGGAACCCTCCATCGTTGCAACGGATGCGCCCCCAGTGCAAGCAGCGATTCCGTCCATTCCGCGCTTATCGACGCCTGCCGAGACGAAACAACCACCTTCGGGTTCAGATGACGAACTTCCCGCGGGAGCACCTGCATTCCACATAGAACCACCGCGAACCACCAGCCCCGACAAGACAGACAGCCTTCAGGTCAGGGTTATGGCGGAAAATCTGAACCGCCTCATGGGCCTTGCCGGAGAATGCCTCGTCCAGGCCCAATCGACAAAGCCCTTTTATGCTGCCCTGCTGAAAATTAAAACCATCTCCATGGCTTTGCAGTCAACCTTGGATCAAAAAAAAACGGAACGGGCCGGATCGATTTCATCGCAGCAAATGGCTGGTATTGATATCAGTGTTTTTGCTGAGCAGCTTCAGGAACTGGCCTCAAGGCAGGCCATGGAATTTGAGATTTTCTCCCGCCGCCTGGAACACTTGGCACACCGGTTGTACGGAGAGGTTATTGCCAGCCGGATGGTGCCCTTTTCTGACGGCCTGCATGGATATTCCCGGATGATCCGCGATGTGGCCAAAGAACTGGGGAAGAAAGTCGATTTTCTGGTTCAGGGTGACGCAACACCGGTTGACCGGGATATCCTCGAGAAACTGGAAGCCCCCTTGTCCCACCTGTTGCGCAATGCCATCGATCATGGTCTGGAGATGCCCGAGGAACGGGTTTCCGTCGGCAAAAGCGACGAGGGGAAGCTTATTCTGGAAGCTCGGCACGCCGGAGGTCAGCTCCACATCATCGTCAGTGACGACGGTCGTGGCATCGACCCGGAAATGCTACGGCAAAAGATCGTGGAAAGGGGCTATGCAACTGGAGAAATGGCAGCAGCCCTGAGCAGGCAGGAGCTACTCGAATTCCTGTTCCTTCCCGGGTTCTCTACGGCATCAACAGTGACGGAGATTTCTGGACGCGGGGTCGGCCTGGATGTGGTCTATGCCGCGGCTCAGGAGGTGGGCGGGTCCGTTCGCATTGATTCGGAACCCGGTGCTGGCTCACGTTTTCACCTGCAATTGCCCTTGACCCTATCCATCCTGAAGACGCTCCTTGTCGAAATCCATGGAGAACCTTACGCACTACCGCTGAATCGCATTGACCGGGTATTGGAAATTGCGCCGGGTGAGATTCAAGTGATAGAAGACAGGCAGTTCTGCAGCCTCGACGGTGAATTCGTCGGGATTGTGGACGCCCATCAACTCTTTCACATACCCGCTCTTGAAAAGCAGGAGAACCGGTGGCATATCGTCGTTATCAGTGACCGTCTAAACCGTTACGGGTTGGTCATCGATCGTTTCCTGGGCGAAAGGGATCTTGTCGTCAGACCTCTGGACGCACGATTAGGCAAAATTATCGGCATCAGCGCCGGCGCTGTCCTGCAAGACGGATCACCGGTCCTGATTTTCGACGTGGACGATCTGGTCCGCTCCATCGATCACCTTCTAAAACAAGGCCGCTTGAACAAGATCGGCTTGCGCCAAGAAGGACGGGCTGAAGCCGTGAAGCGAATCCTTGTTGTCGATGACTCCCTCACCGTTCGGGAAGTAGAACGCAAGCTGCTGAACAGCCATGGCTACCATGTAACTGTAGCCGTGGATGGCGTCGATGGATGGAACACATTACAATCCGATGGGAAAGTTGATCTTGTTATTTCCGATATCGATATGCCGCGCATGAACGGTATCGAAATGGTGCGAAAAATCAAGAGCGATCCACAGTTTAAAGACCTGCCGGTGATGATCGTCTCCTATAAGGACCGGGAAGACGATCGTTTGCGCGGACTTGAAGCAGGCGCAAACTATTACCTTACCAAAAGCAGCTTTCATGATGAACGCCTGCTGGGGGCGGTCAGGGACCTGATCGGAGAACCATAATTCATTCATGTCGTGTCAACATGCGAATTGCTATCGTAAACCATGATCTGCAAATAAGAGAAATCCTTCGCCGGATTTTGGCCTCTGTTCCGGGCTACCAAATGGTGTGGATGGCCGGAAGCTGTGCCGAGGCAGTTCAAAAATGCGCGACAGAGAGGCCGGATCTGATCCTCCTTGATCCGGTCATGCCGAAAATGGATGGCGTCCAGGCCATATCCGAGATCATGAAACATTCTCCATGCGCAATCCTGATTGTCACCGCTTCCATTGATGCCAACAGGGGCTTGATATTTGAAGCCATGGGCAACGGGGCACTGGATGCCGTCCGTACACCTTTAATCGATGCAGCAGGCCAGTTAACCGGCTCGGATGAACTGCTGAAAAAAATCAACATGATCTGCAGGCTCCAGGGGAAGAACAACCAGAGAAGCGAAAGGCCGAAGCCGCTCAACCATTTTCCGGCCCCGCCACTGCCCCCCCCTCTTGTGGCCATCGGATCTTCGACAGGCGGCCCCAAGGCGTTGGCGGCAATTTTATCGGCATTGCCAAGCCCTCTGGGCGTTGCCATCATTATCGTTCAACATGTGGACGAGCAGTTCGCATCCGGCCTGACGGACTGGCTGGGCAGCCAGACAAGATTAACCGTCAAACTGGCCAAGGAGGGTACAAAACCCATGATGGATACCGTTTTGATCGCAGGAACAAACGATCACCTCATCATCGGATCGGATCTGGCACTCCACTATACGCAAGAACCCCGTGACAACCCTTACCGGCCTTCCGTCGATGCCTTCTTTTTAAGCCTTGATAGCCACTGGCCCCGGAAAGATATTGCTGTGCTGCTTACCGGAATGGGTAAAGACGGGGCCAAAGGTCTCCTTGCCTTACGGAAGGCCGGATGGCATACTATTGCGCAAGATGAAAAAACTTCGGCCGTTTATGGCATGCCGGCGGCAGCGGCGCAATTGAATGCCGCAGATGACATCCTGGCGCTGGAGGAAATCGCCGGAAACATTAAGAGGAGGTTGCAATTACTGCCTTCATGATGATGAAAAATACTCTGACACAACATCAGATCAAGGTTTTGCTCGTTGATGATCAGCCTATTGTGGCGGCAGCCGTTCAGCGGATGCTGGAACCTGAGAAAGACATTGTCTTTCACTACTGCCAGGATCCCGCTCAGGCCATGCAAATCGCAGCGGAGATCTTGCCAACGGTCATTCTTCAGGATCTCGTGATGCCCGATATTGACGGCTTGACACTGGTCAAGTTTTTCCGCCGCCATCCAACGTTCAAGGATGTGCCGATGATTGTTCTGTCGAGCAAGGAAGAGGCCGTCACAAAAGCTGAGGCCTTTGCCCAAGGGGCCAACGACTATCTGGTCAAACTGCCCGACCGTATCGAGTTGATAGCCCGCATCCGTTATCACTCCACCGGCTACATCAACCTCCTCCAGCGCAATGAGGCCTATCAGGCACTCCTTGCAAGCCGGCAAGCGCTGGCCTACGAGCTAGCCAGCGCCGCCGATTATGTAATCTCCCTACTGCCACAACCCATCAGCACAGGCGACATCCTCACCCAATGGCGTTTCGTTCCCTCGACACAATTGGGAGGAGACTGCTTTGGCTATCACTGGATCGATCATGAGCATTTTGCCATGTATCTGCTGGATGTCTGCGGCCATGGTGTCGGCTCCGCCTTGCTGTCCGTATCGGCTTTCAACGTCATCCGCTCCCAGTCATTACCGAACATTGATTTCCGTGCCCCCGAACATGTCCTATCTGCGCTGAATGAAACATTTCCGATGGAAGATCATAATAATCTCTATTTTACTATCTGGTACGGTGTCTATAACAGCACCAACCGATCGCTTCACTATGCAAGTGGTGGCCATCCGCCTGCCCTGCTCATTTCCGGATTGGGCCGGATTGATCAGTTGATTACGGAAAATTTCTTCATCGGCGGACTTTCAACATCAAACTATGTAAGCGACACTATTGATGTCCCTTGCCATTCGGAGCTGTATATCTTTTCCGATGGCGTCTATGAGGTGGACCGTCCCGACGGAACCATGTGGACAATCGAGGAACTCATGGAATTTCTCAGGAATAACCGGGGTGAGCAGATGCAGGAGATTAATGCCCTTTACCAGCATGTCCGTAGCCTCCGGGGCCATGAAATCCTTGATGACGATTTCTCCATGCTGAAGGTAACCCTGAGATAGGTTATGACCCAAGGTCATCACAGCTTGATTTTTTATTGACTTCATTGGTGGTTCATGGTAACAGGCGCCACGTTATGGATAAGGAATCAAAGAAGACGTATACCCAAATGGCCTATGCCAGCAGTATCGGCATCGGGATGGTCTTGGCCGTTTTTGGCGGCCTCTTTGTAGGCAATTGGCTGGACAAGAAAATGGGAACGACCCCCTTCTTTACGTTTCTCCTTCTGTTGGTGGGTGTTGCTGCAGGATTTCGCAGCTTATACAATTTAATTAGACAATATTTTAAAGATGAAAAAGCCGTTATTCGGTCCATTAAAAGTGAGCCACACAGAAAAAGACCCGTTCCAGCAAAAAGTTGAGATTATTAATTGGATCACGTTGGGTGTTTTTGTCCTGATCAGCATGATCCTCCTGTCTTACCGTTTCAGCCTCGGCGTTCTTCTTGGCGGATGCATCAGTATCGTCAATTTCCACTGGCTCAGCCATGACCTAAGAAAGGTGTTCAAAACCATCAACGACCGGGCCAAAACCCGTGTCATGGCAAAATACTACATACGGTTCGGCATTACGGCCGTCGTCCTGTACTTTATCGTCTCCAGCAATATTGTGGATGTCATCGGCCTTCTTGTCGGCCTGTCCACCGTCCTGATTAATATTGTCATGACTGCCGTCATGACACTCTCAAAAAAAAACTGCCTTGAGGAGGTTAAATAGAAGATGCACACCTTGTCATTCCTTAATCTTGCATTCCCAGGTGTTTCAACAGCCGTGACCTATACCTGGCTGGTCATGGCCTTTCTGATTCTGATCGCTTTCCTTGCCACCCGTCGTCTGAATGTAAACCCGGGACCGATCCAGAATATCATGGAGGTTATCATTGATGCTTTTCATAACCTTCTCTTGGATACGATGGGACATGAAGGAAAGAAATTCTTCCCCCTCATCGCCACCATCGGTCTCTTCATCCTCGTCTCCAACCTCCTGGGCCTGGTCCCCGGATTCGAATCACCAACAGCCAATCTGAATACCAATCTCAGTATGGCATTAATCGTGTTTTGCCTGACTCACATCATCGGCGTCAAGGTCCAGGGCATCAAATACCTTAAACAATTTGTGGGTCCCAATCCATGGTTGGCGCCCCTGATGATCCCTATTGAACTCGTCGGCCACATCGCCCGTCCGGTCTCCTTAACCTTCCGGCTCTTCGGAAATATCGAAGGCGGTCACATTGTGCTGGCGGTTATCGTTCTTCTTGTTCCTCTTTTGGTGCCGTTGCCGATTCTGGTTTTGAAGCTTCTGATTTGCTTCATCCAGACCCTGGTCTTCATGCTTCTGTCCATGATGTACATTGCAGGCGCCATGGAAGAGCATCACTAGTCCCTGCACACTCACAGACCTAGAAAAAGGGCCGGTAATATGAATATTTACCGGCCCTTTTTATTCAAAATATTCATTCCGCCCTGTTTTTCTTATTGAAAAATAATACTCTCTGGCATAGCATTTCACATTCAAAAAGACGTCACTCATTAAGCACCACCTTATCAACCATTTTTTTAAAGATAACAGGGTGACATGATACCATTAGCATAGTTTTTGTGTGTCATCATTTGGCGGCATCACAACCTTTCGATTCTGTCGAATCAGGGTAACGTTTACCATTTCTCAGGGGATGATTTGATATGCAGAAAGTTATCGC
This sequence comes from uncultured Syntrophaceae bacterium, assembly GCA_964492965.1. Taxonomy (GTDB): domain Bacteria; phylum Desulfobacterota; class Syntrophia; order Syntrophales; family UBA8958; genus CAZBME01. Next base: position 33,601 of record CAZBME010000003.1, on the reverse strand, counting down.
ATCAATCGCACGTTGCCGTTCATTCTTCCGCCCCCCGACATTCGCGGGCGATGAAGAAAAAACCAGGACGGCAAGGATACTGAATCATGTCCTGTCAACCATATTCTTGATTCTTTTTCTCTCCATGACGATTGCTTTACCCTTTTTTTATCAGAAAAAATTCGCTAGTTTCCTTTTTATTTGTGGTTTCCTTATCATAACCTTAATTGCCAGAAGACTGATGCACCAAGGAAGCGTCCGGCTTGCCGCCCAGTCGGTCGTAACTTGTCTGTGGGTGATTAGCACCATGTTGATCTACATGGGAGCAGGCCTCAGGGATGTCAATATGGTCCTGGTCGTTTCCATCACCGTTGTCGCCGGCCTTCTCCTGGGACAAAAAGCGGCTATTACATTTGCGATCGTCAGTATTATAAATGCATTGATCATGGTCATTCTGGAATGGCAGGGTTACCTTCCTCTTCGTTATTTTCCGTCATCCCTGCTCGTTGGCTGGATTGAAATCGCATTTGCACTCGCCCTGACCAGCACCACATTAAACCTTGCCCTCAAAAGTTTGGATGAAAGCCTCGGTTTGGCGCGTGAACGGTTAAGAGAACGTCAACAGGTTGAACAAGCGCTCCAGGCCAGTGAGGAACGTTATCGGAATATCTTTGAACATGCCGTCGAAGGCATTTATCAGATTTCGCCGGAAGGCCGCCTGATCGATGTCAATCCCGCTGTTGCAAAAATATTCGGGTACGATTCGTCACAAGAAATGATTGAAAATACATACGATTTTGAAAAACAGCATTATATTCTGTCGCAACACCGTCAGGAATTCAGAAAACGGTTGGAAGAACAAGGTTACCTGGAAAACTATGAACAACAGATGTACCGGAAAGATGGCAGCGTCATATGGGTATCTCTTAATGTCAGGGTTGATAAAGACGGGAACGGTAATCCCCAGCATTACGAGGGATCCATTGTGGACATAACGGAACGCAAACAGATCGAAGAAAGCATTCGAAACAGTGAGGAGCGTTTCCGTCTGCTGGCCAATAATATTCCCGACATCATTTATTCCGTGGACGACAAAGGAAAGATCATCACCATTAATCAAGACAGCCTGAAGCGTTATGGATATGAGGACAGTGAAGTTATCGGCGTCTCTTTTTGGAATTTTATTTTTACTGACGATAAAAATACTCTTTTCAATGCCTATCTGGAGGCCAATAGTCAAAATAATCCCTATGTAAAAGGCTTGAAATATCGAATATTAGCCAAAGATGGATCACTTCACTGGGTGGAGCTGCATTCCCATACCCATTTTGACAATAATGGCCGTTTTCTTAGTCAGGAAGGCGTTGTCAGAGATATTGGTGACAGGATGAAGGCAGAAAGTGAACGGAAAAAATTGGAAGATCAACTCATCCAATCCCAAAAACTGGAAGCCATCGGAACACTGGCTGGCGGAATTGCCCATGATTTCAATAATCTACTCATGGGGATTCAGGGGTATGCCTCCTTAATGCTGATGAATATCGATTCCGCCCATCCCCATTATGAACAGCTACGGAATATTGAGTTACAGGTTCAAAGCGGCGCCAATCTGACGAAACAGCTGTTGGGCTTTGCCCGTAGTGGAAAATACGAGGTGAAGAAAACCAATATCAACACCCTCATCGAGCAGAACTCGATGATGTTCGAACGCACAAAAAAGGAAATCCTGATTAATCGGAATTTTGAACAGGATATATGGAACATCGATGTGGATCGCGGACAAATGGATCAGGTATTCTTGAATCTCTATATCAACGCGTGGCAAGCCATGCCCGCCGGAGGAAAGCTTTTCATCGAAACAAAGAATGTCATTCTTGATCATGAGGAAGTCATTCCGTATGAAATACATCCCGGTAAGTATGTGCAAATAACCGTAACAGACACGGGCGTCGGCATGGATGAAAATACCCGTTTGAGAATTTTTGATCCCTTTTTCACTACGAAGGCCATGGGGAGAGGGTCCGGCTTAGGGCTGGCCTCCGTCTACGGCATTATCCGGAATCATGGCGGCATCATCAACGTTGACAGCGAAAAAGGTCGAGGAACAAAATTCCAGATCTATCTGCCTGCATCGGCCAACGAAGCGCCTGCAGGGGCAGAAAAAGCACCGGTGAATATCGTCAGGGGAACAGAAACGATCCTCTTTGTCGATGATGAGAAAATCAACCTTGACGTAGGCGGCAGGATATTGGAGAGCTTGGGATATATAGTCCTTCTGGCCGCGAACGGGCATGAGGCGCTGGATATCTATCGTATGCATAGCAACCATATCCATCTCGTCGTTCTGGACATGATCATGCCGGGCATGAGCGGTAAAGAGACTTTTGATGGCCTTAAAGACATCAATCCCGATGTCCTTGTCATTCTTTCCAGCGGCTACAGCATTGACGGTCTGGCCCAGGAAATCATGGAACTGGGAGTGAAAGCCTTCCTGCAAAAGCCTTTCACCGTTGAGGAATTATCCTTAAAAATCAGCGGAGTCCTCAAAGGATAACCTCTTCCCGAACAACTCTCCCAGATTACATCGCCCTTAACAAAAACAAGCCCATCCCCTTATCAGTTGGGATGGGCTTCTTCATTTGCCAGGTTTAGATAGATTTTTATTCCTTCGACAGATACTCGTGGATTGCCTTGGCGGCTTGACGACCTGCGCCCATGGCCAGAATGACCGTGGCAGAACCGGTCACAATATCCCCTCCGGCATAGACACCCTCACGGGTTGTTTCTCCCGAATCTCCTTTTGTGACAATATAGCCCCACCGGTTGGTTTCCAGACCGGGAGTCGTGGACGGCACAATGGGATTGGCCATCGTTCCTACGGAGACGACGACGGTATCCACATTGATGACAAACTCGGAGCCCGGAACCGGGACAGGACTGCGGCGTCCGGAGGCATCCGGTTCTCCCAACTCCATACGAATGCATCTGACGCCCGTGACCCAGCCATACTCATCGCCGATGTAACCTACAGGATTTGTCAAGAGCAGGAATTGCACCCCTTCCTCTTTCGCATGATGGGCCTCTTCCTTTCGGGCGGGGAGTTCCACCTCACTTCGCCGGTAGATGATATAGGCATTGTCCGCCCCCAGACGCAGAGCGGTCCGGACGGAATCCATTGCGACATTCCCGCCGCCGATGACGGCCACATTTTTGCCCCGGATAATTGGGGTGTCATATTCGGGAAAGCGATAGGCCTTCATGAGATTCGACCGGGTCAGATACTCGTTGGCCGAATAGATGCCCAGGAGGTTCTCTCCCGGGATATCCATAAAGACAGGTGCACCGGCGCCGACGGCAATATAGACGGCATGGAATCCTTCGGCGAAGAGTTCATCCACCGTCTTTAGCCTGCCGACGACGGCATTGAGAACAATCTTGACGCCTAACCTCTCGAGATAGGCCACTTCCGCGTTCACAATGTCTTTAGGAAGGCGGAATTCAGGAATCCCGTAAATAAGAACACCCCCAGCTTTATGGAGGGCCTCAAAGACCGTGACGTCGTAACCCATTTTCACAAGGTCTCCGGCAATGGTCAGCCCTGAAGGACCGGCTCCGACAATGGCGACTTTCTTCCCGTTGGCCGATGTGACTTCCGGCATGTCCGATATGCCCGCTGCCCGCTCATAGTCGGCGGCAAAGCGCTCCAGGCGGCCAATCGCCACAGGATCACCCTTTTTACCAAGGACACAGAGCTTTTCACACTGATCCTCCTGGGGACAGACTCGGCCACAAACTGCCGGAAGACTGTTCGTTTCCTTAAGTGTCTTTGCAGCTGCCAGAAAATCCCCTTCAGCGATTTGCTTGATGAATTCAGGAATCTTGACATCAACGGGACAACCTGTGACGCATCCCGGCTTTTTGCACTGGATGCAACGACTTGCTTCTAAAATTGCCGTTTCGGCAGGATAGCCCAGAGGCACTTCATCGAAGTTTCCTTTTCTCACCCCTGGATTCTGCTCCGGCATAGCCTGCCGGGGAACTTTTTCTTTCTTTTCTTTTTTCGGTTCAGTTTCCATTCCACCCACACCTGTGCCCTTCAAAGGACTGTTTTTCCTCTTCACAATACATGCGGAGCCGCTTGGTCAGCAAATCAAAATCCACGTCATGGCCATCGAATTCAGGACCATCCACGCAGGTAAATTTCGTCTTTCCCGCCACGGCAACCCGACAGGCGCCGCACATGCCCGTTGCATCCAGCATAATGGAGTTGAGGCTAACAATGGTCTTGATCTCGTGAGAACGGGTTACATCGGCGATGACCCGCATCATCGGCACGGGACCGATGGCGAAAACCCGGTCAATCTTCTCATTCTCCGTAATCATTTTCTGCAGGACAGCGCTCACAAATCCATGTATACCGTAGCTCCCATCGTCCGTCGTCACTACGAGTTTATCACTCACCTTACGCATCTCCTCTTCAAGGATGACGAGGTCTTTCGTTCTGGCGCCGATGATGGAGGTCACGCGGTTACCGTGTTCCTTCAAAGCCTTTGTAATGGGATAGATGACACCGACACCGACGCCGCCGCCGATACAGACGACATGGCCGTAATTTTCAATTTCCGTCGGATTCCCCAAAGGCCCTTGGACATCCTGAAAAGTATCGCCAAGATTTAACTCCGCCATCATGGCCGTCGTCTTGCCGACAATCTGAAAGATGATGGTGATCGTTCCCTTTTCGGCATCGGAATCGACGATGGTCAAGGGAATTCGCTCCCCTTTTTCATCAATCTTCAGGATAACGAACTGGCCCGCCTTACGCTTTCCGGCAATTTCCGGCACCTCGATGTCCATCCGGCAGACATTATCGGACAACTGGATTTTATGGGTTATGTTATTCACTTTCATTCTCCGCCACGACGATATATTGTTTCACTCATAAACAAAAGAGGGGACACCCAGGCATCCCCTCCCTTACGATATGTTGTTAAACCACGGAAAGATTAGTATTCCTTGGTCAATTTATCCAGCTCAGCCAGGGAGAATACCGGCCCGTCCTTACAGACATATTTGCTTCCGACATTACACCGACCGCACTTGCCGATTCCGCATTTCATGCGCATTTCCAGAGAAGTGATGATATTCTCATTGGAAAAACCCAACTCAAAAAAGACCGGCAGCGTAAAACGGATCATCACGGGAGGGCCGCAAATAACCGTGACGGCATTTTCGGCACTAGGCGCCACTTCCTTACAGACTGTGGGGACAAAACCTTCACGGCCCTTCCAGGTGGCGTCACCCTTGTCGACAGTGACATTCATATCGATGTCGCCCCGCTTCGCCCAGGCTTCCAGCTCGTCCTTGTAAATAAGGAGGCCCGGATTTCTGGCGCCATAGATCACGGTGATCTTGCCGAAACGCTTCCGGTTGTCGTCATGTATCATATACTGGATGAGAGACCGCAAGGTCGTAAAGGCGAAACCGCCGCCGACGATGACTATGTTTTTCCCTTCCAGGTATTCGATGGGCCAGGAGTTTCCCAAGGGTCCGCGAAGCCCCATCCGGGTTCCTTCCTCCATCTCATGAAGCGCTGAGGTCACAACACCGGCCTTCTGAACCGTGAACTCTACATAACCGGGGTTCGTCGGGGAGGAAGCGATTCCGATCGGCGATTCCCCTTTCCCGAAGATAGACAGCTCACCAAACTGGCCGGGGATGTACTGGTATTTTTCCTCGTCTTCCTTGTTGACGAAGGCCAGACGGAATGTTTTGATGTCCTTCGTGTCCACTTCGGTCACGATTTTGATCAGTTCAACTGGATAGGGTACATATGGATTCTGCATGACGTTCTCCCGCTGCTATAATTTCGAAATGTCTTCGACAATTTTCCGGATATCGATATTCACCGGACAGTACATGACACAGCGCCCGCAACCCACGCAGGCGATGGCATCGAAGTTGTCCACATAATACTTGAATTTGTGCATAGTCCGCTGGCGCCACCGCTCCTTCTGCGACGTCCTGGGATTGTGTCCCGATGTCTCCTTCGTGAAAAGGGGAAACATACAGGAGTCCCAGTTTCTGAGCCGCCGGCCATCATCGTTTTTCATCTCATCACTAATGTCAAAACAGTGGCATGTGGGGCACAGGAAGGTGCAGGTCCCGCATGCCAGACATTTCTGATAGATCGTATTCCAGAAGGGATGATCGAAATTCACATCCAGGATAGGCTTGATCGCCTTAGCGGGGATATGAGACTTGATCTCCTGTTCGGCCTGGGCGGAGATGGCATTCTTTTTCTTGTCCGCTCCCTCATCGGCCTTCGCATCGCCGAAATATTTGGCGAGCTTTTCGCCCTTGGCACTCAAAAATTCCGCCAGATACTGATCTCCCATCTCGGTCAGCAGAACATCCGACCCTGCGGCATCTACAGGATGCCCCCCGACGGAGGTGCAGAAGCACGAGGAATAAGGGGGATGGACACAGGCGAGCGTGATGATCGCCGTTTTGGCCCGCTTTTCGATGTAATAGGGGTCCTTGTATTTCTCCTGATCGAAGAGCATGTCGAGGAGGGCAAAACTGCGGGCGTCACAGGGACGCACCCCGAAGAGGACCGCCTCCTGGGAGGCTACATCCTCGCTCTTCAATTCCATTCCCTTGGTCGTGCGGGTGTAGCGCAGCATGACTTCCGTCCGGGGAAAGAAGATGTTCTTCGGCGCGTTCTTGCTGTTCGCATAAACCGTAAGCGGCTCTTCCCCTTTTTCCAGCACCTTGAACAGGACGTTGTCCTCGACTTTGACCGGTGCAAAGACGGTCAGATCCCCGCCTATCTTCTTTACGATCGCTGCCAGAGCGTCTTTCTTTATCAACCGTTTTTCCATATCGTCCTTCAATCGTATAAGATATTTATTATATGAGTCCCAAGCCGCCCATGAGCGGTGTCGGGTCAACCGAATGCAATTTGAACCATGTGTCCGGTCCGGCAAGACCGAGGGCCAGGGCAACAAGTTCCGAGAAGTAGAAAATGGGTAACCGCAGATTCTCGCTGGCACGGGCGTCCAGGTTGGTCATGCAGACGGGACAGGCGGTGACCACACAGTTGGCTCCCGCTTCCCGGGCCATTGTCATGAGCTTGTCCACAAGCTTCGTCACGATGTCCGTCCTGCTGATGGTCAAGCTGCCGCCGCAGCAATCCGTCTTATAGGACCACGGCTTGACATCGGCCCCGATGGTTGTCAGGATTTCATCCAGCATATAGGGGTTTTCAACATTCTCGAACTCACAGGCCTCGGGCGGCCGCACGAGGAGACAGCCATAATAGGATACGGGCTTCAACCCTTTGAGCTTGCGGACCACTTTGGTCGCCAGGGTGTCCAGTCCGATATCCTCGTGAATGATCCCGACAGGGTTTTTCACGACCGCCGTTCCCTGGTAGGGACGGCCGACCAGAGCGTCAATGTCCTTCTTGAGCGCCTCATCGTGCTTCAGATAATGCTGGGCGCTTTTGAAGCGGTTAAAGCATGCAGCGCAGGGCACCATCACTTCTTTGTCGGCGCTCTTTTCGATCGCCACGAGATTGCGCGCCGGCAGGGCCACCGACAATTTAAAATTAGTAGAATGGGCCGACGTGGCGCCACAGCAGGACCAGTCTTCCACTTCATTGAGTTCAATGCCCAAGGCCTTGCTCATGGCCTTGACGGACTGGTCATATTCCTTCGCCGTCCCATGGAGGGAACATCCCGGATAATATGAAACTTTCAACGCTTGCCTCCTTGTGCGTTATGCTTACTTCGTTTTTTCAAAAATGCTGCGAACCGATTTGATATCCTTCGTCCGGGGGGAAATCAAGGACAATTTGCCCTTCATGAACATGTCGATACCCATGCCCATATCGGAGAAGTAATCCCCTGACTTGAGCTTGTAATTGACCATCATCAGTGGTTCATTGATCCGTCCGCCGAATTTGATGCTCCACAGGAAGGCCTTGTGGAAGGACAAGATGTTCGCCTCTTTGGCGGCAACCCCTTCTTTTATGGCCATTTCCCGAAGGACATCCATCATCCGCGCGATATCAACTTCGTTCGGGCAGCGGGTGATGCAGGTCTCGCAGGACGCACAGAGCCAGATAGTGGCGCTGCTTAAGACCTCTTTCTTCTGACCCATTTGGATCATCTTGATGATCCGGTTAGGATTATACTCCATGGTAAAGGCCAGCGGGCACCCAGCTGTACATTTCCGACAGTGGTAACATCGTTGAATCGGCACCCCGTTTATCTTTTCATTTACTTCATCGAGAAAGGTTTTCATGCTGTCTCCGTTTTTTACTTGTTCATCTTCCGTCAATGGCCAGCAGCCGTATGACTTAACCAGCACCTTTTTGTCAGCCATTCGGCCTCAGGGATTATAAATAAAGTCTTCGCTTTCGTGCTCCTTGAAGACGGAAAGGACAGGGCGATCCTCCATTGAGGAGCCGCAGCGGCCTCCAAAGAAATCAAAGCCATCCTTGTCGAGCTTCTTCAGAAATTTTCTCAGATCGACGCCCATGGGGCAGACGGAGATGCAGGAGCCGCAGTCCACACACCGGCCGGCCATGTGATACAGACGCATGATCTGAAAGACCTGGGTATCGGTCGCATCTTCACCGATGCCGACCCACTGGGGCTGGCTTTGATCCATGAAGCATGTCGGGCAGTAGCAGGAGGGACAGGCCTGACGGCAGGCGTAGCAGCGGATGCATTTGCCCATCTCCTTGGTAAAGTAGGCCCACCGCTCATCCGTCGACAGGTTCTCGAAAGCCTTTACATCGTCGTATTCCTGATCGGCCTTCATGGCCGGGGCGGGTGAACCGATCATGACATCGCTAATGATCGGATTATTGAACCGGCAGGTCGTACAATTTTCCGCCAGGACATCGGCCAGGGCCAGCTTCTTTTCCCCAGCAGCTGTCTGGACCGTCAACTGGTCACCGTTCAGGCTGCCGCCGACAATATCTTCTCCGTTCAGGGCCACGGCCAGCTTCTTTCGGTCTACATATCCCGCACAGGGAACACCGATGATGACCACTTCATCCCGGCCATACTGCCGTTCCTGGATCTGCAGGACGATGGACCGCGTCGTGCAGCCACGGGCGACGACACCGACGACCTTCTTTTTCCGGTCTTCCGGTTTCACACGCTTCTGGGCGTTTTTATGCTGCGAAATGAGGTCATGGACGAACTTGGTCAGATTCTGGGTGCAATAGGCGTTCCAAACCAGTTTATCGGCCTCTTCGTGCTGGGTGATAAAACAGGGCGTGGCCGTCAGGGGAAGGGTTCCCTCCTCATAGCCCACAATAACATCGACCTTTTTCTCTTCCAGAAGCCTCTTTGCCTCTTCCCGTAATTTTTTATCTATGTTTTCCACTTTTTATGAATCCTCGTTTTTAGTGTGATCAACCGGTTTCTCTACTAAACCCTATTTTTATTACAAAGACTTAACCAGCCGGCTGGCCGGACCGAGGGCCTTCACCTTCGCCGTCACGCCTTTGATAACATTGGCAAAACGTTCTCCTTCAGAGGCTGACACCCAGGTAAAAATGGTCCTGTCACCTTCAACACCGATGTAGTCTAGGAAACTTTTCAACGTCGCAAACTTGCGGCGCGCCACCAGATTTCCCGAAATATAGTGGCATTCACCGGGGTGTCAACCGGAAACCAGGACCCCGTCGGCTCCCGTCTGCAGGGCTTTCACGATGTAAAAAGGGTTGATCCTTCCCGTGCAGGGAACGCGAATAATGCGCACATTCGGCGGATACTGAATCCTGCTGATACCAGCCAGATCGGCTCCCGCGTAAGTACACCAATTGCAGACGATGGCAACGACTTTCGGGACCCATTCTTTGTTTGCTAAATTTTCAGCCATATTTTCTCCTTCCAGTGGCAATGCGGCTTTATCTGCCGATTACCTTAGTTTATATATTATATATCTGTTCCAGCTCTTCTTCATTACTGAAACCATTGAGATCGACGGCGTTCATCCGGCAAGAGGCGGTGCAGATACCGCAGCCCTTGCACAGGATGGCGTTCACTTCCGCGCAGCCCTCGACAACATTCACCGCAATGGCGCCGAAGGGACAGTTCTCCTCGCAAAGGCCGCAAGCGGAGCAGCGATCCTTATTGATGTAAGCCGTCTTTCCTTCCGCCTCGATGAATTCCTTCGTCAGGATGGTGCAGGCGCGGGACACCGCCGCATTGGCCTGGACAATGGCGTCTTCGCTGAGTTTCGGCGCGTGGGACATGCCGCACATAAAGACGCCGTCTGTTGCAAAATCGACGGGACGCAGTTTCACGTGGGCCTCAAGGAAGAAGCCGTCCTGATTGGTCGGGACCTTCAATCTCTGGCCGATCTCCGCATTCTCAGGATTGGGAACGGAGCCGACGGACAGGGCCAGCAGATCGGCCTTCACCTCGACGGGACCGTTGAGGATGGGATCAAATACCCGGATAGAAACCTGATTACCGCTCTGGGTGACCTCCGGTTTCCGGTCTTCATCGTAGCGGATGAACTTGACGTTCAGTTCCCGGGCCTTCTTGTAATAATCTTCTTTCAACCCGAAGGTCCGGATATCGCGGTAGATGATCGTAACATCCTTTTCCGGATCCATCTCTTTGATCTTGAGGGCATTCTTCACGGCCTCGGAGCAGCAGTAACGGCTGCAATAGGGCCGCTCGGGGATACGTGACCCGACACACTGAATCATGACGACACTCTTGGCCTGGGCCGCCTTGGCATCCTTTTCGGCGATCATTTTTTCCAGATCCCGCTGGGTTACGACGTTTGCCGACTGGCCGTGGAGATACTCTTTGGTCTCAAGCTCATAGGCGCCCGTGGCGACGATGACGACGCCGTGTTCAAAGGTCGCTTCACCGTCCTTGTTCTTAACGGTCGTCTTGTAGTTGCCGATGAAACCTTCCAATTTCTCGATCTCGGCACCCACATAGACATGAATGAGCTTGCTCGCCTTCACCTTGTCCAGAAGACCAGCCAAGTGTTTCTTCGTATCCAGGCCTTCCAGGGTAAAATAAAGATCCCGATAATTACCGCCCAAAACGGGCTTTTTCTCGACAATGTAAGACTCGAAACCCTGGTCCGCCAGTGTCAGTGCCGCCGTGATACCGGCCAAGCCGCCGCCGATAATCAATGTGGCGCGGTTGACGGGCAACTGACCGGGTTTGAGGGGCTTCAGGAACTGGGCCTTGGCAATGGACATGCGGACCAGATCTTTGGCCTTCTCCGTCGCTTCCTTCGGTTCGTGCATATGGACCCAAGAATCCTGGTCACGGATGTTTGCCATCTCGAAGAGATAGCGGTTGAGGCCGGCCTTCTCGCAGTTTTCCTGGAAGAGCCCTTCATGGGTCCGGGGCGAACAGGAAGCGACGACGACGCGGCTCAGGTTGTGCTCTTTAATGACCTCGCCCATCTTGACGGCCGTATCCTGTGAACAGGTAAAGAGGTTTTCCGTGGCAAAGACAACATTGGGAAGGGTCAAGCAGTAATCCACCACCTCGGGAACATTGACGACGCCGCCAATGTTGATGCCGCAGTGGCAGACGAAGACGCCCGTCCGGGGGCCGATGCCGCGGAGATCATTTTCCATGGGCAACTCCTCTGCCGTAATCAGGGTCCCACGTTGGCTTGCCAGGATGCCCGACGCACAGGCGGCGGCGCTGCTGGCCTCCATAACCGTCCCGGGGATGTCTTTCGGGCCGCCGAAGGCGCCGCAGACAAAAATACCTTCCCGGCTGCTCTGGACGGGATTCTCCAGGGCCGTGGCGCAGAAGCCGTGCTCCTCCAGATCGACGCCCATGGCCTTGGCCAACTGAGCGGCTTCCTTGGGCGGCGTTAAGCCGACGGAGAGGACGACCATGTCGAATTCCTCTTCCACAAGGCTGCCGTCTTCCTGAACATATTTGATCAGCAGGTTTTTGGACTGCTGAAGCTCCTTAATGGTGGAGGGCATGGAGCGGATATAGCGGATGCCGTATTCGTTCTTTGCCCGATTAACAAACCGGTCGAAGTCCTTCCCATGGGCGCGTATGTCCATGTAGAAGATGGTCGGGTCAAGATTCTTGGCGTGTTCTTTACCGATGATGGCTTCCTTGGTCGCATACATGCAGCAGACGGATGAACACCAACTGTTATTGCAGGATGTGTCGCGAGACCCGACGCATTGGATAAAGGCAACTTTCTTCGGTTCCACACCGTCGGAAATCCTCTGGACGTGTCCGAAATAGGGACCGGAGGCGGAGAGAATCCGCTCGAACTGGATGGCCGTGACAACGTTCTGATACGTGCCGTATCCGTATTCGCCGCGGATACTCGCGTCAAATATTTCAAAGCCCGGCGATGCGATGACGGCGCCGACTTCAATCGTCTCTTCCTCGAACGTATCGTCATGATTGATGGCGCCGGCGATACAGGCGTCAACGCACTGGTAGCACTCGGAACAGATCCCGCAATTGAGGCAACGCGCGGCTTCCGCCACAGCCTGGGCTTCGTTGAATCCGAGGCCGACTTCATTGAAGTTGGTCCGGCGATCTTCCGGTGTCATCAGGGGGTATTTTGTACGGGGGCTCTTGGGCACCTTGGAGACATCGGCCTTGTCGGCCAGATCCTTGGTCCAGTCTTTTTCCCGACCGGCCTTTACATCCTCGCCTAAAAGGTAGCGGTTGATGGATTTGGCCGCTTCCTTACCGGCATAGACGGCCTTGACGACGGTCTGGGGACCCGTGACGACATCGCCGCCGGAAAAGATGCCGGCCGTGGTCGTCGCATAGGTGATCTCATCATAATCGATGTTATTCCACTTGTTGATGGAAACGCCGCTTTCCTTCGTAATGAAGGACAGATCAGCCTCCTGGCCGATGGCCGGGATGATGGCGTCGCATTCGACGATGAATTCCGACCCCTTGATCTCGACAGGACGGCGGCGACCGCTCTTATCGGGTTCGCCCAGTTCCATTCGCGTACACTCGATGCCCGTTACCTTGCCGTCCTTGCCGACGACGCGTTTGGGGGCAACGAGGAATTTCATCTCGACCCCTTCTTCAATGGCCTCCTCTATTTCCTCCGGCGCGGCGGGCATTTCCGCACGGGTACGACGATAGAGGACAAAGACATTCTTGGACCCCATTCTGACGGCCGTCCGGACGGCATCCATGGCCACGTTGCCGCCGCCGACGACGGCGACCTTGTCACCGATATTGACCTTCTCTCCAAGGTTGACGCGCATGAGGTAATCCACACCGTGGATGACGCCCTGCATGTCCTCATCAGGAATATTGAGCTTACTGCTCTTCATGGTGCCGCAGCCGATAAAGACGGCATTGTAATCTTTTTGGAGTTTGTCGAAGGCGATATCCGTCCCGATCTTCGTGTTGAGATGAATCTTGACACCCAGGTCTTCAATGACCTTGATCTCCGCCTTCAGGACCTTCTTGGGGAGACGGTATTCGGGGATGCCGACGGCAAGCCAACCACCCGCGACGGGCAGGGCTTCAAAGACATCGACATCATAGCCTTCGATGGCCAGGTAATAGGCGCAGGTTAAACCCGCAGGTCCGGCGCCGACGACGGCGACCTTCTTGCCCTTGCTTTCCTTCTTTTCGGGGAGATAACGCGTATTGTCGTTCAGATCCAGATCGGCGACGAACTGTTTCAGATGCATAATATCGATAGGATCATCGACCTTGCCCCGCATACAGGCCGTCTCGCAGGGGTGGTTACAGACACGGCCGCAGACGATGGGGAATGGGTTGTCCTGCTTGATGAGTTTGAGGGCCTCTTTGAACTTCCCGGCGGCGATGAGGGCCACATAACCCTGGACGCTGATGTGCGTCGGACAGGTGGCCTTACAGGGGGACGTTCCCAGCTTATCAATGGCAAAGCCACTGGGAATGGCCTGGGGGAAGTGGCGATATGTTGCTTGCCGCTCGGAGAGTCGTTCGTTGAAATCGGAAGGAACGTTGACGGGACAGACCTTGGCACAATCGCCGCATCCCGTACATTTATCCAGATTCACGTAACGGGGCGCCCTGGTCAGGCGGACCTTAAAGCGGCCGGCCTCGCCCTCGACGGCTTCCACCGTTCTTTGGGTAAGGATATCCACGTTAGGATGGCGGCCCACTTCCACGAGCTTGGGGGAAAGAATGCAGGCCGAACAGTCGTTGGTCGGGAAGGTCTTATCCAGCTGGGCCATCACTCCGCCGATGCTGATCCCCTTCTCCACAAGGTAAACCTTCATTCCGGAATTGGCCAAATCGAGAGAAGCCTGGATACCGGCGATCCCGGCTCCGACCACCATGACAGCGCCGATTTTTTCATTATCTTTTATCACGTGTTACCACCTCAAGATATGTTTGCATTGATATGAATTTTATTCTCTTTGTCCTGCTGGTCTGCACTTTACAAACCGACGGTGGCGCTACCATGATTCAGAAAATCTGTCAAGCCAAAATTCTATTTTCTGCGTGGAAACGCTGCGATTTCAGGCACAAAGAACAAGCAAGTCGGCTAAAATATGGAAACCCAACAGGAAGTATCCTTTCGATCTATCCATGGTTACCCGATTCAGTAGCCTGCCATTGGGCAATGGTTTGCGGCGCCAGATTCACCCCCTGCTCATAACCTTCCTGCAGAATCGAACGATTCCTGCTGAGACGGGACACACGAAAGGCCTCGGGGGGACACACCTCTGCAATGCGAACACCCTCCGGTGGCCGGCGGATGATTTGCAACGAATCATTATAGCGCTGCACACGACCGGCAATAGCCTTTTGTAACTGCGGTTTGTGCCGGATATGCCATTGCAGAAAACGGTCAAACGGACCTTCACGTTTGACATAGTGTTGATGCCGTGAACGGATAACCATAATCCGACGGGCGCCGCGACGGATAGCCTCACCGACGGGCAGCGCGTCAGCCACCCCGCCGTCGGTCATGGGAGAACCATCGACCGTCGGATATCCACGATATAAGACCGGCATGGCACTGGAGGCCTTAAGGACATCTTCAAGATTATCCATACCGGTCAGCTTATAGACGGGCTCACCGGTTTGGACATTAGTCATGACGACAATGAACGGACGCCCCCTGGCATAGACCCGCTCCAGATCAAGACGCATTTCCCGGATAGTAATATCCCAGAGCCAATCCAGGTCAAGCAGATGCCCACCGCGGAAAAACCTTCTGAGGTCAATGAATGGCGGGCGCAATGAATAGTCCATATAAACCCTCTTATTGCGACCTGTCATCCCGGCAAGGTACGCCGCAAGGTTCGATGCGCCCGAAGACACTCCTATATAAAGATCAAAGGGATTAAATTGCGCTTTAAGAAATCCATCCAGAAGACCCGTCGAAAAAACACCTCGCAGGGCCCCTCCTTCGACAACCAAGGCTGATCGGGCAGATGCCTCATTCAACAATACGTCCATTCCGTCTGATTCTTCTCCACCGTTAATTTATCCAATCCGGATGGTTGGCAGATGACCATCAATCCTTATGCAGAACTTTAAGATTTCGCACTGTCAATCCATCGACTTCGAGCGATTTGATCTTCAGGTCCCTGACGATCATTCTGCCGACAAAAAGCCTTCCGATCGCCAATGCCCCAATTGCCAGTGCCCCGACGGCCAGTGCGCCTACGGCCAACACGCCAACGGCAAAAGAACCGGTGGCGCCTGTCCCCGCAGAGACCGTTCCGGTCCGAATATTTCTGACGGCAATCACTTTATCTTTCATAATCTCCTCCTTACGACAAGATTGGCTTCAGCCATTGTGCAATCCCGGACAGGATCATCTGAACTGCGACGGCAGCGACGATGAGGCCCGTGATCCGGATGAAGGGTCCAAACACATGAAAACGCTCAAAAGTTTTACCGATCCAAGGGGAAAGCAGCATGATGAGAAAGTTAATCAGGACGGCAAGGGAAAGGGACAAGATCGTGATGGGAATTCCCTGGGTCGATGAAAATGAGATGGCTGCCGTTATGGTTCCCGGGCCCGCGATCATGGGTGCGGCCAAAGGCACAATGGAAAAATCATCAGGAGAGCCCTGAAGTTCCTGCTCAAAGAAGCGTCCCTTGCGAACAGCCGTTAATCCGATGATGAAAAGAACAATGCCCCCGGCGACCTGAAGGGAGTATATTTCGACATGGAA
Source organism: uncultured Syntrophaceae bacterium (assembly GCA_964492965.1). GTDB lineage: Bacteria > Desulfobacterota > Syntrophia > Syntrophales > UBA8958 > CAZBME01. The sequence goes on along the minus strand of CAZBME010000003.1, from coordinate 17,427 downwards.
AATGACTTTCAAAATGAAATGGCCGATCGTGGAGAGAAGCAGAAGGATCACCCAGGCAGCTATCGTTGCCTTGACCGAAATATGCAGCAGTTGTTCCCTGGGATATTGAGCCTGGGCCGATGATAATATGAAAACTTTACTCGCAGGATTAATCAGGGCCAGGAGATATAAAGATGTCTGAATAACGGTTTCTACGCTCATAAGAGGTCCTTGCTGCGTAAACGCATGATATATGGCGATATCTCTTTACCACATTGCAGCGAAGAACTTAAGAACTATATATTATTTTATCAATCCGTCATCAACCGCGGGTTAAAGGCAGCATCATTGAGACAATCAAGCCGCCAACCGGAGCGTTTTTGGCGTTTAGTTTGTCATTGTGCTGGCGAATAGGCGCCTCTGTGATGACCAGGCCGGTCCCCGCACCACCCGTTTGCCTGTCGCGATCCTCGGCAACACGATAGAAAGGTTTGAACAGGCTCGGAAGAGCTTGGTCCGGCAGTGATGGGGGGTAACGACTTGATGCTTGCAGGACCTGCCCATTTCTGATAGACCACCTGCCCATGAAAAGTTATTTTATCCGGACCATGACTCACAGCGGCAATATTCTGGGCCTGGCCTGTGTTACAACCGACCTTGTGGATCAGGCCGCCCGTCTTCACGGGACGTCACCGACGGCATCCGCCGCCCTGGGAAGGGCACTGACGGGGGGAGCCCTGATGGCTTTACTCCTGAAACAGGACCAGAGCCTCGCCCTCAAATTTGAAGGCGACGGCCCCATTCAGAAAATCGTCGTCGAGGCGGACCGCACAGGAAGTGTCCGGGGGCTCGTGGGCAATCCGGCCGCCGACATGCCTCCGCGGGCAGGAAAACTCGATGTCTCCGGTGTTGTCGGGAAAAGCGGTTTCCTTACCGTGGTAAAGGATCTGGGAGGAAAAGAAAACTATCAGGGAATCGTGAGTTTGAGAAGCGGTGAAATCGCCCAGGATCTGGCCTACTACTTTGCAGAATCGGAACAAATTCCCTCGGCCATCGGTCTGGGTGTCTTTGTGGAAAAGGATTGTTCCATCTCTGCCGCCGGCGGTTTTCTGATCCAGTCATTTCCTCCAGCCGATGAAGATCTGATCGAGACACTGATGGCCCGTCTCGAGGAGATGCCCCCTGTCACCCAGATCCTCCGCGAGGGAGGAACGCCGGAATCCCTTCTGGAGACGATTTTTACCGGCATCCCCTGTCAACAACTCGAAACGGGAGCGCTGAATCTCGCCTGTTCATGCAGCCAGAGGCGCCTTGAACGGGTTATTATTTCCCTGGGACAACAGGAAATTGAAACCTTGATTGCCGAGCATGGCGATATCGATATTACCTGCGAGTTCTGCCGGACGACCTATCACTTCGGGAAAGAAGTTCTGGAAGACATTCTGGATGGCCTGAAGGCATCCTGACAAAAGTCCGGGAGCCGGAATATAAAACTATCCGGTAAAAGATGCCTGAACCCCTGTCAGAAGCGGCTTTTTGCATTTTTCACCCTTCCCTGCCAAGCTGTTTGCTGATTTCGGTCCAGATGCCTTCTTTCCCCTCACCTGTTTTCGCGGAAAAAAGGATCGTTGCGGTGGGTTCCACACTGAGAAGCCGGCATATTTCACTCTGGCGTACCTTCGCCTGCCCCCGGGACAGCTTATCTGCTTTTGTGATGACGAGCAGGCAGGGGATCTGGTAAGCCTGAAGCCACTCCAGCAGGGAATGATCGTCGTCGTTGGGTTCCCGCCTGATATCCAGGATCAGGAGAACGATAGCCAGATTCTTTCTCTCCTGCAAATAGGTCTCCACCATAGGGCCCCAGAAGCGTTTGATCGATTCGGGAACCTTGGCATAGCCGTAACCCGGCAGATCCGTAAAATACATTTTTTCATTAATGACGAAAAAATTGAGGGCCTGGGTCCGACCAGGCGTGTTGCTCGTTTTGGCTAGGCCTTTCCGGTTGACCAGGGCATTGATGAGGGAAGACTTGCCGACGTTGGACCGGCCGGCGAAGGCTACTTCCGGCATATCAGGCGGCGGATAGTGCTTGGGAGCCGTCCCGGACTTAAGAAAACTGGCGGATTGGATTTTCATTAATTTTCTTCTTTATTAAAAAAGGATGATAAGGCTGTAGGGGCGGGTTTCAAGCCCGCCCCTACAATTTTTCCGGAATCTTCTCCCGCCGCTACTCGCGTTCAAACGTTATCCCATATTTCTCCAGCTTGCGCTCAAAGGTAGGCCGCGATATCCCCAGGATTTCGCAGACCTCTCCCTTATTCTTGTTGCTGTTTTCCCGGAGAACCTTGCGAATATATCTTTCCTCAATGGCATCAAGAGTCAGCAGGTGCCCCGGCTCACCCAGCACATCTTCCTCTCTTTTGTCCCGTCCCCCTTCGGCAGCCTCATCTGTCAGTTCAGGAAAATCATTTCGGGACAGGACCTGCCCCTTGGAAACAACCACGGCCCGGGTCATAAGATTCTCCAACTCCCGAACATTGCCCGGCCACCGGTATTTCATAAATATTTCCATCATTTCATTCGAGACGCCGATGACGCGTTTGTGCAACTCCTTGTTGATTTTAGCCAGCAAATAATCGACGAGGAGCGGGATATCCTCACGGCGCTCCCGGAGGGGCGGCAAGGTGATGGAGACAATGTTAAGGCGGTAATAAAGATCTTCACGGAATTTACCCTCCCTGACCATGGCCTTGAGGTCCTTGTTTGTCGCCGTGATAATCCGGGCATTCACGTTCACCCGTTCCCTTCCGCCGACACGCTCGAATTCCATCTCCTGGAGAACGCGTAGCAGCTTGGCCTGGAGGTTGAAAGACATTTCACTGATTTCATCCAGAAATACGGTCCCGTAGCGGGCCAGCTCAAATTTCCCCAGCTTCCTTGTGATGGCACCCGTAAAGGATCCTTTTTCATGGCCGAAGAGCTCCGATTCCAGAAGCGTCTCGACAATAGCAGAGCAGTTGATGGCGATATAGGGCTCATCAGGGGAGGTATTGTGATGAATGACTTTGGCAATCAATTCCTTGCCGGTGCCGCTTTCTCCCTGAATCAGAACGGTGGTTTTGCTCTGGGAAACGACGCCGATGATTTTGAAGACCTCTTTCATTTCCTTATTATTGGCAACAATATCACCAACCTTGAAACTCCGTGACGGCTCATTGAGAAGACCGCTGATCTTTTTTTCCATTTCCAGAGTCTTCAATGCCTTGGTGATGGCCATGTCCAGTTCTTCGATGTTGACGGGCTTATGGATATAATCGAAGGCGCCCCCTTTCATGGCCTTGATCGTCGAATCCATGTCATGATGGGCGGTGATCATGATCACCTTTATGTTTTCATCTTCGTCCCGAAGATCTTCTAAAACGGTGAATCCGTCTATATCCGGGAGCCGGATGTCCAGAATAACCAGATCAGGGGCGTTTTTGACATAACTGTTCAAGCCTTCCGTCCCGGTCAGGGCGGTAAAGACGGTATAGCCTTCCTCCGTCAGATAAAGATCCAGGGTTTCTGAAATGGAACTGTCATCATCGATAACAAGAATCTTCGCCATGGTAAAAGTCTGTCCCCTTACGTTGTTGGCTGGTCTATCGTGTCAATGGGGATGGACAACACGATTCTTGTCCCTTCCCCTTTTTTGCTAATAATTTCAATGTTCCCCTGATGGAGGTCAATGATCTTCTTAACCTGGGTCATTCCTAGGCCCGTCCCGTATTTTTTCCGCGTGAAGAATGGGTTGAACATCTGAGAAGCCTCTTCCTCGTCCATACCGCACCCATCATCATGCACCTCAAGGATGATGGTGCTGGTGCCATCATCGCCGATCCGACCGACAATGGTCAGGTGTCCATGATTCTCCATGGCCTCGATGGCGTTTCGGAAGAGGTTCAGGAAAACCTGTTCCAGCATGCCCCCATCAACACGGAAGGAGGGTAAATCGTCTGCAAAAGACATTTGGACGTTGACGCTCTTGTCGATGATTAATTTTTCCGCCATTTCAAGGGCATTCTCGACGACCCGTTTGACCTCGGTGGGCTTCTTTTTCGGTTCCGCCGGGCGGGCAAAAATCAAGACGTCGTTCACGAGCAGCTCCAGGTGTTCCACCTCACGCTGGGCAATTTTAAATCGCTTCAAATCGTTCCCTTCGGGCTGAAGGCGCTTCTCCAGGATCTGAAGGCTCATTTTGATGGACGATAAGGGATTTCTGACCTCATGGGCTATACCTGCCGACAATTGGCCGATGGCCGCCAATTTCTGGGTCTCGTAATACTTTTTTTCCAGCTCTTTAAATTCCGTGATATCGCGTATCACAAACAAGTAGCGGTTCCTTTCTTTGATAGGCCGCGGTGTTGTTAGAAATGATTTCTTGACGCCGCGCCTCACAATTTCAATTTCGTAAGGTTTGTAATTCCCTTTTTTGACCTCCTCCCACTGCGTCAGAAGAAAATCCTTATGCTCCGGGATCGATTCGGTAAAATGTTTTCCCACCGTTTGGGCGACGCTCAGGCCGTCTGCCCGGCCGCGACTGGCAAAAGTGATGAAGCCGTCGCGATTCAGTTCCAGGAGCATATCGGGCGAACTGTCCAGAATGGACTGTAAGTAATGATACAGCCCCTCGATTTCTGTCCGCAGGCGAATGTTTTCCGTCAGTTCATTTTGCAGGCTTTCGGCATATTCCTTTAAATTGTGAGACATCTCCTCTTCGCGGGTGATGTCCTCAAGGGTTTCTATCGCCGCAATGATGTCGCCACGGTCATCGTAGATGGGCGCCGCCTGAAAATGAAGGTAACGGCTCTTGCCGCCCAGATTTTCGTAGTAATCCCAGACCTCGTAGGCCCCTTCGATGACGGACGATTTCTGGGCCCTGTTCTTGATATAGTACTTGGCAAGCCCTTCGATGTCATTGTCCACAATCAGGTCGGCAATGACGGGACGTTTTTCCGAATAAAAAGGCAAATATTGCTTATCTGTCCCGACCATCGATTTGGCGCTGTATCCGCTCAGCTCGGCAAGGGCCTTGTTCCAGAAGATGATCCGGTGTTCCTTGTCGATGACAAACATGGGTGTGGGCGATCCCTGGATAATTCCTTCAATCGTTTTCTGAAGGGTAATATTCTTCTCCAGCTCCTCCCGGAGAGTCTCAGCATGTTCCTTAAGGCTGAGCTCCATCTCCCGTTCCTTGGTGACGTCCTGCAAGGTTTCAACAGCAGCGATGATCTCCCCGTTCTCATCATAAATGGGGGCAGCCAGGAAGTAAAGATGACGGCTTTTGCCATTGAGATTGATATAATAATCCCTGGCTTCATAAGCCCCTCTCCCCCTGTCTGATTGTCTGATCCTTTTTGAACCATAGTATTTTTCAAGGCCTTTGATATTGTTATCCACAATCAAATCTGCAATCAGCGGCCTTTGTGCTCCATAAAACGGCATATAGTGTTTGTCTGTTCCTATCATGTCTTTAGCCAGAAGCCCTGTAAGTTCCTCGCAGGCCCGGTTCCAGAAAAGGATTTTATGGTCTTTGTTGATCACGAATTTTGGGATGGGCGAAGCCTCGATAACATCAAGGATGGTCTTGCGCTCTCGCAGAACCCTCTCCGAGTGCTCTTTGACGCGTCTGAGGGCGTCACTGTTACTCATCGTCTCCATCCTGCTTCTTTTTCTTTTTGAAGTCCCGGATGGCCATCAAGGCATAAACACCAATGGCCGCCGTTAAAGAAATGATCAGGTTGGCAAGGCCGCTTTCGATGCCGATGACGCGCTGGCAGACAAGCCAGACCACGAGATAGGTAACAGCCGTTAATACCTCTTGCATGGTGGAGTCCTCTTGAGGGATGTGATCGATAATAACGTATCAGCATGGGGATAGTACCGACCTCCCACGAAAATTTCAATAAAAATATTCCCATACCCTCTTGAATCTGGCACGGCAAGAAGATGATATGATGAAAAGCATTGTTAATGCAGTATTCTCGTCGGTATGGCAGAGGCAATAAATGCCGGGTGCAGCAGCGGTTGCCGGTTACGACTTTGGGAGGGTTAAGATTTTATAACGACGGTTCCGGCCAGACGATCATGCCAGGCCTGGGAGTTCTTATCAAAGACAGCACAAAAAAAACCTTGGCCCAAAAAAATGCCGCTGACAAAACGTCCGACGAGTTCCCGGAGGACCATCCTTCCAAACCCCGGTTTTTCTCCGGTACGACAGTTAATGACCTGGAGGCCCAGCATTTTTTTGCCCGGCGTCAACCCCTGCCGGAGCAAGGCAAGAAACCAAAGGCCATACCCCAGTGATAGAGCCGCCGTTATGAATAATGCCCACACCTCCGGCATGAAGGTAAAAATCCAGATGGCGAATCCAGAAATGATCAGGACGGATAGAGGATCGATTACACCGGCCAGGCAACGCACAAAGAGGTTTGCCCTTGCTCCTTTATCAGGCATGGCGATATAGGCAGTGCACCAATGGCAGAAAAAAGCATCGTTGTGATTAGCAGTTTCGCATTTTGGACAAATCATAATAGATCTCCATTTCAGGGGGCCACCAATACAATAAGCAATACCAATTATCAAGAATTATTCTTGTTGCATGTAATTATTAATGGTGATTATCATATTATTATATTTTTTAAGAAACAAAAAAATGCGACAGAAGAAGGCGGCGGGTATGATGAAACAAGATGAATTATTATTAAATAATTTAAAAATTGCCATCTGGGCTACGTTCCCATCTATCGAAACCTTTCATCACTTTAAAAGTGAGCAGCGTAACGTTTCAATTATCGAGAATTTTATCATCTTTGCTCACAGGAAAGAACTGATCCCAAAAGAATCTGAAGCGGATTTTGAAGGGCTTGTTAAAAAATGCTGTGAGCTTTACGGCACCCGCAAGCCGTCCTACGATCTGACATTCGAAACACTCCTCGAGGCAATCAAGGAAGACATTTCCATTAAAGGCCTTGTCCATGAATTAAAGTACATGGCCCGTTTATTCGGCTTTGAGGAGCCCAATGAAGTCATTTTTTCAAGATTGAAAAGGGATTTTCAGCCCACCTCCCTGAAGAAACGCCACACGCTCATTGTTCTTGCCATCTGGTTAAATCTGACCAAACCGGAGTTGGGTCTCAATTACCCGATGCTGCTCGGTTTTCCCCGCCACCCGTCTGATGTTGTCATCGAAGAGAAAAAAGGCATTCTGATGGAATTCACCTTTACGGAACGTCGTGGCAACATTGATCCATCCATGATGGATTTCATGAAAGAGGCTCTGCCCCAGTGCATCCAGGATTTGAACATTTATTACCTCAGCGGGAAACGCATCCACTATATGGCGACGAATTGTACGGCCAGACTTCCCGTCAAGGAAGGATTCAGCGGCCTGCCCTCCTCATATGGCGAGGCCATCCGGGATGCCTTGTCTCTTGCTTACCAGATGGTAATCGCCTGGCAGCTGTCCCCTCTTTACAATACACGCATCCATTTCAGTATCGCCATTGACGCCGGCGCCTTTGAAAAGATGGAGAACTCGATCAAAGATCTGCAGAGTCCCACATTGCCGGTTGACTCCCCCATCAGATTGTCCCATTTCGCCTATACGATTGCCAAAGAAGGCGGCATGAGAGTGATTTTCAAGGAAATAGAATACCCCAATATATGGTCGGCCGAACATTTCTGGGCCTTCCCCTATTTCAAGAGCCCGCCGGTACTCATGCCGGGCAGATCGTCCGATAAAAGGGATACATCATTGCTGCCCGTCAGAGATGAGACTATCCAACACTTCAGAAATGCCCTTTATTCAGGAGATGTGCAGCAATTTCCCCTTCTGGCGGTTATCGGTCAATACCCTCCGAAAATCATGCTTTCCCTGGAAGTTGCCCATATAGCGACATTGCGCCGCCTTAACCATGAGGCTATCCACCTGCTATCCCATGTCCTTTCCATTGATCCTTTCAATTGTGTAGCCCTGACCTTGAGACTACAGAATTTCATCGCTCTGGGTAATTATGCCGGGGAATGGGAAACCGCGGCCTTGCTCTTTGACCGGGGAACAGGAGACGGCGCCTTCGTTGAAAAATATTGTCAGGCCGATCCGGTCTTTTTCGCTACTTACAGTCTTCTGTTCTGGTCCAGAGCGACGAAGCTGATCCGTCTTTTGAGGAGGGGACGCGTCACGGACCCAGGAGAATCCAGGCAGGCAGAGGTTCTTCAATCCCTGCAGAAGGCCGAATATTATGCCAAAATGGGCATGAGCGTTTCTCCTTCAGGTGCAGACAACCGCTGCAGTTTCTGGCTGGGCCATTACTATGCGTTCAGGCACCTGATTGAAAAAGATCCGGACCTTTTGATCGACGGACAGAAACCCTTTGAGGATTCGTTCAATATATATACGAACTCCGTCAGACACGTCTTCAGAAGCCTCGGATGGCTGATGCCGTCAGGAACAAAAAAACCCATGGACGATTTCCTGTATAAGCGGTTAACGCTTTCAATGGGCAACTATCTGAATTCCGTATCAGCTGTCTCGCATTATGCAAATGTCGTCTTTTCGGCCGGCACGGTACTCTGGGATTTCTCAGAGCCGGAGGAAAAAAACCAGATCATTGATCAGGTGCTGATACTCCTGGAGGTTGCCCTCGAAAAAGCCGATCTGTTGAAAAAACAATCGCTGGGGGTTTACATCTGCACCGAAATTCAATCCCCCGGCGAATTCATCCGCAGCATCCGGAAGGTCAAAAGCGCCGTTGAAGGCATCAGGGACTCGGGAAACTATGAGAGCAACCTGAAGCTCAGTCTTCTGAATTTCGATGACGAGACAAAACAGGATCCCATCACATTCGACCTGATTCAGGCGGAAGAGCAAGATGAATGATTCTACTTTTCGTTCAATGCATTTGGCCCATTGAAAAAAACGTTAAATGCAAAATCAATTTTCATACCGTGGCCCGATCATGGGCGATGTAAATATGCAAATGGTTGTGAACTCTTAGATTAAATTGACCACAAGTCAGCATCCATGGCATGTCTGTTGCAGATGCACGCCGCAGTTTAATCATAATATCCCTTTCCCCACAGTATTAATTTGTGCTATGAGGTAGGGATAAAAGATCAATGAAGATATTGAAAGGAGAATATTAAGATGGTACGGAGATTTGGGAAAAGGTTTTTAACACTTGTTTCAGCGATGGCAGCGGTGCTGGTAACCTCACCGGTGGTGTTTGCCGCTGAAGCCCTGCCGGCAGCAGGGGAATCCTATGTAAAGGTGCTTTTCGTTTTCGGCGCGATGATCGGTGCAGGTCTCGCAATCGGTCTGGGAGCCATCGGCGCCGGCGCCGGTATTGGTAACGCTGCAAACGGTGCTTGTCAGGCAGTCGGAAGAAACCCCGGGGTGCAGGGAAAGATCATGACCGTGATGCTCGTCGGTATGGCCATGGCGGAATCCGTCGCCATTTATGCGTTGGTCGTATCGCTGGTTCTCCTCTATGCTAACCCCTACGTGAAGTACTTTTTGGGTTAATCCGGAAGGAAATGATATTAACTTCAAAATGAACTACGGTTAGGGGGAAAAAGAATGACAGAAAAGAAGAAAGATAAGCAGTTTTTCACGGTAGCAAGGGTCTTCTTCCTGCTTATCGTAATCCCCTTATCACTGATGGCAATTCTGATCGCCAACGGCATATTCAAATTAGGGGTTACAGTAAAAGAACGGGCTGTCACTGTTCTGGACCAGAAATCTCAGGAAGAAATTAAAATACGCGCCATCAACACGGCAGATGAAGTGACCAATTTCCTGAACGAACGGAAAAAGGATTTGATGATCTCCACGATCATTCCCGCTTCGGAACCTGCCTACAAGAGATTTGTCAATGAAAACAGGAAGAATATCTGGGTAAAGGAAGGCGACAAGATCCGCCAGGTCTCGGCGCCGGTTTACTCGGAAATGTCCTTCATTGATAAAAGCGGCAATGAAGTGATCAAAATTACCAACGGGGAAGTGGCCCCCAAAGCGAAACTGGCCAATGTCGGCATCCCCGCCAACACGACCTACAAAACCGAGACTTACTTTGCCAAGGCCAAGGCCCTGAACCAGGGTGAGGTTTATGTATCGCCCCTGACGGGTTTGTATGTCAACCGTCCTGATTTTGAAAAGGGTAAGCGTTTTGCGGGTATTATCCGCTTTGCCACGCCCGTTTACGGGAAAGACGGCCTTCAGGGCATCATACAATTGGCCCTGGATGTCAGGCATCTTGCCGGTTTCACGGACCACGTGATCCCGACATCGTCAACACCCGTTTTCGAGGCTGACGCGTCAACAGGCAGCTACGCCTATATGGTTGATTATCGCGGGTTCATGATTTCCCATCCCAACGATTACCATGTCGCGGGGCTTAATCCGGATGGAACACCTGTTCCCGCTCTGACGAAGGAAATTTCTGAAGCGGCCACCAAAAGAGGCGAAGAGGTTCTCAACCTGAATCAGATGGGCTTCGTGGATCCCAATTTGCCCGAAATTGCCAAGGAAGCGGCCGCCGGCAAATCAGGAATCAAGACTTACAAATTTGCCGGTCACACAAAATTTGTGGCATACGCGCCGATTAAATTCAGCACCCAGGATTTTCCCGCACCGGGAGGATTCGGATGGATCGGAATGGGCGTAGATGTTGAAAAATTCAATGAATATGCAATAAAAGCAACTCAAAATATCGACAAGGAAGCGAAGGCATGGACGACAACGATCATTCTCATTCTGGTCATTTCCATCGTTATCCTCTTCCTGATTGCAGCCATTCTGGCCCGAGGTATTTCCCGCTCCATTGAGAGAGGCGTTCCTGCAGGATCGGAGGGTGAAGGTCCTTTCTACGATGACGAGGACGATGATAAATAAATAATGAAAAGGCCGGATTTAATTCCGGCCTTTTCATTTTCAAAATAAACTGACACCTGCAATCCTCTCCAGCTTAGTTTACCACACGAAACCGATTCATGTTTGCAATTGACTTGAATTTCCAAACCTGATAAACACGCCACAAAAATATAACAGAAAGTGACGACAAATTACAGGAGGATCGTATGAATGATAATAAGTTGATTCTGTGGTTCGATGAACTCCAGCTCAGTGATATCCCCCAAGTCGGTGGAAAGAATGCCTCTCTAGGCGAAATGAGGCGAGAGCTGCGCCCCAAGGGCGTCAATATCCCCGACGGCTATGCCGTTACCGCTTATGCGTATCGTTATCTTCTCTCATCAGCCGCCATTCGTGAAAAGATAAAGGAAATTCTTTCGGACCTTGACACCCATAACCTTGATAATCTCAAGGAAAGAGCACAGAAAGTGCGTTCATTGATATACAATGCCGTATTTCCGGATGACCTGAAACAGGCAATCCTCGACGCCTACAAAACGCTGTGCGATGAATACGGACCCGATACGGATGTTGCCGTGCGAAGTTCCGCCACCGCCGAAGACCTGCCGGACGCGAGCTTTGCCGGCCAACAGGATACATATCTCAATATCCGAGGGGCAGAGGCCCTCCTCGAAGCCTGCAAGCGATGCTTCGCCTCCCTGTTCACAGACCGCGCCATCTCCTACCGGTTCGACAAGGGATTTGACCATTTGTCAATCGCCCTGTCCATCGGCGTGCAGAAGATGGTCCGCTCCGACCTGGCCGCCTCAGGCGTTATCTTCTCTATCGATACGGAATCGGGCTTCAAGGACGCCATCCTGATTACCGGCGCCTACGGCTTGGGAGAAACGGTTGTCCAGGGAACGGTTAACCCCGATGAATATTATGTCTTCAAACCAACCCTGAAGCAGGGATACCGACCCATTGTCCAGAAAAAACTCGGATCCAAGGAACAGAAGATGGTTTACGCGGAAAATCAGGGTGGGGAAGCCACAGAAACCATCGCCACGCCTGTCGAAGACCGCAGAAAATTCTGCCTGACGGACGATGAAGTCCTGCAGCTCGGCCGCTGGACTGCCATCATCGAGGATCATTACTCTGCGGAGGCCGGTTATTTCAAGCCCATGGATATCGAATGGGGCAAAGACGGCAGGACGGGTGAGCTCTTCATCCTCCAGGCCCGGCCGGAAACGGTCCAGTCCCAGAAAGACGCCAATGTCATAGAAACCTATATTCTTCAGGATCAGAAAAAACCTGTCGTCACAGGAACTGCCGTCGGCTCCAAGATTGGGGCCGGACCCGTCAACATCATTGAGAGCGTTGACCAAATCAAAAACTTCAAGAAGGGTGAAGTGCTGGTAACGGATATGACAGACCCGGATTGGGAACCGGTCATGAAGATCGCTGCCGCCATTGTCACCAACAAGGGCGGACGGACTTGCCATGCCGCCATTGTCAGCCGCGAGTTGGGCGTACCCTGCATCGTCGGCACGGAAAACGGCACGAAGGCCCTCAAGGGAGTTAAGGAAGCCACAGTCTCCTGCGCCGAAGGGGAAGTCGGGAATGTCTATGAAGGCATTTTAAAGTTCGATATCCAGCGGATCAATGCCCAGAAACTGGAACGGCCCAGGACAAAGATCATGATGAATGTGGGCAATCCGGAGAATGCCTTCAACCTCGCCGCCATTCCCAACGACGGCGTAGGCCTTGCCCGGCTGGAATTCATTATTAACCAATACATCAGCATTCATCCCATGGCCCTGATCCAATTTGATAAAGTCACTGATAAAGAAGACCGTCAAAAAATAGAGGAATTTACTTACGGTTACCCGAACCGGTCCGATTTCTTTGTCGACAAGCTTGCCCAGGGTGTGGCAAAGATCGGCGCCGCCTTTTACCCCAATGACGTCATCGTCCGGATGAGCGATTTTAAAAGCAACGAATACGCCAACCTGATCGGCGGTTCCTATTTTGAACCCGAAGAGGAAAACCCCATGATCGGGTTCCGTGGGGCATCCCGTTATTACGATGAGCGTTATCGCGATGCCTTCGCCTTGGAATGCGAGGCCATGAAAAAGGTCCGCAATGAAATGGGGCTGACCAATGTAAAGCTGATGATCCCCTTCTGCAGAACCGTGGAGGAGGGAAAGAAGGTTGTCGCCGTCATGGCGGACAAGGGCCTGGTTCAGGGTGAAAATGGCCTGGAGATCTACATGATGGTCGAAATACCCAGCAACGTCATTCTCATTGAGGAATTCGGCAAGGTCTTCGACGGTTTCTCCATCGGGTCCAACGACCTCACCCAGCTGACCCTTGGACTGGATAGAGATTCCTTCCTTGTCACGCATATCTTTGATGAAAGGAATCAGGCGGTCATGACCCTTGTGAAAGACGCCATTCTGAAAGCCAACAAGATGGGCAAAAAGATCGGCATCTGCGGGCAGGCCCCGAGCGACTATCCAGAGTTCGCCCGTTTCCTTGTGGAATGCGGCATCAGCAGCATCTCCCTGAATTCCGACACCGTCATCAAGACTACTCTGGATATCAAGGAAACAGAGGTGAACCTGGGCATTCATAACTAGGGTTCCGTGTTTCCCTGATTTTTTGAAAAGAAATCTAAGATATCTGAAAGGCGGTTCATATCGAACCGCCTTTTTTCACCCTGACTAATCACTGCCAGGGTTTTAAAGGGGTTCACGGTGATATCTATCAGTCGTCCTGATATCTGTTGACACCCTGTAAGGTGTTTTCTATACTCCCGACAGACTGGATATAAGGAGCTGTCATGAAACTGACCTTTTTAGGATGCGGAGATGCCTTTGGAAGCGGAGGCCGCTACAATACATGTTTTCACGTTGAGGGAGACAAAACCAATTTTCTTATCGACTGCGGCTCATCATCACTGATTCCCATCAAAGCAAAATATATCAATCCCAATTCCATTCAGGCTATCCTGCTAACCCATTTCCATGCCGATCACTGCGGAGGCGTCCCCTTCTTTATTCTGAACGCACAGCTCATTTCAAAGCGAAAAGAACCCCTGACCATTGCCGGTCCGCGGGGGCTTCTCGATTGGTACGAACGGGCCATGGAGATCAGTTTCCCGGGCTCTTCCCGCGCGGAACAGCCATTCGAGCTTTCACTGATTGAACTTGGACCTTATGAAACCACTGACTTCGGCGATTTCCAGGTCAGTTCTTTTCTTGCCAATCACGGCAACCCGGGAGGACTGGCCTATGCCTATCGCATTCTGGCGGAAGGCCGCACCATTGCCTATACGGGCGACACGGAATGGACGGATACGTTGATCGAGGCCGGCCGGGAGGCAGATCTTTTCATTGCCGAGGCGTATTTCCACGACAAAAAAGTCAGAAACCACCTGGATTTGTCAACCCTCATCGAATACTACGCCAGAATTCAGCCGAAACGGATGGTCCTGACACACATGAGCGATGATATGCTATCCAGGCTTCTGTATATTCCTTTCACAACAGCCGAAGATGGGAAAGTCATAGAACTTTAACATCACGGAAACGGTATCGATGGGCTTAAGAAATGAAGGCTAAGCAAGAACGGAGGCTCTATGAAAGAAAACCTTAAGACAAACAGAATACTTATTTTTCTCTTCTTGATCCTTGTCCTCTTCCTGGCCGGCAGAGGAACGGCAAATTCCGGCGAGCCTGCAAAACCCAGGAATGTGATCATATTGATTGCCGATGGCTGTGGCAGTGAGCAATATACCTTAACCCGCTGGTTCAAAGGCGCGCCCCTGTCCCTTGACGGGATACTGGTTGGCGGTGTGAAGACATACATTGCCGATTCGGTCGTCGCGGATTCCGCTCCTGCTGCTTCCGCCTATGCTACAGGTGTCAGGACCAGCGATAATCTGATCAGTGTGGGCCCGAAGGAAATCACCCTGCCCAATGTGCCGGTGCCCCCGGAGGAGATGCGTTACAGACCACTGGCAACTGTCCTAGAAGGGGCAAGATTGAAAGGCAAGGCCGTTGGCATCGTTTCCACATCACGGGTCACTCATGCCACACCGGCGGCCTATATGGCCCATGTCCCGGCGAGGAAGATGGAAAACGATATTATGGAACAGGCGGTTCATCAAAACATCGATGTCGTGTTCGGCGGTGGAAAACGTCATCTGCTGCCGTCAAGTGCAGGCGGCAAACGGACAGACGGCAAGGATTTATCGGCCGTACTGAAAAGTAAGGGTTACACCCTTGTGGAAAACCGTCAGGACCTGGATTCCTTTCCCTCCGGGAAAATATTCGGTCTGTTTGCAAATTCCCACATGTCACCGGAGATCGACCGGCAGGAATTCGCCCCCAAGCAACCCTCCCTTGAGGAAATGACGGTCAAGGCCATTGATCTTCTCTCCCGCCGATCAGACAAAAAAGGCTTTTTCCTGATGGTCGAGGCCAGTGAAACGGATTGGGCGGATCACGCCAATGATCCCGCGCATTTGATGAGTGATCTCATTCAGTTTGACAAGGCCGTCGCTGTTGCGCTGGCGTATGCCAAAAAAAATGGGGACACCCTCGTCATCGCCCTTTCCGACCATAATACGGGCGGTATGTCGATCGGCAATTACGGAACAAGTAAGAACTATTCCCAGATGAAGCTGGACCGGCTTCTGGACCCTCTGAAAAAGATGAAATTATCGTCCATCGGCCTCTGGATCAAGATCGGAAAAGAGAGAACACCGGAAAAGGTCAAGCAGGTCGTGAAAACCTACTGGGGGATGGACATCACGGATGACGAGGCTAAAACCATCCTGTCCATATCCGCATCCCGGGGCCTCTCCGACGAAGACTCTCTCCCCCATGAAGGCTTCGGCGAAGTACTCAGCCCGAAATACACCTATATCGGCTGGACAACCCACGGCCATACGGGCGGGGATGTACCTCTTTTTGCATATGGTCCGGGAAGCCCAAAAGGACTTGTCGATGGACCGGAAATAGGCAAAATAACCGCCGACGCCCTGGATATCAATCTGGATAACCTCAATAAAAGGCTGTTCGTTGAAGCATCCGGAGCCTTCGGTAGTGACGGCAAGGTGGCGATTGATAAATCTGCCGCAACGGGGGCCATTGTTAAAATCGAATATCGGGGGAAACGCTTCGAGTTACCCGTCAATCAGAATATTTTAAAAAGCGGCAATCAAGAAGAAACACTGGAAGGCATCGTTGTATATATCCCCAATACGGGCAAGGCCTATCTTCCTCTCCAGGCCGTTAATATCATCAAAGGAAACGGCAAATAAAACCGCTGGTCGGTATGTCCTGTGGCACAGATAAGCGGGATCATCACAGTAAAACGGCCGCAGCCGGAAGGAGACGACAGTTATGACGAAACATGGCGCCAGAGGATTAATGAAAGCACAACACCTGAATTCACTATGGATACTGATTCTCTGGCTCTCCATCCATACGTTCTCTTTCGTTCAGGTCGGCGATAGCATCGCTGCTGACGTGAAAAACGATTCCACAATCCCCAAGATCCTGATCGCCTATCAAAGCAAGTATGGGAGCACAAAACAATATGCACAGTGGATCAGGGAATCTATTCATGCAGACCTGATCGACCTTGAACAAGACCCGAAGCCGAAGCTGGCCGATTATGATCTCATCGTTTTCGGAGGCTATCTGCGAACAGGAAAGATTGCCATTGCGCCGTTCATCCAAGAAAACTGGGATATCCTCAAAGCCAGGAAAATCGTATTGTTCACAACTTCCGGAACGCCGCCCGGACATCCGAAGATTCAAACCGTCTATGAAAAAAGTCTGGATAAGCCTATCCGGAAAGAGATCAAGTATTTTCCCCTGCCGGGCAGGATTTCCATGAATGATTTGACATTTGCCGACAAACGGCTCATGTCGATCGGCAAGCTGGTGGAGCAGGATGAAACCCTGAAAAACAACATGGGCAAGGACTTTGACGGCGTTAAACGGGAGAATCTTCTCCCGCTGATTGAATACTTAAAGGCGGGAACGCCCGACCGTGTCAGTCCCTAACAACCGTTCATTTAGTTAAAGACACGTGCGGCGACACGGTCCCCCCGCTTCTCCCGGGATGCATGCCTTCAGTCAACGCTTCAATAAAAAAGGGGCGGCAATTTTCCGGGAGGACAGACCCACCACACCAACCCGCCCAAGGATGACCGCGCCAATGAATATAATAATGGGTTACTCATCCGTGAGCGTGGTAAAAGGTTACGCGTATAGATAAAATCCGGACGCCGGGCCTGTCCGGAACATCATAAAACCAAAAGAATCGCCACCTTTACCGAAGTCCGATAAATGGCTATGACATTCCGGCATGCCCGGGTCCATCATTCATGGTGGCCAAGCCCTTTTACCAGGCTCGCTTTATTGATCAAGCCTATTAAAAACCAATGTTTATTTATCCATCCTGAAGCTCTCAGAATCAGAACTTCGTCGGCCAGTTGGCCAGTTTATGGGCGCCGATGCCGCCCGTACGGCGGTCCC
>CAZBME010000002.1:64033-193749 GCA_964492965.1 uncultured Syntrophaceae bacterium | reverse complement strand
GAGCACCGGATTCCTAATCCGGGTGCCGCGCGTTCGAATCGCGCCGGGGGCACCAGTAAAATCAATGGTTTAGAGATAATTCTCTAAACTATGTATTTTTGATAGTGAAAAAATAGTGAAAAATATTTTTCACTATTTCATGAGCATTATCCAGTACTTACGCACGCTGAAGTCG
The DNA here is from genome assembly GCA_964492965.1 of uncultured Syntrophaceae bacterium. Classification (GTDB taxonomy): domain Bacteria; phylum Desulfobacterota; class Syntrophia; order Syntrophales; family UBA8958; genus CAZBME01. Next base: position 193,574 of record CAZBME010000002.1, on the reverse strand, counting down.
TTCGTCAATCGTTTATCTTCAGATCCTTCTAATCTTTCAATCAGATGTCTTCCAGAATCCATCGTTCCAAGTCACCAGTCTTGTCGTCCTTCAATCAAATCTGTTCAGATGACGTATGTATCGTTTGATCAATAAGAACGTCTCCTAGATCATTTTCTCCTTGTAAATTCATCACAATATCTGTATGTGTGAACAAATTTGTTCAACCAGACAGTCGTTTCCTTCTAAAACATCGAGAGTGTCTAAGATGAACGATACAAGATGATAAACAATGAACTCACCGTCCAGACTTGGATCGTGAGTTTTTTATTTTGTGAAACTGGGTCATTGTCTATGAGAAGAACAACCCTTTTATATTTTCTTTCAGTTTTTCTTTCATTTTCAATAATGTTCACAGTTGGATGTAATAATCAAACACCGACAAAAGAAAAATCATCTGTCTCAGAGAAAAAAATCAAAGAGGAGTATGATTTACAGGAAAGATGTGGAAAACGATGTGATGAGGTCTTCACAAAGGGTTTTGGTAAAGAAGGAATTACGAATTCCACTGATAAAAGTAGTCAAATGATGTCAAATTACACAAACCATTATAATAATAAAATGAATAAATGTTTTATGATAATTACATCAACAAGTTATTTATCCAAGACAAAAGATGTCATAGTCATGAAGAATATATTTGATGTAAATGAAAATAAGGATTACGGGTCAGTGGTGAAATATGAAAAACGTCCCACAACAAATATTTGTTGGGTTTTGGGTAAGAAATGTAAGTCTGAAGAGGAATGGGACTTACTCGTAAAACCTTATATGGAAGAATAAACATTTATAAACAACAAAGGCCCCAAGATGAACGATACACAATGATAAACAATGAACCCACCGTCCATACTTGGATCGTGAGTTTTTTATTTTATGAAAACTGAAAAGGAGAACAACACAATGTCCACATCGAAAATCAAAATCAATCCAGTAACGAAGGAAATTGAAATTGAAGTGTCTGAGGAGTTTCTCATCAAATATTTTGAAAGTTTGGGTATGTCTCTGAAGAAATCAAAGACATTGACAATTGAGAAGTCTGAAAAGAAAACGAAAAAAGTGAAGAAAGAAAAACTTCCGAAAGGTGCTATTTACGAAGGTGTCATTGAAGCACTGAGAATTAGTAAAGGCGGTGGTGGATTATCTACCGATGAAATCGCAGAAGCAACAACATTTACAAAGACACAAGTAACATCTGCTCTTGCAAAAGCAAAAAAGAATGGAATTATCAAATCATCTACTGAGCGTGGCAATTATGAATATGTGAAGAAAGTTGATAATAAGAAAAAGGATGATTTGATTACGGAGTAATGAATGATACAACCATAAAGGTGTTTGAGTTATGAAGAAAAAAATCTTGTTTTTGATTATTATCATCATTTCATTTCAATCGTTTGCATTTGCCGGTGTGAAGACATACGTCAAAGAGTACAAATACAGGGCCAGTGAAGACGACAGTAGAAACTCAAGTCGTGTGACTGCAATGAGGGAAGTGAAAATACTTCTATTGGAAGAACTGGGAACATATCTTGAAACAATAACTGAAGTAAGATACTTTGAACTTACGAAAGACCAGATAACCGCACTGACAGCGGGTATTGTACAGACTGAAATCGTGAGTGAGAAATGGGACGGTCATACATACTGGATAAAGACAAAGATTGTTGCCGATACAGATGATGTCATAAAGTCAATTGATAAACTTCGTAAGGATCGTGACAAATCAAAAGAACTTGATGATCTGAAGAAACGTTCAGATGCCATTCTTGAAGAGAACAAGAGACTGAGAGATGAACTAAAACTTGCAAAGGGTGAAGACAAACAAAAGCAAATACAAAATTACAATCAATCAATAAAAAAGCTTTCTGCGATTGAATGGTTTGAAAGTGGAATAAGAAATTATGATAAAGGCGATTATAATACTGCGTTACATGATTTCAATAAAGCTATTGAACTAGATCAAAAATTGCCTGGAATCTATTACATCCGTGGAAGCTCATATGGTAGACTCGGTAAATATAATGATGCGATTGTTGATTTCAATAAAGCCATTGAACTTGAGCCGAAGAAGTCAATGGCTTATTACAACCGTGGAAGCTCATATGGTAGACTCGGTAAATATAATGATGCGATTGTTGATTTCAATAAAGCCATTGAACTAAACCCAAAGTATTCAAAAGCCTATTACAGCCGTGCTTGTACATATTCACTCATTGGAAATAATAAATCAGCTATTCAAGACTTATCAAAATCGATTCAACTCAATCCCGATCTGCGAAACCAAGCAAGAAATAATTCCTTCTTTGATAATATAAGAAACACTCCTGAGTTCAAAAGATTGATAAGTGAATGATCTTCATTCAATGACAGATTCACAATCACAATCATTGTTCATCTATAATTCATCATCAAATTTCATTCATCAAGATCCCATTGACCTCCACATCAGAGATTCCTAGATATCTCATCGTCACAGACGGTGATGAATGATTGAAACGTTTACATAAGATATCAGAAGACACCCCAAAGTGTGTCCGTTGTACAAATCCAAATGTCTTTCTCAATGTATGGGTCCCGTAATTCCCAACCAGATTGATTGAACGGGTCCATCTCTTCACCAGAAGATTTACATATTGAACAGTCAATGAATGATTATCACCTTTACGAGACTTGAAAAGATAATCATCATCAGATAAATTTTCAGAGTTCAAATAATCCTTCAGAATTTTATATGATGATTTGTTCACCATCAGTATGTTCGTCTTACCAGTCTTCTGTTCTCGAATTGACAGTGTATCGTTGATCTTCAGATTTTTGACTTGACCAACTGTCAAACGGAGTAGATCCCCACAACGAAGACCATTATTGATCCCCAGGGTGAACAAAAGAAGATCACGTTTGTTATCTGAAAGAAGTTTCTTGATGGACTCAATGTCTTTCAATTCACGGATGGGTTGAACAGAGATGTTAGAACCTTTCTTTGGATGATTCGGATTATTCATTGTCTTGTCTCCTCTTCAATTCTATGTATTGTTGATGTGGATGATATATACTTACAATTCCATGTCAAGTAATATGTGCAATATTATCAGCATACTAGACAAGCTGTTGTAATATTTTATGAAATCTCGTTTTATGAAAAGTAACTATTTATGAAAAGATAAGATTGAAAATATATTTTCTTTTTCAGTCTATTTTTGTCCTTCCCGATATAAATATATTTAGAAAACAAAATTATTGGAGGATTTTAGAATGAAAGAAAAAGAAAGTATTGAAGAGTGTGTTGGTAAGTATCTTGTCGGTGGTGAGAAACAGTCTTTAGACGAAACACAAGAAACATCATCATCTATATCAATTGTCAGAAGTAAACTGTCTGGAGCCCAAAAGCCAGAAGACATCATCATCTTGGGCGCTCTGTTGTCGTTGTTGGGTGTGTCATTGATCGTGTCAAATCAAAATCTGAAGAACCCCATAAAATCTATGGTTCGTTCGTTAGTGGGTAAACTGTAAGGAGGAGATGGATATGATGTTTTCAGAAAATATTTCATTCAATACGACCAAGGACATGAAGGAACGAATTGAAAAATTGAGTGTGTGTGAGGGAAAAAAGGTCTCCAGTGTAATTCGTGAATTGTTATCAATAGGGATCAAAGAAAAATATATGGAGGAAGAAAAACATGTTTGAAAATATTTGTGTGGATCAAGACAGAATAAGGTCGGGCGTGATAGGGCCTATTGACGACATTCTTGGAGACAAAGTAATTGAGAAAATGAAAAGATGTAACAGGAAAGAACTGGAATCAGGATCTCTAAAATCAATGGAGACAAGGGATAAGAAAATGAAATATTTTGTCCTGTATCGTCCATAGTCTTCGTCTCATCATCTGTAAACCACCGCCTTTCCTCATTCTCCATAAATTTACATCTCATAATCAGAATGGTAAAATGGATGTAAATAAACGTGAGGAGTGAAGAATATGGAAAAACCAGTGTCAAAAGAACATGAAGAAATAATCAGATACATTGATAAACTGTATGATGTCAAAAGACCCGTAGAATCATCAAGTAGAGATCATCCTAAAACTGTTGAAGTCAAGACCAGTAAAAAGAATAAGAGAAAGAGGTCAATCCTCTTTGATGGTCTTGATCTACATAAGAATCCATATCGTTCAGAATCAAGTCTGAATCTTGATGATGAGTATGATAATGGATTCAGACTAATTGAAACATCCTTATTATTGAGGTTACTACGAATGAGTCTGACTGTAAACGAGTTGAAGATATTCTTTTATATCCTTCACAGAACAAGGGGATTATCAAATCCAGATAACCATTATCATTTCTGGCATAATCATATATCAATCAAAAAATTGATTGATGATTTACAGATACCAAGAACCACTGTTTACAGGTCTTTGAAAACGTTGACAGATAAGAAAATGATTTACGATATTGTCAACCAGTATAACGAAAATCAACCGTTGACTGGAATCAATTACAGATACGACACTTGGAGTTCATGAAAGTCTGGAAAGTGTGGTGTTCATGGATGAAACAAAAGTGTGTCATGGATGAACAATTGTGTTCATCCATGAACAAATATGTTCACCAGTGAGACATGATGTTTCATCCATGAACAAAAAATGTCGTTTTTCCTTATACGAGGACTATGGGAATATGACACGTATAGATAATAATATAGAAACTAATATAGATAATAATTATAAAAAAAAGATACTAAAAAATTTATGGAGATTGGATTCTGGAGAACTCCACAACCCTGTCGTCACTGGCGTGACGACTTTCAAGTTGGAACGTTCACTACGTTCACGTTCCAACTTGAAAATTTCTGGACGTTTTACTTTGAAAGAAATTGACAATATTAAATTTAGATAACAAATAATTGGAGAAGGTCAATCCTCCTCGTTTGTAATGTCATATTCAGATTGGTCTTGTCTCCGTTGTTTCAATATTTCTTGTTTCTTCAATTCCGATTGTTGAAACATATAGACCAAATCTTCAACTTTGAGATGAGAATAATGTTTGTCAATCATCGTCAAATCACGATGACCAAGGACGGTGGCGAGCACTTTGGGCGCTATGTCTGCACGTTTTATCATCCGGGTGGTGAAGAGGTGTCTCAATGAATACATCGTCAATTTATTTTTTTCTATTTTACATTCTACAAGACTTTTCTTGAATGCTTTGTTCATGCTTTTTATTTGAATACCCTTGTCATTCACAAACACAAAATCTTTTTCACCTTTTGAGATGTTTTCTCTTGCTTTCAATTCTTCAATAATAGTTCTTGCAGATCCAACGAGTGGAACTGCTGTATCCAAAGTAATATTCATATTTTTATTTTTTCTATCTCTAATCAGAACATAAGATTGGTCAAGATCAACATCACCCCAAACAATTTTGTTCATCTCACTGGGATAACGAATTCCTGTATTATTCAAGAATGAGATGATTTTCCAATAATACGGATTCTTGTTCATCCAATATTCTTCAAGTATCAAATATTCTTTCTGTGTAAGTAATTCATTTCTTCTCTCTTCAGGTAACATTGTATATTGTGGTATGTTCAAATTATGAAGAACGTTCATATATTCTTTAGCATATCGTAACATACTTACAAGTAAACGTATCTCTCTATTGATACGAACATTGCCCACCGTCAAATATTCTCTACCTTCAATATCTTGATTGTATCTTTTATATCTCTGTTTCCTCTTCGTTTCGTGACTTTGATAATATTGTCTCCTCCAGTCTGTATAATCTTTGTAGATACTCTTTGAACAAAGTTCCGTAATGTTTCGTCCCTTGTATCTCTCCAACAAATATTTTGATTGTCCCACGTAATCGGTCAACGTTCGATTTGAGATTGATTGATTGTCCTTCTTTGACTTCAAGAATGATTTACAGATATCTTCAAACTTGACGATTTTCTCATTTCCCTTCTTCTTTCGTCCAGATTTTATGTCCATAAAGATTTCAATTGATTTATTTCTCGATATATCTAATATATGTGACAATGTAGACCCACGATATGATTTATGTTTCCAAGTGAAATAATAATAAATATTAGGATTAGGTGGGTTATTATATAGTGATATACTGTGTGGGTATGAGATCGTTTCAATCACAACACTTTTTTTATCTGTCATAGATCAGTCCTCAAAAAGTTGTCCATAGTGAAAAAATAGTGAAAATAAATCTGGTCTGAAAAGTTGATAACATATTGAAATTACAATGTCAAATGGAAAGTAAAAACATAAAGAGATCAGACTGTATAAGTAATTGAATATAAAAAGAATACAACGACGACCAAAGACTTCCTAATCCGGGTGCCGCGCGTTCGAATCGCGCCGGGGGCACCATTAAAATCAATGGTTTAGGAAATATTAGGCTAATCACGCTTCCTTATATTGTGATTCTGTCCCCACTTTGCAAATTGTCATGATTAATGTATAAGGGTTCGTCGACTTTACCAGGATCAATAAAATCTTACTTTCAAACGGGCATCAAGCACATCCAGCAGAAGGAGAACCATGATACGAAGACTTTTCCTTGTATCCATTCTAGCCGGAATCATCTGCGTTTTCATTGTCCAGATCAATCCCATCATAGCCGCTGAGCCGCCGAAGGAGCCCCTCCTGAAGATCGAGACGGGGATGCACACGGCGCCCATAAGGCGGATCAGCGTGGATCGGGAGAATCGTTTCCTCGCCACGGCTTCGGAAGACAAAACGGTCAGGCTTTGGGATGCCGCAACGGGGGCACTCCTCCGGATTATCCGGCCACCCATCGGTGAGGGGCATGAGGGGAAGATCAATGCCGTGGCCCTGTCGCCGGATGGAAAGACCGTCGCCGTTGGTGGCTATACAGGTTTTGACTGGGAAGGCTCAGTATATATCTACATCTTCGACACCGGGACGGGCCGCCTTCTCCGTCGGCTGACGGGCCTCCCCTCTGTGATAAACCACCTCGCATTGTCCCGTGACGGCAGACATCTCGCCGCCTGCCTGGGGCAAAATAATGGCATACGGATCTATCGAACCAGTGATTTTACCCTCGCGGGGGAAGACAAAGACTATGGAGGCGATAGCTACGGAGCCGACTTTAACCCTACCGATGGTCTTGTGACGACCTCTTATGATGGCGATCTCCGACGCTACGACGAACGTTTCCGTCTTATTGCCAGAAAGAAGGCTCCCGGGGGAAGCAGACCCTACGGCGTCCGCTTCTCCCCCGACGGACAGCAGATCGTCGTGGGGTTTAACGATACGACGGCGGTAAATGTCCTGAACGGGAAGGATCTCACCCTTCGCTTCACCCCGGATACCATGGGGGTGATAAGCGGTTTGGAATTTGTCTCCTGGTCTGCCGATGGGCGCCGCCTCTACGCCGGAGGGAGGTATGTAAAACTGTTTGGCGAGAAATGGAATACCCCCATCCGCACCTGGTCCGAAGGGGGCCAGGGGGGCTATACAGACATTCCTGCGGCGAACAGCACGATCATGGACCTCCAGCCCCGAAAGGGTGGCGGCGTCTTCTTCGCGGCGGCTGATCCCGCCCTTGGGGCCATCGATAGCACGGGCAATGCCATCTACACCCGGAACTCTGCCATTGGGGACTACCGGGCATTGTTGAAGGATTTCCAGGTCTCTTATGACGGCACCGTAGTCCGCTTCGCCTATCAGCTATTCGGCAAATCCCCCGCTGTCTTTTCCCTGACGGAGCGCCGCTTAGCGACAGGCGCAACCGTTCCTGATGGTTTAGTGCCGGTCGCCCCCCGGACAGAAGCTCCCGGCCTGACGGTAACCGACTGGAAAGAGAACACCACTCCCAAGATCAACGGCGTCCCCCTGAAGCTCAGGGCATACGAAACATCCTTCTCTCTCGCCATCGCCCCGGACGACAAGACATTCCTTCTCGGGACCCACTGGTTTCTCCGTCTCTTCAACTCCCAAGGCGAAGAGATCTGGCAGACCTCTGCCCCCGGCGTCGCTTGGGCGGTAAACATCTCCAGCGACGGTCGATTTGCCCTTGCCGCCTTTGGCGACGGGACGATCCGCTGGTACAATATGAAGGGCGGTAAGGAGGTTTTAGCCTTTTTCCCCCACAATGACCGGAAGCGCTGGGTGGCCTGGAGCCCTTCCGGCTATTACGATGCATCGCCAGGGGCAGAAGAACTGATCGGCTGGCACCTGAACAGGGGGAAGGACAATGCGGCAGACTTCTTCCCCGCCTCCCGTTTCCGTTCAACCTATTACCGGCCTGACGTAATTGCCAGAGTCATGGAAACCCAGGACGAAAAGGAAGCTGTTCGCCTGGCGAATGAAGAATCGGGACGAAAGCGCCAGGACCAGGCCATGGAGAAGATATTGCCTCCTGTTGTGACGATTCTGTCACCTGCCGACGGCTCAACCGTATCCACATCAGAAATAACCCTCTCCTTCGATATACGCAGCCCCTCGGGAGAACCGGTCACGTCGATACGTGCGCTTGTGGATGGCAGACCCGCGTCAACACAGCGGGGGGTGTCCATCAAGGCCAAGGGGGAAGCGACACAGCAGATCCGAGTGACAATTCCGGACAGGAACGTCGAGGTATCGATCATTGCCGAGAACCGGTATGCCGCCAGTGAACCGTCCACGATCCGCCTGCGCTGGCAGGGAAAGGTTGTCAAGGAGGAGTTCACCATCAAACCGAAATTGTATGTCCTGGCCATCGGTGTGAGTATCTACGAGGACCGTGACCTTATACTGGGTTATGCCGCCAAGGATGCAAGGGACTTTGCCAAGACCCTGGAGCATCAGAAAGGTGGCCTGTATCGCGATGTGATGGTAAGAGTCCTGACGGACCGGCAGGCGACAAGGGACGATATTATGGATGGCCTTGAATGGATTCAACGAGAAACGACGAGCAAAGATATTGCCATGGTCTTCCTGGCCGGTCATGGTGTTAACGATCAGTCGGGAATCTACTATTATCTGCCGGTTAACGCGAAGACAGACCGATTGAAGCGGACGGGCGTCGCGTTCTCGGACATCAAAAATACCGTCGCCTCTCTTGCCGGTAAGGCCGTCCTGTTTGTCGATACCTGTCATTCCGGCAATGTGATGGGAACCAGACGAGGGGGCACAGACATCACCGCCGTGGTCAACGAACTGGCCAGCGCCGAGAACGGGGCCGTCGTCTTTGCATCGTCCACAGGCAAGCAATACTCCCTGGAAGACAAATCCTGGGGTAACGGGGCATTTACCAAGGCGCTGGTTGAAGGGTTAAGCGGCAAGGCAGACTACCACGGGAAGGGCAAAATCACGATCAACATGCTGGATCTCTACCTCTCCGAGCGTGTGAAGGAGCTGACCAAGGGGAAACAAACCCCGACCACGACGAAACCCCAGACCATATCGGATTTCCCGGTGGCGATGAAGAGGTAGTTCAAATGGATATCTATCAGCGCATGCTGTATAAAGCGGCATCAATTTGTTCTTGAGGAGGCGTGCCGGTCGATGCGATCCATCCTTATACGAACCACGATCATTATTATCCTCTCGGTTTTCTTGACCTCCACTGTGGTATCAGCGGCTTCGGAGCGTCGGAGGGCAACCTTGCTTTGGTCAATCCTCTATTCGGGTCTGCCTTACACATTTGTGCCAGGTTACCCATCCTTTTCCCTTGTGATAGTAGCATCCTTGAACAAATCGTAATAAATATTGCACCTTACGTGTAAGTATTGATGAAAAGTTGTTAGTTTACAACCATAATCATTCAAGAGGAGCACCGCCTCTAGCCCTTCAACACGAATTCGCTCGTCGTGTCGCCGCTGTTGAGAAACTCAAAGCCATGCATCGCGCCTCCCTCCGGCACCGGGCCTTTCGGGGAGAGTTGTGAAGAACGCTGTCCGATGATTTTGTGCAATTGCTGCGATAGGAATAGGGGATTTGTGGCGAAACGATAGAAAAATGATTTGATTTTTGTCAGAAAAACTGGTTAGTATTTCTGACAAAAATAGATTGGTTAATACCATGCAAAGCATTGATTCTAAAATACTTAATCGTGTATATGGCTCCGGTAGAGGTTCAGTCTTTACACCAGGTGATTTTCTGGATATCGGCAACCGCACCGCCGTTGACAAAGCCTTGTCTCGTCTGGCCCTAAAAGGCACTGTTCGGCGTCTGGCCCGTGGATTGTACGATTATCCCAAAACTCATCCGGTCATGGGCGTATTATCTCCAAACCCCGATGCGATTGCCAAGGCCCTGGCCGGCAAACACGGCATTCGTCTCCAGCCCTCAGGGGCATATGCGGCCAATCTGCTGGGGTTGTCCACGCAGGTGCCCGCAAAGATCGTTTATCTCACCGATGATCCATCGCGCACGGTGCGCGTAGGCAATCAAGAGATCCGCCTTCAGCGGACTACGCCTCGGAACATGGGGCCGGCCGGCAGGGTCAGTGGTCTGGTGATCCAGGCGCTCCGGTATTTAGGCCGGAAGCAGGTGGACGATACCGTTATCCAGGTGCTGCAAAGAAAATTGAGCACGCCGGATAAGAAACAATTGATCAAGGATATAGCCTTTGCTCCGGCATGGGTGGGCGTGTATTTAAGAAAAATTGCCAAGGGAGATAGCTGAATTATGAACGAGTTTGTCCAGCTATCCAGCGAAGAGAGACGGCAATATTTTGTACAAACCGCCGAGCGGATGAGACTGAGTCCGCAAATTATTGAAAAAGATTTCTGGGTCTGCTGGATGCTAAATGAGCTGTTTGCCCTGCCGGACATAGGTGCCACCTTGATTTTCAAGGGGGGCACCTCGCTGTCTAAAGCATATCGGTTGATCGAACGGTTTTCCGAAGATGTTGACGTGTCCATTGACCGTTCCAGTCTCGGGTTTGGCGACGAGTCCGACCCTGAAGCCGATATCAGCAATAAGGAACGAAAGCGTCGCATAGAAAAGCTCAAGAAAGCCTGTCAATGTAAGATTTCTGACGAACTGAAACCATCGTTGTCTAAGATCATCAAAAACGGGTTGGGCAATGAACAACATTGGTCGTTGACAGTCGATGAGGACGATCCTGACCGTCAGACTTTGCTTTTTACATATCCAACAGGTGTAACAGCCACTTCCAGTGCCTATATCAGACCCGCCGTGAAAATTGAAATGGGCGCGCGTTCCGATCACTGGCCGAGCAATCAAGTTCGGATTAAGTCCTATGTGGCGGAACTGTTTCCTCAGGCATTTCAGGTTTCGGAATTTGCCGTCAAAGTACTTGCTGCAGAGCGAACGTTCTGGGAGAAGGCCACGTTGCTTCATGCTGAATATCATCGCCCCGCCGATAAGGAACTGCCTTTCCGGCTGTCCCGCCATTACTATGACATGACGCGACTAATTCTATCTGGTGTTGGTGAAAGAGCGGCAGGTAATCTGGCATTGCTCCAGCGCGTGGTGGTACATAAAAAGGTATTCTTTCAAAGCGGGTGGGCGCACTACGATGACGCAAAGCAGGGAGGCCTGAGGTTGATGCCGCATCAGAAACGAATCAAGGCTTTGGAAGAAGATTATGACAGGATGATGGAAATGTTCTTTAGTGAACGTCCCGCCTTTTCTGACGTGTTACAGATATTGTCTGACTGGGAGAATCATTTCAACCAAGGGGCATAATATCCAATCTCTCGTTTCTGGAATCCGGATGGCCTGATCTTTGTGATGCGGCGACAAGAGCCGAAGCTCTGGTTTATGTGGATTCGCGGGCAGCCTGCTTCTATGCCCGCCATGTCGCCGCTGTCGAAAAGCTCAAAGCCGCTCATCGCGCCTCGTTGGCCAAGCTGGACGCCCTCTTTGCCGCCCTCCAGCACCGGGCATTCCGGGGAGAGTTGTGAGGCACGTTGCTCTGCGATTCTTTGAAATTGCCATAGCCGGAATAGGGGATTTGTGGCCCTTGATCCCGTTTGTCTCCGATTAGATTCCTCCTTTCACAGAGGTGTCAGGCGAAACGCATTCGGAGACAAAAAAATACAATCGGTGACAACTTACTTGACAATTCTCAACTTCATTGTCTCTGCAGCATTCTCAAGTGTTTTTAGATTGATCACGTCTTTATAGCCGAGCTTGCTGATGGCTTCTTGTGCTATTTTCGATCTCCTGCCTGATCGGCAATACAAATAAATACGCTTCGTCTTGTCGCTGGTAACCGTGCCGATTTTTTCTCCTATCTGTTCGTAAGGAATAAGAATTGCGCCTTCGATATGACCGTTGCTCCATTCGGCCTCCGTCCTGACATCAATAATAAAGGGGTTTGTCCTTTCGGCGCCGAAGGATGGCGATCCCATGCCAAAAAACAGGCCGATGACAATCAAAGTTATCAGTATCCTTTTCATCTCATCCCGCTTTCTATCTTATTATTCTCCTGAGCGTAAACCTATTAACCCCCAAAGGAATAACATTTATATTTCTTCCTTTGCCGGGTACGTCCCTGATTAAATCAACGAATATGGGAAGAACCCCTCCATTCCCGGCAGTGCTTGTGATATTGTGTCGTTGCCGTTTGTTGTGAGTATGGAGCAGATGTGAAGATTCCCGGCACGGGGCATCAGCGTTTGTTGATGGTGATCCGTGCCGGGAGATCTGGATATATGATTTACTGCGCCATCTGTTGCCCCTGTTCGGAATGTGGGAACATAGAATTGCCGGCCATTCCAAGGCAGGGAAAACCTTGATTGTCTTTTAATCATTAACCGTGGTTCGTGCTAATTTTCTATAACCGCCAAGGCCTATTCTTTCTTTTTCTTTTTTTCCTTGCCCTCAACAGGGGCCTCTTTGACCTTCTTCTCTTTAATCTCCGTTTCTTTCTTTGGGGCAGCCGCCTTTTCTGCCTTCACCCTTGCCAGTTCTTCTGTTTTCTTTTCGTTGGCATCAATCGCCTTCAGCCTGGTATTTATGGCCCCAATATTTCCCCGCAATTTTCTTACGAGCTTGTCCCTGTCAATCTTACGAGATTCAATCCCTTCTTCCGTCAGGAAATCCAGCCGATTTTTCAGCATTCGTTCGAAAGATTCCTTTTGTCCTGTTTGAGTCTGTCTTTGCTTTGATCCCATATTTCCCTCCCACCTCGATTCCCTTATTTTCTCTCAGACGCCTCATCAACGATGCAGAACTTTCTCGTCCTTGCAGGGTAGATGAATACTACAAATTGTCATATATCAGGGATTAACGCTAAAAGCCATCATATAGATGGGCCATTATAGCGTGGTTGTCCATCTTCACGAACACCAGTTTCATTTGCTGCAGCTTAACGGGAAGCCTGATGCTGCTGTCTTTGCTTTGAAACCAAAAATGTTCGCTTGACGTTTAATGTTAGGCATTATACCACTCTTCATTATTATGAAACACAGTTATGCACGCCTTGTTTCATGACGGGAATGATGAGGATAGCCTACAGAAAAGTATGCACGTATCTTATCTTCGTTTATCAGCCTTTTCATAGACTGTCTTCTTTATCTCTCGTGCACGGCATCATTCAAAACAAAAATAAAAGAAAGGAACAGAACCCATGCAATTTACTTTCGCCCACAATAATTTTAATGTCCTCGATCTGGAAAAAAGTCTCACCTTCTACAAGAAGGCGCTACAGTTGGTTGAGCAGAGGCGTGTTGCGTCTCCGGACGGCAGCTTCATCCTGGTCTTTCTCGGTGATGGCCAAATGCCCCACCAGCTCGAGCTAACCTGGCTCAAAGACCGTCAGGAGCCTTACAACCTTGGCGATAATGAATTTCACCTGGCCTTCAAGGTCGATGATTTTGCAGCCGCCCACGAGTTTCACGAAAAAATGGGCTGCATCTGTTATGAGAACAAGGCTATGGGAATCTACTTCATCAATGATCCGGACGATTACTGGATTGAGATCATTCCGCTGAAGAGGTAATCGAAGCGGGGGCGACGGGCATTCATGCCGGGATGAGATGCCTGCCGGAAAAGGTGCATCGCTCGTAACAGGACAAATTTCCATCAAGCTGCAGGAGGTGGCAATGAAGATTTTGTTTATTCATGGTGTCGGCCATGCCGAGCAGGATGCTTCCTGGTGGCAGCCTTGGCACACCGAGGTGGAGAAAAATATCCGGGGCTGGAATGTAGGCGCCGTTGTTGAATCATTCCATTCGGCCTATGACGACCTGTTCAGGCAGTCAGCGCTGCCGGCTCTGCCGGTGGCCTTGATCCGGGGGCTTCTCAGTGGGTTCGAGCATGCCGTTATCGACAAGATCGTCGATTTCTTCCGCGGCGGCCGCGGGTTGGCGGATATTCCGGATGAGCTTCACTGGCATGTCGGCATGGTGGCCCTCTGGCTCGGTGATGATCAATTGCGGGAACAGGTTCGCAGGAGAGTGGAACAGGATATCCGGTCAGCCCGGCCGGATGTGATCATCGCCCATAGCCTTGGCTCGCTCATCAGTTATGACGCCATTTCGCAGAATCAAGACCTGGTTGCCGCCCGAACCTACGTGACCCTGGGCTCCCAGATTGGAAACCCCTTTGTCCTGAATCAATGGGCCGGTGGCCGTGTGGTCGGTCTTCCCGGGGCCCGGCAATGGTACCACCTATTCAATCCGCATGATCCTGTGTTGACGGCAGGGATCAACAGATCGGATGATAATTTTATGCAAATAGACGCCACATCGACGGTCGAAGGTCTGGATGCGCACGATGCCCTGCTTTATTTCCAGAATCCGAACGTCAGGCAGACGGTGTGGATGGCCCTTGCCGGCAGCCAGGGGAAAGATCTGACGCCTGATGCCGGCATCTCTGCCAAGGGCGCCTGGTTGGCCGAAGAGACGGCCAGAGTCATCATCGGGAGCCGCAGAGCCAAGCGGAGGGCTCTGCTGGTGGGCATCAATGAATACAGAGATCCGGCCAGCAAACTCGATGGTTGCCTCAATGACGTGTTTCTCATGAGTTCCGTCTGCAGGAACGCGGTTTCGATCCCGAAGATATCCGGGTTGTCCTCAACGACCGGGCCGATGCCAAGGGCATCCGGGATCGCCTGGCCTGGCTCTTGGGAGGTGTTCGGGACGGGGATGACCGGGTATTCTATTACAGCGGCCATGGTGCCAGGATGCCGATTTACGGACCGGACCGGCGGATTGAACGGATAGATGAATGTCTTGTGCCCTATGATTTTCAGTGGAGTTCCGAGACGGCTGTCACGGACAAGGACTTCTTCGGGTTATACAGCCAATTGCCTTACAAGAGCCGGTTCGTGGCGATCCTGGATTGCTGTCATGCAGGCGGCATGACCCGCGGCGCCAGTCCTAAGGTTCGCGGTCTTGATATTCCCGATGACATCCGGCATCGCATGATCCGTTGGGATGCCCCGCGGGAAATGTGGGTGGACCGGGAGCTTGCGACCCCCAACCCGGATATGGCGTCCGCCTCATCAGGCCGGGACTATCTCGGTCAGAACGGCGCGACATACCGCCTTGGACGTGCCGTCAATCTTCGAGGGTCTTCAAACAAAGACTATGATGATGCAAGGAAGCGGATGAATCACCTGGGACCCTACCTGCCTGTACTCTTTGAGGCCTGCGGCGAAGTGGAAAAGGCCTACGAATACCGTCATGGCGTTACATCTTACGGGGCTTTTACTTACAGCCTTGTGACCATCCTGCGCCGCGTGCAGCGGAAAAAACCTATATCCTTCCGGGAGCTGCACCGCCTGACGGCCAAGCAGCTCAAGGCCCTCGATTATCCCCAGACCCCCTGTCTCCTGGGACCCGGAAACTGGCTTGGAGGGAGTTTGCCATGAATGATCAGAAGAAAAGAAAGATTAAGGAGATGCGGGTAATTTTTTCCAGTCGGAAATTTTCTTGCCAATTTGACTGTGCCGCGATGACAAAAAGGTTTAGGCACGTCACCAATGGGGTTTCATTCCTTGAGAGGTAAAATGGGCATGGGGCGGTTATAAATAATCAGAGCGGTGGCGTTACGCGGTCCTGTCCAGTTCCCGCCGGACGGCCAGGCAAAGCTGAGCGACCAGATAGGGTTTTCGCACATAGGCCCCGGCGCCCAGGGCTCTTGTCTGCTCCACCCGGTCCGTTTCAGAGAAGCCGCTGACAATAATGGCTTTCTGGCTTTTGTTCCATAATAAGATTTGGCGGTAGGTTTCCAGGCCATCCATGCCCGGTTCCATGATCATGTCCAGAATGATCAGGTCTGCCTGATTCGTTTTCAGATATTCAACAGCTTCTTCACCACTGGCGGCCGTATGAACATGGTATCCCAATTCCGAAAGGATGCCCGCCGCCAGTTTCCGCTGCTGCTCCACATCATCAATTACAAGAATTGATTCGCCCCGGCTTCTGCAGGCATCAATGGGAATCGCTGCCTCTTCCGATGGAATGGCCTCCCTTGTGATGGGGAGGTAGAGGGAAAAAACAGATCCTTTCCCCACCTGGCTTTGAACATCAATGAAGCCATGAAGGTCTTTAACCGCCGCCCAGACCACCGCTAACCCCAAGCCTGTGCCGCTGATGCCCATATTTTTTTTCGTGTAAAACGGTTCAAAAATTCTTTCCAGATCCCGGCTGCTGATCCCAGCGCCGGTATCCGTGATGCGAAGGCGCACATAGTCGCCTGCGGCAATCTCTTCGAAACCGATGAACGTTTTGTCAAAATGGATATTTTCGGTGGTTACAGTCACTTGCCCTGATCCGGTGATTGATTCAAAGGCGTTTGAAAACAGGTTCATGGCAATCTTGTCAAAATGAACGGGCGATCCCTTGATATTGAGGAGATCCGGGGCGAGAATCATATCGAGGTGCACATCCTGATGATTTTGCCTGAGCCTCTCACAGGCCAAAGATGAGAGATAACCCATCACGACATCATTGATATTGAAGACCTTGTCCGACAGGGTGTTTCTTCTGGCCAGGGTTAAAAGATCCTGGACTACAGCGGCCGCCCGTTCTCCCGAGTCCTTAATAACCAGGATGGAGCTGCGCAGCGGGCTCGACTCGGGAAGTTGCATCAAGAGCAAATCAGGAAACCCGACAATGCCGCCCAGGATATTGTTCAGGTCATGCGCCACGCCCCCTGCCAGCATGCCCAGGGCCTCCATCTTTTTGGCCTGCTGAAGAAGATCTTCAAACTTTTTGCGTTCTATCTCGGCATGCTTGCGTTTCGCAATATCGCGCAAGGATAGAATGGAACTGGTCAACTGGCCCTCCTCGCCATACAGAAGACGTATCTCCGATTCCACCCAGCAATAATGGCCATCGGCATGCCGATATTGGTACTCGATCCGAAGTGCCGTAGCCTTGCCGTCTGCCGCCTTGCTAATTTCTTCCCGGATACGGTCCAGATCGTCTTTATGGATATGCTCCATCCATAATCGAGATAGCAGATCGGCAGGCGTATAGCCGAATACCCGGGTGATGGATGGGCTGACGTACCGGATCTTACCTTTCTCATCGATCTGGCTGACTGCATCCACCATATTTTCCGTGATGACCCGAAGCCTGCTCTCACTTTCTTTGAGCGCCCTTTCCGTGTCCTTCCGCTCGTCAATTTCCTCCTGGAGGCTGCGGTTCACATCCGCCAGATCCAACGTGTGCCGAAGAATATAAACGATCATGGGAGCGACAAACAAAGGAACGGCCAGGGCGTCGATGCAGCCGATCAGGATCAGGTCCCGGTCAATACGGCCCCACCATATCAAGCTATTGATCATGTTCATGATGGTGGTAAAAAATAGGGAAAGGAGCGCGGACATGACGATAATAATCAATGGCCAACGCTTGGTGGATCGCAATTTCGTAATGATCAGATCAAGGGCCATATCGTCTCCCGAGTATTGATCAGCAGGCAATGGAGATGTTGGCGTATGCTGTGAGATTGGGTGGCGTTTGCCTGTAGATGGATCGAGCATACGGTGAAGATGTTCTTAAAGCAAGAAAATTTGACGTATTGAATAGGTATCCGACGTATGTTATACCGAAGAAAAGGATAGCCTGATGATGGGAATTTCCGGAAAAACAATAAACGCGCCTCAAGAACTGTTCCCCGTAGCGCCGACCGCCTCCTGCTGAGCCTCCGGTGATGAGGCTCAGTTGAGCCCTCCCCGCTTGGATCAGCCTTTTGTGATCGGTGCCGTTGCCGGCCCGCAGGGTCAAATCCCCCAGGTATCGAGCGTTCTGCGTTGGGCGGATCGCTGGGGTTCCATGAAGGCCCGCTGGGGCGTGGGGAGAATGGATTACAGCATCGATCCGGGCCTTTACGCCCTGGGTTCCCCCGATGAAGCCTCTCCTATCCTGGTGACGGCCAATTATAAAATGAGTTTCGACCACCTTCGGAAAGCCCTGCCCGGCAGATCTGCGTGGATACTTGTCCTGGATACGAAAGGGATCAATGTCTGGTGTGCCGCCGGCAAAGGGACTTTCGGCACGGATGAGCTCTTGCGCCAAATCACGGCCTGCGGCCTGAAGGAGATTGTCAGGCATCGGCAATTGATTGTGCCCCAGCTCGGCGCGCCCGGTGTTGCCGCTCATCTCGTAAAAAAGGCTTCCGGTTTCACCGTTCATTACGGGCCCATCCTTGCCCGGGATATTCCTTCCTACCTGGATGGCGGCATGAAGGCGACGCGGTCCATGCGGCGCAAGACCTTCGATCTAACGGAAAGGGCGGTCCTCATTCCCATAGAACTGATGGAGGCTTTCAAGGCAGTCCTGATCATCATCCCGGTTCTGCTTTTGATCAGTGGCTTGGGGGGGCACGAAGGTTATTGGCGCAATATGTGGCATCAAGGCAGGTTCCCTGCTATAGCAGTTCTCGGGGCTGTTTTCGCCGGGGCGGTCCTGAATCCCATTCTTTTACCCTATCTGCCGGGAAGGGCCTTTACGACGAAAGGCATCACGATCGGTTTGGTTACGGGCATCGTTTTGTGGATGTTGTGGGGGGCCGATGTCCATACCTGGCGGGGCATTGTTGGCGGGAGCGCCTGGCTGATGATCATAACCGCCATGTCGGCATATCTGGCCATGAACTTTACGGGTGCCTCTACCTACACCTCCCTTTCGGGGGTGAAGCGGGAAATGAAGTGGGCCTTGCCGTTGGAAATCGGGGCCGGGCTGTCGGGTTTTGTCATTTGGCTGGCATGCCTGTTCATGGCATAAGAAGGAGGAAAATGGGGAAGCTTATCTATCTGAAAGATGTGGTCACGTTAGAGCTCCGGGAGCCCTCGTGCATCGGATGTGGCATGTGCCTGGAAGTCTGCCCCCATGAGGTCTTTGCCATGAACGGTAAGCGCGTCCATATCAAGGACAGGGATGCTTGTATGGAATGTGGGTCCTGCAGCCGCAACTGCCCTGTTGATGCCATCACTGTCGAAGCCGGCGTGGGATGTGCCGCCGCCATCATTAACGGGCTGCTGGGCCGGGCCGATGACGGCTGCTGTTGCTATATCGCTCCGAAATCACCTTCACCCGAGGATAGTCCGGAATCCTGTAGCAGATAAAAACTGATTAAATTCAAACGGTTGTTAAAATTGCTTGACAAGGCGACACCCCTCTATTAGTCTCGTATGCAAGTAAATTGCATGCGAGGATAATCACCCGATTTTTATGAATGAAACAGATTGCATTTTTTTCCAGTTTGCCAAAGCGAATCAGCTTGCAAGCCGATTTCTCAGCCAGAAGGTTTCCGAACTGAACGTCACATCCGTCCAGGCCATGGTCCTGGGCTTTCTTGATCAAGAGGATCAGGTGACGTCGAGTGAATTGGGCAGGCGAACTGAGTTGGACAGCGCCACCCTGACAGGTATCCTGGACCGTCTGGAGGCGGCGGGGCTGATCGAGCGTCATGAGAATGCCGACGACCGGCGGTCTATCCGTATTCATCTGACGCAGCAGGGCAAAGTCATGAGCGCGGCGGCCACAAACGCCATTGCCTGCGCCAATCAGGAGTTCCTGGAGGTTCTAACGGAAGAGGAGAGGCGTGATCTGCAGGGTATTATCAAAAAACTGCGACTTCATGCCCAGCGTTGATAAAAGACGATCATTGGAGATCCGGCGATGCCGCCGGCAGAAAGGAGAACTCATGGCAACGACATACAAAACCGGTTGTGTCCTCTGTGCCCAGAATTGCGGTCTGGAGGTGGACGTTGATAACAATCGCATCGTCCGTGTGAAGGGGGACAAATCCAATGTCAAGAGCGAGGGCTATATCTGCCGGAAAGGCGTGAACATCGGCTATCACCAGCACAACGCCGATCGTCTCAAGTACCCCCTGAAGCGTGTGGGGGACAGTTTCGAGCGCATCTCCTGGGACCAGGCCATCGATGAAATTGCCGCCAAGCTGAAGGACATTGTCGGCCAATACGGCCCCCGCTCCTTTGCCTACATGGGCGGCGGCGGGCAGGGCTGCCACTTTGAGGCGGCCTTCGGCGTGCGCCTGCTTCGGGCTCTTGGCTCCCAGTACCACTACAGCGCCCTTGCCCAGGAATTTTCCGGGATGTTCTGGGTGTCGGGTCGCACCTTCGGACGCCAGTATATCCATCCGGGACCCGATGTGGCCCAAACGGACCTCCTTTTGGTCATCGGCTGGAACGGCATGCAGAACCATCAGATTCCCCAGGCCCCGCGGCACCTCCAGCGGATCGCCAAAGATCCCGACAAGCTCCTTATCGTCGTTGATCCAAGACTTTCTGAAACAGCAAAGATTGCCGACATGCACCTCGCCATCCGGCCCGGCACGGACGCCCTGCTCCTGAAGGCCATGATTGCCATCATCCTTCAGGAGGGTTGGGAGAACAAGGCCTACATGGAGAAGCACACATCGGGATTCGACCAGGTGATATCATTGTTCCGGAATTTCGATGCCCGTGCGGCCATCAAGACCTGCCATCTCGATTACGATCAGGTCCATGAGATCAGCCGCCTCTTTGCCACCCGCAAATCATCCCTGCGCTATGATCTTGGTGTCCTGATGGGCCGCCACAGCGCCGTGTCTTCCTATCTGATCGTGATCCTCCAGGCCATCTGCGGCCGCATCGGTGTTCCCGGTGGCGTTGTTTTTACGGGGCACATGATGCCCATCGGCTCTCATTCGGATGAGCGCAATCCCAAGGTTTGGCGGACGGTGACCACCAACTTGCAACCTGTCGCAGGATCTTTTCCTCCCAACGCCATGCCGGAGGAGATTATGTCCGATCACCCGGAGCGTTTGCGGGCCGTTTTTGTGTCCGGCTCCAACCCCCTGCGCTCCTATGCGGATACGACGGCTTACGAGGAGGCCTTCAAGCGCCTCGATCTCCTTGTGACGGCGGAAATGGCCATGACGGAGACGGCGGTTCTTTCCCATTATATTTTGCCTTCAAAATCGGGCTACGAATCATGGGATGGAACCTTCTTCCCTATGACCTATCCGGGCATCTTCTTCCAGATGCGGCGGCCCATTGTGGAGCCGGAAGGGGAAACCCTGGAGCTTGGTGAGATTCACCTGCGAATCGCCGACCGGTTGGGTTTTATCCCGCCGATACCCGAGAGCCTCTACAAGGCGGCGGAAGAAGGCCATACGGCTTATGGCAAGGCCCTGATGGAATATGCCATGACGGAACCGGCGGCCCTGAAGAATATGCCGTTTATCCTGGGAAAGACCCTGGGAAAGGTGATGGGTTCGGTCCATCTGGCGGCCTTGTGGGGCATGTTGCAGGTAGCGCCGAAGGCCTTCCATGAAAATGCAGCCAGAGCCGGTTACAAGCCGGGAGCGGCGCTCGGGGAGGAGATCTTTCAGCAGATCATCGACCATCCCGAAGGTATCTGGGTCGGAAAGATCAACCCGGAGGACAATCTGGGGCATCTTCAGACGGAAGACGGCAAAATCTGTCTGCATATTCCGGAGCTCCTGGACGAGCTCAAAGGCCTCCAAGTCGAGAATGAAGAAGCGGCGCTGGTGATGCCGCCTGAATTTCCCTTGATCCTCATGGCAGGACGGCATATTTCCATGAACGCCAACACTCTCATGCGCGATCCGGCCTGGAACGAAGGCCGGCGGGCCTGTACGGTAGCCATGCATCCCGCCGACGCCGAGGCCTTGAAACTGACGGATGGCCAGCAGGTCCGGGTAACGACGGAAGCCGGTTCCGAAGAGGTTGAACTGGAGGTGACGGATACGGCGAAAAAAGGCCATGTCGTCATTCCCCATGGCTTTGGCATGGTCTACAACGGTAAGAAATACGGGGCGAATGTGAACCGCCTGACAAAGAACACCAACCGGGACCAGTTCGGAACGCCGCTGCACCGTTATGTGCCTTGCCGGGTGGAGGCGTTGTAGGTTTTACCGCCGGGGGCGGAACCTTTCCGGCTATCTTGTTGAATGTTTGTCATGGGGCGGGTTTGAAACCCGCCCCTATATTTTAGCGCCCGTGTTCTCGAATGAAGTATCAATAACGTAGCCCATCTCAACCTCTTCATTCCATTGTTTTTCCTATGAATTTCCTTGCGCGGGGCCTCCGCTTGACATGACCGTCCGGAAAAGACTATAGGGCCATTTAATAAAAGCGAAGAAAGGTTTATTCCTGTGCGATACGAAGGCAACATATTCAGACCATTCAGCGAAGCGAACAGTTATCTGCTCCAATGCACCATCGGTTGTTCCCATAATCAGTGCACATTCTGCGGCATGTACAAGGATAAGAAGTATCGTGTGCGAACATTGGCGGAAATCAAAGAAGATATCATCATGGCGAAGAATCATTACGGTGACGTCGACAAGGTATTCCTCTGCGACGGCGATGCCATCGCCATCGAGACGGACATGCTGCTGGAGATTATCAGGACGCTCTATAAGACATTCCCGTCCCTGCGCCACGTGAGCAGCTATGTAGGGCCCCAGAGCACTCTGTCGAAATCCATGGAAGAATTGAAAACCCTGCGTGCCGCCGGTTTCGACAAGGCCTATATCGGCGTGGAAACGGGCGATGACAGCCTGCTCCGGAAGGTGAAAAAGGGTGTCGGCTATGAAGAGATGCTCTTGGCGGGTCGAAACCTCGTCGAGGCGGATATCAACCTGTCCGTCATGGTTTTGATCGGCCTGGCGGGAAGGGGCGAGGCCTCCTACCGGCATGCCCTGGCGACGGCGAAAATCTGCAATGAGATAGAACCGCAATACCTGGCCGCCCTGACGCTGACACCCGTTCCGGGGACGGTTTTGCACCGCCAGGTGGAGGCGGGTGAATTTGAACTTCCGGACCCCTTTGAAACACTCGAAGAAATGAAGCACCTGTTTGAACAGATCACCATTGACAACCTGAAGTTTGTCGGAACCCATGTATCGAACTATCTGCCGATCACGGGGACGCTCCAGAAAGACAAACGGAAGATGATCGCCATGGTTGATCAGGTCCTGAAAAGCCGGGATAAAAGGATGATAAGATCGGACATGATGCGTGGGCTGTAAGAAATTGTTTTTTGACTGTCATTCCCGCGAAAGCGGGAATCCATGTATTCCGCGGGTAGAAGAGGAGATGAGATGATGGCAGACTCGGAGCATGACGCACTGGATGCGTCACTAACGGATTATAAACTAAAAATCACGCCGGTCACAAAAGCGACCCTGACCTGGAACCGGGATCTCGTTTTTACCGGCACAACGCCTCAGGGCTATGAAATCGAATTTGACGCCCAGGCCCAATGGGGATGCAAACCGACGGAATCCCTTCTCCTGAGCCTGGCCGGCTGCATGGGCATCGATGTGGTGACGATCCTGACGAAGATGAGGGTGCCGTTGGCCGGTTTTAGGATGGATATCGTGGGGGAGCGAAATCCGACCCCTCCCCAGTATTTTAAATCCGTTGAGATCGTCCTCCAGATTGCGGGGAAAAGCCTGGATGCCGGTAAAGTTGATCGTGCCATTGCCCTGTCCCGTGACAAGTATTGCTCTGTTTATAACTCCCTGCGTCCGGATCTGGAATTAAAGGTCCGTTATGTGCTGGAGGAGAAGGATGTTGCCCCGAATATTAAGAAAGATGAGTGAATGATATATGATCGGAAAATATAATGCGCGCGTCGTGATTTTGTCTGTATTCGCTTATCTGTCGTTGATATTGTCGGGATTCGTGCTGCCGGCCTTCGCCTATGACAGCGGTGTGGCGGTGCGAATACTTTTGAAGGCGACGACGATGAGTGACGGCCGGCACATCGAATACCTGAAAACGGAAAAGCCCGAAGTCACGGGAGCCATTGTTGAAATCGTGCCCGGTGCGGAAACGGGCTGGCACCTGCACAAGGTGCCCGTCTATGCCTACGTTCTTGAAGGGACGCTGAACATTCAGATGGAAGACGGCAAGGTGTTCACCTTTGAAAAGGGACGGGCGATTATTGAGGTTCTGGATGTTGCCCATAACGGTCGAAATACGGGTACGGAAACGGTTAAGCTGATGGTCTTCTATACGGGCGAAGAGGGGAAGCCGCTTTCCGTTAAAGTTCAGCGAAAATAATGATCCGACAATGTAGCCCAGCCCTTCAGGGCTGCTTTTAAGCAGGGCACCTTCCCTGTGCCGTATATCTGCTGATTTTCAGTATAAGATCCGGGAAGCATATTCACGCTGAAACCAAGCGTAAGCGATAATCCAATAACATAGATCTTTCGGGAATCAAGCGTGTAGAAGATTATTTGCATATGAAAATCAACTGTGCTAATTTTTTCACATGAAGATTTACAAAAAGCCTCAAAAGTATTTGCTGCATTTTGTGGCCTATTTTCTATTGGTTGTCCTCTTGCCATTCGATCACTGTCATGCGGCAATCGACAAAAATGAAAATAGTCAGTGCCGCAACTCATGCAATGCTGCAAGTCTCGATCTTGCCAAGAACGATTACCTCTCCGGGCTGTACGAAAGAGAGTATCATACACATCATCGGCACCATATCCGCTTTCTGATCGACAGTGAGGATGCTGCATTAAAGTCCTCTCCCTCTGGGGAGTCCGCCCCGGCTTTCTTTTCATATGCCCTCATGACTATCATTGAGCCACTTTATATCCCCGGTTCAAAAGCCGTGCAGGTTGTCCTTTATTCCCCTGCTAACCCCCTCAGGTATCATCTGTTTAAATTTTCCGGTCTTCCACCGCCCTGCGTCTAATCAATCACCCTCGATAAGTATTGTCTGAATTGTCACTCGGCGACTGTTTGCTGATGATTATTCAAATTAACATGATGCCCGACAAGGAGGTAAATGTCTTGGTTCGAATTGTTTCTGTAATAGGAGCAGTCTTTCTGTTTTTTTCCCATACTGTTTGCGTTGTTGCCGGTGAAACTCCGGCTTTTGCCGGGCCAAAAAGCTTCAGTCTACAGCAGGCAGTGAAATATTCCCTTCATCACAATGGCGATCTCAAGGCGCTCCGGGAAGAGAGGCGCGTGCGCGAGGCCGGCTGGATAAAGGCCGGTCTTTACCCCAATCCGGTACTGGGTCTGGACGGTACAACCGGAACTCTTTCCGGCAGCCCCTATGAGAATAGGATTTCTGTCGCCATTTCACAGGAGTTCCTGACGATGGGAAAGAGAGGGAAGCGCCTACAGGTGGCTGAGAAGGAACTACAAGGATTCGACCGGCAGATCGAGAATTCAAGCCGCCTTCTTGCTGAGGACGTTAAGACTTCCTTTTTGAATCTGCTGCTGGCGGAAAAACGGATGGAACTGTCGGAGCGGTCCATCGCCCTTAATAAGCAGCTTCTGGCTATCGCGAAACAACGGTTTGAGGCAGATGATATCCCGGAGCTTGACATGAATCTGGCCAAGGTGGAAGTGGCGAGAAGGGAAGGGAAAAAAGTTGAAGCGGAAAGTGAGTTCTTTCTGGTCAAGGCACGCCTTCTTGCCCTCATGGGGCTTCCCCCGGATGAAGCGGCAAGCTTTAGCAGTGTCCTGGAAACAAAGCCTCTCACGAAAGCCCTTGCAGAACTGAAAGATCTGGCACTGGCAAAACGCCCCGATGTCAGGGCGCTGGAAGCAGAGAAAGAAAAAGGCGAAGCCGCAGTGATCTTAGCTAAGGCGGAAGCCATCCCCAATATTACGGCGGGCCTTGGATACCAACGTGAGAATAAGAGCATTGAGGTGGCCGGGAACGACGTGAAGGGTCTGGACAACCTTATCGGCCTGAGGTTCTCCATTCCCATTCCCCTCTTTGACCGCAACCAGGCTGGTGTTCATGAGGCCCAGGGCCGGAAAGGAAGTGCGGAGACCCGGTTCCTTTTT
Organism: uncultured Syntrophaceae bacterium; assembly: GCA_964492965.1. Classification (GTDB taxonomy): domain Bacteria; phylum Desulfobacterota; class Syntrophia; order Syntrophales; family UBA8958; genus CAZBME01. The sequence continues at coordinate 167,288 of CAZBME010000002.1, read as the reverse complement.
ATACGCCAGGTTGTCGAGAGGGAGGTGGCGGCGGCTTATACCCGCCTGATAACAATGGAGAAGTCCCTGTTGATTTATTCAAAGGATATTATGCCCCAGTTGGAGGAAAACCTGAAACTGGTCCAGGAGGCATATCGTCTTGGAGAAGTGGGGATTCTCTCGGTGATCGAAGAGCAGAAAAAATTCTTTGAGGTGAGTGATGGCTATCTGGCGGCCCTTTATAACCGGCAGACTGCGTTGGTAAAATTGGAGGCAGCGATTGGAATGGAATTAAGTTCAGAAACCAGCGGAGGTGTGCAGTGAATAAAAAGAGAATCATTATCGGCGTTATTCTGGCTCTTACCTTGGGCGGCGGCTTCTACTATCTTTTTATTCACCTTGCAACAGGAAAAGGTGAAGAGAAGACAAGGCAAGAGACCACGGAATCAAAGGAAAAGAGAGGCGCCGAGAAAGATGAAAGGGCAGTCCAAAAGCATGAAGAACCCAAAACTGTGACCATGACAAGGGAGAAGCAAAAACAGAACGGTATTGTGGTTGCTGCCGCCAGGAAGGAACCACTTGCCGGCGCTATCAGCGCCACCGGCAAGGTTGAAGTGAACAGCGACCGGATCGCCCATGTATCGCCGCGCATATCGGGAAAGATTGCCTCCGTCAAGGCCTCCCTGGGCGATAGTGTTTCCTCGGGTCAGGTGTTGGTAATGTTGGACAGCGTGGAACTGGGCGAGGCCATCAGCCGTTATCACCAGTCAAAGACCAAGCTTTCACTGATGAAGAACAATCTGGAGCGGGTCAAGACGCTGGTGGATAAGAAGATTGCCGCCCGCAAGGACATCCTCCAGGCCGAAACAGAATACCAGATGACCCTCACCGCCTTGCATACCGATGAAGAGCGGCTTCTCCTCTATGGCCTTTCTCCATCCGAGTTCGACAGTCCAGGCCACAAAAGACAGCTCCTGCCGGTCCGCTCACCCATTGGCGGTGTCATCACGGAAAAACACGCCATTGTCGGGGAACTGGCCGATCCTTCCAAGAGTTTATACACCATCGCCGATCTCTCCTCTGTCTGGGTTATGGTGGACATTAACGAAAAAGATCTGGCCAAAGTACACAAAGGGCAAAACGCGATCGTCTCTGTCGGCGCCTTTCCCGATCTGAAGTTTCGGGGACGGATCAACCATATTGCCGACGTGATGGATGACGCCACCCGCAGGGTCAAGGCTCGCATTGAGGTGCAAAATGCCGGACGTAAACTGAAACCGGAGATGTTTGCCGGCATTGCTGTGGCCTTGCCTACAGAGGCGCCACCGGTCCTGGTTGTTCCCGAGGATTCCCTGCAGGATCTGGATGGCAAAAAAGTGCTGTTCGTGACGCGAAACGGCACGGAGTTCGAGCCGCGCCCCCTTGACATCGGTCGTGTCTCCGGCGGTAAGGTGGAGGTGACGGGCGGCCTCAAGGAAGGCGAACATTATGCCGTCAAAGGTGGGTTCATTCTGAAGTCTGAACTGAAAAAAGGCGAACTGACGGGAGATGCTCACTAATGTTAGAAAAAATAATTGCGTACACGTTAAGGCAACGAGGAATGGCTATATTCCTGTCGCTACTGATTATCACATTCGGATTCTTTTCCTATTTAAAATTGCCAATTGATGCTTTCCCGGATGTAACAAACATTCAAGTTGAAGTTGTAAGCCACGCAGATGGACTATCTGCAATAGAAATTGAGCAAAATGTAACTTACCCAATTGAGATGGCAATGCGTGGTTTGCCGGGAATTGAACAGCTGCGTTCAGTTACAAAGTTCGGCCTCTCAATTGTAACGATAGTATTCAAAGATAATGTGGATATTTTTTTTGCGCGGCAGTTGGTATTTGAACGGTTGGCAGAAGCGAGAGAAAAGGTCCCCAAAGGCGTTGAAGTGGCCATGGGTCCAATCGCAACGGCAATGGGGGAGATTTATCAGTATACTCTTGAAGGAGAAATGCCGAAGGATCCCCTTCAAAAGATTTCTTACCTGACGAACCTGAGGACTCTTCAAGAGTGGATTATCACTCCGCAACTGAAAAGTGTTGCCGGAGTGAATGAAATAAATTCTTTCGGTGGTTACTTCAAGCAGTATCAGGTCATTGTGTCGCCGGAAAAATTGCTTAAGTATGCAGTAACCGTAAATGATGTTTATTCAGCTATTGGAAACAATAATCAAAATGTTGGCGGAAATATTCTCGAACGAAATACAGATCAATATATAGTCCGTGGCGTTGGGTTGATAAAAGATGCCGGTGACATAGAAAATATTGTCCTGAAATCTCAAAAAGGAGCACCGACGTACATACGGGACATCGCTCAAGTAAAGATTGGGGAAGCCGTGCGTATGGGTGCGGCGATGAAGAACGGCAAAGATGAGGCTGTTGGTGGAATCGTCATGATGTTGCGCGGCGAAAACAGCCGTGATGTTGTTCGCCGGGTAGCGGGGAAAGTGAAAGTCATCAATGAAAACAATATTCTTCCGGAAGGCGTCAAGATCGTTCCTTATTACGATAGAAGCGATATTGTAAACGCGAGCGTGGCCACGGTAAACAAGGCTCTGATCGAAGGCTCTCTTCTCGTCCTGATTGTCCTGTACCTCTTGCTGAACAGTTTCAGGGGAAGTCTTGTGGTCCTTATTGCATTGCCGCTCTCACTGCTTGCGACATTTATTGTAATGAAACTTGTTGGTATAAGCGCAAACCTGATGTCCCTCGGTGGCCTTGCCATTTCAATCGGCATGATCATCGATACGACCATCATTCAAGTGGAAAATGTTCAACGGCATTTAAGCGAAGAAGAAAACCAGCAACACAAATTATTGACGGTGCTCAAGGCCGTGATGGAAGTGAGAAAGCCGAGTATCTTCGGCGAACTTATCATTGCCATCACATTTATCCCGATTCTTTCATTATCCGGAATTGAAGGGAAGATGTTTGGCCCCCTGGCCATAACGGTGACGATTGCCCTCCTGTCATCATTATTCCTTTCCGTATTCGTGATTCCTGTTCTCTGCAGCCTATTTCTGAAACCACAACCGGAAAAAGAAAGCATCATTATGAAGTATGCAAAGAAGTATTATGAGCCTCTTCTGGAATACGCAATGAAGGAGAAAAAAATAATACTAGTTATTTCCGGAGTTATCTTGCTTGCCTCTTTGCTCCTGATAACAAGGCTAGGAACAGAGTTTATACCAACAATGGATGAGGGCTCATTTGATATGGATATATCCATGCTCCCCGGTGTTTCGCTTGCGAAAGCGATGGAAGTAAATCAACGCGCTGCGGAAAAGCTAAAACATTTTGACGAGCTGGATGTGGTTGTGTCCCGAACCGGACAAACCGGTATTGCATTGGATACAAGAGGGTCGGATAAAACCGCGTATGTCGGGATATTAAAACCAAAGAGTGAATGGAAACGGGATATTTCGAAAGAAGAATTGACAAATGAGATGCGTAAGTCTCTTGAGTCCATTGCAGGAATCACATTCGGATTCAGCCAGCCGATACAGTGCAGAATAGATGAACTTGTCGCCGGAACACGTGCGCAACTGATTCTGAAGCTATTTGGCGAAGATATTGATGTCCTGAAAAATAAATCGGTTGAAATTACAAGAGTTCTTTCTTCCATCAAGGGGGGCACCGATTTAAATACGGAAAAAGTTTCGGGGCAGCCATATTTGACAATAAACATCGACCGATCAAAAATAGCGCGGTATGGTTTGAATATCAGCGACGTCCAGAATGTCATTGAAATAGGTGTTGCCGGGAAATCTGCCTCAAAATTTTATGAACTGAACCGGAACTTTGATATCGCTGTCCGTCTGCCGGAAGAAAAAAGAAATTCACTTGAAACCATCGAGAATATATTGGTTCCAACGAAAACGGGGATGAATATTCCTCTCGTACAATTAGCGGATGTGAAAATGATTGAAGGACCGGTTCAGATAAGCCGCCAGGACGGAATCAGAAGAATTGGGATGGAGATGAATATAAGCGGGAGAGATATCGGTGGTTTTGTTGCAGAAGCAAGACGGAAGATAAAAGAGAACGTCAAGCTACCGGCCGGTTATTATCTTACATGGGGCGGACAATTTGAAAATCAGCAAAGAGCAATGAACAAACTCATGATCATAGGGCCTGTTGCCATCGGATTAATACTGCTTCTTTTATTTGTTACGTTCAGATCGCTCCGCCTGGCGCTGCTTGTAATCTCCAACCTGCCGTTTGCTTTGATCGGCGGAGTATTCTCTCTCTATATTTCCGGGCAATATTTATCTATTCCGGCATCAGTCGGATTTATAGTCTTGTTTGGCGTTGCTGTTCTGAACGGACTGGTGCTTGTATCGCGCATCTCGCAATTGCGCGAAGAAGGCGTTGAATTGCAGGAAGCAATACGGAAGGGAAGTCTTGACAGATTACGTCCGGTATTAATGACCGCATCAATAGCCATTTTCAGTTTGATTCCAATGCTGCTTACCGGCGGTGCAGGTTCTGAAATACAAAAACCGCTTGCAACAGTTGTGGTGGGGGGGGTGTTTACGTCAACCCTGCTTACGTTGTTCATTATTCCATCTGTTTACAGTTGGTTTGAGAAGAGAACCGTTGAGGCAGGAATGTAAATGAATGGGTAATGTGCATATCATATATCATTCGCCATAGAATCACAGAGAACCGATTGTAACCCTGTGTAATTGATGAACGCCAAACATTGCATTCAAAATATGATTTCACTACACCTGCGGTCAAGATAACTTCGTCCTATGCCTCATTAGCGAAATATAGGGAAGGGATTCCTCTGTGTTGCATCGGTTCGTTCTGTGCCATCAGGACTCCAATGTGACCGCCTTGAGGGTGACACCGCCATCGACGACAATCGTTATGCCTACAACGTAGTCTCCTGCGCGAGATGCCAGGTAGATAGCCGCTCCGGCCATATCCTCATCGCGCCCGATTCGTTTGGCCGGGATGCGTGCCGCGACCATGTCTGATTGGTCACGGGCGATCTTGTTCATTTCCGATGCAAATGCCCCCGGCGCGATCCCGCTGACAACAATGTTGTCCTTGATCAGGCGAAGAGCCATGCGGCGGGTCAAATGAATCAATCCCGCTTTACTTGCCGCGTAAGAATAGGTGTCCATAGGATTGACGACGACCCCGTCGATCGATGAAATATTAATGATTTTCGCCGGCCGGTTCTCGGCGGCTTTACGCAATTGTGTGATGAGGGCCTGGCTCAGAAAGAACGGAGCCTTCATGTTCAGGTCGACGACCTTATCCCACCCCTTTTCAGAATGGATGTCAAAGGGCTCTCCCCATGCGGCCCCCGCGTTGTTTACCAGGATATCGAGCTTTTCTTCCCGCGAGGCAAACTCATCGGCGAGGGTCTTTGCACCCTTTACCGACGAAACATCGGCCGGAAGGGACATGCATGGTCCCAAAGCCGACATTTCTGCTGCTGCCTGATCACAGACATCAGCCTTGCGAGACGATATATAGACACGCGCGCCCTGTTCGAGAAAACCCGTTGCGATCATGCGGCCAATCCCGCGTGAGCCACCCGTTATGAGTGCCGTGCGCCCCTTGAGGGAAAATAGTTCATTTGTCATGCAGGTTTCCTCCATGCGGTTTATTGATCGATCCTTTTAATGGCAGGGCTTATAAAAAACAGCCGTATATGTCAATGAAATTTAGATTTAAAATGGGAATTACTTGCCCCCCGCATATTTCCCGGTTGCCTTGAGCTTGGCCACCTCCTCTTTCTCCAGTTCGTTGAAGGCAATCTTACCAACCCGAGTGAGGGGAAGGCTGTCCCGGAACTCTACCTCCCGGGGGCAGGACCACTTGATCAGCTGCTCCCGGCAATAATCGATCAAGGACTGCGCCATTTCCGGGCCGGCCTTTTGGGGGTCCTTGAGGACCACAAAGGCCTTGACCCGTTCCACCTGTGCCTCGTCGGGGACGCCGATGACGCAGGCCGCGGCCACATCCGGATGCCGGTAGAGGATGTCCTCGACCTGGGCCGGGTAGACGTTCATCCCCGAAGATTTAATCATACGCTTCAGCCGAAGTTTGAAATAAAAGTAGCCGTCCTCGTCCATCGTGAAGATATCCCCCGTGTGAAGCCAGAGCCGGCCGTCGTCATGCATCTTCAAGACCTCCGCCGTCTCCTCCGGGTGCTCCAGATAGCCCAGCATGACGGCAGGCCCGCTGACGCAGAGTTCGCCTTCCTCGCCGATAGCCGCCTCCTCCGTCGTCCCGATCCGGACAACCTTGGCCAGCATGTCGGGCAGGGGAACCCCGACGCTGCCCTCGCGGTAGGCATGGGTCGGGGTGACCATGATGCCCGTCACCGCCTCCGTCAGACCGTAGCCTTCCAGGAGGTTCACGTTGCTGCCTTGCCGCCGGACGACGGCCTCGAAACGTTCCTTGACGATTTTAGGCAGAGAGTCGGCACCGCAGGTGGTGGTCTTCAGGCAGCTGAGGTCGGCCCCCTGAAACATCGGGTTTCGGGTCAGGGCATCGTAGAGGGTCGGCACTCCCGTCAGAAATGTTGGGCGCTTCTTGACGACCAGTTCGGCCACAATTTCCGGCGTAAACTGGGGGACGAGGATGCTCTGCCCCCCGCCCATGAACATGGCGTTGCAACAGATGCCCAGGCCGAAGCCGTGAAAAATGGGAAGGATGGCCAGAATGACCGGTGGCGTATCGTCAGCCGCTTCGCTGCTGTTCCACCACTCATAGACCATCATGCCTTCGGTGATGAAATTATAGTTGGACAGCATGATCCCTTTGGGAAACCCCGTGGTACCGCCGCTGTACAGGATTACCGCCAATTCATCGGAATCCATGGCTGTCTTCGGCGCCTCGGGATAGGAAGCCGTCATGAGGCCGCTCCACCAGCGGACCATCGGGTCCGGGTGCGGGCCTTCAGCCCCCGCCTTTGCCGTGCCGGGTATGCTGTCGAAGATGCCTGTCAGGATCAATGTCTCGAGAGGGGTTTGATCCTGTACTTCCTTGAACTTGTCATAAAACATGTCCAGGGTCAGGGCCACACGGCTCTTGCTGATATTCAGGTAATAGGTGATTTCCGTTGCCGTGGACAGAGGGTGGATCATACTGGCCACGACGCCGAGTTTGTTGGCGGCATAAAAGCATATGATCCCTTGTGGTGAGGTGGGCATGGAGATGGTGATGCGATCCCCTTTTTTCATGCCGAGAGCCGCCAGGGCATTGGCGCATAAATCGATATCGCGGCCGAACTGATGATACATGGAGGTATGGTCCATGAAATCGTAGGCAATCCGCTCCGGGTAACGCGCCACCGTCTGCATCAGCGCTTCGTACATGGTGACCCGTGGATATTCAAGCGACTCCGGCACGTCACCGTAAAACTTCAACCAGGGCTTCTTTTCATACATGGTGAACACCTCCCGAATTTTCCGCCCACAGATGTGGGCTGATGGTGATGGGCTAAAGGCCCAGGTAGGCCTTTCTCACATTTTCGTCTTCGAGCAGGGACTCGGCAGAGCCGCTCAGGACGAACCGTCCCGTTTCCATGATATAGCCCCGCGTAGCCGTGATCAGGCTGATTGAGGCGTTTTGCTCCACAAGGAGGATGGCCGTCCCCCTTCTGTTGATCTCTCTGATCACTTCAAAAATGCGTTCCACGACCAGGGGGGCGATGCCCAGGGAAGGTTCGTCGAGCATAAGAAGCCGGGGGTTGGACATGAGGCTCCGGCCGATGACCAGCATCTGCTGCTCCCCGCCGCTGAGTGTCCCGGCGAGCTGCTTCTGCCGGTCGTTCAGGATCGGGAAAAGTTCGAAGACCTCAGCCATGTTATTTTCAATCTTGCCATGGTCCCGGCCATGCAGCCAAGCCCCAAGGAGGAGATTTTTGAGAACGCTCATCTGAGGGAAGAGTTTTTTGTCTTCCGGGCACAGGGTGATACCCTCGCGGACAATGTGGTGAGGCTCCATCCGGGTGATGGGCCGGCCTAGAAATTCGACGGTTCCCGAGCTTGGCCTGACCAGCCCGGCAATATTCTGCAGCAGCGTGCTCTTTCCGGCGCCATTGGCTCCCAGGACGCAGATCAATTCACCGTCATCGACGTCAAGTGAGATGCCGTGGAGGGTTTGAGATTCACCGTAAAAACTTTCAACACGATCGACGCGAAGCAGCATACTTTTCTCCCAAGTAGGACTTGATGACTTCTTCATTTTGGCAGACCTCTGCCGGGGTCCCTTCGGTAACCTTCTTGCCGTAATTGAGGGCCAGGATCCGGTCGGAAATATTCATGACCATACTCATTTTATGCTCGATCAAACAGATGGTCGTCCCGGTGTCGCGGATCCGGGAGATGAGTTCGATGATCATTCCGACCTCTCCGGCGCCCACCCCGCCTGCCGGTTCGTCAAGGAGGAGGAGTTCGGGATCCGAGGCCAGGGCCAGACCTATGGAGAGCTGCTTTTGGGCCCGTTGCGGCAGGAGACCCGCCACCGTCTCCTTCTCACGACCCAAGCCGATGGTTTCAGACAGTTGGTGGGCGCGTTCCAGGGTTTTATTTTCTGCGGCCCTTTTCCCGCGCCAGCCGAACATGCCGTGCAGGACACTGGTTTCACGTGTTGCCCGCTGTCCGATCACCAGATTCTCCAGAACGGTGTTTCTTTCAAAGAGGGTGGTCATCTGGAAGGTGCGGCCCAGGGATTTCCGGGCGACTTGGTAGGGCTTGAGCCCCGATACCTTTTCTCCTTTGAAATAGATCTCGCCCCGTGTCGGCGCGAGGAACCCGGTGATGAGGTTGAACAGGGTCGTTTTACCGGCGCCGTTCGGGCCGATGACACTGAAGATCTCCCCCTGCCGGATGTCGAAGCTCACGTCGCTGATGGCCTGCAGCCCCCCAAAATGCTTGCTTACGCCTCTGGTTTCCAGGAGTGATCGGATCATAGCGCTTCCCTCCTGCGACGGCGCCGCATGACCGCGGCACGCAGGCCACCCACGATGCCCATGGGGAGAAAGTGAATGCACAAAACCAGCAGCAGGCCGTAGAGGATCAGACGGAAGCCGGCCAGGGGTTGCAGGATCTCTCCCAGGATGGGCAGGAGAATCCCGCCCAGAATCGGTCCCGCCATGGTGCCGATGCCGCCGATGACGACATTGATGAGCATTTCAAAACTCAGCAGGTAATGGGCCTGTTCCGCCATCAGGGTCCCCATGTAGGCCGCAAAGAGTCCTCCGGCCAGACCGGCGAAGAGGGTGCTGATGGTGAAGCTTATGACTTTAACCTGCATGGTGTTGATCCCCAGGGACTGTGCCAGATCCTCATTGCCCCGGACGGCGATCAGCCTTTTTCCTGCCAGGGACTTCACGAGGCGGGAGATGAGGATGATCGTGACAAAGACAAAAAAGAGCACCAGATAGTAGCAAGCGATTGTGCTTTTGAAGGTGATCATTATATCGAACGGCAGGAGGATGGGATCAGGCCGGGGCAGGCCGAAGAGACCCCTGGCGCCGCCGGTAAGGTCTTCCCATCGGGCGATTACATAGTAGATGGCGATGCCGAGGCACATGGTGGCGATAGGGAAATAATGTCCTTTCGTGCGTAACGTGGGCAAGCCGGTCAGGTATCCAAAAACGGCGGTAATGGCGCAGCCCAGGGGAAGGGCGACCCAGAAGGAGATCCCCAGGTTCTGAACGAGGAGGGCTGTAGCATAGGCGCCGATGCCGAAAAAAGTGCCATGGGCCAGATTGAGCTGACCAGTGTATCCCATGATCAGATTCAATGCCAGAGACGCGATCACCCAGATGCCGCATATTACCATGATGTGCTGGTGATACTTGCCGGTGATGATCAGGGGGGCAACGAGCACAAAGGCGGTGACGAGGATGAGGAAAATTCTTTTACCCCAGGGGTTTGTCGGCATATCAGTGTCCCTTTCCAAAAAGCCCGGTGGGTTTTACCGCCAGGACTAAAACCAGAATTCCGAAGATCAGGGCCTCGACATAATCCGTCGTTACGTAGCAGGCGAAGAGCGTCTCCGCCAGGCCGATGATGTATCCCCCGACGACAGCCCCCAGAAAGCTTCCCATGCCTCCGAGAATGATAATCACAAAGGCCATGCCGATTACCGGGCCGCCCATGGTGGGATAGATGAGGAGAACGGGGGCGACCAGACAAGCCGCTACAGCCGCCAGGGCCGTCCCCAGGCCGAAAGTCAGGCCTCCCACCATGCTCACATTAATTCCCATCAGCTGCGCCCCTTTGCGGTTCTGGGATGTCGCTTCGATGGCCGACCCCAGGCGGGTGTGCCTGATGAAAAAATGAAGCACGAGGATAAGCGCCACGGCCGTGAAGATGACAATGAGCCGTTGGGCGGTGATCGTGATGTTCAGAAGGTTGAAAACGCTGCTGCTCGCCCCGGGAAACCTTTTAAACGCAGGCCCCCAAATGGCCAGAACGCCATTTTCCAGTATCAGGATCAAACCCACGGCAACAATGAAGGAATTGATCATCGGCTGCGTATAAAGGGGGCGAAAAGCGATCCTTTCGATGAACATGCCGATGAGAAAAAGAACGCCGGCGGAGCAAAAGAGGGCGATCCAGTAGGGAAATCCCAGGGAAAGGATGAGCTGGTAGGCGATGTAGGCACCCAGCATGTAAAGGGTGCCGTGGGCGAAATTCGGGATTTCCAGGATCCCGTAAATCAGCGCCAGGCCCAGAGCAACCATGGCGTAGATGGATCCGAGCATGATGCCGTTGATGATCGTCTGCAAAAGGATACCCGATGATATGTCCAAGGCGAAGTCTCCCTTCATCATGGTGGGCGATATTCGGGAGGGCCGGCCTGTGTTTGCCCGGCCCTCCAAACGGTTCAGAAGGACGATAACTTGAACTAATAGGCTGTCGTGTAAACCCATTCCGGAGACTTTACCGGAAAGATCTTCCCGTACTTGCCATTCTCGATCTCGACTCCCCAGATCTTGCCCTTAATGGCACCATTGGGGTAAGTGTAATCGGTGTAGTACGGGTCGTTGTTTTTGAGGAAGGGTATCTTATATATGGCCGGATTCAGAAGGGCCTTCATGATTTTCTGCGGATCCGATATGGTGCCTGCGACGACGTTGGCCGCCACATAAGCGAGGGCGTTGCCGTAAGCGATCCCCGTTTCATGGGTGATCATCTTGTCCTTGCCGTATTTCTTGTAAAACTTGTCTGCCAGCTTTTGGACATTGTCACCCGGGTACATGAGAAGGGGGGCCGTCCCGATGGAACCGTTCAGCATATCCATCTTGGTGACGATCTTTGCCATCTCCTCGAGCTTTCCCCTTTCGATGATGATGAAGCCGCCTTTGAACCCCATCTCTCGTGATTGCTGGATCTGCATGGCATCGGGCTCCGAGGACGAGCCGATAAGGATGCAGTCGGGTTTCGTTGCCAGGGCGTTGGTAAGGATGGGATAGAAGTCCGTAACCTTCATGAAGTCCACGGGAAGATTAGTCGTGATGGTTCCGCCTTTTTCTTGCCAATATTTCTGGAACAGCCCGCTCCATATCTTTCCGTAGTCATAGGCGTCCGGCATCATGGCACAGCGTTTCCACCCCTTGGCCAGGGCCCGGTCAGCCCAGGCGGTGACATAGGACATCATGGAGGGGGGGCCGCGGAAGAGCAGTTTGTTCCCCGCCATCACGCATTTCTGATTGGTCGTGTAGGCGCCGATGATGAAATTTTCCGCCTCATTAATGGCCATCAAGCCGAATATGCCGCCGCTGGAAGGGTTGTAGACCATCTTGGCCCCTTCCTGATGGACGAGGCGTTTGGCGTTGTTCACCGTCAGGGCCGTCTGAAACTGGTCGTCCATACTGACAATGCGCACCTTGTATCTCTTGCCCGCCACCAGCGCTCCGCCCTGGGCATTGACTTCATCGGCCGCCAACTCCAGTCCCCATTTCAAATTCTGCCCAAACTGAGCCCCGCCGCCGCTCAGGGGGCCGCTATAACCTATAGTGATGGTGTCTTCTGCAGATTGTACCAATGCGGGTAATGACAGGGAGAAGATAGAAAGGATCACAACAGACGTAAACAGCCAAGCTTTCCTCTTTTGCATAGGTCCCTCCAAGTTTTATCTATTTCTCCTTCCCGATATGAGAAGAAGAGTAAAACTTTCTATGATAAAGGTGATGTTGCCCTGACTTGATTGTTCGACTGGTGAAAATACCACAATTTTAGCATGTGGCTTATGTATGAAAGGGAATATAAAACCGGGTCATGAATGTCAAGATAAAATTGTGTGACCAAGATCGATTTCCCGTAAATAACGCTCCGAATTGCTTATCGGTTTTTAGGTATAGACGCATAAGAGGCCGGAAACTCTTTATATCCCATTTTAATAGGCAATGGTTATTTCCCTTGACATGCAGACAGATCTCCTTATACCTATGACGATATTTAGATATCGAACCAGTTAAAGCCCTCCGAAAATGACATTGTTTAACATAGCCTTATATTGTCAATTCCTATCGAAAAGGGAGATTTGAATGATGACCGCCAGGGAACAGATTGAAGCGCATTACACCGCAAGAGGCATGCGTGCCAGGGAACTGCACGATGCCGGGGAAAAAGTGATCGGCTATTTCTGTTGCTTTGTTCCCGATGAAATAATCACCGCTTTTGACATGGTCCCTTACCGCATCCAGGGAAGCCAGAGCGAGGCGATAGATCAGGCGGACGCTTATATCGAGCCCATGGCCTGCCCTTTTGCCCGGAGTTGCTTCAACCAGGCCTTAAAAGGAGAATATGACTTTCTGGACGGGTTTGTGGCGCCTCACAGTTGCGATACCATAGAGCGCATGTATCATATCTGGCAGCATGAGAGGCCGTCTTCTTTTAATCATCTGGTTAATGTGCCCCACATGATGGGGCCCGGTTCCGACAAGTTCTACCGGAAAGAACTGGACTACTTCATTAACTGCCTGGAGGACTGGTCGGGGCGGAAACTAGATCCCGGCAAGCTCCAAGATGCCGTTGAACTCTACAACCGGCGCCGTGCCGCTCTTCGGGAGCTTTATGACTTGAGAAAAACCACTCCGCCAATGGTTTCCGGAACGGAGGTCACGAAAGTCCTTGTGGCCGGTATGGGTATCCCGGCGGTGGAGCACCTTGGCCTCGTGAAGCAGTTTATCACTGAAGTGAAAGAGTGCCCAATGCCTGAGGCCGAAAAGGTGCCACGCATTTTTATCTGGGGGAATGAAATCGACGATGTCGCCTTCATCAACCTTGTGGAGGAGAGCGGCGCCCAGGTTGTCATGGACGATCTGTGCACCGGCACGCGGTCTTTCTGGGATGATGTGTTGGAAACCGTCGATCCCCTTGACGGGATCGCCAGCCGTTACTTATGCACGCACTGTCCCCGGAGCAATGTCCCGCAGACGGAAGGCAGAGAAAAGGATCTGGAAAATCGTTATGGTTATATCAGCAACTTTATTAAGGAATGGAAGGTGAACGGTGCGATATTCTACATCGTCCGCTACTGCGATACATGTGAACTTGAGGGGCCTGACCTGCGGGAATACCTCAATAGCATGAAGATCCCCGTGCTCATGATCGAGGATGATTATTCCACTTCGACCATCGGTCAACTAAGGACAAGGGTCCAGGCGTTCCTGGAAATGATCGGGTAAGGAGAAAGGCCATGGAAGAAAAAGAACAGATCAAGACAACGGCGGTAAAGGGCACCGACATGGCCCGCAAGGTAAGAGGGTTGGTGAAAAATCTCTATCTGTCGGCCCATGCAGCCAAGGCCCAGGGGAAAAAAGTCGCCTATATGATGGTAAATTCCCAATACGATGAAATCATTCGGGCCATGGATATTGTTCCCCTCTCAACAGAGAATTATGCCGGCCTGTGCGCGGCGAAACGGGACATGGACCGCTTTCTTCTGAAGGCGGAGGCGGACGGATATTCCCAGGTGCTCTGCAGTTATGCCCGGATCGGCCTTGGTTTTGACAGCATGCGCAAAGAACTGGGAGGCATACCGGAAGGCGCACCCGACGGCGGCATGCCCATGCCGGATATGATGCTGGGCAGCAGCGCGGTGTGCGATCCCCGCTTTAAATGGTTTGAGGCGACAAGGCGCTTTCTTGATATTCCCAATTATAATATTGACGTTCTATGGCCTCCGGTTGACGCCAACCTGAACGCCGTGCGGGATCACTATGTCACCTATCAGAAGGAACAGCTTCAGGGCCTTATTGCCTTCCTGGAAGCGCAGACAGGACGGAAGTTGGACAAGGAACGGCTATGGGAGACGATCCGCCTGAGTGATGAGGCCTGGCGCATCTGGTACGAGATTGACAGAATGCGTGTGGCTATCCCCAGCCCGATGCCCTCCCAGGATCATTTCAGCATCATGGTGGCCGGCTACTACTATCCGGGCATGCAGGAGGCGGTGGACTTCTACCAGGGGCTCTATGACGAGGTAAAATATAAGGTGGATAACAAGATCGGCGTGATTCCCGATGAGAAATACCGGATCCTCTACGGCGGTGGACTTCCCCCCTGGCATACCCTCTGGATCTTCAATTATTTCGAAAGTTTTGGCGCTGTTTTTGCGATGGAGAACCAATACCGGGCCTATGACCCCGTGGAGGTGCCATCCCATGTCAAGGATCCCGTGGAATTCCTGGCCTGGCGTACCTTCCTGCGTTTTACCCAGATGAATGCCAAAGCGAAAGCCAACAGCGGGAATCCTTATGTGGAAAGACTGTTGGGCATGATTGATGATTACAAGATAGACGGTGTGGTTTTTCACGCCTGCCGGTCCTGCCGCGCCAATACGATCGGCCAGGTGCACCGCAAGAATATTTTAAGCCGGTACACGGATATACCGATGATGCAGCTGGTTTCCGACATGGTGGACCTCCGGGATTATTCGGAAGCCCAGTGGAAAGCCCAAATCAGCGCCTTCATGGAGGCTTTGTCCGGCAGGACTATGTAAAACCGATAGCTAACGTTTATGGATAAACAGGGAGAAAGAGTATGGCAAAAGCGCTTGCAGGGATCAAAATTCTCGATCTGGCCCAGTGGGAGGCGGGGCCTTCGTGCACATTGCAACTGGCCTTCCTGGGGGCGGATGTCATCAAGATCGAACCGCCCGGCACCGGAGAAGTCGGCCGGACCTTCGTCATCAGCGATGAAGATGCCAAAAGGGGTTTTGATGCCTGGTATTTCCTTTCACTCAATGCCAATAAACGCGACATTACCCTGAACCTAAAATCGTCCAAGGGCTTGGCCATGTTCAAGGAAATGGCGAAGAAGGCCGATGTCGTCGTGAGCAACTTCGGCCCCGGCGTGATGGAGAAGCTGGGCATCGGCTACGACGTCCTTTCACAGATCAACCCGAGGCTCGTCTATGCGGAAAACACGGGGTTTGGCAAGGGGGGGCCCTACAGCAACTACCTTTCCATGGATGCCTGCGCCAAGGCCATTGGCGGGGTCTTGAGCAACACGGGTTTGTCCAGTACGCCGCCGCTCAATCCCGCAGTCACGATCGGCGATACGGGTTCGGGCATACACCTGGCCATCGGTATTCTCGCCGCCTATATCCACGCGCAGAGAACCGGTGAAGGCCAGGTCGTGGAACAGTCCATGGCGGATGCCATTATCAATCTCAATCGGGTGCCCACGGCCTTACACCCCCTGGATGACGGCGAGCCCTCGCCGCGGCGGGATTTTGTGGAGGTCATGCAGTGCAAGGGCGACGGTCCCAATGACTACGCCTACGTTAATCTCCTCACCCCCAAACAGTATGAGATGGCCATGACCGCCGTCGGACGGAAAGACATGATCACCGACGAGCTCAAGAACAACATCCGGGCCCGGATCGAGAGATACAGCGAAATCAAGGAGGCGATCGAGGGCTGGACCAGGACGAAAGACAAGATGGAGGTCTTCAAGACCCTGGCCGAGCTCGGCATCCCTGCGGCCCCGGTTCTGGATACGAAAGAAGTCCTGGAGGATCCGCACTTTAACCAGCGGGGTTCGATTGTTGAATTTGACCATCCCCAAAGGGGCAAATACAAAATGGCCGGCTGCCCCATCAGGCTATCCAAACACGATTATGAATATGTGGCCGCTCCTCTTTTAGGTCAGCATAACGAGGAGATCTATACGGAATGGCTGGGGCTCTCCAGGGAGGACATGGACGTTTTGAGGGCGGAAAAGGTAATCTAGATTAATTTGTTTGAGTCGAGCAGGCCGGTTTTCCCCGGGATAGGCTGATGTTTGTTTTCTCCGTTTATCGCCGGGTTGCCCAGTGAACCCGTCATGTTTCCACCAAGCACCGGTTGGCCCCGGCCTCTCGCAGGACATCGGTCACAAGGAACTTCTTTAACTGAATCCTCTATGCCAATGATCGCGCCAGTCTGTAGCATAAAAAAGCGGCGAAGGCCGGGTTCCTCCACCGCTTTTTTATGGGATGGCCATTCCGCTATTCGGGCGGATACATCGACTCGATCTCTTTTTCGTACTTCTTGCGAATGACGGCCCGTTTGAGCTTCATGGTGGGGGTCATCTCGCCGCTATCCTGAGACCATTCCGCATCCATAAGGATGAACTTGCGGATCTGCTCCACCTTGCCGTAGTCTTTCATCTGCTCCTCGATCTGTTGCCAGTAGAACTTGTACACGGCGGGATTTTTAATAAGCTCCCGGCGATTGGCAAAAGCAATATTCTGTTCTTTCGCCCAGCTCTCAAGGGCAAGGAAGGCCGGGACGACAAGGGCGGAAAGGTATTTCCGGTTGTCCCCGATGACCGCCACCTGTTCGATGAAGGCAGATGTGAGGAGATCGTTTTCGATGTTTTGGGGAGAGATGTTCTTGCCGCCGGAGGTGACGATGATGTCCTTGATCCTGCCGGTGATCTTCAGGTACCCGTCCGTGTCGAACTCGCCAATGTCACCGGTGCGAAAAAAGCCGTCTACCGTGAAAGCCGCCTTGGTTGCCTCCTCGTTTTTGTAGTAGCCCTTCATAATCTGGGGGCCCTTGATGAGGATCTCGCCTTCATCGCTGATTTTAAAGATGGTATCTTTCACCGCCGGGCCCACCGTTCCGGGTTTGATGCGCTTGGGTTTGTTTGCGGTGACGATAGGCGTTGTTTCCGTCAGCCCGAAGCCTTCGAGGACCTTGATGCCCATTCCGAGGAAGAATTCCGCATCCGACACGGACAGAGGCCCGCCACCGGAAATGGCGGCTACGAGACGGTCCAAGCCCAGGGTCGCCTTGATCTTGGAAAAGATGATCTTGTCGGCGAGCTTGTATTTAAAGGCAAAAACCCCCGTGCGCTCCCGGTTTTCGCAGATATAGGGGAGGTTCTCTTTAGCGATGCCCATAGCCCAGCCGAAGAGGGCCTTTTTAACCGGGGGCGCCGTGGCTACCTTTCCGACGATTCCCGAATGGATCTTCTCGTAAATGCGTGGAACGCTTACGAGGAAGGTGGGCCGGATATCCCCGAAATTCTCCAGGAGCTTGTCCGCGCTTTCCGCAAAGGCAACCTTGTGCCCCAGAAAGATGGGGGTGTAGTACCCGCATGTTCTTTCCAGGGAGTGGGCCAGTGGGAGAAAGGAGAGAAAGGTGTGGTCCCCGGAGAGAAAGTCGGGATCAACGGCATGGGCCTGGTTCACGTTGGAGACGAAATTCTTGTGGGTGAGCATGACCCCTTTGGGATTCCCGGTCGTCCCCGAGGTGTAGATAATGGTGGCCACATCCTCGATATCGATCGGTATGAGGCGTTTTTCGAACTCATCCCCGTTCTTGGCCTCCTTGCCTTCCTTCAGGGCCTCCTTCAAGGTGTTCACGCCAGGGACGGGCTTGTCCGGATCGTCGAAGATGATGATCTCGCCCAGGTTCGGGAGCTTCTCCTTGGCCTGGAGAATCTTGTCCATATGCTCCTTCGCGCCCACAAAGCACATCTTTGCATCGGAATTGTCAATAACGTATCGGGATTCTTCCACGGAGTTGGTTGCGTAAATGGGCACGTTCACGGCGCCCACGGAGATGATGGCCAGATCTGCAACCCACCATTCATAACGATTCGGCGAGAAGAGGGCGACCTTGTCGCCGGTCTTGATTCCCCGGTTGATGAGGAACATGGAAAGATCCCGTACCATCTCGTTAAGCTTGTTCCATGAGATCTCTTCCCACTTCCCCCTTTTGCCCTTGTAGATGACCAGTGTTTTGTCTCCATACTGCCGGACCCGGTTTTGAAAAATTGCCCCCATAGACGTTTCTTGGAATTGTGCCATGAAATCCCCTCCTTCTGCAGTTTATGATAAAGATCCTTTTAACGTGGAATCAATTATAGAGTGGAAAAATATATATGTCAAAGGATTAAGGGGGGAGATTTTCTTGACATTACCTGATCCATTCCTATATAATGCCCGAAATTGACATCTCCTTTTACATTGCATCCACAAATAATGATTCTCCAAAGGACTGCTGATGCGGGTATTCCGGCGTCAATGGCATGTGTGGATAAAAGACCGTTGTAAAAAACAAGATTCATCTCTCCATTTTTCTTATTCAAAGAATTTAATCCCAGCCATAGTTTATGCTACCTTGCGGTCCGCCATTGATTCTGCCATGGCGGATTTCAGCCGTTGTTTCCTTGCTTATCACTATTTCCCAATCACTAGGCCGGCATCATTAATAATCGGGAGGAACCTGTCTATTTAGCTGAAAATATTTGACATAACGTTGGTCATCATCCCAAACGCAATACCTTTAGGATCGGTTGTCCGGAAAGTATGCGAGCTAAAAGATGGAAGCATTCAATACCTTTATCCAGCTCATATTAAGCGGGATTTCTATCGGTTGCATCTATGGCATTGTTGCCTTGGGCTTTGTCCTCATCTTTAAAGCCACAGAGGTGATCAACTTTGCTCAAGGCGAGCTGATGCTGCTCGGGGCCTTTATATCCTATAGCTTCATCACCTACGTCCACCTGCCCTACTGGGGCGCCTTTCTGCTTACGATCATTGTCATGGGCCTGATCGGCCTGATCTTGGAGAGGGCAGTGCTCCGGTCGCTCGTCGGTGAGCCCGTCTTTTCCATTGTCATGCTTACCATTGGTCTCGGCATCTTCATAAGATCCGTAGTGGGCATGATCCCCTCGTGGGGTACGGATTCCTATAGCTTCATAACGCCATTCAGCAACAAATTCATGCGGTTTGGGCCTTACGTCATATCCTGGGAGCAGCTTGCCATCATCGGCATGACCGTTCTGCTGATCGTGACCCTCTTTATATTCTTCAGATTGACCAAGGTCGGCATAGCCATGCGGGCCACCTCCCAGAATCAGCTGGCGGCTGTTTATATGGGAATCAGCGTTACACGTGTCTTCTCCCAGACCTGGACCCTTGCCGCCGCTATCGGAGGCATTGCGGGTATCCTTCTGGCACCGATCACCTTCGTCCACATGAATATGGGTTTTATCGGCCTCAAGGCTTTCCCTGCCGCTGTCCTTGGCGGATTCGGAAGCATACCGGGCGCGCTGGTAGGGGGGCTGATCATCGGTCTCATCGAAAGCCTTTCCGGCGTTTATCTTCCCGAAGGCTGGAAAGATGTCATGGCTTATATCATCCTCATTGTTATCCTCATTATCCGGCCGGAGGGTCTCTTCGGTATTCAAGAGAAAAAGAAGGTGTAAAACCATGCGCTTCATCATGAAGAAAGACTACAATATCGACATCAGGCTATTCCGGTACACCAGCACGATCGGCTGGTATCTGGCGCTGATTGCCATCACTATTGCCTTTCCTTTTTTCGCCGACAGTTATTTTATTTCTCAGTTCACCTTCATCTTCATGTATGCCATTGCGGCAGTGGGGCTCATGCTTTTGACGGGCTATACCGGACAGATATCACTCGGACACGCGGCATTTTTTGCTATCGGCTCCTATACATCGGCGATCCTCACGACGAAAGTCGGCGTACCGTTCTTGTTGGCATTGCCGATGTCAGGTTTCCTTGCAGGGGGCATCGGGATTATCGTTGGGTTGCCGGCATTGCGGTTAAGCGGTCTTTATCTGACCATGGCCACGATGGCATTTGCCTTTATCGTCGAAGAAATTCTTGTCCGCTGGGAATCCCTGACCATGGGAAACATCGGCATAACCGTCGTACCTGCGAAGATCGGTCCCTTGGTCTTCGATACGGAAATGAAACAGTATTATCTAATGCTTGTCGTCTTGATCCTTGTCATCCTGGGAACGCGTAATGTCCTCCGCTCACCCGTGGGCCGCGCCCTTATCGCCATCCGCGACAGCGAGACCGCCGCCCAGGCCATAGGGATTAGTCTCGCCAAGTTCAAGACCATGGCTTTCATCATCAGCGCCGCCTTTACAGGGATTGCAGGAGCCCTTTATGCGCACAAGGTAAGCTTCATCAACCCTGAGAGTTTCACAATTCTCCTTTCCATCGAACTCCTTGCCATGGTCATCATCGGTGGGCTGGGAAGCATTCATGGGGCGATTTTCGGGGCGGCTTTCGTCATCCTCCTGCCCCAGGTTATTGTCCTGTCTAAAGACTCCCTTCCGATGTTCCTGAATAAGCCCGGTCTTGAGCCGGCCCTTTATGGCCTGATGATCGTCTTGTTCATTCTGTTTGAGCCCTTGGGCCTTTACGGGAGATGGCTTAAAGTCAAGTTCTATTTCGAGATGTTCCCTCTGTATAAAAAGGGCTCTTTCAAGCGTGAGAAGAAATATCAGAAAGCGGAGAGGCGATAAAATGGCGTTTTTCGGAGCAGAAAACATGACCATCAGCTTTGGGGGACTTAAGGCCCTGCAGCATGTCAGTTTTAAGGTTGACAAAGGTCAGGTCTTTTCCATTATCGGACCCAACGGTGCAGGAAAAACGACAATATTCAATTGTATAAGCAGATACTACGATCTCAATGAAGGGGGGATGTCGTTCAAGGGAAAAGATATCACCCGGGCCAGGCCCCATATGATCGCCGGACACGGCATTGCCCGGACATTCCAGAATATCGAACTCTTCAGAAAGATGACCGTCATCGATAACATCATCCTGGGCCGGCACCGTCGAAGGAGATCTAATATCTGCTCGGAACTCGTTTTCATGCCGTCCGTCAGGCGTCAGGAAGTGGAAAGCCGCCGGAAGGCAGAGGAAATTATTGACTTTCTTGATCTCCAGGCCCACCGGAATGAACTCATATCGAGCCTCCCCTACGGTGTGCAGAAAACGGTCGAGTTGGGCAGGGCTCTGGCAATGGAGCCGGAACTGCTTCTCCTGGACGAACCGTCATCGGGTATGAATCAGGAGGAAACAGAAGATCTCACCTATTGGATCGAGGATATCAAGGAGGATCGGGGAATCACGATTGTTCTCGTAGAACATAACATCCGCCTGGTCAAGGATGTCTCGGATCACGTCATGGCGCTGAATTTCGGTGAAATGATAACAGAAGGCAACCCGTCAATGGTCCTTTCTCATCCTGATGTCATCAAGGCTTACCTGGGGGAAGAAGATGCCGTTGCTTAAGATCAGTAATATCGAAATATATTACGGCCCTGTTATGGCCATCAAAGGGTTGTCTTTTGAGGTAAACGAGGGAGATATTGTCACGATCCTCGGGGCGAACGGAGCCGGAAAGACGACAATCCTCAAGACCATCTCCGGCGTGATGGACCCCCAGAAAGGCAAGATTGAGTTCATGGGGAAGCGCATTGACCACACCCCTCCCGACAAGATTGTGGGTATGGGCATCTCTCACGTTCCGGAGGGCCGCGAAGTCTTTCACGACCTGACTGTAAAGGAAAATCTGATGATGGGCGCCTTTATCAGGAAAGACCGTGACGCCGTGGTAAAGGATATGGAAACGGTTTATGACTATTTTCCTATCCTCAGGGACAGAACAGCGCAATTGGCAGGCAACATGAGCGGTGGTGAGCAGCAGATGCTGGCCATTGCCAGGGCGCTGATGGCCCGGCCGAAATTACTTCTTCTCGACGAGCCGTCACTGGGCCTCTCCCCGCTTTTCGTAAAAGAGATTTATAGTATTGTAAAGAGGATCAATATCGAGCAGGGAACAACGATCCTGCTGGTCGAGCAGAATGCCATGATGGCGCTCTCCCTGGCGAGGCTTGGATATGTCCTCGAACTGGGTCGTTTCGTCATGGAAGATACGTGCGAAGAAATGATGAAGAACGAGGATGTCCAGGAATTTTATTTGGGTATCAAGGAAGAAAGTATACGCGGGCAGAAACGATGGAAGAGGAAAAAGCGATGGCGGTAAAAAAGAAGAATGACAATGCCCATAATTTCCGGCCCGATTCGGATATTATCCCGCGGATATTAAGACAGAGGTCCCTGGAATGGACGAATCGGACAGCGATGCGTTTCAAGGAATTCGGTTTGTGGAAGAGCATCACCTGGGGGGAATATGGTGAGAGGGCCAGGTGGGTCGGTCTCGGCCTCCGCGAACTTGGCTTAAATAAAGGAGACAAAGCGGCGATCATCAGCGAGGATAACCCGGAATGGCTTTATGCGGACCTTGGGATACAGTCTGTCGGCGGTGCAACTGTCGGCATTTACACCACCGATTCCCCGGAGCAGGTGGAATACGTTGTGGGGCACTCCGAATCAAAATTTTATATCGCCGAAGATGAAGAGCAACTGGATAAGATCCTCAAAGTCCGGGAACGGGTGCCGATGCTGAAAAAGATTTTCGTCATCGACATGGAGGGGCTCCGGCATTTTCAGGACCCCATGGTTACGAGCTTTGATGAACTCCTTGATCTGGGGAGAAGAATCGATGAAGCTCAACCGAAGCTTTTCGAAGAGCTCCTGAAATTGCCTGTCCTCGACGATGTTGCTTTTCTGGTCTATACATCGGGCACGACAGGCCGCCCGAAAGGTGCCATGATTACGCACAGGAACATCATGGCCGTCATGAGGATGCATCATACCTTTCACCCGGCCTATCCCGATGATGAAATTGTCACCTACCTTCCCCTCTGCCATATCCTCGAACGAGACTACTCCGCCATCAATATGATCTACAACGGCGTGATCTGTAATTTCGCCGAAGAAATGGATACGGTCCCCCAGGATATCAGGGAAGTCTCTCCCACCATCTTCATCGCTGTCCCGCGGATTTGGGAAAAATTTTACTCAGCTGTCATTCTCAAACTCAAGGACTCCACCTGGCTTGAACAGAAGGCGTTTCATTATGCCATCATTATCGGCAAACAGCGGGCCGTTTACCTTCTGAAAGGGAGCCCCCCGCCTTTTCTTACAGAAATCCTCTACTGGTTCGTGAACTGGGCTGTCCTTCGTAACGTAAAAACATTTCTCGGCCTCAGCCGCACGCGTTGGTGCGGTACCGGAGCAGCGCCCATCTCGCCTGAAATCATCAAATTCTTCTATGCCATCGGGATCAGGATGCGCGAAGGCTACGGCATGACCGAGACGGCGGGTGCCATAAGCGTTCACCTGCCGGGGCAGGTCAAGCCCGGCACCGTCGGCGTTCCCTATCCGGGGGTTGATGTCAGGATCGATGATAACGGGGAAATATTAGTCAGGGGGGAGAATATCTTCAAAGGTTATTTCAAGGACGATGAGCTGACCAGACAAACGATTGTAGATGGATGGCTTCATACGGGCGATGTGGGGGCGATTAACGAGGAGGGGCACGTGATCATTCGGGACCGCCTCAAGGATATCATCATTACCTCCGGCGGCAAGAACATCACCCCTTCCGAAATCGAGAACGAGCTCAAGTTCTGCCCTTATATTACTGATGCCGTCGTGATCGGCGACGGCAGGAAATACCTGACGGCCCTCATTATGATAGATGAGGAGAATGTCATGAAGTATGCCCAGGAGCACCGGGTCCCCTTCACCACTTATGCCAGCCTGACAAAAGCCGATGAGATTCAGAAATTGATTGATCACGAGGTCCAACAGGTGAACAAGAAATTTGCCCAAGTGGAAACGATCAAGTATTTCCGGCTCATCGATATCAAGCTGACCGCTGACGATGATGAAATCACGCCGACGATGAAACTGAAACGCAAATTCATCAGCAGGAAGTACGAGAGTCTGATCGAATCGATGTACTGAAAAACAGGGTTTGGAAGCCAATATATTCATTAATCAGCTTAAGGAAAAAGGAGGGAAATTATGAAAAAGCTAGTTCTCATTGCATCTTTGGCCGTGCTAGTCTTGTTCACTGCGGGTTCGGTTCCGGCAGAGGAGGGCATAACGGACAAGGAAATTCTCGTCGGGGCGCATCATGACCTGAGCGGCCCCCTCGTCGGCTGGAGTGTTCCCTGGATCAAAGGAATCGAGATGCGGTTCAAGGAAATCAATGAGGCCGGCGGCATACATGGAAGGAAGCTTCGCTATGTGTACGAAGATAACAAGTATGATCCCAAAGCGGCGGTCATGGCGACGATGAAGCTACTCAACCGCGACAAGGTCTTCTGCTTCCTCAGCAATGCCGGGTCACCGACGGCACTGGCCACCAAGAACCTCATTTCGGAAAGAAAGATTCCCCAGATGTTTCCCGTAACCGCTGCGGAAAAATTTTTCAAACCCCACGATCGATACAGCTTTCTTGGTGCTACCCCCTATTACGATCAGGGAAGGGCTCTGGTGAAATATTTTCACAAGGAGAAGGGTTACAAGAAATTTGCCGTCATCTATCAGGATGATGAAATGGGTGCGACCCAGACGGACGGCGTAAAGGATCAGATCGCCCAATATCCGGACAGCAAACTCGTGGCGTCGGTATCATTCAAGCGGGGGGCCACTGACTTCAGTTCACAGATTGCTAAATTGAAGATGGCGAATCCGGATGTTCTTATCGCATCAGCGGTGATCCGTGAGCCCGTGGGTATCATGAAAGAGTTGGCACGGATTGGGTGGAAAATCGATATGGGCGGTTTTTCCAGTTCACAGAACCAATTAATACCGACACTGGCTGAAAAATCCGGCATTTCGGCGGATGGATTCTATACGGCATCCCAAGTGCCGCTGGTCTACGAAGACAGCCCCATCCCCTTTGTCCGGAAGTGGTTCAAGAAATATAAGACGTTGTACGGGATTGATCCCGATACTGCCGCCGCATATGGATACTCTTCTGCCGAAATGCTCAGCATTGCCCTCGAAAAAGCAGGTCCCAATTTGACGAGGGAAAAACTGGTCGATTCACTGGAAAAGAATTTGCGAAACTATAAGGGTTTATTTGGTGCTCCCCCGCTCACTTTCACGCCTACCGATCACAAGGGGATGGCCGGCTGCGTCATTCAGCAGATCCAGAAAAATCATTATCGCAACGTAAGCAGCGATTTTGTGGACTGGACCAAACCCTAAGCCATCAAGGAAGGCCGCTCTCAGGAGAAGCGGCCTTCCTTGCCTTACCTTCTTCATCCTCATTTTGTTGCAAAGAGAGCTTCATGGCTTTCTCCAGGCGAGGGAAGAAGCGATGTTTTGATATTCTCTGCCATCCGCAAAAACACACATGTCGTTAACGCAGGACACGCCACTGAATGGCTGCCGCCGCGCCTGCTCCCACAACGAACATGCCCAGGCCGATCAATAAAAATAATGAGGCCAGCGGTCCGTTGAGATAACGTATCACAATCAAACCGCCGCCGGCGACGATGATGAAGCGCGAACTGCCTGCCAGCATGGGCCACAGGACTTTTCCGGCGCCCTGGGATGCGAAATACAGGGCAATCCCGATTCCGAGGAATAGATAGCACGGTCCGACAATGCGTAAATATCGAAACGCCACATCGAGAACCGCAGCATCGCTGCTGAACAAGCCGGCCCAAAGGCCGGGCCATATGGAAACGGTTATGCCCACGCTCCCGGTTATGCAAGCGGCAAATCCCGCCCCCATCCAGGTCACTCTTTTCGCCCGATGCCTGTCTCCGGCGCCGACGCTGATGCCGACCAGAGGGACAAGGGCCGAGCCGATGGCGAAGATGATGGGTACCTGAAGCAATTCGAGGCGGACGCCCAGACCATAGCCGGCCAGGGCGGCCGTACCGAAAGAACCGGCCAGGCCTGTAATGATGACCGCGGTGGCAATGGTTTGAATGGTATTGAAGGATGAGAGCAATCCGACCCCCAAAATATCTTTTGAAAGAGCCAGGCTCAGTTTCAGGGTGTGCCAATGCAGATGGAGCCCTTTGCGCCCGGTCAGGATATGAAAGGCGAAATACAGGGCAGCCGCACCGAAAGTGCACACGTAAGAGATGCCTGCTCCGACGATGCCGAGTTCCGGAAATGGACCCCATCCCAAGACCAGGGCGCCGCAAAGCAGAATCTGCAGGGCAGCGGCGATGCTCAGGGTGATAGCGGGGAATAGCATATTGCCTGTTCCTCTCAATATGCTGGCCAGGATGTTGCTGAACCAGACCGTCATGGCGCCGCCGAAGATGATATTGGAATAGGCGACCGCCCGGGTCAGGGCCTCTCCCCGTCCGCCAAGCAGCGAATACAGTTGCGGGCCCGCCATGATCATGATGATCGAAAACAGCAGACCAAAAAGAAAAGCAATCAGAAGGGCATGCATGGCGAGGGCTTCCGCCTTTGGTGTGTTTCCCGCTCCCAGCGACCGGGCAATCGATGAGGATACGCCGCCGCCGATGGCTCCCGCCGACATCATCTGCATCAACATGATGAGAGGAAAAACCAGGGCAACCCCGGCCAGCCCCGTCGTGCCGGTATGGCTGATGAACCAGGTATCGGCGAGGGTGACCAGCGCCTGCATAAAGGCAAGAAAGATATTGGGTGTGGCCAAGCGGAAAAGCGTCGGGATCACGGGTGCCTCAAGCAAAATGCGTGTGCGTTGATCCATGGTGCGGGGTGTATCGGGATTATCCATGATAGGTCATGTCCTCGTTATATTAATCTAACATGATGATACAATTATCAGTTGCAAAAAGCAAGTTAATATGCTACCCCATGCAAAAGGTCAGGTTTCCCATGCGCACAAAGGAATTCCGTTCAAAATGCCCTGTCGCCAGCAGTCTCGATATATTGGGAGACAAGTGGACCCTTGTGGTTATCCGTGACCTTTTCAAGGGGAAGGAAAAATTCTGTGACTTTGTCGCTTCCCCTGAAGGAATTAAAACGAACATTCTCACCGATCGCCTGAAATGGCTGGAGGAGAATGAAATTATCCGGAAGAAGGCCTATCAGGAAAAACCAACCCGCTATCTTTATGTCCTGACCGAAAAAGGAAGGGATTTGAGGCCTGTGCTTCAGGCCATAGCCCTTTGGGGCGAAACCCACATTGAAGGAACGCTGAAAGTCGTCAGCAGGAAGAAGGATGCACAACGAACAACACCTTGAGAGCGGCTCGAGGAAGTTTTCGTTAAGGCGTAATAAGCAGAGAGAACCGGCTGAAGGGTTCCTTCAAAAATTTGATGGGAATCCTTATAGGAACGAAAGGAGGAAGCATCATGTCGTATGTTCTTTATGAGAAAAAAGACAGAATCGCTTTTATAACCCTTAATCGTCCTGAACGTTTCAATGCCTTGGGCGCGGAGCTTCGGGAGGCGCTGCTTCAGGCGGAAGCGCAATTTGCAGCGGACGATGATGCTTGGGTAGCCATCTATACCGGGGCCGGCGAACGGGCTTTTTGTTCCGGTCTCGATCTCAAGGAAGCCGCGGAAAGGGCATTGCAGGGTGCCGAAGCTGTTCGGTGGTCACAGCGCCCTCCCGTGTTGGAGCAACGAAAACCGACCATCTGCGCCATAAACGGTGTCGCCTATGGCGGAGGGCTTGAATTGGCATTACGGTGCGATGTCCGTATCTGTTCGGATAATGCCGTATTCGCTCTTGCCGAAGTCAAGCGAGGACTGTGCCCTCCCTCGGGGACGTTCACTCTGCCCCGCCTTATCGGGTTGTCCAATGCCATGTGGTGGCTTATGAGCGGTGAGCCCATCGATGCAAAAGAGGCTTACCGGATCGGCATCGTGACGAAAATGGTTCCTCTGGGCGAGTTGATGCCCACGGCGACCCGGATGGCAGAGATTATCTGCGAGAACGGTCCGCTGGCGGTTCGCGCCGTGAAACAGATGGCCAAGCAAGGCCTTGAGGTGCCTATGGATTATGGATATCGCCTCAGCCTGGGGTTGATAGATGCCGTATGGGGTTCAGAAGATGCCCGGGAAGGCGCGAAGGCCTTCGCCGAGAAAAGAAAGCCTGCGTGGAAGATGCGTTAGCCTTCTGAAATAATGGAAATTGGATCTTGTACGTAAATAACGCTGCTGGAGTTTGCGCTCATATTTACACGATAATTTCCCTGGTCGATTGAATAAACCCGCAGTCGTAGCAGAATGATGACGAGGATTTCTTAT
The DNA here is from genome assembly GCA_964492965.1 of uncultured Syntrophaceae bacterium. Taxonomy (GTDB): domain Bacteria; phylum Desulfobacterota; class Syntrophia; order Syntrophales; family UBA8958; genus CAZBME01. The sequence continues at coordinate 138,876 of CAZBME010000002.1, read as the reverse complement.
GATCGAGACATTGGAAAGGAGTGTATAAAGATGCGAGGCGAACCTTTAAGGCTTATTTATGGACATGATCTTAATCCAATCTCTCGGCTCCTGAATATTCTGTCCGGAATCATCGGACTCATTCCGGGATGTCCGGACTCTGTCCGGAAGGGCAAGACAATAATGATTCCGCTGTAAAAGCCCTTCCCGTCACGATTATTGTCTCAAAAATGACACTGCCGTCAAGCAATCGGCAAAATATTGACGCTAACTAGGATCAAATTGTCTTCACGCTAACGGTCAATTCCTGCTATCTACATATAATCATTTATAATTATAATTTCCATGACGTCAGGCACAAAAAGTGCTTGTACGCATGGACGCGGCTTCTTATTGAGAGGACTCCAAAGGGGTTTTTGTCGTTTAGATTATCCTTTTTTACTTCTATTATATTCGGGAAAATGCTGCAAACAGAGGCAAAAAGTTCTCATGTAAAGAGCAGAAATGATCAAAATTGTTTGTGCTGTATCAACCAATACGTAGGTCGATATCTTTCACTAAAGATGCAAAGCCACAAGGAGCCGGTCATCATATGCAGTCAGTAAAATGGAGGAGGCGTTTTATGAAACCACCTTATGTATTAAAAATGTTTTGTTTAGTCTTTTTAACGGGCATGCTGATTTTCTCATCAGCAGGATGCTCAAAATGCTTTATCAGCAATCAAAGTCAGCTCGAAGGCTATCCGATTGCTTCCGATGTTCTTACGACGCGCCAGAATACGGTCGTGCCTAATCCAAAACCTTCGGTGACGATTCTTCTCGATGAGGTTTCAAAATACAATCAATACGGTTATGGCGCCTGGAAGGCCGGCAGCGGGATCGATGACGGAAAGCGGCTTGATATTATGCCGGTTGGTTATTCCGGGGCAGCAGCTGTTAAAAAAGCAAAACTTTTGAATTTCTTTGCCATAACCGACATCCATATCACCGACAAAGAATCTCCTTCCCAGTTGATCTATCTTCAGCAATTGATCTACCCGTCGAAGGGCAAAGCGCCATGGTCATTTGTTACGTCGATATATTCACCGGTTATGCTATATACAACTCATGTTCTCGACTCAGCCGTTCAGACGGTAAACGCCCTTCATAAAAAAAATCCGGTTGATTTCGGTATTTCTCTCGGCGACACCTGCAACAGCACCCAGTACAACGAGCTAAGATGGTATATCGATGTCCTTGACGGCAAGGTTATCACCCCAAGTTCCGGCGCCCATGCTGGAGCCGACACCATCGATTACCAGAAACCTTACAAGGCCGCCGGGCTTGATAGGACAATCCCCTGGTATCAGACAATGGGCAACCACGATCATTTATGGATTGGTTCAATCCCTGTGAACGATGAACTTCGAAAGTCCTACATCAGCGATACGGTATTCGCGACGGGAGATGTTCTCGCCAATCCCAGAAACATAAACAGACATGATTACTATATGGGGATACTTGATGGTTCAACGCCTTACGGCAATATTGTAGGTGCCGGACCTGTGGGAATGTTCGGCAGCCCTCCCAAGATTGTAGCCGACCCGGACCGCCGTTCGCTTAAGAGAAATGAATGGATGAACGAATTCTTTGCCACATCTTCACATCCGGTCGGTCACGGCTTCAACCTGATCGACGCCAAAAACGGCTTTGCCTGCTATAGCTTTGTGCCGAAGTCGGCTGTGCCGATCAAGGTTATCGTCCTTGACGATACACAAAGGGAAGACGATGGCTCTGTCGATATTCATGGGCATGGCTTTCTTGATCAGGCACGTTATGACTGGCTCAAAAAAGAACTTGCGGATGGTCAGGCTAAGGGGCAGCTCATGATCATCGCTGCGCACATACCGCTAGGTGTTGAAACGCCCGGTTCCGGGATGGGCTGGTGGACCGATGCCAGGAATGCCGTATCCCAGACGGATCTGATTAATGAACTTCAGAAACATCCGAATTTCATGCTGTGGATTGCCGGACATCGTCATTTAAATACTGTTAAAGCATTTTCCGGCGCCGCTCCTGAAAATAGCTTCTGGCAGGTTGAAACCTCCTCATTAAGGGATTTCCCTCAGCAGTTCCGAACTTTTGAGATCTACCTCAATAGCGACAATACCATTTCAATCGTTACGACCAATGTTGATCCGGCAGTCAAAGACGGTACGCCCGCGGCGAAATCGCGTTCTTATGCTGTTGCGGCGCAGCAGATCATAAATAATAATATATACACGGTTAATCCAAATGGAGATCCAAGTATAAAGCCAATGCCTACCGGTTCGTATAATGCAGAGCTCGTCAAAAAATTGAGCCCTGAAATGCAGGATAAGCTCAAGAACTCAGGAACACCGGTACGCAAATGATTATTTAAAATCGTTCCGGGTAAGCTACCCCGAAGCTTGTTGCGGGATAGCTTGTTCTTCAATCATAATATGTTGACACCCTTGTCTGAGCCTATTACAATGAAACAAATACTCAACAAGTGGTAGCATACCAAAAGAATCAGAAGGAAAACCGACGGTGTCCCTTATGATCCCATTGCGGCCGCTCCATAGGAATATCATTACAGGTATCTTCACGATCCTTCTGTTATCGTGTTTCACCGCTTGCGCAAAAAAAACCGACTCCACCGCGGGTCCCCAGGGGTCTGTAATGCCGTCGCCAACGGCAGCCTCATCAGCGCCGGCCGGTCCGGCAGGGCCTATGACGGAAGGGAAAGCTCCGGCGAGAATCTTCTGGCCCAAAGGCATTCAGATTCAATACACATCGGCAGTTAATCTCAATTTTTATGAAAACAGGGCTCATACGATCCTGTTGGTCGTTTACCAGCTTAACGGCTTGAACGCATATAACTCTTTGATTAAAACACCCGACGGGCTGAACCGGCTCATGCAGGCCGACCGGTTTGATCCCAGCGTTGTTGGCGTCGATCAGTTTTTTGTGGAACCGAACGAAAAGAAAACCCTTTTGCTGGACCGCACCGAGAATGTACAATACGTTGCCGTTGTTGCAGGTTATTATGACTTGCAGCCCGGTCAGGTCAACCGGACCTTTGAAATTCCCGTTATTGTCGATAAGAAGGGTATCTATGGGTTCAGGACAACCGTCTCCGGTATCGGCCAACTTAATATTTCATTATTTATGGGACCCAATTCCATTCACGAGGTAAGTGCCCAATGACAGAACCGATGAAACCTATCTTTTGGTATCAGGGTCTTTTCCTGCAACCGCAACACTTTCAGCAGAATGATCTTCATGCCCGCTCTCTTCTCTTTCCGTTGCAGACATTTATCCAGCCGTATTTCTGGGGGACATGCCGGATGCGTATCGAGGAGTCGGCCCTGAAAAACCAAGTGCTCGAGATTGTTGATGGCAGCGTGCTTTTCCGCGACGGCACCTGGGTTGCTTATCCCGGCAATGCCATGCTCCAATCACGGTCTTTTAAGGGATCATGGGTGGAATCGGATAAACCGCTTAAAGTCTATATCGGATTGCGAAGATGGGACCGCAGCCACAGCAACGTGACGATACTGAAGCAGTCCAATGACCTTCAGGCGGCCAATAGCCGCTATGTGTCTCCCGCAGACCCCGAAAATATAACGGACCTTCACCAATCCGGTTCGGAGGCGCAAATTAAATACCTTTATCATGCCCTGAGAATTTTCTGGGAAAGCGAGGTTCCTGATGCCGGGGATTATGATCTGATCCCCATTGCCCAGTTGGAATTTGACGGCCACGATACCATCCTGTCCCCTCGGTTTGCGCCCCCTTCATTAACAATGGCCTGTTCGGACGTTATTCTCGGCGTCGTTAAAAACATCAGGGAGCAAGTCACCTCGCGCTGCCGTGTTCTCGAAGAATATAAACAGCCCCGGGGAATGCAGATACAGGAAGGAGATGCCAATGCCCTGACCTATCTGCTGGCCTTGCGTTCCCTGAACCGTTATGCGCCGCTTCTGCATCACATTACCGAAACGCCCCATATTCATCCATGGAATGCCTACGCCCTCATCCGGGAGCTCGTCGGCGAGTTGAGCACGTTCTCCGATCGCATCGACTCTCTCGGGAAATTGAAGGATGGGACGGATCTGCTTCCTGCCTATGATCACGAAAATCTCGGGACCTGCTTCATGGAAGCCCAAACGCTGATCGGCGAATTGCTGAGTCAAATCATGATCGGCGCGGAAAATGTTATCTACTTCAACCGCGAGGGCGATTATTTCAGAGCCCAGATTCCCCCCGATACGTTTGACAGCCGGAACATGTTCTATCTGATATTAAAAACAGGTGGAGATGACGACGCTGTCCGGGAAGTGATCCAACACATGGTCAAGATCAGCAGCACAGAAAAGATGCCCCTCCTCGTAAAACGGGCTTTGCCCGGCATGCCTTTCGATCTGATGACCATTTTACCGCCTGGACTGCCGAGGCGGGCGGACTCTCTGTACTTTAAGCTGGATCGAAGCAGCGCCGAGTGGGCGGACATTCAGAAGAATGCAAATATTTGCCTATACTGGAATGAAGCGCCCGAGGAGACGACTGCCGAAATCATCATTATCAGGCGGTAATTAAAGACGAACTACAAGGGATTTTATTTTGATCGATGAACAGGTGATTTTATGAGGTTGAGCGATACATTCATGGAAGTGATGAGTTATACGACGCATCTATTACGTGAATTCGACGCAGGCGAGCCGCAAGATTACGAAAATGTGCGGCAACGCTATGATATCCTGTATCAGCGTGCCCTAAAGCTGGGGGAGGAGGAAGGCTGTCTTGATAAAGACTGGCAGGAGGCTTGGTTTGCTGTCTGCACATGGACCGATGAAATGCTGCTCTGCTCGGATTGGTCTGAAAAAGATAAATGGGAAAGCAGGCAACTGCAACGGGTCTATTTCCAAACCATGAACGGAGGAGAGGAATTCTTTATCCGCCTGTCGGCGCTTTCCCCGGAAAAAGGGCAAGTCCGTGAGGTTTATCTATATTGTCTTGCCATGGGATTTAAGGGCCGTTTCTTTTCCCCCGAGGATGAAAATAAACTGCTGGAAATCCGGCAGGCCAACCTTTTCCTGATTCACGATCCGTCGGAACTAAACGACCATTCGGAGATCCTATTCCCCGACGCCTATGCGGTAGCCTCCATCCCCGAAAAGCGCCGGATATGGCAGCACGGGCTCTCTTTCTTTCATCTGATCGTCATGGCCGGATCGTTTGTGCTCTTGATATCCCTTTTTGTTTTCTACAAAAATGATCTTGGCAAGCTGGTCCAAGCCTATCTGGGGACATGAGCTTGATGAGGCCTACCGGTCAAACCCGTTCGTTGCGGAACGAATATAACGAGGGGATCATACCTTGCTGAAAAAGACATTGAAAATTTTGTTGATCATCCTTGGTCTGGCTGTCCTGGCAGGACTGATCGCCCTTCTCACGATCAACAGGGGATGGGCCTGGTGGGTTGGCCTGACTATCATGGCGGGGATCCTGGGCCTTATCATGGGCCTGTTCTTTCTGAAGCGATATTATATGCGTCGCCGGGAAAAGAAGTTTGTCCGCCGCATCGTCGAGCTGGACGATGCAGCCATCAAAACGGCCCCCCTTCATGAAAGGCAACAACTTCAAGATCTTCAGCAACACTGGAAGGAATCTGTCGAGTTGCTGCACGATTCCTATCTGCGCAAGAAAGGCAATCCTCTTTATGTCTTGCCCTGGTATCTGATCATTGGAGAGTCGGGAACGGGTAAGACCAGCGCCATCAACAACGCCAGGCTCAGTTCGCCCCTGACGGAAATGGCCGGGAAAGGTCGGATTCCCTCCACCCGGAATTGCGACTGGTGGTTTTTTAAAGAAGCCGTCATCCTGGATTCCGCCGGCCGTTATACGATCCCCATTGAAGAAGCCAGAGACAGGGAAGAATGGGAGCAATTTCTTGCTCTCCTGTCCCGGTATCGCCGCCGGGAGCCATTAAACGGCCTGATCATCACCGTTTCTGCGGAGGACTTGAAGGCGGCGGACCCCAACAAGCTTCGGGAAGACGGCCAGAATATCCGCAAGCGGATCGATCAACTCATGCGTGTGGTGGGAGCAAAGTTCCCCGTTTACCTGCTGGTCACTAAAATGGATCTCGTTTACGGCTTCATCGACTTCTTCGACACGCCGCTGCCGGAAAGTGAAATGTCTCAAGCCATGGGCTGCATGAACCGGTCTCTGAATCCCTACTGGCATGAGTTTCTGGAAAATGCGTGGAAGGACATATCGCAAACCCTTCGAGACTTACGGTTGACTTTCATTTCCCGGCTCCAGGCCGGCAGTCCGCCATGTTTGATGTTTCCGAATGAGTTTGATAAACTCAAACCGGGGTTGATTGAATTTTCTAAAGCCGTCTTTGAAGAAAATCCTTATCAGGAAACCCCTCTTTTCCGAGGGCTCTATTTTTCCAGCGCCACACAGGAAGGGCAGCCTCAGTCGGAGTTTCTGGACTTTATTCACTCGGTCCCCAAGACGGAAAAAGCCGACAAAAAGGGCAAATGTTTATTCTTGGTCGATTTTTTCAAGAATATCCTGCCCGGCGACCGGTCCCTGTTTCGCCCCATCCTGGAATTTATACGCTGGCGACGGGTGACAAACAGCGCCGCCCTCATGACCTGGCTTCTGATCTGCCTGTTCCTCTGCGGGCTTCTTACCATATCGTATGTCCACAATCGCATGGTCATCAACAAGTTCAAAACCGAGTTCGCGCGCCTGCCCGCCTTGGCGAATGATACCTCCGCAGATCCCTATTTCCTGGAAAAAATGAGGCTTGAAATCCTGAGTATGGAAAAAGCGAACGGTTACTGGTTCATCCCCCGTCTCGGGCTCACGGAAAGCAGGGAGCTGGAGGCGGCCTTGAAAAGAAGGTATGTCCGGTTATTCGACCAGAGCATCGAGAAGCGCTTCGACGGCGATCTGCTCAGAAGCGTATCGAACATCGGTGTCCACACCCCGGAAGATAAGGTGGCCGATTATATCTCTTATGTCGTTGCCCGGATCCATGTCCTTGGTGAATATGTGAAAAACGGCAAGGTGATCCCGTCGGTGGTTTTCAAGAAAAGTGCGGCAGAGCTTCTCGTCTCCTTTTACCCCACGCTGCCGCGGGACGTTGCTGCCCTTTATGCGGATAACTACTACACATTTCTTACCTGGACGGGCGATAAGCAAACGGCTCAAGCTAAGCTTGAACTCTATCATAACGCCCTGCACGATCTCCAGCGCAACACCGTCGATCTGAAATGGCTAGTGAAAAAATGGATACCCGATGCCCCGTCCGTAACTCTGAAGGAGTTCTGGGGAGAGCCGGAAAGCACGGGGTACGGCGAACAGGTTACCGTTCCCGGCGCCTATACGAATTTGGGCCGAAAACATATAGAGTCCTTTATCGCCATGATTGAAACGGCATTGCCGGACAAGAATATTCTCGCGACAAAGAAACGTGATTTCTGGAGTTGGTATCAGCAGCAATATCAGAAAAGCTGGTCTGCATTTGCCCGTCATTTCGACGATGGGGCACTCACCTTGCAGACATCGGCCAGCCAGCAGAATGCTGCTGTACTGATGACCACGGATCACAACCCCTATTTCCGGCTCATTGAACGCATTGCCGATGACACGTCCTGGATCCATGCTGATCAAGTCCAGCCCTGGGTTGCCATGGTCATCGAACTCAACGAGGTCAGGAAACTGGCAAAGAGCGAAACGAAGAAGACTCAGGGATCTTTGCTGGACAAACTGTCCGGGGAAAAGGAGAAGTTGACCCAGGAGATCAAAACGGACGTGGACAAGAAGAGCCTCGACGCCATCAACAAAAGGGAGGCGATGGCCAAGGTTTGGCAGGATTATGTCGCTTCCCTGGATAAGATCTCTCCCGTTGCCACATCCCGGGAAGTGGGTTTCCGGATGGCCTCCGATTTTTTCACCCTGCCATCGGATACGACCCAGCCGAGCAACGCCACGATTTATCTGGCCTATAGCAATTACCTGAAGATGAAAAGCCTGGTTCAGGTCAAAGGCGATCTGTCGGATGTTTGGAATACTGTTCTGGGGCCCATCGATTATCTGCTTGGGTTCTGTGTAAGGCAAACCGCCTGTTATCTGAAACAGCAATGGGATGGACAGGTCCTGGGAGGGCTTGAGGGGGCTTCAAGAGATAAATTCCCCCATCTGCTTTTCGATCCGACGGCCGGCCTTGTCTGGAAATTTATCAACGGCCCGGCGAAACCATTCATCGGAAAAAACAAATCGGGCTATATTGCCCGCCGGGCCTCCATTAAGGCAGGCGTAGAATCATCCATCCCCTTTACCCCGGTGTTCCTGGAATTTCTCAACGCCGGCGCCGAGGGCGTCGTCAATTATCAACCCGAATACCTGGTGCAGATGGAAACCCTCCCCATTACGGCCAATGATGATGCTGCCCTGGATCCCTACGCCAACATCCTGACGTTGCAATGCACGGACGGCCAGGTTCAATTGAAGAATTTCAATTATCCCCAGAAAGCTACTTTCCGCTGGACTCCGGACAAATGCGCCGATGCGACCATGCAAATCCAATTCCCGGACATCACCCTCACCAAAGTCTATAAGGGCCGTATGGGTTTTGCCGGCTTGCTTGCCGACTTTAAGGACGGCAGCCATACCTTCATTGCCGATGATTTTCCCGAGGTAAAAAGCCGCTTGAGCCGTCTCGGCATCTCATCGATTAAAGTGTCGTATAAAATCAGTGGCAGCAAACCCGTCATACAACTGCTGAAAAAAGTGCCGTCCCAGGTTCCCCAGGATATTGTGGTGTGCGGCGGAAATTAATGCCAACTTGCTTTTAAAAGGTTTTTTATGGATTTTACGGAACTGGGCAAGAAACCCATCCCGGGCGCCTTACCGGCAGGTCAGGATGTAAGAAGCGACCCGGATTTTGAAGCCCTCAATGCAGAAATTGAGAAGTTGTCATCACCAACCTTCTCGGGCAGCATGGACTGGAAGAAGATCATTGTGGTTGCCGTAAGGATTCTGGAGGAAAAGTCAAAGGACCTTCTGGTTATGACTTACCTCTGCGTCGCACTGCAGAAAAGTGAAGGGCTGGGCGGTCTGGCCAAGGGCATCCATGTCCTCCGGGAGGCCCTGGAGACATTCTGGGAAGACATGTTTCCCATCAAAAAAAGGATGCGGGGCCGAAAGAACGCCGTCGAATGGTTGACCGATCATTTAAGGGACAGTCTTCAATCCCTGCCCCAGGAACAGTGGGCCATGAATGACCGGGGCCGCTTTTTGGAGGATCTGAACGCCCTCGACCGGTTCCTCTCGGAAAACATGGAAGATGCCCCCATCCTAATCCCCATCATTAACGAGATCGCAACGCGAGTCGTGGGGAAAGAGGAGATCACGGCAGCCCCGGAAACCGTGCAGTCTCCCCCGCCGCCGTCCGGATCGGCACCGGTTTCTTCCGTTCAGCCGGCGGCCTCCATTCCCGAATTCGACCCGGCAAATACCGATGCGGAAAAAATGCTGAATCAAGCCTTGGATGTTCTGGGGCGTGTCTCCACAGGTCTCGGCAGCCTGGATCCGCCGCATCCCATTGCCTTCAAGTTGAATCGCATCGCTGCCTGGACATCCGTTACCGAACTTCCCCCGGCCACAGGCAGTAAGACCTATATCCCGGGCCCGGACAGCCAGGTGGTCAGTGCCCTGCAGAGCCTCTACCAGTCGCACAACTGGAAGGATCTGGTTCAGGCAGCCGAATCAAGGGTCCGGCAGTTCCTGTTCTGGTTTGATTTAAGCCGCTATGTTGCGGAATCCCTGGAACAACTGGGATGCCCGGAAGGCGCAGACATGGTCGCTGCTGAGACCTTGCTGTATATCAAACGGCTTCCCGGAGTCGAAAAACTGTCTTTCGAAGATGGCACGGCATTTGCGGATAATCAAACAAGGACCTGGATGAAGTCCCTGAACGAGAAGCAGGCTGGAAATGGAACGGGGAATGCATCGCCTGGGGAAGGAAGCATAAATAAGGCGGTGGAGGAGGCATTGGTTGAGGCACGAAAGCTAATCCGGGACAACAAAATGACAGAGGCCCTACGTCATTTTACTGACGATTTGAACCGCCCAGCGTCAATAAAGGAGAGATTCTTATGGCAACATGGCTTGTGTCGTCTTCTTTTCGAGATACAACAACCCCGTCTGGCCTTGCCGCAGATGCAGGACATGCTTGCCGCCATCGACACTCATAAAATCGAGCAATGGGAGCCAAGCCTCGCCATGGAGGCTTTTACCATCATATTAACAGGGTTACGCCTACAGCCTGAACAGGATCAGAATCAGATGGGAATGATCCTCAATCGTCTTGCAAAGCTGGACCCTGTCAAGGCAATGGATTTCATCTAAGTGGTTTTATAATGTCCGGAATTATCGGACTCGTTCCGGAATGTTCGGACACTGTCCGGAATATCAGGACAAAAATGCCTTTGCGGCAAACACCGTCCGCGTCTATCTACTTGAACTCATATATAGTCAGGAATATTAGCCGTCAGGCATAGAAAATGCTTATACGTATGGACGCTGATCTTTATTAAAAAATAATGGAGGTGAAGTATGTCAAAGGAAGCATCTGTTGCACCCAAAGAACGTGTAAATATTGTTTACCGGCCCGCGACCGGAGATGCAAAAGAAGAGGTCGAACTGCCTTTGAAGTTTCTTGTGATGGGCGATTTTACAGGCGCGCAGGATGGTCGGACAGTAGAAGATCGTAAACCGGTCAACATCGATAAGGACAACTTCAATGATGTCCTGGCCGCATCAGATGTCAAAATGAAGGCGTCAGTTCCCAACAAGCTTTCATCAGCCCCTGATGCCCAAATGACGATCGATCTGGATTTTAAAAAGATCAAGGATTTCGATCCGGATACGATCATCCAGAAGGTTCCCGAGCTCCGGCAACTGATCGAGTTACGGGAAGCCCTGAAGGCGCTGAAGGGTCCCCTCGGGAATGTCCCTGAATTTCGCAAGAAAGTCCAGGATATCGTCAAGGACCCGGGCGCTCGGGAACGGCTTTTAAAAGAACTGAACATTGAAGGATAAGGGAGGAAGGACATATGGCTGAAGAAGAAAAAAAAGCTCAAGAGGCACAAGCCCCGGCAGCGGTCGGAGAAGGATCCCTGATCGATGAAATCGTTCAGGCAACCCGGCTGAAACCGACGGATGACGGATATACCATGACCAAACGCGGCCTTCAGGCCTTTCTCGACGAGATGCTGAAACCGGAGAAGGAGGGGGTCAAGGCGGTGCCTGCCATCGTAGACGAAATGATCGCCAATCTCGATGAAAAACTGAGCGCCCAGGTGGATATGATCCTCCATAATGAACAGTTCCAAAAGCTGGAATCGGCATGGCGTTCATTGAAATTCCTCATAGACAAGACGAACTTTCGGGAAAACGTCAAGATTGAACTTGTCAATGCCAGTAAACAGGACCTGCTGGACGATTTTGAGGATGCCCCGGAAATCACGAAATCGGGTCTCTACAAGACCGCCTACACAAGTGAATACGGACAGTTCGGCGGCCAGCCCTATGGTTTGATGGTCGGCAACTATGAATTCGGCCCGGGCCCCCAGGACATCAAACTCCTTTCATCGCTGGCCAGTGTGGCCACCATGGGCCATGCACCCTTTATTGCCGCGGCGGGTCCCGAGTTTTTTGGCCTGACGGATTTCTCCGGCCTGCCCAACCTCAAAGACCTGAAATCCATCTTTGAAATGCCCCAATACGTCAAATGGCAGGGCTTCCGTGAGTCCGAGGATTCGCGTTGCGTCGGCCTTACGTTGCCTCATTTCCTTCTGCGGATTCCCTACGGACCCGATACGCAGCCGGTCAAAGGGTTTAACTACAAAGAGAACGTTTCCGAAGGCAATAAGGACTTCCTCTGGGGCAATTCCGCTTTTGCCTTTGCCTCTCGAATCAGCGACAGTTTTGCCCAGTACCGCTGGTGCGCCAACATCATCGGTCCTCAGGGCGGCGGGGCCGTGGATGATCTGCCCGTGTATCAGTACGAAGCCATGGGTGAGTTGCAATCGAAGATTCCCACGGAGATTCTTATCTCCGAGCGGCGTGAATACGAATTGGCAGAGGAGGGATTCATCGCCCTGACCATGAGAAAAGGCAGCGACAATGCGGCCTTCTTCTCGGCCAATTCCGTCCAGAAGCCCAAAGTTTTCGCCAATACGACAGAAGGAAAGCAGGCGGAAACAAATTACAAGCTGGGAACGCAGCTCCCGTACACCTTTGTCATCAACCGTCTGGCCCATTATTTAAAGGTGATCCAGCGGGAGAACATCGGCACCTGGAAGGAGAGAGGTGATCTGGAAACAGAGCTGAACAACTGGATCCGTCAATACATTGCCGACCAGGACAATGTTTCTCCGGGCGTACGGAGCCGGCGGCCCCTCAGAAAGGCCCAGGTTACGGTAACCGATGTGGAAGGTGATCCCGGTTGGTACCGCGTGAATCTGACGGTACAGCCCCATTTCAAATACATGGGCGCCTCGTTTACCCTGTCTCTGGCGGGCAAGCTGGATAAGAAGTAGGGATGTGCGCAAGGCTTGGCCACTATGATTGACAGTCATCACAACGAAACATGAGAATCTCCCCCAATTCCCCTTCGGCAAAAGGGGTAAGGGGATTCTCATATAAAAAACCAATATAACACCGCGAAAGGAGAACACAAACCATGGCAATGACCATTTACATGAAAGTAACAGGCAAGAATCAAGGTGAAATCCAGGGCGACTGCCCCCAGCAGGGCCGAGAGAACATGATCCTGTGCTATCAAATGGACCATAGTGTCGAGATTCCCAGGGACACCCACACCGGTCTGCCCACGGGCCAGCGGATCCATCTCCCCTTAAAAGTCATGACCCACATGGGCAAACAGACCCCGAAGCTCTTCCAGGCCTGCTGCTCCGGTGAGCACTGCGACGTGGAGATCACCTTCTTCCGGATCAGCGAAAAAGGGCAGGAGGAAAAGTATTTCACCATCAAGCTCAAAGAGGCAATCATCGTCAACTCCCGGGAATTTTTCCCCTTAACGTTTATGGAGGAGAACAAACCCTTCAAGCATATGCAGGAGATCTCTTTCACCTACGAAGACATCATCTGGACCTATACGATTGACGGCGTCGAAGCGGAAGACAACTGGAAGGCGCCCAAAGCGTAATATTACCCCGTGTCCACAGGTAAAACTGCTGCGGCGGGTTCGGAAAGAAAGACACGGACCCGCCCTGGTAGTTTGTTTATGGCCCCGGGACCTCCCGGCCTTACGGGAGCGGATGGGGATTCTGTAATGTTTCCCCCCTTTATTTAGGGAGATGAAGGTGAATATGGTAGAAGAGGCGCTCCTTGAAAGGATCAGGCACCTGGAGAAAATGCCGGCGGTTCGCGGTACGAGGGATATCTCCCTGGGTGTCCATTCCGTTATGAACCATCTTCAGAAAATGTTGAACACCCGTCAGGGAAGCGTCCCCATCGCGGACGACTACGGTATGCCCGATATGACGAACTTCCCCGGAGAGGATCTTACGGCGGCCGCAGATGAACTGCAGCAGGTCATCCAAAAAGTCATCCAAAAATATGAACCCCGCTTGGGAAAGGTGGATATCCTGTTTGAACCGAGAGCCGGAGAAACGTCCTTATTGCGTTTCAAATTGGAGGGAGCCATCAGCAATGATCGGGACGGCGCCCTCCCCATCGTTCTGGAAACAGTTGTCACCGCCGAAGGCATGGTCCGTATAGAAGAATAGGTTCGTTTCGTTATGTTTAATAAATACTACGAGCAGGAACTCCAGAATCTCCGCCAGTTGGCTGTCGAGTTTTCCAAGGCCCACCCCGCCACAGCGCCGATGCTGAGTGGTCCCACAGCCGACCCAGACGTGGAGCGGCTTCTGGAGGGTGTGGCCTTTCTGACGGGGCTCTTGCATCAAAAGACCCGAGATGATTTTCCGGAAATCGTTCATGCCTTGCTGAACGTCATTTTCCCCCATTACGTCAGGCCTATCCCGGCGACGTCCATCGTCGTTTTCTATCCCAAACCGAACCTGCCGGAAACGGTCGCCGTCAAAAAGGGCACCTCGCTGGCCTCCGTTCCCGTCGATGACACGCCTTGCCTTTTTCAGACGGCCTTCGATATCGATGTCCATCCCCTGCGCCTTGTCGCGGCGGACCTGACCCAGTCCACGGGACGGCTAACCCGCATCAGTCTTCAAATGGAGCTGACGGGACCGGATCTCTCCCGGTGGCGGCCCGGCCGTCTCGGATTCTTCATCGGCGGCAGCTACACGGAGGCGACGGACCTGTTCATGCTCCTGACCCATTACCTGGACCGGATCATCCTCAATCCCGTGGGCGGGGGCCAACCCTGCACGCTGCCGCCTTCCGCCCTCAAGGCGTCGGGCTTCGACATGAGGAACAATCTTCTGTCCTACCCAACCCACGCCTTTGGGGGATACCGGATCCTCCACGAGTATTTTGTCCTTCCCCGGAAGTTTACCTTTCTGGAACTGCAGGGCTGGGATGAATGGATCGACCGGGGGAAGGGAAAAGAGTTTGAAATCATTTTCGAGTTGCGTCCGGCCCCGGTCGCGCCGCCAAAGATCACGAAAGATCATTTTATCTTGAACGCCACGCCGGTCATCAACCTCTTCAAGCATGAGGCAGACCCCTTCATATTCGATCATCGCCTCGAAAAGATCCGTGTTCAGCCGGCAGGGAAAGACTCCCGTCATTATCAGGTCTTCAGTGTGGACAGCGTGACGGGTTATGCACAGGGGACGGTGGCCAAGAAAAATTACACCCCCCTGGAACTCTTCCACCGTCAGGACGGCCAGTCGACTGCCTACGAGGTGAGTTATGCCCGCTCTCCCATTACGGATGCGCCGGAGGTTTTCATCTCCTTTGCCTATCCCCCGGAGGGTCCCGAACCGGTGAAGGAGACGCTTGCCATCGGTCTGACCTGTACGAACGGCGACCTGCCCGATAAATTGCAGCTCGGGGACATCTCCGTTCAGACATCCGACTCGCCGGGACTTTTAACCTTTCGGAATGTCCTGCCGCCGACGTCATCCATTGACCCCCCTCTGGGACATAATGCGGCCTGGCGCTTTCTGGCCCATCTGTCTCTGAATTACCTTCCTCTGGCCAACGCCGAGAACCTGCGGGAGCTGTTGCAATTATATCTATTTCCGGAAGCAAGGGACAAGACCAAGGTTACTGCCAACCTCAAGCGGATCGAGGGCATCTCCGATTTTCAGACCGCTCCCGCCGATCGTCTGGTCCGGGGTTCGGTTCTCCGGGGGCAGTCTCTGACACTGTCGGCGCGGCAGGATCATTTTGCCGGTCTGGGCGACCTTTACCTTTTCGGCGCCGTTATGGACGCTTTTTTCGGGGTCTACAGCAGCATTAACGCGTTTACTCAGTTCGAATTGAAAGAAAACCTCTCTGGAGAATCATTCCTGTGGCCGGCAAAATTGGGAGACAGACCGCTTATCTGAAGGAACAGCTTCTGGAAGAGGGACATCATTTCTCTTTTATCCAGACTGTTCGCTTCCTGCTGTTTTTGTTGGGCCGGCAAGAGGGTCCCGATACGGATATCCACGACCTTCTGAGACGTATCCGGACCCGGCCGGAGCTTTCGCTTGCCTTTCCCGAGGCGGATGTGACGTCGGTCAAGCAACTGCCGGACCTGCCCAGCCGTTTTTCGATCACGGCCACCTTCCTGGGGCTTTACGGCACAGCGTCACCACTGCCTACGTTTTACACGGAGGACCTTCTCCAGGAACTGGCCCAGGATCGATCCGTCAGTCGCGATTTCGTGGATATTTTCAACTCCAGGATCTATTCTTTATATTTCGCCGTTTGGGGTCAGTATCGACTGTTCTATAGAATAGGGGAATCCCGGGATGCCGAGGCCCTCCATCGCCTTTATTGTCTCCTCGGATTTGAGGGGTCCGTCCTCCGGGACGGCCTGGACGATGCCTATGGGCTTATCCGCTACACCGGCCTCTTCAACCAGCTTCCACGCTCGGCGGAAGGGTTGCGAGCCCTTTTGGCCGACAACCTCGGCGAGACGGTGGAGATTGAACAGGCCGTAGAGCGGATGGCGTCGATACCCGAAGATCAGCTGATGTATCTCGGGCAGCGGGGAAACCAATTGGGAGAGACGGCCTATCTCGGCACGGAAATCGCCGACCGCATGGGGAAATTCCGGGTTCGGGTCGGCCCCCTGTCGGGTGAATCCTTCGAGAGGCTCCTCCCGGACAAGCCCCTGTTTCAAAAAATGTGTAAACTGATCCACACCTATACGGATCAGCCTCTCCTCTGGGACGCCGATATTACCCTCGCTAACGAGGATCTGGCCTGCGCCCGCCTGGGCGAAGGTTCCTGGTCGCAGCTCGGGTTTAATACGTGGATTTATTCCGGGCCGGCGCCGGAGGATGCGTCATGCCGGTTGCGGTATGGAGCCATGTAAACGATGCCTGCCGCCCGTCCGGGTGTGCAGGATACCAATAATAACCAGCCAATCGGGAAGGAGTCAAAAATGGTCACCGTCGATATCAAGTCACTTTTGCTGCATTTAAACACCGTTTGCACCACGGCCCTTCAGAACGCCGCCGGTCTTTGTGTGTCCAGGACCCATTATGAAATCACCGTCGAGCATCTCATCGTAAAACTCCTGGAAGAACCGCGTTCGGACTGGCCCTTGATTTTCCAGCGCTTCGGCCTGGAGGTGGGACAGGTCCAGAAGTCCCTGGAGCAGACCTTGGAGGACTACAAGACGGGAAACGCCGCCAAACCGGTTTTCTCGCCCCAACTCCTCGACCTGTTTCAGGATGCCTGGCTCCTGGCGTCCATCGACCTCGGGGAACGGAAGGTCCGTTCCGGGGCCATTCTCCTTGCTTTCCTGGCCAAACCGGCCCTCTTCGCCTCGGGGCGCTACGGCGAGATGATCAAGGGGATCGGTCGGGAGGCCCTGACAAAGGAGTTCTTCTCCCTGACGAAACCCTCCGTGGAGACGGGCCTGGCGGCCAAGGAAGGCCCCGGCGCAGCGGAACCCGGACCGGGCAGGCCCGGTGACGGGTCCTTTCTCGGCCGTTTCTGCATGGACTTTACGGAACGGGCCGCCAAGGGCGACATCGACCCCGTCTTCGGCCGGGACAACGAGATCCGCCAGATGATCGATATCCTGGCCCGGAGGCGGAAGAACAACCCCATCTGTGTGGGTGAGCCCGGTGTGGGAAAGACGGCCGTCGTGGAAGGCATGGCCCTGCGCATCGTCGAGGACGATGTCCCCGACATGCTCAAGGGCGTCACCCTCCTGGGCCTCGACATGGGGGCCCTTGAAGCCGGGGCGGGCATGAAGGGCGAGTTCGAGAACCGTCTCAAAGGCGTTATCAATGAGATCAAGGCGTCGGAGAAACCCATCATACTCTTCATCGACGAGGCCCATACACTGATCGGCGCCGGCGGCGCCGCCGGGGGGGGCGATGCGGCGAACCTCCTGAAACCGGCCCTGGCCCGTGGGGAGCTCCGGACCATTGCCGCCACCACCTGGAGCGAGTATAAAAAGTATTTTGAAAAGGACCCGGCCCTGGCCCGGCGTTTCCAACTCGTCAAACTGGAAGAACCGGACGTGGAGACGACGATTCTCATGCTCCGGGGTCTCAAGGCCAGTTACGAGAAGGCCCACAAGGTCATCGTCCGGGACGACGCCGTAGAGGCTGCCGCTGAATTTTCCAACCGTTACATCACGGGCCGTTTCCTTCCCGACAAGGCCATCGACCTCCTCGATACGAGCTGTGCCCGGGTCAAGGTCAACCTGACGGGCAAACCCGCCGCCCTGGAGGCCAAGGAACGGATCATCCAGGCCCTGGATCGGGAGATCGCCGCCCGGGACCGCGACCGGGCCAACGGTCTTGCGACGGATGAGGAAAAATATGACGATGCCGTGGAGAAGAAGAAGACCGTGACCGGCGATGCCGATGCCCTACGGGAGCGCTGGCTCAAGGAAAAAGAGGCCGCCGCGGCGGTCATCGCCCTGCGTGACGAACACCACGCGTTGGGCGAAGGCGAGGCGGAGAAGAAAGAGGCCGTCAAAGGCCGGCTTGACGCTGCCGACCTGGCCCTCAAGACCCTTCAGGGGGATGCCCCCCTGATTCAGATTGAGGTAGACCCCGATGCCATCGCCCAGGTCGTTTCCGACTGGACAGGGATCCCCCTGGGGAAGATGCTCAAGGATGAGGCGGAAACCATCATCCATCTGGAAGATCGTCTGAAGGAACGGATCAAGGGGCAGGACGGGGCCATGGGCGCCTTGGCGGAAGTCATACGGGCTGCCAAATCGGGCATCAAGAGCCCGACCCAGCCTCTGGGCGTCTTCCTCTTTGCCGGCCCCAGCGGGACGGGAAAGACGGAGACGGGTCTGGCCCTGGCGGACATGCTCTTCGGCAGCGAAAAGAATGTCGTCACCATCAACATGAGCGAATTTCAGGAAAGCCATACGGTCAGCCGCCTCATCGGTTCCCCTCCGGGGTACGTGGGGTACGGCGAAGGGGGTATGCTGACGGAAGCCGTTCGCCAAAGGCCCTATTCGGTCGTTCTCCTTGACGAGTCGGAGAAGGCCCACATCGACGTCATGAACCTCTTCTACCAGATATTCGACAAGGGCATCGCCAATGACGGTGAGGGGAAGGAGATCAATTTCAGGAACACCATCATGATCCTGACGAGCAACCTCGCCTCCGACGTGATCCAGGAGATGACTGCAGGCACGGAGGCGCCGTCCGTCGAGGCCTTGATCGGCGCTGTCCGGCCCATCCTCTCGGCCCATTTCAAACCGGCGCTGCTGGCCCGGATGACGGTGATTCCCTACTACAGCCTGAATGCCGAGGCCATGCGCACCATCGTGGTGCTGAAGCTGGAGAAGATCAAAAAGAGCCTCATGGAAAACAACAAGATGGCCATGACCTATGCCCCGGCGGTGGTCGATGCCATTACAGCCCGGTGTACGGAGGTGGAAACGGGGGCGAGGAATATCGAGTACATCCTGAACGGCAACGTCCTGCCCCGCCTGTCCCAGACGATCCTCCTCCATATGAGCGAAGGGGGCATGCCCGCGAAGGTCCATCTCGACGTGGATGAAACGGGCGGCTTCACGTTCGATTTCGGAGACTAAATCATGGCCGATACCATGGAACAAAAATTCACCTTCATTTCCGATGCCCTGCCCCATGAGACCTTTGGTGTCGTTTCTTTCCGGGGTTCGGAAGGCCTCTCCCAGCCTTATGCATTTGAGATCCTCCTGATTTCTTCTGACCTGGAGATCGATCTGGAGAAGGTTCTCCAGAATAGGGTGCGCCTGACCATCCACCGGCAGGGGCAAGCAGACGTCGTGTACAACGGCATTCTTGCCACCTTTGAACAGCAGCGGGAGATCGACCGTAAGGGATTGTACCGGGCCTATATGGTGCCTAAACTCTGGTGGCTTTCCATCACCCGGCACAACCAGATCTTCCTCGACAAAACGGTCCGGGAGATCGTCGATGCCTGCCTCAAGGACGGGGGCATGACGGATCAGGATTACGAATTCCGCCTCCAGGAGACTTATGCCCCCATCGACTATGTCTGCCAATACGGCGAATCGCACCTGAACTTTATTTCCCGCTGGCTCGAACGAGAAGGGATATATTATTTCTTCGATCAGACCGCAGGCGGGGAGAAGATCGTCTTCACGGACACCCAGATCGCCCACGTCGATCTTCCCCAGGGAAACACCCTTTCCTACAGCCCCCCATCGGGCCTGGAGGCGGGCCACAAATCGGAAATCATCCAGTCCCTGACCTGCCGCCGCCGCCTGACCCCGGCAAGCGTCTTCCTCAAGGATTACAACTACCGGAAGCCTTCTCTCGACCTGACGGGGAGCGCCGTCGTCTCCGAGAGCGGCCGGGGCCAGGTCTACATCTACAACGAGCATTTCCGGACCGCCGAAGACGGCACCCGTCTGGCCAAAATCCGTGCGGAGGCCCTATTGTGCCGCCGGGAGGAATTTGAGGGGGAAAGTTCCATCCCATTCCTGCTGCCGGGCTTCACCTTCAACCTGAAAACCCATTACCGGGAGAGCTATAACCAGAAATATCTGACCGTGGAGGTCCATCACGAGGGCAACCAGCCATCCTTCATGTTGTCGGGATTCCAGACCGGATCGGGCCGTGGCGAGGCGCCGCCCGCCTACCGCAATACCTTCAACGCCATCAAGGCATCTGCACAGTTCCGGCCCGAGCAAAAGGCAATCAAGCCCAGGATTTCCGGGACCCTCATTGCCAAGATCGACGCCGCCGGGTCGGGACAGGCGGCCGAACTCGATGATCAGGGCCGCTACAAGGTCGTTCTGCCATTCGATCTGTCGGGCCGCCAGGACGGCAAGGCCTCCGCCTGGGTCCGCATGGCCCAGCCCTATGCGGGAACGGATCACGGCATGCATTTCCCCCTCCACAAGGGGACGGAGGTCATGCTGACCTTTCTCGACGGCGACCCCGACCGGCCCTTTATCGCTGCCGCCGTGCCCAACCCGGAGACGCCGAGCCCCGTCAATGCTGACAACCAGACCACGTCCGTCATCCAGACGGCGGGCCAGAACAAGATCGTCATGGGGGATCAGCCTGGGAGTGAACACGTCCATATCGGGTCGCCGAACGGGAAGAGCTTCATTCGCATCGGCTCCTTCTCGGGCTAAGGGGATAAGGAGCAAAGCGATGAGCCACGAGGATAAAAAAGAGCCCGAGAACTATGAGGATGGGATTACCTTCCACACCGAAGGGAACCTGAGTGTGACGGCCGCCGCGGAGAACTCGATGATTCTCGGGGAATCGATAGAGCTCATTCTCGGGCTGTCGATAGAGGCCGTCCTCGGGGCGGCTTCCGATGTCTGCTTTGGAGAAAGCTTCGAGGGTGTTGCCGCCTTCTGCCAGGAAATCGACGCCGCAAAATGGGACAAGGACAACATCCACACGCAGGTGACGGGGATGACGACCAAGATCGCCGAAACGGCGGCCAGTTTTAGCGATGCGAAGCTCGAGGCGACCGATACCAAGCTTGAGGCCGTCAACAACTCCGCAGAGGCAGGGATCATGAAGACGGAAAACGTGGCGATGCAGACCAAGATCGTTGCCGACGGGGCGGAGCTCTGCGCGACCAGGAACGACGTAATAGCCGCAAAGGCCGAGGCCACCGGTGACGCGACGAAGGCGATCGCCGCCGAGACGAAGGCCATGGGGGCCGAGGTGGCGGCCATAGGAAACAAGGCCAAGATGGCTGCCGACCAGGTACAGATTCTCGGCTCCGACGTAAAGACGGCGGCCACTGCGACAAAGACCATTGCTGCCGTCACGAAGTGCACGGCCGAGGAAACGAAACTCGCAGGCCTGATTACCATGATCTGAAGCTGCGGGCGGCACAAGGAGAAGAGGAATGTCGGACGAGAAAGAGGAAGACGAAAACGGTTTTCAATGGACGACGGAGGGGAACCTCCAGACGGTGGCGGGTGCCCGGAATTCGGTCATCCTGGGCGAATCGATCGAGGCTGTCGTCGGGCTTTCCGTCGGTGCGACGGTTGGGGCCGGGATAGAGACCTTCGCAGGAGAGCGCTTCGAGTATGTTCTGGGCGCCTACCAGATATGCCGGACCCAGCATGGGAATTACGGCGGCATTCATTCGAAGATCCGGGCCATAGATACCCAGATCGAGGAAGCAAAGACCGAGATTGACGTCGATAAGTTCGTTGTCCACGCGGGGCATCAGATCAAGGCCGAGGCCGAAGAGATCAAGCTATACAGTGAACGGGCGTCGGCCCGGCGGACGGAGCTCAACAATGTCGCCCAGAAGGTGAACGCATGCGCCACAAAGTCGGAGCTGGCGTATGCGAAGAGCGAGGCCACAGCCAGCGCAAACAAGGCCATCGGCCAACAGACAAAGCTCATCGCCGAGCAAACAAGAACCCTTGGAGATGCGACGACTGCCGCCGTGAGCAAGGTGGAGGTCCTTGCATCCCAGGTCAAGACGGCACTCGAACAGACCAAAAACATCGCGGCCAGCACGAATTGCAGCGCCGAAGAGACGACATTGGCAGCTCTGATCAACCATATGTAGGCTGAAGGACACGCCTGGGCGCGTGGGGGAGAAGATAGATGGCGAATAATAACGAAAACCAGCAACAACATGTCGACAAGGACACGAACTACGGTATCTCCTGGAACACGGAATACAACCTGGACATATCAGCGGCGGCGGAAAATACGATCATCATGGGTGAATCGGGGAACGTAGTCGTCGGGGCATCGGCCACCGTCGAAGCCGGAGGGTCCGTGGACGCCTTCTTGCTGGACCTGCTGGAGATCACCGTCGGGTTCCGCCAGGTCCTCTCGAACGAGTGCAAGTTCAACTTCAGCACCGAGGAGAACGAGGTGACGGGGCTCATGTTGAAGGTCGACCAAGAGAAGATACACATCGTCACGGGCATAAAGATGGAAGCCCTCGAAACCAAGCTCAAGGCGGTCCAAAAAAAGGTGACGGCAGTAGGCGAGTCATTGAAAGCGAATGAGGGGGACTATAAAGCCTTGGTGGATAAAGTGGCTATGTGCGCTTCTACAGATGAAGCGAACGGTATAAAGCAGCAGGTTATGACCGATGTCGACGCGGCCCTCGCCGAGCAGAACACGGCCGTGGGAGACGAGATAAAAACGGTAGGACAGGCTACGGAGATCTTGGCAGCGAAAACGCAGACCCTCGCATCCCACGTGAAGACAGCCCTCGAACAGACAAAGAACATTGCTATGGTGACCAAGATGGCCGCCGAGGAAACAACGCTCTCGGCCATCATCAACAAGCTCTAGGACATGGAAAAGGCGAGGGAAGGTCGGGGCAACAAGCCTGCGGAGCGCAAGTCGAAGAAACTATGAAAGTTTACAAAAAAAACCAGCACTCCCTGTTTGTGAAGCCCTTCGGGGTGCAGGACAAGCTCTATCTGGCCCTGACCGTCTTTATCTATTTCGACCTTACGGCGCCCGATGACCCCCTTACCGAGCAGGAGCTTTGGAAAACGATCCCCGACCTTTTGAAACCGACGCCCATTCTCGACGTCGGGATGCCGAAGCCGCGGGGGGAGGTCCTCCTGACGGGTTCCTGCTTTTCCCCCCGGGGGACGGAGCGGAACGCCTCGACCGTGTCATTCCAGGTGGGTTCCCTCCGGAAGGAGCTGGCCGTTTTCGGCGACCGCTTCTGGCGGAAAACGCGTTCCGGTATCGATGTCATCACCGATCCGGTTCCCTTTTCCGAGATGCCCCTCTCCTGGCGTCAAGCCTTTGGAGGGACGGATTTTCCCGCCAACCCTTCCGGGAAGGGTATCAAGCCCGTCACGGGCAAGGGGGGGGAACTGCTGACGCCTCTCCCAAATGTGGAATACCGGGACTCGATCATTGGTTCGCCCGCCGACCGTCCGGAACCCGCCGGATTCGGCGTCGTCGACATGATGAACCCCGACCGGCAGAAGAAGACCGGGACTTACGACGACAAGTGGCTGAAGGAACGGTGGCCTTACTTCCCCGATGACATGAATTACGAATTTTTCAATTGCGCCCCCGCTGACCAGTATATCGACGCGTTCTTTACGGGCGGCGAGGCCATCGAAATCGTCAACATGCACCCCGACATGCAGCGGATTTCGTCTCACATCCCGGAGGTGCGCATCCGCTGCTTCGTCACGAAGAAGGAAGCGCCGAAATCGGCAATCGAGGTCTTTCAGGATGTCACGACCCATGTGGATACATTGTGGCTTTTCCCTTCGATCCTTCGCGGCGTGGCCATGTACCGGGGCACCACCGAGATATACGACGAAGAATACGAAGACGTGTTGAAGATATTTATCGCCACGGAACGGCTTGGCGATGCGCCCCTTCCCCTGGAGCATTACCTGGAGGAGCAGAAAAAGGCCCTGGACAGGAGCGTTCCCATCGATATGGCCCCCTTTCAGGAGGCCGCGAAGAAAGTCGGGGACGCGATGAAGCGGATCAAGAAGATACCGAAAGATCTTGAACGGTCCATCAAGGAAGCCGGAGGGCAAGCCCCTGTCATGCCCCGCACCCCGACGGAGACGGCGGCAATCGGTCAGAAGGTCATCGGCGATAACCTGGCCCTCCTCGACCGGCTGGAAGCCCAGTCCCGGGACCTCCACGGCAAGTTCGGCCACCTCGTCAAGATCGACCTGACCATGTTCGACCGCATGAGGGGAAGCCTAAGCAAGGCCTCGGCCGCCCTCGGAGACGGCGCGGCCCGCATCGAAGGCGCCAAGACCAAGGCGCTCCAGGACGCGGCAAAGGACTTGAAAGCCGCGGCGGAGAAGATAAAAAAGCAGGTCCCTGCCTCCGTCCTCGGCAAGGGCCTTCCCTTTGACCTGGAGGCGCTCCTCGACCGCACGAAAAAGGTCAATCCCTGGCACGACAGGGGCTTTCCCCTGGTCATACAATGGCGGCGGAACCTGGAAGCCGACGAGGGGGCACAGGCTGCCCTCCATCAACTCGGCATCGAAAGGGATACAATTAAGCGGGCGTGGCTTGGCATAAACCCTGCGGAATTAACGGAATCGAAGACCGCTTGGGGACTCGCACCGCCCCAAAATGCCCCCAATGCCGATCCAAAAGGCGACGGGTCGGGCGATAATGCCCTCGTTATACCCGCGGGCCTCGTCTTGCCCCGTTTCGACGGGCCCGTCCTGAACAGGGTCCTCATCCTGCCGGTGGGCTGGTCCGACGGGTCGGTTGCCGGATGGAACCTCATAGAAGGCTCCGAAGTCACGCCCTTCTTTCTCATGGCCGAGGAGGCCGCACCGGTTATCGCGGTGGCGGACGAGCTTCAAGCGCTTCTGGCGGAACAGGAGATCGGAGATGCCTGTTCGATCATCGTTCTCGCCGCACCGGACGAAAAGCCCTCCAAGGAGGCAGACGCCCAGATCAAGGGGGCCGAGGACTTCCTCGTGGTCATGCCGGAAAAGGCAGCACCCGGAGCTAAAGTCTGGGACGCCTGGGTAAAAGCCTATCCCGGGTGCAGGCCCCATGTCCTGCCTGCGGGCGATACCCTTTTTGCCGCCCGGAAAATGGGTATCGATATCAGGGCATGGATCATGGACGCCTTGTCTGAGACGTTCAAGGCAAAGCACAAAATCGCCCCAACCCTGCCTAAAGCTGGGGAATACCCCACGGCCGAGGGCCTCAAGGTGCCCATACCCACCATAGACGTCAAGGCCATCGTCGAGAAGTCGGGCAAGGACATCCGGTCCCTCATCGACGCGAAGACTGGCGATCTGATGGCCAAGAACGCGCAGGTGGAGGCCAATCTCCTCGCGCAGGCCCGTGAGGCCGTGAAAAAGGCCGGCCTCGACCCCGACGCGATGATGAAGGCCCCCAATCCCGCGCCCGTCTCCATTGCCGAAGCGGGCCAGTCCATGCTGGCAAAGCTCGATGTGGTGGCTGCCGCCATGAAGGATAAGGGGGTCCTCTCCCCGGAGATCGAAGGAAAGCTCAAGATCCTGGCGGACACCGTCAGGAAGCGGAGCGCGGAGGGGCAGGCCGCTCTGGATGCGGGCATGGCGAAGATCGAAGCCGCGAAAAAGGCGGGCGCCGACGCTGAGGCGAAGGCGGCGGCAGGCGGGATGCCTCCGGGATCAAAGGCGATCTTTGCAAAATACGGCATGGACACGGACCTCATGGTTGCCAGAACCAGGGAAGAGGTCATTGCCATGCACGGACGGGGAGAGAGCCTCGCCTTCGCGAGGGTCTCAGGCGTCGACCTCTCGGGTCTCGACCTGACCGGTATCGACTTCACCCAGGCCCAATGCCAGAAGACCAACTTTACCGGCTCAATCCTGACCGGAGCCGACTTCACCCAGGTCATGGCCATCGAAGCCGACTTCACGGGCGCCTCTTTGCGGGGAGCGAAGCTCGACAAATGCATGTTCATCAAGGCGAAGCTCGGAAAGGCCGACCTTCGGGAAGCGACAATGAACCAGGCGACCATCAAGGACGCCGACCTCACCGACGCAAACCTCACGGGGAGCACCCTTTATATGGTCACGATCATGGGGACACCTCTGGTTAAGACAAGGTTCAATGATGTCAGGGCGAACCTGTCCATCTTATCTGACGGGGACGCCTCCGACGCCGTATTCAAGGGGGCCCATCTGGAGCGGTGTCTCATCCGCCGGCTGACCCTGGACCGGGCGGATTTTTCTCAAGCTGTCCTCCCCTCGACGACGTTTATGGAAGTAACAGGCGAGGCGGTCCGTTTCTACGGCGCCGAGATGCACAAAAGCCGCATGGGCAACAACTCGCGCCTCCCCGGCGCCGACCTCCGCCAGGTGACATTCACCCTGGGGTCGCTCCGTGAAACGGACCTCTCGGGAAGTAAGTTTACGGGCTCGACCCTCGACGGGGCGCTCATTGAAAAGTGCGACCTCCACGGCGCCGATCTCTACGGCGTTTGCGCCAAGACGTGCCGGTTTGCCAAATCGAATCTGGAGGGAGCCGACATGCGCCATATCAACCTTTTTTGCGGCTCCCTGAGGAAATCACGGCTCGTCAATGCAGATCTTCGGGAGGCCAACCTCTACGCCGTCGATTTCTACAAGGCCGTCTTCGGCGCGACACGTCTTGACGACGCGAATGTGAAAAAATCGCTTCTGTCCCAGCGTACGGATGCCCTGAGAAGCGAGAAAGGGATTACATGAGGCAGGCAGAGGTCCTTGCGGCCATTTCCGCCAACGAAACGCTGGAAAACGTCGATTTGACGGGCATTGATCTGGTCGGGTGCGATCTGACGGGCGGCCGTTTTGAAGACTGTACGTTCAACGACGGCGATCTTTCCGGCGCCCGGATCCTCAAGACCGGTTTCCGCAACTGTGATTTTTCCGGGGTCCGCTTCCACGGCACGGACCTCACGAAGATCAATTTCATGAAGATGACCTTTACCGGCGCTTCATTCCAGGGAGCGACGTTCCATGAGACGCTCCTGACCCACGCGAACCTGGCGAAGGCCGATTTTTCCGGGTGCTTCGTCAGCTGGACCCTCATGCAGCACGCCGACCTGACGGGGGCGAGCTTCAAAAAGGCCCGTTTTGAAAAGGCCCTCCTCCAGCATTCGAAACTCATCGGCGCCGATTTCACCGGGGCGGACCTCCTCAAGGTCATGTTCAACGGCTCCGATCTGACGGATGCCAATTTCAAGGGGGCCCACTTCTGCAAAATCCTGTTTCAGGAATGTAAACTGGCCGGACAGGATTTCAAGGGCGCCCGTTTCCAACAGGTGAATGCGGCAAAGGCGGACCTGACTGGGGCCGATTTTTCAGGTGCCGACCTCCAATACTCCACTTTTATGGAGGCCGATCTCAGCGGCGCCGACCTGACGGGCGTCCGTGCCCAGAACGCCCTGTTCAAGGGGGCGGTTTTAAAAAAGACCGTCTTTCGCGGGGCCGATCTGTCCCACGCCTTTTTCGGGGAATGCGATGCCGCCGGGGCCGATTTCACGAAAGCGACCCTCATGAACGGCATCTTCAAGAAAGCCAAATGCCGGGCGGCGGTCTTTGCGGACGCCTATCTGGCCTATGCCGATTTCGCCCACGCGGACCTGACGGCGGCCGATTTTTCCGGCGCCAACCTGTATGCGGCGAAGATGCACCGCACCATCGTTGATCATACCAAATGGGACGGGGCCAACAAGCTTCTCGTCACGGGGACGGATGAAGAAATGGCGGAGGCCGAAGACTGGCATCCGCCTGAGAGAAATTGAACCCCTTGTGTTTCCTTTCACAAAGGGGGACAAAAGGGTTATTTTGTAGGTAAATAATGGTGAGATGTTCCTTTTCAGGGGATCGGGAGCAGATGAACCCAATAGGGAGGAAAAACTATGCAGCAAAGGCTTTTAAGGACAAAGACGTCAGCCCAGCCGTATCTCGAATACGGTATGGTGGTCGAAGAGGGTGACCTGTTGAGCGTGGAGACGTCAACGGGCTGTTACCGAGCGTTGACGGCGGCAAGTTGTCTCGTAAGGCCAAAGCAGGGAGATTCCGTCCTGACCGCTTTCGATGAGGAGGGGAACGGGTTTATCCTTTCCGTGCTCATCCGGAATCAGGTGTCGGGTCGGGGCAGTGAGATCATTCTGGAGGGGGACGCGAGTCTTCATGTCCGCCGGGGAGGCCTGACGATCTCGGCCGATGATGAGGTGTCCGTTGTGTCGGACAAGCTTTCCGTCGCTGCCAGGACCGGCCATGCCGTATTCGAGGACTGTTCATTTTTGGGGAAGTCCCTTTTTGCGGAGTTCGGAACCATCAAGACGGTGGCGGAAAAAGCGGAAAATATCTTCCGGCAGCTTACGGAAAAGCTTATCGACGCCTTCAGGTTCGTGAAGGATCACGAGGAAATCCAGACCGGATCGACGCGCTATCTCGTCGATACGAACCTGACCATGCATTCGAAAAATGCCATGCATGTCGCCGAGGAGATTGTTACGATCAACGCCGAACAGGTCCATCTCGGATAAAAGAAAGGAGTTTGTTATGTTCATGCTGTCTCAGGGCGCGGGAATGAATATGGGGTTTCCCGATGTCTGCATTACCCCCGTCGGTCCCATCCCGACCCCCATCCCTTACCCGGATATCAATATGTCGGCAGCGACGGCGCCGGCGGCTTATAACATCCTCGTCGACTGCATGCCTTCGGTCAACCAGCTTTCCATGGGGCTGGTCAGCTTCGGCGACTGTACGGGCGTCCTGGGCGGCGTCGTTTCCCATCTGATGGACGGGCAGACGGAATATCTGATGGGGTGTGTGACCATCTTTGTCGACGGCGCCCCGGCCCAGCGTTTGACCAGTGTTACCGCCCAGAACTGCTTGGTCATGCTTCCCAACGCACCGGGCATGTCCATCTGTCCCAGCCAGGTGACGGTCCTGACCCTGGGCTGACGGGAAACGGGCATATTTCCTGAAAGAGTGATTACCATCAACCGATGATAGGGAGGATGAACATGAGAAAGATATTATTGCTTTTCACGACGCTGGTTCTTCTGGCCGGCGCCTTTGGAGACGTCCTGGCGGCGGATACCCTGCAGGACATCAGAAAACGTGGGGTCCTGCGTGCCGGCGTGAAGGACCTGACCCCGGGATTTGCCCTGGCTGATGTCAAGACAGGAGAAATCAACGGTTATGATGTCGATATCGTCCGGGCCATTGCCCGCAAACTCGGTGTCAAACTAGACATTGTCTCCATAAAAGAGGAAGAACGGATTGCCTCCCTGACGGAAGACAAGGTGGATATCGTGGCGGCAACTCTGACCAAGACAAAGGATAGGGCGGCGGTCATCGATTTCAGCCACACCTATTTCGTGACAGGGCAGAAATTTCTCGTCCGCAAGGGGTCGGCGCAAAAGCTGTCTGATCTTAAAAACAAGAAGATCGGAACCGTCGCCGGAACGACATCGGATATGAATGTCCGTAAAGCCCTGCCGGCGGCGGCCGTCGTTCTTTTTCCCGATTATGTGCCGGCCTTTCTCGCCCTGGAGCGGGGAGATCTCTTTGCCGTCACAACCGATGAGGCAATGCTGGCGGCAATCCTGGCGAAGGCCGACAAAGACATCTACGAAATCCCCGCGATCACCATTTCCAAAGAATCTTATGGCCTGGGTATCCGCAAGGGGAACAAACCCTTCCTGGGGTTTGTGAATCAAACTCTTCTGGATATGGAGAAAAGCGGCGAGGCCAAACGGCTCTATGACAAGTGGTTCGGGCCCGACAGCCCGACACCGTTGAAAAGGATCTTCAAGATCACCCCGAAATAACGGGACCATGCTTGTACCGACTGAAAGGGGATGGCGTGATGCCTAATTCCGATCCGACCTTTACGATCCTGGCCCTGGGGGCCTTTACGCCCCTCGGCGAATCGGGCTATTCCGCCCGCCTGGTTCCGGCGGAAACGCCATCTCTGGAAGAGGCCATGGCGGCCTTCGCACCCCGCCTCTGGATCCCCGTCCCGGTGGCCATCTGCCCCGACGGGGGACTGACCCTGGCGCCCGGCCGGATGGATGACCTCCTTCCCGACGGTTTGATCCAAAAAACGCTTTACCTGAAAAACCTTCAGGATGCCGCAGCCTGGATTGAAAACGCTTCCGCGGGCGGTATACCACCCGAAACCCTTGCCGCCCAGGTCCGGAGCAACTGGCCCCGCCTCCCCCTTGATCTCAGCTTGCCTGCCTCACCGGAGGCAATCTCCCATAGCGCCGTGGATGATCTTCTGGCCATGGTCGCCATGCCCGGCGGAGAAAACAGAACGAATGCAGGGTCCGGAGGCCCCTCCTCCTGGAAAATTCAGATTGACGGCTTGCTCGCGGCCAATTTGTCCTGCATCTTCGAGAATCCGGATTTCAGGACCTTCGAAGCCGCCTGGCGGGGTGCGGAAACGGTCCTGCGCCACGGCTGTGCCCAGGGAGGGCAGGGCACCAGGATGTATCTCGTTTCCGTGTCGCCTCCGGGCCTGGCGGATGCCCTTGATGCCCTTACGGACCAACTTGCCGATACCCTGCCCAATCTTATTGTGATTGACATGCCTTTCGATCAGTCCCCCTGGAGCCTCGACAGGCTGGACCGGGTGGTCGGGTTTGCCGAAAATCTTCTCGCGCCGGCTGCCGTCTGGATCACCCCGGCTTTCCTCCACCTGCACGGCTGGGATGAATTGTACCGTCTGCCCTTACTCAAGAACCACATGGAGGACGCCGTCTATGCCAAGTGGCGCAAACTCATGGCCCGTCCCGACGGATGCTGGCTGGCGGCAACATGCAACCGCTTTTTGACGCGGTTTCCCTATGGGAACCGCCATCGCCCCCAGTTTGTTTACTTTGAGGAGAAAGAGCCCCTCTGGATCAGCCCTGTCTGGGCTTTGGCCGCCCTGGCCGCCAGGAGCGTGGGCGCCTGCGGTTGGCCCTCCCGGTTCGCCGATGCCGGGGACATCCGCCTGCAGGATCTGGCCATCCATGGTCTTGCGGATGCGGAGACGGCCGCAACGGAGGCCTTGATTTCAGATGAACGCATCCGCCAATTGATCGAAATCGGTATCACGTCCCTGGCCGGGACAGCGGGAAAAGATATCGCCTTCATGCCCCAGGAGACAACCGTTGCCGGGGAATCCCTGCGGTTTCAGTTATTCTTTTCCCGGATGATCGGCTTCCTGATCTACTGTCGCGAGACATTCCCCGCCGGACCGGAGGACTTGAACCCGGAAAAGCAGGTCTATGAGGCGTTGATCACCCTTTTTCGCGACACGGGCCACGATCCGCCATTCGACCTCTCCGTCAAAGCCGGCGCCGCCGAGGCCGGTGAACCGGTTCCTCTGGCGATTGCCTTTTCACCGCCAAGGCAAATTCTCCCGGATTCCCGGCAGATTGCCTTTACTTTTTCCTGGTAAGGCCGTCCGTGACTGGCCTTAGCCGGAGGTAAATGACCCGTTACTATCTTCAACACCCGAAAGGAGTCGCTCATGAAAAAAATCTGGATAACCGCTTTGGACAAAGACGAGCAAGAGGTGCAAAAGCTGATGGCCACTCTGAAAAGCTATGGCCTCGGGGTTGACGGCCATTTCTGGGTGGACGATCTGACCAAAATGGCCTGGGACAGCGCTTTGGAAATGCTCTCGGCAAAGGATACGGCTTTGTGGATCATCCTGGGGAAAGCCGATCAATACGAAATGTCCTCGATCTGCCAGGGCTTGTCCCTGTTGGCCTTATCCGTTCAGCATCGCCGCGGGGTCGGGTTTCCCATCCTGCTTGTTTCCACAAAAGGAGACATCGATACAGGACGCCTTCCTACGCCCTTCAAAGGTGCGGACATGCTTCCTCCTGGCCTTGCTGCTCTGGGACCTAAGATTGTAGCCCTGGCAAACAAACCTGTCTCTTCCATAAACCCCGGTTACCGGCTGAATCTCCACCCGATCCCCGGAATTGGCCTCTGGTTCGAGGTGGGCCCGCCGGAGGGCGGCCTCGGCTGGCCGGGGGCCATGTTCGGTGTCCATGGCGCCGACATCGATTTTCACGGCGTGGGACCGGCGGACGGCATCCCGGAAAAGGCCGTCCTGGAATATGCCATGAAGGGCATGAAGATTCGCCTTGGGGAGGATGAGTTTACCGCCTGGGCGGTGCAAAACAATTTATCCGCGGGGTCTTCCTACTATGTTCGTCTCAAGGGAACGCCGGACAAAATCATCTTCGGCGTCTTTGCCGCGGGAGACGAGGCGGAAGTCCACACCATTGCGCTTTGCTAGCAGGAAAGAAGTAGGCATGAAAAAGATTCAGGCATGGGTGCTCCTCGTTGGATTCATGTGGCTGTCGGCCGGTTCGGCCCTGGCCGCCCCCCCGGAAACCGTTGACCCGCCTGGGCAGAAGGCGCTCGTCGTCGGCGTCGTCGTCGACCCTCCTTATTGCATGAAGGACGCCGGGGGGAGATGGACCGGCCTGACCGTCGATCTCTGGACGCTTGCTGCCCGCGAAATGAACCGTCCCTTTGTTTTCAAGGAGTTGAGCTTCGAGGCGCTCTTGGCATCGCTCACAGAAGGAAGCATTGATCTTTCCGTCGAACCTCTCTTCCTGACGTCCGAGCGGGAGGGAAAATACGAATTGAGCACCCCGCTGGGGACTTCCCGCATGGCCGTCGCCACCCTGTACCAGGCCAAGGATCACCCCTGGTGGGAAGCCCTGAAGATCTTCTTCGCCTGGGGAACGCTCAAGGTCATTCTTCTGCTCTTTTTGGCCCTGATCGTTATTGGCTTAATCTTCTGGTTGCTCGAAAGAAAAAGCAATCCCGAACACTTCGGCGAAAATGTTCACAAAGGAATCGGTGCAGGAATGTACTGGGCCGGATCCACGCTCACATCGGGCGTCTGCTTCGGCATTAGCCTGAAGACCCTGACCGGCAGAATCCTGGGTCTGGTCTGGATGCTGCTTTGCGCCTTGGCCCTCAGCGCCGTTATCGCTTCCCTGACCTCTTCTCTGACGGCTTCCCGTTCCAGCGAACCGGAGCTAAACGCCAATGATCTCCGGCAAATGCATCTGGGGGCGGAAAGATCCACCCTGCCGGCCTTCATCATTGCAAAAATAGGTGGGAGAAACAGCACCTTTCAGTCCGAAGAAGATATTCTCAGGGCCCTTATGGACCGGAAAATTGATGGCTATCTGGCCGATGAAATAACGCTCCATGCTTACGCGCAAGGGGACTATCGTGATAAAATCTCCGTTTACCCGACCGACCTCAGGCGACGGGCGCTTGCCATGGCCATGCCCAAAGACAGTCCGCTTCGCCGGCCTCTCAACGTGGCGCTCCTGAAAATCATGGATACGCCTGCATGGGATGCCATCCTTGACCGTTACGGGCTTGAAAAGAACCTGGAGGCCAAGGGCAACCGCAAAGAGAGGAGCCATTCAGCCGATGCGCAATAGGGCGATGGCCAACTATAAACAGATGATGCGACGCATGGCATTTGTATTGCTGTTCCTCTTTTTCGTGCTGGTGATTCAGGCCGGCCTGCCATTGGTCCATGCCGCAGTAAAAGATAAAAGCACCCCCTTCCAGGACCGGCCCCTCACAGTCGCCGTGACTGTTGATCCTCCGTACAGCATGAAGGATTCTGAAGGCAAATGGACTGGGCTCGTCGTGGAACTCTGGACCCTGGCCGCCCAGGAATTAGGGCGGCCCTTCATCTTCCAGGAAATGTCCTTCGAGCAGGTCTTCCGAATGCTGGAAGACGGGAGCATCGACATCTCCATTGCCACCCTGTATGTTACCGCCGATCGGGAGGCAAAATACGACCTGACCACGCCGCTTGGAACCTCCCGTTTTGCCGTTGCCACGCTGTCTAAGGCCAAAGACCATCCTGGGTGGGATGTGGTAAATATTTTTCTTTCCTGGGGCAATCTCAGCATTTTCCTCGCCCTGTTTGCTGTCCTCATGGTCCTGGGAGGCCTCTTCTGGCTCATCGAGCGGAAACACAACCCGGATGACTTTGGCGAAGGCAAACTCAAAGGGATCGGGGCCGGAGCCTACTGGGTGGGATCGACCCTGACCTCGGGCGTCTGCCTTGGCGTCCAACTGAAAACGGCAGCGGGACGCATTCTGGGCTTAGCCTGGATGGCCTTCTGCGCTATTGCACTCAGCGCCCTTATCGCCTCTCTGACCGCCGCCCTGTCCGAGAAACGGATGGAAACCAGAAAATTGGCCGTGAAGGATCTTAAGCAGATGCATCTTGGAACGGAACGGGGAACCCTTGAGGAAACCATGCTCAAAGAAACGGGCGGGCGCTACTCCCTCTTTGATTCGGAGCAGGCATTCATGAAGGCCCTCCTCGCCAAAAAAATCGACGGTGCGCTGAGTGATGAAATTACCCTGCACTATTTTGAAGAGCAGCTTTATCGCGGCGCCATATCCGTTTATCCAACAGACCTCAAACGACGTGCCTTCGCCCTGGCCATGCCCAAAGACAGCTCCCTGCGCCGCCCGGTTAATGTTGCCCTGGTGAAAATCATGGACGATCCTGTCTGGGATGCCATTCTGGAACGGTACGGTTTTAAAAAGAACTTCGAGGCCCGGTCGGCGGTCGCCGGCAAACGGGGAAAGCATTTAAGCAAAGGGGCAGAATAAGAGGGAACGATAACGGGGTGGCGGAGATCTTATCGTGGCGCCTTATGGTAGCCGGCGGCGACGGCCTCCGCCTCGGAGTTGAATTCGACCCGATGATCGGCATTGACGCCGTTGTAGTACTTCATGCCCGGAAGGTGGTAGCGTCGGCTGTCGCGATTGCCGATCACTTTCACCCGGGGTGCGGGATGAGTTTCGATGCGTGATTCCACCGATTTTTCCATCCGCCACAGATCATCCTTCAAAATCTTCACGGGTTCCCTGTAAGAAAAGGCATAGATGCCGAAGATGATCAACGGGATGGCGATCACAACACCAAAAACCGCAAGCCACCGCCCCCTTCGGGATATTGCCGTCTTTTTCATATCCCGATATTCCGTCAGAATGCCTGCCGGTATCTTGGAAGGTTCCGGGACGGCCGGGGGTAAATCCTTCACCGGTCTGTCGGAATAAATGGCCATCGGTTGAGCTTCGAAACGCCTGGTCAGATCATCCGCATCGATAAGGAGAAAAAAAGCATAGCGTCGCAGGAAATCGGGAATATCCTTCTTGTTGGGGAAAGCATCGTAATTATCATTCTCTAGAGAATGAATCCACGAGGCATCGACTTTCAGGGCTTTGGAAACGGCAGCTACGGATATCAGGCGGGATTCACGTTCCCGCTTTAAGTAGTCGCCCAGCATTTCTTGGTGGTGGGACGTATTCATCTTTACCTCGACGTTCATACCCGTAAAAGGTCTTTAATCTCTTGTCACCGAAAAAAATAGCATAATGCCTTATATTTCACAATCACAATCATTCCGCTTTTCCCTTGACTCTTCCCCTCCGCTTATCTATGATTACCCCATCTCCTACGCATAAGGATATGCATGCTCAGAGCCACCATGATCATCATGCTTGTTTTCATCGTGTCATCCTGCGCCCCCAAAGGTCAGGTTATCATGACGGACAACAAGCAGCTGCCCCGAGACTATCGATCACAGGACATCACGCCGGTCATGTCGGAAGTCATTGCCGGCACCCATATGCCGTGGATCCAGGGCAACCCGAATTTGCGGTACAAGGTTTACTTCAACGACCGCCAGACCCTTGTCCTGAATGAATGGACAAAAGCGGACCAGGGAAAAGATGCGGCCCTGCAATATCATGTCAATGAGCTGACGGGCTATGTGCTTGAGGGCAATTTGATGGTCACCATGAACAAGCAGGCCCAGAGCCTGGGGCCGGGAGGTGTTTTCATCATCCCCTCCAATGTTCATTACAGCCTGCTTCCCCTGACCGCCAAAGTGCTTTACCTCGCCGTTTTTACACCAACCCGGGATGATCTCAGAAGGACCCTGCCTCCTATCCGCTTTGATGAAAACGATATCAAAAGCCTTGTCTATCAATGGTTTTCCCACATGGACAAATTGGCCGATGCCGACAAGCTTCTGCCTTTTCTGACCGATAAGGCCGTGACCATGCGATTCCCCGGCGCCCAATTCAAAAGCCGCGAGGATTTCAAAATATGGTACACGGCAAACCTCAAGAAAACGAAGGCCGTTTTAAACAAAGTGGAACAGATCCAGGTCGAGATCGACAAGAATAACAACTATATCGTTAATATGAGCGTTTCCCGTCAGGCCGTCACAATCCTTAATGAAGACCGAAGCTACCGATCCCGGCAGGCATGGGTCTTTACCGATCAGGGCGGCGCCTACCCCGTCATTACGCACATGGACGTCGAAGAAAGCAACGACGCAGCCAAATAATCGACCGCGAATCCCGCCTCCATTCAACGGATCCTCAACTCAAAAAGTATGCATCCGCCGATGATGATTTATTTCGACCTTCGGCTGTCCTCCACGACGGGGATCCTTGACTCACAGGGGACTCCCGTCTGGCAAAGGCCGCAGGCGTAACCCGGGAACTTGTAGTGCTCAAGGATATATGGCCGGCAGGTTCTGTCTATGTGCCGTTCACAGATAACCTTATCGTGCCCTGCACCTGAGAGGGCTGCCACGGGGCAACGTTTTACACATTTTTTGCAGGTTCCCTTGCTGAACCAGAGGCAGTAGTCCCGATGCCCTTTGTAGGGCCTGGGTGTGGGTGCAGCTTGCATTTCAGCTACAACTGAACCAACCCTTATGGCTTTCCCGCGGGGGGTGATCAACCCGTCGGAGAGGCCGAAGGTGCCCAGGCCGGAGACAAAGGCGGCATGGCGTTCGGACCACTTGGAGGCGAAGACGAACTTGTCCGATACCATGCGGGACCATTCGGGAATCAGTACGGGCGCCGTTGCCCGGATGCCTTCTTTATGCAATTCCGCGACAACCATCTTGCGAAGCATCTCGTTGAAGGTTTCTCCATAAAATCTTGCCCGTGCCCAACTTTCAGGGGGATAAACATTTTCCTTCCTTGTCTCGAGCTTTGTAGTCTTTGTCTGCGGCAGAACCCAACTGATGACGGTCAGCTCGGCTGCTTCGGCCGGGTTGCCGGGAAAAGCCAGCCCAAACGCCTCTGCCGGTGTCCAGTGGAAGGATCCCACATGCTCCTTGAATGATTGCCAGTAAGCATCGTCACCTTGGGAAAATCCGACCAGCGGATCATCCCAGGCCCTGTCATTCGCTGCGTTCCCAAGACTGTTCCCGGCTGAGGTGTTGACCCAGTCCCGTATAAAAGCCTCGATTTTTTTACCCGGATCTTTTGTTTTTTTCATGTTTGATCCTCATGGTTTATTTTGCTCATCGGTTGCCAATGCCCTTGCCAGTCATAGTATTCGAGGCCGGAGAGCTTTTTTTTGTAATCGTAGGCTGAATTCTCATGGTAGGCATAGCCGTGATACAGATAATTCATGCCCGCTTCAATGGAATAGGAGATTTCCATCAGCAGCAGGTAAATCCCCAGGCTTCTCTTTGGAAAGTCCGTGTCATAGATGGAATAAACGGCCGATGTGGCCTTTTCCCCAATATCGAGGAATCCGACGCCAATGAGCCTGTCTTCGTGAAAGAGACAGCATTCCAGGGTATGACAAGGGATCTCCGCCGGCGTGGGGGAGATGAAATCACAAAGGTCGCCGGGGACATTTTCTTCAAATTTCTGCTTGTGGATCTCGAAGAGTCGATATTTTTCTTCGTCAATAAATGCCTCCCGAAAGATCACCTGAAGATCCTTATTTCTCTTGATGATTCTTTTTTGACTGGCGGAGAGGGTGAATCTGTGCAAATCGATCCTGAGAGGCATGACATGGGCGATACGCTGGGCATGGTCAGCCGAATCGTAACGGAAAAACAATGTGCCGAAATGCCGGAAGCCCATGAGCCAGAGCAGATCCATTTCTCTCGGCCTTACCTTCAGACATTCAAAGCCCTCCTGAATCATGTTGTTGTTTCCCTTCCGTGGATTGCCGGGAATAGATGTAAGGCATTGGGACAATAATTTCAAGGGACAAAGAGGCTATGTCATGATGCTGTGCTGAATTCAAAAGGATATCGAGGAGGTGACGGGAAGGCGGTATGGTATCAGGATTCAATTGACAAGACCCTCTGCATCCACTATCTGATATGGTCGTTATAGGCAGCGGGTAGCGGGATCTTGAAAGCTTCAATTAGGTGCGTCAGGTGAGGTGTCCGGGGGAAAAGGTGTCCGGTGTTCGCACCCATCCCCCTTTATTATCGAAACGAGGAGGCTTGTTATGAGTATATTTGAGGGGAAAGTCGCGCTGGTGACCGGTGCCGGGTCCGGCATGGGCCGTGCCACGGCGGTTATGTTCGCTGCACGCGGGGCTAAGGTGACGGTCAGCGATTATAATGCAGATGCGGCGGAGGAAACGGTGAAAATTATCCGGGAAGCCGGTGGCGAAGCGATAACGGTCCAGACGGATGTCCGGATTGCATCGCAGGTGGAAGCGATGGTCAAGCAGACCGTCGATAAATTCGGCAGGCTCGATGCGGCATTCAACAACGCCGGCAAGGGTAGCGCCTGGTCGAAATTGGCGCAGATCACGGAAGAAGACTTTGACAATACAGTGGATACCAATCTCAAGGGTGTCTTTCTGTGCATGAAATATGAAATCCCGGTTATGCAGCAACAGGGCGGCGGCGTCATTATCAATAACGCCTCTTCATCTTCCAACAGGGCCGCCGACAGGCTGTCCGTTTACAGCGCCAGCAAATTCGGCGTCGTGGGCATGACTAATGCGGCGGCCATCGAATACGGCCGCGATCAGATCCGGATCGTGGCCATATCGCCGGGTTGGATCAGAACGCCTCCCGTGGAAGAGTTGATGCAGAAAAAAGGGACAGGAGAGCTTCTTTTCAACATGATCCCCATGAAAAGGCTGGGCGAACCGGAGGAAGTGGCGGAACTTGTCACCTGGCTGGCCTCGGATGCGGCGTCCTATATTTCAGGCGGGAATATCATGATTACAGCCGGTGTGAATCTTTGATGAATAGAACGGCGATGATGCCGGCGGCTTTAACGAATCAGGCCTGTTGCAGGGTAAAACATACCTTCGTGAAAACAACTGGTGTCCATGGGTTTTAAATCCATGGGCACCAAGTAACTTATTAAGAATGCAACGTCGGAAGGATTTCAGGGCGGCTTGTTAAAATTTTCTTGGCGGATTATTTCCACTCGTCTAGTGCAAAACGTTCCGGCAACATCTTCAAGGCGTCCACGCAATCGGGGCAGAGTTGCGTGCCGCGAATATCTTCGATGATATCCATGGCCTGTTCGTGGGTCATCCCCTGACGGTAGGGGCGATCGCTGGTCAAGGCATGGTAGGTGTCGGCAACGGCCGTCATGCGGGCCCATAGCATGATCTCGACACCTTTGAGCCCAAAGGGATACCCTTTGCCGTCAAAGCGCTCGTGATGGTGGAGGATAACGGGAAGAAGGGGTTTCATGCTGGGAATCGCGCCAAGAATGGAAGCCCCGATTTCCGGGTGTTTTTTGATAATGGCAAATTCTTCGTCGCTGAGTCGGCCGGGTTTCAACAGGATATGATCAGGGACGCCGATCTTGCCGATATCATGCAATCTGCCGGCGATAATCAGGGAATCTCTCTCCTCGGCGTCTGCGTTCATTTGTTCCCCTAGCAGGGAGGCAATCCCCGCTACGGCCTCGGAATGTCCTCTGGTATAAGGATCGCGGGCTTCGAGAGCCGCAATGAGGCTGGTGATGCTCGCCAGCATCATTTTCTGCTCGGCATCAAGGCGTTCTTTCTCCTTGAGGAGGATGAGAAAATGATCCGAGAGCAGTTTTTCCACGGTGATCACGATCTGATCCAGGTTGAACGGCTTGACCAGATAGCCGGCGGCGCCCCACTGAAGCAGTTGGCGCATGACCGCCCGGTCGCTGTTGGCGCTCATGATGACGAAAGGTATAACGGCCAGATCCGGGTTGGCATGAATCTTTTTGCAGAAGTCGATGCCGTTCATCACGGGCATGTCGATATCACTGACGATCAAGTCGGGCCGGCGCTGCTCAATGAGTTCCATGGCCTGTTTCCCGTTTTCGGCCGCCATGACCTGAAAGCCGGCTTCCTCGAGGGCCTGCGTCACAAGCCGTCGGACGGTCATGGAATCATCCACGACCATAATCAGTCGGTTGCGGTGAAACCGGGACTTTTCGAGAACCCGTTCGATGACCTCGTTCAGTTGGTGCTGGGCCTCCGCCTTGGTGACATACGCGGCCGCACCGGCCTTGAAGCCCTGTTCAATATCGCCGTCCGTGTCCAGTGAGCTCAATATGATCACCGGCACGCCCCTTGTCCTGGCGTCGCCCTTAAGCTTCTCGCAGAGGCCAAAGCCATCCAGGTAAGGCATCTCCACATCCGAGATGATCAGGTCATAGTCGGCCGCGAGCGCCGCCGCCAATCCCTTCTGTCCATCCTCGGCCTGCGTGACCCTGGCGCCGAAAAGTTCAAGCTGTTTGGTCAATGCCCGACGGATAATCGAGCTGTCATCAACAATCAGGATATTGGGCTGGTTCTGCAAGGAATCGATTCCCCTTCCTAATCCATTACTTCTTTCTGCCGTCCAGGATTTTATTCCATTCAGCGATCTTATCTTTGTGATCTTCGGCCAGTTGTTTGTCATCCCCTTCTATGGTGACGGCAATGATTTTATCCTTAGATACGATGCTGTTGACCACATCCTGATCCTTGGCCTCGGCAACGGCGCCGAAAATAGAATGCTTTTTGTCCAGCCAGGGTGTCGGGACATGGGTAATGAAAAACTGGCTGCCGTTTGTATGGGGACCGGAATTGGCCATCGACAGGAAGCCGGGCTTGTCGTGTTTTAAATCGGGGGAGAATTCATCCTTGAAATCATAGCCCGGTCCGCCCGTTCCGCTGCCGAGGGGGCATCCGCCCTGGATCATAAAATCAGGAATAACGCGGTGGAAGTTCAGGCCGTCATAGTAACCTCTTTTGGATAAATTGACAAAGTTGAGGACCGTGACCGGGGCTGAATCAGGAAACAGCTTAAGGTGTATATCCCCTTTCTCTGTTTTGATCGTTGCCGTTAATGTGGGGTATGTCATTCTATTTTCTCCTTTGAAAATCATTTTTACCGGTATCATGGATTCCCGATCAGGAAATACAAGGGCCGGGCAATAAAGCGAAACTTAGCCCTATAATCCTTTTCAGATCCCTACAAATCCTGATGGTGCCTGTCTCTTGACGGTAGAAAACCATGCAATATGGGATTTCTTGAATGGATGGCTTAAACCGATCAGGGAAGATACGAAAAAATATAGGAATATTCAAGCATAAACATATCAGCCGGTGCAGATTTTTTCCAGAGCGGCCTGCAACACCTTTGAAGTGAAAGGTTTTGTCACGGCCCCGGCAAAGCCGTAATAGTCATAATTACGAATGACAGGATCGTCGGTATAA
Source organism: uncultured Syntrophaceae bacterium (assembly GCA_964492965.1). Taxonomy (GTDB): domain Bacteria; phylum Desulfobacterota; class Syntrophia; order Syntrophales; family UBA8958; genus CAZBME01. The sequence continues at coordinate 97,217 of CAZBME010000002.1, read as the reverse complement.
CCGCTCAATATAATCGCCTTTACCTCATGATCGATAGCCAGAAGCCTTTCCATGGTCGTGACGCCGCCCATTCCCCCCTTGATGGTCAGATCGAGGATGACGGCATCAAATGGCTCGTGAGCTTCTTTGGCTTTTATATAAAGGCCAATGGCTTCAAGGCCATCCGCCGCCGTTTCCACGTAATAACCTTTGAGAGAGAGCAACTCTTTTGCCATGTTCCGGACCATCGCCTCATCGTCCATGATCAGGATTTTTTTGGGGGAAGCCTTTTTTATCCCCTGCGGCATGGATGTTCCCGCTGATGTCCCGTCGGCGATCGCCGGAAGATAGACATGGAAGGTGCTTCCTTGGCCTTCTGTCGACTCCGCGTTGATATAACCGTGATGTCTGTTGACGACGGAATAGCAAACAGACAACCCCAGCCCCATGCCCTTCTGGGGGCCTCTTTGCTTCGTAGAATAGTATGGATCGAATATTTGGGGCAAATCATCCGCCGCAATGCCCGTTCCCGTATCCTCTATGGCGATGTGAACATAAGGCCCCTTGGGAATGGGAAGCCGGTTGCTGGAATCGACCATGACGTTATTTACCCTGACCGTCAATGTGCCGCCGTCAGGCATCGCTTCAACAGCATTGACGGACAGGCTTCTGAGAACCTGCCGCATCTGCCCTTCATCCACTTCGGCAGAACATAGATCCGGAGATATGAAGAATTTCTTCTTCAGCGGTGTCGTTCCGATGCCGCGCAAGACCGTATCTTTGACCAGTTCCCCAAGGTCGCAGAGGCTCTTGACCGGCGTGCCGCCTCCGGCAAATGTGATGAGACGCCCGGTCAGTTCCGCTGCCTGCATGGTTGCCCGTTCTGCTGCCAACAACCGGTTGTAGGCCCGGTTTTCCGGCGGGATATCATCCTTGACCATCTCAATATAACCCTCAATGGCTGCCAGGAGATTGTTGAAATCGTGGGCAATGCCCCCGGCCAGGGTGCCGACGGACTCCAGTTTCCTGGATCTTATCAGATCTTCTTCCAGTATCCGGCGTTCGGAGATGTCCCGGCCGATGCCACAGATGCCCGTAATCAGGCCATTTTCATCCCTTATGGGCGCCTTGATCACGTGCAGGGTGATTTCATTGCCGACGATGCGGTGGGTGATAACATATTCTACTGTTTCACCGTGCAGCACCTGACGGTCTGTTTCCTCAACGACCGTGAGGGGTTTTTCCTGGTATTCCAACAGATTTGTTTCCCGGTCTGTCTTCCCGATGTCGCTGGTAACATCGATCTTGAATTTGTTCAGGAAGAAATTGTTGGTCAGAATGTAACGACCGTTCGGATCCTTGATGAATATGAAATCCTGAACGGAGTCAAAAACCGCACGCAGGAGTGCTTCGCTCTTTTTTAATGCCTCTTCCATCTTCCTGCGTTCCGTGACGTCATGATAAAGGCTTCGAAAGCCGGAGGGCTCTCCTTTGCTGTCACGGATCAGGCTGATGGACACTTCGGACTGTCGTTTTTCTCCACTTTTGGTCAGCCATTCCATTTCCCGGCTTTTGATCGGCGTTCCCGTTTTGAATACATGATTGTAAATGGTGAAAGCGTAACCGGCATTCTTTCGGTCCATATAGGTCCGATAGTTGAGCCCCTGCATTTGTTCCCGGCTATAACCCATGTCTTTGAGAAAGGCTTCGTTGAAAAACTGCACGTTTCCCGCCAGATCGACTTCTGCATAGGGTTCGGGGATGGTTTCAATGACGTCGCGATAGCGGACCTCGCTCTCCTTAAGAAGACTATCAAGTGCTTCCTGACCGGCGGACGCCCTTTCCAGTTGGACTAAACGCATACGCAGCGCCATTAATTCTTCAAGCAGCTGCCTCTTTGTTTTTTTCTGATCGTTCAAGGGATGGCCTTTTCCTGTCCGCTGAAAATCAAGGGAGGTAAAGCGAAAAGATGCCGCCGCCGTATATGCCGCCGTTCATGGCCTTGACGAAACCTCTTCGGCCCTCTCTTGTATGGGATCTGGCGATGAGCATGGAGAAATAAAGCCCGAGCCCCGTGCTGCCCGTCAGAAAGGAGACGTGCGGATCCATCGCTTCCAGATCATTGCCATCCAGGGTGAGTGATGCCGGGTACCCATTTCCGTTGTCCTCCAGATGAATGACCAGATAGCCGTTATCAATGCCGGCACTCATTCTCAGCTTGTCTTTCGTATAACGGTAGGCATTGTTCAAGACATTATCCAGAATCGCCTCGACCAGCCCTTTGTCGAAGGTCCAGAACAGATCCGTAGGGCAAACCAGTTCGATATCGATGCCCCGGGAGCTCAGAAGCGGTTCATTTTCCAGGATGGATTCCTCGAGGCAATCATAGACAACGTTATAATCCGCGTTGAGGGCAAATGATTTTTTGGGGGCCTTGTACAAGGCCAGCAAGCGGATGAAGTTGTGATTCAGCCGGCGGATTTCATACTGCAACATGAACAGGTCATTCTGTGTTGTGCAACCCTTTGCCTGGCATTGGCTGATCATCGATTCCAGGGTGTTGTAAAGCATTCCCAGTGAATTCTTCGTATCGTGGACCGTCGATGCCAGAATATCCGAAAAATCTAATGTATGGATGTCATCCATGGGAGAGGCTCCTTTGTGAATTCTCGGTAAATGTTTAACAGCCGGGGCAGATCCTTGTATTCAGGATCGATGCGATGCACATTATCCAGATAATCTCTTGTTTTGTGGAGGAGTTCCGGTTTCATGCTGTGTTTCTTCATGTAGAGCATGAAGGCATAAGCGGCATTGGCATTGATAATCTTGTTGTCCGGCAGCTTTCCCGCCGCTTTTTCAAAGTAGGCTTTGGCTGTTTCCAGATCGCCCTGCTGTACAAGCTTAACCCCCTCATTGTTCAGGGAGACAACCTCTCCCACCGCTGTCTCAACAAGGATTTGACCCTCCTTTTCCATGTTGAGATCCTTGAACATGTCCTTAACCTGTCCTTGCAGCGCCTCATTTTCATGATTGCTCTGGATGATGCGCCGGAGAATGTCTTTGCCTTTTTCAGCTTCCCCGTGATTTAACAAGGCCTTCGCCAACTCGATTTCAACATCGGAGGAAACGGCCGTCGATGAATTCTCGACGAGCTTCATGACCTTGTTAACGGCTTCCCTGGCATCGGCAGGCCTGTTCATCTTGGTATAGACGACGCTTTCCGTCAGGGCGATTTGCAGTGCCGCCTCCGGATCGTGGCTGAATTCCTTCTCCGCTTCACCAAGGACGGCCAGGCTTTCCTGATTCGCGTTTTTATCCGTGAGGACTTTTGCCAGGCTTGTATAATCTGCCGAATTCTTGAAGCAGGAATGTTTCCCCTGTTTGATGACGGTCTTGAAGGATTTCTCCGCCGTTTCCATATCCTTGTTGCGATAGGCCAGGGCGCCCAATTCCTTCTGGCGGTTGATCGATCTCGGCGATATGTCGGTAGCTTTTATTAACACTCTTTGGGCCTCCTGGGCATTGCCCAGTTGATCCATGGTTTTGGAGAGCCAGTCATAGGCGGCCATGATCTTGTTGTTCATGCGAATCACCTCCTCAAAGGTGAGTTTTGCCTTTTCGTAGGACCCTGACATGTACTGACATTTTCCCATACCGAGGATGGCCCAGGGCAGTTTGCCTTTTGTCGAAACATATTCGAAGAATTGCCCGGCCTTGTCGTAGTCGCCTACCCGGAGCAGGGTATCTCCCTTCATCCTGAGTAATTCAGCCAGATGCTTCTGATTTCTGGCCATAGCCTCATCGCAGAGTGTCAGCGCCCGGTCATAATTCATCTCCTCGATGGCCTGGGTAATCTCCTTGAACGTTTCCTTCTTTTCCAGGGCGGCCAGAATTTTTTTCTCCAGGGTTTGTTTGGTGAAGGGTTTCATCAGGTAATCATCAGGTTCATACTCTGCCGCTCCCATGATCATATCCATGGTATTTTCTGCCGTGACCATCATGAATACTGTCATATAGGAGATCAGGTGGCGGTGTTTGACCTCTTCGAGCACCTGCTGGCCGTCCTTGCCGGTTCCGAGGTTATAGTCGCACATGATGATATCATATTTTCGAGACGCCATTTTTCTGACGGCATCCTCGCCATTGAAGGCCTCGTCCAGTTGAGAGGCTCCCATGGCGGTCAACATGTTCCTCATGGTGATGCGAAAATTGAGAAAGTCGTCAACAACCAGAACCTTCTTTCGTTTCATGATTGCTGCCATTTCGGCCGCTTCGGTTTTTGAGCTGTTGATGTATGTCATGGTGATCCGACTCCTTCAAAAGGTTATGATGGAACAGGTTGTCATTCAACATCCAATGAAGAGGTAGCCTTTCAATCTGACGTCGATGGCCGGAAGCAGAAAAATGACCCTGATGGATACGGGAAGAGGATACGCCCGCGGGTTGGGCCTTTCAATGGGTCTTTCCATACGAACCATCATGACAGGATACCATGAATAGGTTTTAAAGGATTTCGGTCACTCTAGCATAAAAAGGGTAAAGATCAAGAGGCTTTATTTACCTGACAAGGGTGCATGAAGACCCAAGGTGACATTCTCCATCCTGACACCTTCTTTTTCAATCCCTTCTATGATAAAGGGGTTGTCATGACGGATCGACGAAACATCATCACAACGGCCTTTATCCTGGGCGCCGGTTTGGGTATGCGTTTGCGTCCCTTGACGAATGAATGTCCCAAACCTCTGCTCCCGGTTCGGGGTCGACCGATCATCACCTATGCCATGGACCATCTCCTGACGGCCGGTGTCGAACGCTTCATCGTCAATACACACCACTATGCCCATGCCTATGAAGAGGTTTTCCGTGACGGCCTCTGGCGCGGTTATCCCGTCATCTTCCGCTTCGAGCCCATGCTGCTAAATACGGGAGGCGGGTTGAAAAACATCGAAGACCTCCTCACAAACGATGAGGATCTCTGGGTTTACAACGGCGATATCATGACGGACCTGCCTTTGAAGAAGCTCCTGGAGTCCCATGCGACAGGAGGCAAGGAGGTGACACTGGCCCTCCGGACCGCGGGGAGGCCCCTGAATGTCAGTCTCGACGACCAGGACCGGATTTGTGATTTTCGCTTTACCCTGGATGCTGAGGCAGCCAGGCATTGCCTGTTTACAGGACTTTATATAGTGAACAGATCCTTCCTTCGCAGGCTGGAGGTGGGGGAAAAAGAGGATATCGTAACGATCTTTATCGACATGATCAGGAAAACCCCCGGGTCTGTGGGGAGTGTGATCATTGATGAGGGTGAATGGCATGATATCGGGTCCCCGGAGGCGTATGAGGAGATCAATAAACAATGATCCATGCTCAATGAAAGAAGAGCTGTGAACGATACTTTAGCCGATGGTCTTTTGCGTTGGGCTGTTTTGTCCCTGGGGTTGCCGGAGACCACCCCGATGGCCGTGACGCCCTTGTCCCGTGGTGGATCGGGGAGAAATTTCTACCGCCTCAAATGGGATGGCCGCAGTGTATTTTTGATGCATTACAGCGATGAACGCCGGGAAAACGCCTTTTATGCACCCATTGGGCGGTTTCTGAGGGATATCGGTGTTGCCGTGCCCGAGATTTTTCATCATGACGCCGAAAGGGGGTTCCTGCTGATGGAAGATCTGGGGGATGACGACCTGTGGTCCTGCCGCCTTGCCCCCTGGAATATCCGCCGGGGCCTGTATCAGGAAACCCTGCGGGTCATCGGGCAATTGCACGCCTATGCCATCGACACTTTTCCATATGCCTCCGTTCCCCTCATGGAAGGCTTTGACGGCAGCCTGTATCGATGGGAACGTGATTATTTCCGTGAGAACTTTGTAACGGGTGTGTGTGGGATAGAATGTTCGCCGTCGGAGGCAAAAGTATTGGAAATTGAGTTGAACGCCCTCGCCAGCCGGCTGATGGCGATGCAACCCGCCCTCATTCACCGGGACTTTCAATCCCAGAATATCATGATCCGCAGCGGTTCCCCCATCCTGATCGATTTTCAGGGGATGCGCATGGGGAATCCGTTTTATGATCTGGGGTCACTTTTGTACGATCCCTATGTGACCCTGGGCGATGATGAGAGAATGGCCCTTTTGTCTTATTATTTCGGGATATCGGGAAACGGATCGGCCTGGCCTGCATTCCGTGAATATTTTCTGGAGGCTTCCGCCCAGCGGTTGATGCAGGCCCTGGGCGCCTATGGATTTCTCGGCCTGAAAAAGGGCCGAACGGCATTCCTCGGGTATATTGACAGCGGCTTAAGAAATCTTGAAGATGTGACGAAGCAAGCGGCGAACCTTCCCGCTCTACAGGTTCTGGCGGCGCGATGCCGGGAGATCGTCGGGGAAGGCGTCGCCCCGAATTGCATTGACACCCTGTGATGCCCGGAGGTAAAGAATCAAGTATGCCCGATGAAGACTCTCCTTGCCTGGGTGCAGAGGGATCTCGTTTTTTGAAAGGAGCGCTGTTCATGATGAAGATATGTTTTGGTTATAATCACCTGAGAGGAAAAACATTTCTGCTTTTGTTTCTGCCCCTATGCCTGCTGATGGTTTCGGGGTGCGCCAATACGGCCCTGTATTCCATCAACATCCGCTATGAGCCGACCCAGGCCCTGGCCAAGGCGGATGCGGCGGTGAAGACACGGATTCTGACGGTGGCGAACTTCAACGATGTGAGAGTTATTGATGACCGCCTGAAGGTTGGTTACGTCCTGAGGCCCGATGGCCGGAAAATTTACGTGCTGCCGGATAAAATCAAGGCGTCCGAGGCCGTTACGGCGGGCGTTCGGGATTATCTTTACAGGGCCGGGTATTCCGTGTCCGGTGTTCGGCCTGACTGGAATCTCCAGGAAGGGGCGATCGGGAAAGATTGGGGAGATATTGTCATTGGCGGCGCCATCAACAAGCTGGAGATTGTCTGTGATGATTCGCAATCGCTGAGTCCAGTCAGGACTTATTCGGCTGTTGTCAACCTGGGGATCACCCTGGCCGACTCGACCGGGAAAAGGATCCTCTATAAGACCTCTGTGGAAGGCAGCGCTTCCCTCAAGGACGTGTCCTTTTCCATCGATAAACTGGAGAATCAGCTCAATGGCGTGCTGTCGGAAGTGATTGAAAAGCTATTTGCCGGGAAGGAATTCCTTCAGCAATTGCAGAAAACAGCAAATACACCGGAGAAATAAACCCATGGCGCCCAGGATCACCGTTGCCCTTCCCATAGCCGGTCATGCCCTGTATGAGGAGATGATAGAACCCTTCCTCCGCTCATCCCTGGTTTCCCGGGTGCTGGTCATGCAGAGGAAAGGGGATATTCCGCCCGACAGGGCGGTGCTCAGGGGGAAGGGCGAGGTCCTGCCTGTCGATGGGTTGGCCTCGGGGGCGACGGTCTGCCGGATTATCGACAACACCCGATCAAAATACCTGCTGTGGGTCCAGCCGGAGGGCCGTGTTGCGCTGTGCCCCGGCGCTCTGGAGCGGTTTGTCGAGGTGGCTGAATCTTCGGATGCCGGGATGGTTTATGGGGATTATGCAGGACATCCCGTCAATGATTATCAAACGGGCAGTATCCGCGACACCTTTGACTTCGGCCCGGTCATGTTCTTCAACGCCCGTTCGGTGCAACGATGCCTGAAAAAGTATGGCGCCGTTCCGGACGTGCGATATGCAGGCCTTTACGATCTGCGACTCAAGTTAAGTCTCGATAAGGCTCTTTTCCATGTGGCCGAGCCCCTGTCCATGAAAATGATACCGCAAGCCGCCGACGCGGCGGAAGGGGAAAGTCATTTTGCCTATGTGGACCCGCGGTATCGGTCCTATCAAATGGAAATGGAACAGGTGGCAACGGATCATCTGAAACGGCTGGGCGCATTTCTGGGGCCGAATATCAAACCCTTGCCCGTTTACCGGGAGCGGTTTCCCGTGGAGGCGAGTGTGATCATCCCGGTGCGCAACAGGGTCCGGACCATTGCGGATGCCGTGGGCAGCGCCCTCGGCCAGAAAACGGATTTCCCCTATAACGTTCTGGTTGTGGACAATCATTCTACCGATGGGACCACGGCCATTCTGAAACAATTATCCGCTAAGCATGATGCCCTCAAGCACGTCATTCCTGAAAGAACGGATCTCGGGATCGGTGGTTGCTGGAATGAAGCCGTTCAATCACCTTCGTGCGGCCGCTATGCCGTTCAGCTCGACTCCGACGATTTGTACAGCCGTCCCGATGCCCTGCAGCGGATCGCCGATATCATGAGAAATTGCGATGTGGCCATGGTCATCGGGTCTTACACCATTGTGAATGAAAACCTGAAGGAGATTCCTCCGGGGCTGATCGATCATCGGGAATGGACGGATCACAACGGCAGAAATAATGCCTTGCGCATCAATGGTCTTGGGGCGCCGCGGGCTTTCCGGACGTCGCTGGTCCGGCGGATCGGATTCCCCAATGTCAGCTACGGGGAAGACTATGCCGTGGCCTTGCGTATTTCCAGGGAATACGGTGTCGGCCGTATTTATGACAGCCTGTATCTCTGCCGGAGATGGGCGGGAAATACGGATGCCGCCCTGTCCGTTGAAACGGCCAATCGTTATGACGCCTATAAAGACAAACTCCGGACCCTGGAAATCCTGGCCCGCCGGAAGCTGTACCGGGCAAGGGCAAAGACGGCCGTATAGGGGGATCATGCAACCATTGTTCAGCTTGATGCAAATGCGAAAATGCTACACAGAAACGAAATTTTGAACACATTGGAAAAGCGAATATTCGACGTTTACGACGGCCTGAAGATTGAACGATCTTTGCCGGAGCTTTGCCTGGGTTTGTTCGCCCGGCAAATAGGTTCATGGCCGGCCATACGGGTGGCGTACGAAACGCTGAGGTCGGCCCGGCAGAGGGTGATCGCCGGTGAGGGTTTCTCTTTCTCTCTCCAGTTCAACCCTGCCCGGGTGATCAGTTCCGAAGCCCGGATCGATGCAGCGTCCATTGAAAGCCGTCCCTGCTTTTTATGCGGGGCCCATCTTCCGGAAGACCAAATAGCCATTTTATACAGGGACGCTTTCGTCATTCTATGCAATCCGTTCCCGATTTTCGAACCCCATTTTACGATTGCCGATTGCCATCATGTTCCCCAGTCGATAGAACATCATGCGGCTGTCTTTCTCCAACTTGCGAGGGATTTCAGCCCTCGGTTTTCCGTTTTTTACAATGGGGCCAAAACAGGTGCATCGGCGCCCGATCATCTCCATTTTCAGGGGTGTCCGGTTGGGGCGATTCCTGTTGAAACAGAGGCCGTCGATGAGAAGGGGCGTTTCGTAACGCGGATCGCGGGCGTCTCCGTCTTCACATTCAACCGGCCGGGGAGGCGTTTCCTTCGGCTGGAAGGAGGGAACGCCGACGCCCTGGCCGATGTTCTGACCACAACCATGAAAGCGCTGAAGCGTCTGACGGACAGTGAGGGCGAGGCCATGGTGAATATCCTCGCCTCTTTCGGGAATGGCCATTGGCGGGTATTTATTTTCCCCCGCCGAAGGCATCGTCCTGAAGCCTTTTCCCGTGCGGGAGACGACCGCCGGGCCATTACGCCGGGGACCGTGGAAATGGGCGGACTGGTGATCACGACCAACGACAGGGATTTTACCAAATTGGATTATCAGCAGTTGGTTGATATATTTGAGGACGTGTCGGTGGATGAAAAGATTCTGGAAGGGGCGGCAAATGATTTGCTTACCTGCCGCGGATAGCCGGATGACCTTTGAAGAGGCCATTGCGGGCTCGGGGGCGCCTCTTTCCGTCATTGAAAATCTCTGCCTGGTGAATGTTCCCTGTTGCAGTTTTACCGGCCAATGCCAAGAGGGGCAGCTCATCGTCCACGAGGCAGTTCGGCGGGACATTCTTCATATTTTCGACATGATGGCAGAGACGGGATTTCCTGTTACCAGAGCCGTTCCTGTCGTCAGGTATGGATGGTCAGACGATGCCTCCATGGCGGACAATAATACCTCGGCCTTCAACTACCGATTTGTTGCGGGGACAGCCAGGCTTTCCGCTCATGCCGAGGGCCTTGCCGTGGATATCAATCCATACTTGAATCCCGTTATTTATCAGGATGGCCGCATATCTCCGGCCGGCGCACACTACATACCCGGCGCGCCAGGGGTCCTGTCCCTGGAAAGCCCCGTCGTCCGGGAATTCCTGAAGCGCGGATGGCAATGGGGGGGCTTATTCAAATCCTTCAAGGATTACCATCATTTTGAGTGCAAACTAAATAATGCAAAGTGAAAACTTAAAGTGCATTAATTATGAATTTACCCAAGGAGGCCTTATTTTATGACCATTTCTGCCGAATCCCTTTTGGAAATATCCGGGTCCTACTGGCAGACCTGTACATTGCACGGGGCGGTAAAATTGGATCTTTTTACCGTTATCGGCCGCCGGCGTTTGACGGCGGAGACTGTCCGGCAGGCCATCGGGGGGAGCGAGCGGGGTGTTCCCATGCTGCTGGATGCCCTGACGGCCATGGGCCTAGTGAAAAAAAACGGCGACACCTATGCTAATACGGAAGAGGCCTTCTCGCTGCTGTCGAAGGAGTCATCAGGCTATATCGGTTATATGATCATGCACCATCATCATCTCATGGCCGCCTGGAACCGGCTTGCCGAGGCCGTCATAACGGGAGTACCGCAACAGGAAAACCCGTCCTCAGAAGACGAGGCGCAGCGGGAAAGCTTTCTCATGGGAATGTTCAACCTGGCCATGAACCTGGGTCCCCGGATTGCCGATGCAATTGATTTATCCGATCGCCGATGTCTTCTCGATCTGGGAGGGGGACCCGGAACATATGCCGTTCATTTCTGCCTGAAAAATCCCCAATTGCGTGCCACCGTTTTTGATCTGCCTGCAACCCGGCCCTTTGCGGAAAAGACCATCCGCCGCTTCGGCATGGAGAACCGCATCGCCTTTGCCGGCGGTGATTTTGTCAAAGATGATATCAACGGTCGTTTCGATGTGGTCTGGCTTTCCCAGATCCTTCATGGCGAAGGGCGGGAAGCCTGTGAGCATCTCATTCGCAAGGCCGTAGCGACTCTCTCGCCTGGCGGCATGATCCTGATTCATGAGTTTCTCCTCGACGATTCGCTGGATGGCCCTTTATTTCCCGCTATCTTCTCCCTTAACATGCTGATCGGGACCCGGGAGGGGAGGAGTTATTCGGGTGGACAGATTCGCGAGCTGATGGAGAAGGCAGGAATAAGAGATATCAGACAGTTACCTTTCCGGGCGAAAAATAATTCCGGAATCCTTGTGGGGACAGTATAAAAGGGCTTTCAGTTGTGTAAGATTCTAAAATCAGGATGGTTATTTAAGGCGTATCCGCGCGCCATACCTAGCGTTCGATATATAATAATCTCATTAGAATCAAATATTTAATTCGCTTCCGGTGGTGCCGGAGGACCGGAAATTGGTTTTTGGGGAATGTGTTACTCTTTCAAATTGATTTCATTGATAAAAATAACAGCCGTCATTTTAATACTTGCAAAAACGTTTTTCGTTGCGTATATACCACGCGCTTGTTTCGCACGGTTTCGTAACACATCCATTTGGTTTTGACACGCCATTTAGGATGCTTCGTTTTGTCGATTTTTACGCTGGAAGGGGGGCCGGTGTTTATATGGACATGAAGCGCGATTATTACGAAGATGTCCAGTTGTTTGAAAGCAAAGTAGTATTATTCTGGACCGCAGCTTTTCTGATTTTCATCTTTACTTTACCCATCTACGTACCTTCGTATAACTTTTACCTTCTGAACCTTTTGCTAGTCCATGTCATTCTCGCGGTGGGTCTGAATATTCTGGTAGGGTATACGGGGCAGATTTCCCTGGGGCATGCGGGATTTTTCGCTATCGGCGCCTATGGAACGGCCCTGCTCATGATGAAACTGCAGATGCCGTTTCTCATTGCCCTGCCGCTTTCCGGATTCATCGCCGCCTTTTTCGGCTTTATCCTCGGATTGCCCGCCCTGCGTCTGGAAGGCCCTTACCTGTCCATCGCAACGCTGGGGTTCGGTTTGACGATCATGCAGATCATCGGACACTGGGATTTTTTTGGCGGGCGAACGGGCATTCAGGTCCCGCCTCTTGATATCGGATTCGGTTATATCCTGAAAACGGATGTCAGCAAATATTACCTCATCCTGGTTATTACAGTCCTGCTGGTGATCGCCGCACGTAATCTCATGAAGACGCGCGTCGGACGGGCCTTTGTGGCGATCCGGGACAGCGATATCGCGGCCGAGGTTATCGGGGTGAACCTGACCGTTTACAAGACCCTTTCTTTTGCCGTCAGCGCTTTCTATGCCGGTATTGCCGGAGGTCTTTTCGGTTTTGTCCTGGGTTTCTTCAACCCGGAGCCCTTTAACCTGATTCTGTCAATCATCTTCCTGGTCATGATTGTTGTGGGAGGCCTGGGCTCCATCCTGGGGGCCATCCTCGGCGCCAGTCTGATTACGATCCTCCAGTTCAGCCTGTTAAAAAATATCAAGGAAATGCCCTATGTCGGAGATTTTCTTGTGGCTGTGTCGAACCAGTGGTTTACTGTTGTGGGATTGGAGAATTTCGGCAGCATTGTCCTTGGTCTGATTATGATCGGCATCGTTATCTTCGAACCCTTGGGGATGTATGGCGTCTGGCTGCGGATCAAGAAATACTGGCGGACCTGGCCGTTTTAAATGAGCTTGCAGGGCCTATTGCCGGACAAGCTCAATCATTAGGGAGGGAAAATGTTTGGTCAATTGATCATGGAAGGGCTGGCCATTGGGGCCTGTTACGCCCTCTTCGGGATTGCCGTTGTCATCATTTACAAGACCTCGGAGGTTGTCAATTTTGCCCAGGGAGAGATGGCCATGCTTTCGACGTTCGTGGCGTTTCAAATCCTGACCGTCTTTCAATGGCCTTTCTGGATGGCCTTTATCGGGACGATGGTCTTCGCTGTCCTGCTGGGTGTTTTTATTGAATTCGCCTTCCTCCGACCGGCCAAGGACCCCAGCCTTCTGGGACTGATCGTGATTACCCTCGGCGCGGAAATGCTGCTCATGGGCCTCGCGGGATGGAAGTGGGGGGCGGAGCAGAAAGAATTTTCCATACCTTTCTCTTTTTCGAATACACACGAACTGTACAAAGGCATTATTATCAATGACTGGACGATTGCCGTCTTTATTACGGCAGCCTGTCTGATGATCTTTCTGTTCCTGTTTTTCAGGTACACCAAATTAGGTGTGGCCATGCGGGCCACGCAGCAGAACCAGCATGCCGCCAGAATCATGGGCATCCGTGTGGAGAGGGTATTTTCGTTTGCCTGGGGTTTCAGCTCCCTGATCGGTGCCATTGCCGCCATGTTCTTCGCCGCCCGTTCGACCGTGGACCCGGCGTTCATGATGGAACCTTTCCTCAGGGCCTTTGCGGCAGCCGTTCTTGGCGGTTTGATGAGCATTCCCGGTGTGGTCATCGGCGGCGGGATATTGGGGCTGCTGGAAAATCTGTTTGGCTATTTCTGGCCGGAATGGAAACCCATCGTTGCTTTTCTGGTTATTATCGTTGTGCTGTGCATCCGCCCCAGCGGGCTGTTTGCCAAACACTATGTGAAAAAAGTCTGATGCATAATTTTTAATGATGGCCAGGGATTTAAAATACGGATTTCAATGGGGCAGGTTCGGCGTCATGATGTTGATCATGGCTTGCCTGTGCGGTTTCCCGATTCCGATTCCGGGGCAGGGTCAGGAACGTCTTGGCTCGGCTGCTTCCATCTCGGAAGAGCCGGCCGTCCGTGAAGCGGTAACAAGATATCTCAATGCGGAAGTTAAAAGGGATCTGCCCGCCGTTTACGACTGCCTGGCGCCGTCTTCGGTATACTGTGCCACCCATGACTATCAGGCTTTTCTGGCCGAGGCCAATGCCTCTCCGGTCCGTATCGTGGGATATAAAATCCTCCGGATTGCCCACATCAGGGATAATGAAGACCTCAAGGGTTTTCCAAAGGTAGAGAAGTTCGCCCATGTCGAGGTCGATGTCAGCGTTTTTTATAAGGACACGAATGAAAAGGCCGATATCAATTTCGGGTTCACGTTCATCAAGGAAAGGGGCAAGTGGTATAAAGGCTGATATACGGTAAAAAAGAAAAAGGAGGGTGAGATCATGAAGAAACAGAGATTAATCGTTTTGTCTTTCATTTTCGTCATGTCAATTTTCGTTTTCGCCTCGTCAGTCTATGCGGTGTCCGGTTTTGATGACAAAGAGATCCGGATCGCTGCCTGGGGGCCGCAGACCGGTCCGGCGGCGCCATGGGGAAGCGTTGCCCGGGGACCCGCAGTGCTGGCGAGCCTGATTAACGATGAAGGCGGGATTTACGGCCGCAAGCTGAAGCATTTTGTCCGGGATGACATGTACAATCCGGCCCAGACCAAAGTTGTCGTAAAGGAGCTCGTTGAAAAACAGGGCATCTTTGCCTTTGTCTGCGGAACGGGTTCGGCAGGCGGTCTGGCTGTAAAGGATTATCTGGCGGAGAACAAGGTGATCTGGGTGGGGCCGGCCACGTCAATCAAGGAATATGTCTTCCCCGTCAATCCCTATCTCTTCAGTGTTTATCCTCTTTATGAGGATGAAGGGAGCATCCTGACCAAATACGCCGTAGAGAAGCTCAATGTAAAAGAAATCGGCGTGATCTATCAGAATGACCCTTACGGCAAGAATGGCCTGGACGGCGTCAGGCAGCGGCTTGAAAAGCTCAAGCTGAAGGCAGTGGCGGAAATACCCGTCGAGTCCACGGAGAAGGACCTGTCTTCCCATATCCTGAAATTGAAGAATGCCGGGGCCAAGGCTGTTTTGATGTGGGTTAACCCGACCTCCGGGGTCATTATCCTGAAAACGGCGGCTACCATTGGCTATAAGCCCCAGTGGATCGCTTCGAATACCCTGTCCGATTTTGCCCTGATGCACAAGATTTCCGGCGGGCTGTGGGAAGGGGTGGTTACGGGTTCATTCATGCTGTCCCCCGATTCGACTGATTCCCGGATCGTCAGATATCGGAATGCCATGAAAAAATACGCGCCGGAAGAGAGACCCGGACTCTTTTTCATGGCCGGTCTCATGTTTGCGGAGCCCCTTGTCGATGCCTTGAAGAGGGCAGGAAAGAACCTGACCACCGAGACGGTCCTCAAGGCATTGAATTCGACGAAAAACTTCCAGGGAATCGGCCCGCGGGTGAACTGGACGCCGGACCAGCACCAAGGCACCGATTCCATCCAGATATGGAAGTGCGGACCAGGTGGCAGCACTACACTGCTGCAGGATTGGACGGTCAATGAGTTGGCAACCTGGAAAAAGAAGTAATGCTCATACAATTAATGATGGGAGGGTGTATTCATGGGTAAGAAAAGGGTTCTGATGTTGTCGTTTCTGGTAATGGTGTCGATGCTTGCTATGTCGGCAGTGAGCTACGGGGCGGCCCCCGGTTTTGATGACAAGGAAATCAGGATTGCCTCCTGGGGTCCGATGACCGGGCCGGCGGCGCCATGGGGGACCGTCAATCGCGGCCCCGGCGTTTTGTGCGCTATCGTCAATGAGGAAGGCGGAATTCACGGCCGCAAACTGAAACATTTTGCCCGGGATGACCAGTACAATCCGGCCCAGACCAAGGTTGTTGTGAAGGAGCTGGTTGAAAAACAGGGCGTCTTTGCCTTTGTCGCCGGCACCGGGTCGGCATGCGGCATGGCGGTTAAGGACTATCTGTCGGAAAACAAGATCATATGGGTGGCGCCCGCGATTTCCCTCAAGGAACTTATCTCGCCCGTCAATCCTTACATTTTTGCTCTCATGCCCCTTTATGAAGATGAGGCCAGCATTCTGACAAAATATGTCATCGAAAAAATGAAGGTCAAGGAGATCGGCGTTCTTTATCAGAATGATGCCTACGGTAAGGCTGCCCTCGGCGGCATCCGGCAGCGTCTGGAGAAGAACAACATGAAAGCGGTTGCGGAAATTCCTATCGAGGCGACGGAAAAGGATCTGTCTTCCCAGGTTCTGAAGCTGAAGAATTCAGGCGCCAAGGCCGTCATGATGTGGCTCACGCCGTCAGCGGGGGTCATTGTCCTGAAGACGGCGGCGACCGTCGGCTACAAGCCCCAGTGGGTCGCTTCGGAAACCCTGTCCGATTTCGGCCTGATGCACAAGATCTCCGGCGGCTTGTGGGAAGGCGTCATTACGGGTGCCTTTGTTTTGCCGCCTGAATCCAACCATCCGCTCATGGTCAAATACCGCAATGCCATCAAAAAGTTCACGCCAGAAGAACGGCCGGGCCTCTTCTATATCGCCGGCAGCATGTTTACGGAGCCCTTGGTTGATGCCCTGAAAAGAGCGGGAAAGAACCTGAGTACGGAAGCAGCCCTCAAGGCCCTGAATTCGACAAAGAATTTCCAGGGCATCGGCCCGAAAGTCACCTGGACCGCGAATCAGCATCAGGGAACCGATTCGATTCAGATCTGGAAGTGCGGCCCCAACGCCAGCACCATCCTCTTGCAGGACTGGACGGCTAACGAGCTGGCGACCTGGAAGAAGTAGTTAACCTTTTGGATAAATTGGATTGCAACAGGGCAGACTTTATTCCCCCGCCTCAACCGGGTTCTCTCCCCAAGGGGAAGGCCCGGAGGCGGACGGGGTTTCGTGACGGAATAAAATTATTCCTTAAGAAGGAACGTGTATAGACATGGACCATTTCAGGATTGAAAATCTGAGTATCAGTTTTGGCGGTTTGAAGGCCGTCAACAACGTGAGTTTCAATGTGGAACCCAACAGCATTTTTTCCATTATCGGTCCGAACGGTTCGGGAAAGACGACGATCTTTAACCTGATATCCGGGATCTACCATCCCAACAGCGGCAGCATTATGCTGGAGGGAGACAATATGGTGGGCAGGACGCCGGACCGGATCGCCCGCAAGGGCATTGCCCGGACCTTCCAGAATATCGAGCTGTTCGCCAAGGCAACGGTCATGGATAACCTGATGCTGGGGCGTCACATCCACATGAAGACAGGAATTTTTACCGGCGCCACCCTGTGGGGAAGACGGTCCCGGGCAGCGAAGGAAGAGATCGCCAACCGGGAGATTGTGGAGGGGATCATCGACTTTCTGGATTTGCAGTCGGTTCGCGACCAGTACGTGGCAAGCCTGCCCTACGGCAAAAGGAAGTTGGTGGAACTTGGCCGGGCGTTGGCCCTGAATCCAAAGGTTCTGCTTCTGGATGAACCGTCGGCGGGTATGAATACGGAAGAAAAGGAAGACCTCAATATCTGGATCAAGGATATCCGGGAGGATTATAAGGTAACCATTCTTTTGATCGAGCACGACATGAACATGATAATGGGGATATCCGACCGTATCTTTGCCATCAACCATGGCGAGAAGATCATCGAGGGCCTGCCTCACGAGGTCCAGAGCCATCCGGAGGTCATCAAGGCCTACCTTGGGGAGGAGGATATATTTCATGCTTAAAGTGAGCAATGTGGAAACCTGGTATGATCTTATCCGAGCCCTCCACGGCATCTCTTTTCAGGTGACTCAGGGCAATATCGTTGCCCTTCTCGGCTCCAACGGGGCGGGTAAATCGACGACATTGAAGACGATTCTCCGGCTCCTCTATGACTTGAAGGAAGAACAGCCGGAAAAGGGCACCATCGAATTTCTTGGAGAGCGCATCGACAGGAAAGATACGGATGAAATCGTTAGAATGGGAATCAGTTATGTGCCGGAGGGCCGCGAGGTTTTCCCCGAGCTGACGGTGATGGAGAACATTCAGATGGGTGCCTATACGCGGAAAGACCGCAAAGGCATCAAGGGTGATATCGATCGTATCCTGGAGCGTTTCCCGATTCTGCAGGAACGACGAAATCAGCAAGCGGGTTATCTTAGCGGCGGGGAGCAGCAGATGCTGGCCATTGGTCGGGCGCTCATGAGCCGCCCTAAGCTTCTGATGCTCGATGAACCATCGCTTGGGTTGTCCCCGTTGCTAACGAACGATATTTTCCATATCATTAAAGAAATTAATGAGAAGGACGGTGTAACGATCCTCCTGGTTGAGCAGAATGTCAACATGGCCCTCAAGTATTCCCATTTTGCCTACCTGATGGAAAATGGCCGGATTGTCCGTGCCGACAAACCGGAGGTTTTACGGGAAGATAATGATGTGAAGGAATTCTATCTGGGCATAGCCACGGAACAGTCCATCAAGGGCTACAAGCGTTATAGAAGAAAAGTCCGTTTTCGTTAGTTTTGCGTTTTACAACTGAAGATATTTCTACAAATCGCTTCTGTCGATCGGAGATTACAAGGGGGAGACAATGGCAATCAACACGTTGCCCAAAGCATTACTGAACATGGTGGAAAAACAGCCGAACCGTATTGCCATGAGAAAAAAGGACTACGGCATCTGGCATGATATTACCTGGACCGAATACTTAGAAAACGTCAAATGTGTCACCCTTGGCCTCCATGCCCTCGGTGTGAAATACGGAGAGCATGTAGCAATCATTGGAGAAAACAGGCCGGAGTGGCTTTACTCGGCGCTGGGCATCGTCTGCGCCGGCGGCGCCTGGGTGGGGGTTTATACGACCAATCCGGTATTGGAATGCGAATATGTCGTCGGTCATTCCGACGCCGTCGTCTATATCTGTGAAGATGAAGAACAACTGGACAAGGCGCTGGCTTTCCGCGATAAAACGCCAAAATTAAGGAAGTTGATTGTCTGGGAAATGGAAGGATTAAAGCATTACGAAGATCCGATGCTCATGAGTTTTCAGCAATTGCTTGACCTGGGAAAAGAGGAGGATCGCAAAAACCCGGGTCTCTTCCTGCAGCTTACCGACCTCGCGAAGCCCCAGGATATTGCCGGCATTATCTATACGTCAGGAACGACAGGACCGCCGAAAGGGGCCCTGCTCGCCCATGAAGGTTATCTATGGATCGGCCGCGCCTCGCAGGAAGTCATGCCCGCGACCAATGAAGACGAAACCATTTCCTTTCTTCCGCTCAACCATGTCTATGAGCAGATTTTCGATATGATGTTTCACCTGACCGTCGGGCAGATTATCAACTTTACGGAAAACACGGATACCGTCATGGCGGATATGACGGAAATATCGCCGACGATGTTTCATGCCGTTCCCCGGATATGGGAAAAGTACTACTCCGGGATCGTTCTGAAAATGGCCGATGCGACCTGGTTGAAACAGAAGCTCTACAAGATTGCCGTGCAGATCGGGACGAAATACAACAATAGAGCGCTGACCAGGCAGAAGGTGCCTCTTCAGCTGGCGCTGGCCTATCACGTTGCATACTTTGTTGTCTTCCGGAAGCTCAAGGAGCGCTTAGGCTTTGACCGGGTGCGCATCGGCGTTTCCGGTGCCGCTCCTATCTCGCATGAGATCTTAAAGTTTTTCCAGAGCATCGGGATTCCCATTCGCGAAGGGTACGGCATGACCGAAACGACGGGCATTACTCACATGTCGAACGAAGTCGACTATAAAGTGGGAACAGTCGGCAAGGCGATACCGGGAACGGAAGTCAGAATTGCTGAAGATGGAGAGATCGTCGTAAGGCACCCGGGCATTTTCAAGGGGTATTATAAGGATGAAGAGCAGACCAAAGAGGTTCTTATCGACGGCTGGATGCACACGGGTGATGTAGGTGTGATTGACGAAGAGGGATACCTCAAACTGACGGACCGGAAAAAGGATCTGATCATCACGGCGGGTGGCAAAAACGTCGCGCCACAGTACCTTGAGAACCTTCTGAAATTTTCACCCTACATCAACGACTCTGTGATCATCGGTGACGGCCGGAAATTTCTGTCGGCGCTTATCGTCATCGACGAGGAGAATGTTACCAAATACGCCCAGGACAACAAGGTTCAATTTACGACTTTTGCCACAATGACCCGGGCACCGGAGATCAACAGCCTCATTCAGGAAGAAATAGACAAGGTCAACAAGCAGGTTTCCCGGGTTGAGAATATCCGGAAGTTCAAGATCATCGACAAGAAGCTTTACACCGAGGACGGAGAAGTGACGCCGACCATGAAGGTCAAGCGCAAGTCCATTAATGCACAGTACGCGGATGTCATCGAATCCATGTACCGGGATTAAATCAAGGCTATCGACTTAAGAATTTTCATCCTTGAAGGTCCCCTTTCGTAAATGGGGCCTTCAAGGGGATTCCAAAACTATCGTAAAATTCTCCTCAGCCCTTCTTTGTATAAGACGGGCGTCCGTGAGCTCAAATCAACCATCCTGAATCCCTCTTGACATAAACAATTACTGCCTGCTCATCGCGGAAGGGAACCAGCGATTATGATTATGCGGCTCGTAGTTGGAATAGAGATACAGTTGCGGAAATTCCGCGGTGAGAGCTCTGTCGCTGTACAGGGTTTTTAGAAGTTGCAGGATATGATGGTCGCCTGACCACAGGATTTTCGGCGCCTTGTCCTGGGCGGCCTTTACGCAACTGTTGGCGATGAAGCGGATATCGACATCATTCGGTAATTCCGGCAGCGCAGGGTCGATGTGACTTCTGCAAAAATTGATCACCGTCTCGTATAGCGGGCTTTCGCTGTAATCAAAGACCCGGCCCCGCATCTTCAGGGTATCGATCAGCATGTCCATCCGCTCGAGATAGGTCTTCTGATTTTTCCAGATTTTGCCGATCCAGTCGATTTGATGTCCCATGTGCTTTTGATACGATGCAAAAAAATTTTCCACGCCTCTTTTTTGCTCCTGGTATATTTCCACCGGAATTGTGATATTCAGGTTGTAAATGACATCTTCCATGATCCGGATGAAGAGATTGAGTTCGTGAAAGAGCTGGGGGAGATATTGGCGATAACCCTTGTTTTCGCAGCGCTTGATGAATCCGATATAGGAAAAGATCTGGTTGATGCGGTTGAAGCAGACATAACCGGGATGGCGCTCAACGCCCACAGGCGGCCTCTGGGTTTTCCGGGCATCATTGATAGGGGGCACGGATAGTTCGTGGGGGATATAGGCGGAAAACATGTTGGAATCAAGGATGTTTTCCAGACTGCCCTGCTGAAGGGCTAATTTCAACGAAAAGGGGTACCGTTCATGACCTTCCACACAAACCTCCTGTAATTTTAAGAGCTTCTTCCGGCTTCATGACAGCCTTTCCCACAGCTCTTTCAGGCCGAGAGGCTCACCTGTGAAGATTTTTCGATCCATCACCTTCAAGTTCGCCGCCACGAGGGGTTTGAATGCCATCCGGCCGAAAATGTCTTTCTCCAGATCAATGCCGGGGGCGATTTCCGTGAGGGTCAGGCCTTCGGGCCTTTGTTCGAAGACGCACCTTTCCGTGACGTAGATGATTTCCCTGCCTGTTTCCCTGGCATAGACGCCGGAAAAGTTGATCTGTTTGATGGCCTCCCTGAATTTAGGGGCGCTTCCTTCATTCTTGATCTTCAGTGCCGCGCCGTCGAATTCGACATCCAACTCCTTGCCGCCGGTGAAGGTCGTCAGGAACACCACTTTCCGGGCATTTTGCGTAATATGGGCAAACCCGCCGACGCCGGCGATGAATGATCCGAAGATGCTGACATTGACGCTCCCGTCAGGATCGATTTCCGCGGCGCCGACAAATGCCAGATCCAGCACGCCGCCGTCATAGGAATCGAAGAGGTGCGCCTGCTCCATGATGGCTTCCGGGTTGATGGACTCGCCGAAGGCGACGGATGCCGCCGGTACGCCTCCGACAGGCCCTGTCTCAATCGTGAAAAGGAGGCCGTCGGCAATGCCTTCCTGCTGGGCTACCGTACCGACCACATCGGGCATGCCCACACCGAGGTTGATCACGATATCCGGCCTGAGCTCCTGGGCCGCCCTCCGGGCTATGATCCAGTCCTCCAGCCGTCTTTCCGGGTTATGGGCCTTGGAGAGTTCGATCAAATTTTCATTGTGCTCTTTCACCTGTTGCTTTGAAATGACGATTTCACCGGAATAGGCCGGATTATACACCTCGATGCGGTTCACCTTCTGGTCCGGGGCGACGGTGATATAATCAATCATGAATCGCGGTATCTTAACGGCGTGGGGATTCGCCCGGAGTTCGCTCAGCCGCTCAACCTGGCAGATGACAGTGCCGCCGTTGGCTTTAACCGCCTGGGCATAGGCCAGAACATCCAGGATAGCCGCCTCTTTTTCCATGGTGACATTGCCCATGGGATCGGCGGTTGTCCCGCGAAGAAAACACACGTCGAGCTTGGGCGCTCTGAAATAGAGATATTCCTGGCCGTCGACCGTCATGACCTCAGACAGGTTGTCCTTCGAGACGGCGTTGAGCTTTCCACCGCCATAGCGTGGATCGACGAAGGTTTTCAGGCCGATGGGCGTGATGATGCCCGGTTTTCTCCCTGCCGCGGCCCGGACGAGATGGGACATGATGCCGAGGGGCAGGTTGTAGGCTTCAAATTTTTCCTCCACGGCCATCTTGACAAGATTGGGAGAGGTTCGCCAGTAGGAGATGATGACCTTCTTGCAGAAACCTTCATGCCCGAAGCGTTCGGAACCCATATGAGCCCCCCTGGCCCCTCCGAGGGGGTTCCACAGGGTCAGGTCCCGGGGTTCTCCCGTTTCCAGGAAACGCTTCTCCAGGGCAATGGCCAGATCATCAGGATAAAGCAGCATGCCAAAGGTGATGATGCCCAGGGTCGATCCCGACTTGACGTGCATGGCCGCTTCTTCTGCCGTAATCACCTGCGGTATCTTCGCCATATTCCCGTTCCTCCTTTTGATATAAGAAAACGCCTTGTCTTTATTTAACGTCCCTTGAAATTGGGCGGGCGTTTCTCCAGAAAGGCGGTGATGCCTTCCCGGAAATCTTCCGTGGCGCCGCATATATTCTGATACTCGACTTCGTCATCGAGGCCCATTTCCAGCCCCTGGTAGGCGGCGCGGTTGATCATGGCCTTGATATAGCCATAGGTCTTGGATGCCCCTGCGGCGAGGGTCCGGGCAAACGCCATGGTCTCCGTTTCCAACTGATCGTCCGGAACGATGCGGTTGACAAGCCCCCATTCAAAGGCCTCCTGTGCCTTCAATGGTCTCGCCGTCATGAGGAGCTCCGTGGCCCGGGCCACGCCTACATGCTTTATGAGGAAGAAAGTTCCTCCCAAGTCGGGAATGAGGCCAATCTTGACAAAGGCCTCAAGAAAGAAAGCCTTTTCCGTTACAATGCGGAAATCGCAGGCCAGGGCGAGGTTGCATCCGGCCCCGGCAGCGGGTCCCCGTACGGAGGCGATGACGGGTTTGCGTATATGGCGGATTCGCAGGGCCAGGTCTCCCAGCCTTCTTGCCGTATCCCTCGGTTTGCGCGTGCCTTTGTCCAGGCCTTCCTTCATGTTGCTGATATTGCCCCCCGAGCAGAATGCCCTTCCGGCGCCGGTAATGACGATCACTTTTACCGATTCGTCATCCGCATAATCATCCAGGCACAGAATCAGTTGGTCCAGCATGCCGCCTGTCGTCAGAGAATTCAGATTTTCCGGTGAGTTCATGGTGATGACGGCGATACCGTCCGTTTTTTCCAGAAGCAGCTTTGAATATTCCATGGTTTTATCCCTCCTGTTTATCTACCCTGCCCGGTCCCCATGTTTTATGGAGGGGCAGATTTGTATCCGGAAAGAACATAAGGGATTAGTGAAGAAAAATCAATCATCCATTGAGTATCGACCAGGCCGGCCGGGCGCGCAATACAGCAAGAACGGGCCGGGCAGGGGGGCATTTAATGGTTGACAACCATGGGAAATTCGATCATAAGTCGCAAAATTTGAAACGGAAAACGAGGTGTTCCATGCTTGAACTCAAGGATTTGTTTTTTTCCGTGCCGACGGGCGAAGGCGATAATGGCCATGCACAGCGCCACATCATCGACGGCGTGAATTTCACCTTCGAGAAGGGGAAGTTTTATGCCATCACGGGTCCTAACGGCAGCGGCAAGACGACACTCGCCAAGCTGATCATGGGAATCAATCCCATGACCTCCGGCTCCATCCTCTTTGAAGGAGCGGATATCTCCAAACTGACAATCACGGAGCGCGCCAAAAGCGGCATTGCCTATAGCTTCCAGAACCCGGCCCGCTTCAAGGGGATTACATTTAGGGATCTGCTGGCCATGGCGTCCGGCACCGATGACGATGCGAAGCTCCTGGCCCTCTTGCGCCGGGTGGGGATCTGTTCCCTGTCCTTCATGGACATGCCCGTGGACACCAAGCTCTCGGGCGGCGAAATCAAGAAGATCGAACTGGCCACGACCATTGCCCGGAATCCGAAACTCGCCATCTATGATGAGCCCGATACAGGGATCGATTTGTGGACCATCAACCCCATGGTTCGGCTGCTGAAGCGGGAACAGACGGAACACGGGACCACAACGGTTGTCGTCAGCCATAACCGGGCCTTTCTCGAAGCGGCGGACATTGTCCTCATGATCAATCAGGGAAAGATTGTCTATAAGGGTAACCTGGACAATGCCCTGCCCATGTTGAATGATTTGAGCATCTGTAATTACAGGCGCTGCATAGGAGAAGAAGATGTTGGATGCTATCGATAAAGACCTGCTGAAAACGGTGGCCGATCTGGAAGGCCTTCCCAAGGGGGCCTATAACATCCGGAAGGATGGAAAGCTTCTCGCCCGCGAGGTTTCAGCGAATATCAATATTGAAACGTACGAAGGCGGCAAGGGGATCATTGTGACAATCAAGCCGGGAACGATGGGCGAGTCCGTCCATATCCCCGTGATCCTGAGCCAGGCCGGGCTTTATGATGTGGTTTACAACCGGTTTGTCATCGGCGAAGGTTCCGATGTGACTATTATCGCCGGCTGCGGCATTCACTGCGGCGGTATTGAGCCGGAAGGGCATGCCGGGGTCCATGAATTTTTCGTGGGGAAAAACGCGAAAATGAAATACGTGGAGAAGCATTACGCCACAGGCCCGGGCCGGGGCAAGCGGAGCCTGAATCCGACAACGAAGGTCTCCCTGGAGGACGGCGCTCAGGCGGAAATGGAACTGACCCAGATCGGCGGTGTCGATGAGGCACGTCGCCTGAATGAAGTAACCCTAGGCCCGAACAGCGTGGTCCTGATAACGGAGCGCGTTTTGACGGACGGCAGCCAGACGGCGGAATCGAGAAACAACCTGGTTTTGTCGGGCAAGAACAGCCGCGCCAATATGATTTCCCGTTCCGTCATCAAAGGGGATTCGGTGCAGAATTTTTATGCCACCATGGAGGCCCTGGCCCCCTGTTTCGGCCACATCGAATGCGATGCCATTATCATGGATAACGGGCGGAATGAGACTATCCCGGCCCTGAAAGCAAGCCATCCGGAAGCGGAGCTGACCCACGAGGCCTCCATCGGCAAGATCGCCAACGACCAGTTGATGAAGCTGATGAGCCTCGGCCTCAGTTATGATGAGGCGGTAAATCGGATCATTCAGGGTTTTTTGAAATAACGCTCAGCAGCGAACAGTAAACAGTAAGCAGAATAAGCTCCCTCTCCTTGGACGGGTGAGAGTGAAAGGAACGGTTATGGATATAAAGAACTTGATGGTGACAGGCGGCTGTGGTTTTATCGGAAGCAATTTCATTCGCTTCCTGCTGGAAAAAGAGGATTTCAGGGGCCGGATTATCAACGTCGATTCGCTGACCTATGCGGGGAATCCTGAGAATTTAAGCGATATGGCTGCGGCATATCCGGAACGGTATATTTTCCGTCGGGCCGATATCTGCGATGCGGCCCTGATGAAGGCCATTTTTGAAGAATATGAGATTGACGCGGTTTGCCATTTTGCCGCAGAATCCCACGTCGATCGGTCCATTAAACGGCCGGACAGCTTCATCTTTACCAACATCGTCGGGACGTTCAACCTCTTGGAAATTGCCCGCGGCCGGATGGAGACCTTCAAGATCTTTCATCATATCAGCACGGATGAGGTTTACGGCAGTCTCGGCCCTGAAGGATTGTTTACGGAAGAGACGCCCTATAAGCCCAACAGCCCCTATTCGGCCTCCAAAGCCGCGTCCGACCATCTGGTCCGGGCCTACCATGAAACCTATGGCCTGCCGACGACCCTCTCCAATTGTTCCAACAATTATGGGCCGTATCAGTTCCCGGAAAAACTGATTCCCCTGGTGATCCTCAATGCCATGGAAGGAAAGCCTCTTCCCGTTTACGGCGACGGCAGGAACGTCCGTGACTGGCTCTACGTGACGGACCACTGCGAAGCCATCTGGATGATCATGAATAAAGGCGTTCGAGGCGAAACCTACAATGTCGGCGGCCAATGGGAAATGGAAAATATTGTCATCGTCGAGATGATCTGCGATATCCTGGACGAGAAATTCCCTGCTTCATCAGGCTCCCGCCGCCGCGATCTGATTACCTTCGTCAAAGACAGGCCGGGCCATGACCGGCGCTATGCCATCGATTTCAGCAAACTGCGGGGCGCCCTGGGATGGGAACCCCGGGAATCTTTCGCCTCGGGCCTGCGAAAAACCATCGACTGGTACATCACAAACCCGGCCTGGACGCGAAACATCCGCAGCGGCGAATATCAGAACTGGGTTAAAGAGCATTACGGGGGGTAGCCAACTCGCGAAAACGTCTTTAGTGCATTCAGGGAGGCGACTATGGAGATCAAAAAAGTAGCCGTGATCGGCATGGGAACCATGGGCAGCCAGATCGGGGTCGTATGCGCCAGGGCCGGGCTCGAAACGGTCATGCTGGATATCTCCACCGATCGTGTGGAGGCCGGGTTAAAGAATGTGCTGGCTTTCCTGACCAGGGAAGAGAAGAAAGGCAAGCTGGAGAAGGCGGATACAGCCCGGATCATGTCGCTCATCCGGACCGCTACGGACTTTGGGGAGATCCCGGGCGATACCGATCTCGTCATCGAGGTGGTTGCTGAAGATGTGTCGATCAAGAAAGATGTCTTTGCAAAGATGGACGTATCAATGCCGGAACGAACCATTCTGGCCAGCAATACATCCACCTTGTGGATATCGGAGCTTGCCGCGGCCACCAAAAGGCCGGACCGTTGTATCGGGACCCATTTTCTGATTCCCGCCGCCCTGACGCCGCTGGTGGAGGTGATCCGGGGCATCGAAACCTCCGATGAAACCTGCCGGACGGTTGAAGAATTTTTGAAAAAATGCGGCAAGGAATGGGTCATTGTTTCCGACTCTCCCGGTTTTGTCATCAACCGGCTTTATCTGCCGATGGTCAATGAGGCTTTTTTCGCCCTTGAAACGGGCCTGGCCGACGCCGAAGAGATCGACCGGTCCTGCGTCAGGGGCCTGGGCTTTCCCCTGGGGCCTCTGGCGGCCTCCGATGCCTTCGGGCTGGATATTCTGCTTGCCTGCATGAACACCTTTCATAAGGAGCTGGGCGACAAATACCGCCCGGCGCCGCTTTTGGTCAAACTGGTCAAGGCCGGTCACCTGGGAAGAAAAACAGGGAAAGGCGTATATCATTATAGCGGCTAACCTGTGCCGGCCGTATCAGAAAAACTTAACCGCCATAACGATTCCAAATGCCGTCATGCCGGACTTGATCCGGAATCCGGCCTTTTCCTGACCTCCATGCCGAATTTCTCAATCAAATAGAACTTCCTGATGCCCATTATTCTCACCCGACTACATCGTTGCCAGGGTGAATAAAGTATGAAGGTTTCAACAGGCGTCCATCCGGTTTTAACTTTCCGGTTTAGGGCATGTGCCGTCCGGGGGTGCATGTGTGAGGGCTGTTTAGACCGCTGTGATTATTTCCCACATTCATTTGAAATTCGGCTATAATAGGGCACGCGGTGAGGAGATGGAAAAATGACAAAAGAAACAAACATATTCGTCGTTATATTTTTCCTCGCTCTTGTTTGTTTCCTCTTCTCTCAAAGCGATGCGCAGGCTCAGGTGACACCTAAGAAGCGCATCCTCATCCTCAACTCCTATCACAAAGGCCTAAGCTGGACCGACAACATTGTCGCGGGAATCGAGTCCGTTCTCCGGGGCGAAGGCAAGGATATCGAGCTATACATTGAGTATATGGACACCAAGCGCTACTATGGTGAGCGATATTTCAGGAAGCTCTATGAGACCTATGTCGAAAAGTACGGAGACGAACAATTTGATGCCGTGATTGCCTCGGATAACGACGCCTTTGATTTTATACGCAGGCATCATGAGGAGTTTTTTTTGTCCACCCCCATCGTCTTCTGCGGGGTTAACAATTACAAGGACTCTATGATTGCAGGGTACGATAACTTCACCGGCGTTGTGGAAGAAACGGATGTTAAAAGCACCGTCAAGATTGCGTTGAAGCTGCATCCGCGCGCCTCGCAGGTCGTGGTGGTGGGCGATAAGACAACCACCGGCATTGCCATGAAACATGAGGTCCTCGATGTCGTCCCCTCTTTTAGGAATAAGATAAAATTTGTCTTTATGGAGGATTTCGAACTGGGGGAACTTCTGTCAAAGGTCCGGGATCTGCCTCCGGACAGCATCATTCTTTTGACCGTAGTGAACCGGGACCGGAAGGGAAACTTTTTCGCCTATGAAGAGAGCCTCGACCTTATACACCAGGCGTCGAAGGTGCCCATATACAGTTTCTGGGAATTTTATCTCGGCCGGGGCATTGTAGGAGGCATGCTGACCAGTGGTGTTCAACAGGGAAAATCTGCCGCTGAAATGGTTCTTCGCATCCTGAAGGGAGAGGATGTGGCCAAAATCCCGGTGCTCAAAAAGAGCCCGAATATGTATATGTTCGATTATCGGGAGCTGGAGCGTTTAGGCATCGGTTTGTCGAGCCTTCCTGCAGAAAGCACGATCATGAACAAACCGGACTCGTTTTATGCCCGGTACAAAAACTTTATCATGGCAGCCTCCGCCATTATCTTCATCCTGGCCCTCATCATTGTTACGCTGCTCGTCAATATTTCCATGCGGAAACGATATGAAGGAGCCCTGAGACGGTCTGAAGAAAAATATCGTGATCTCTACGACAACGCGCCCGATATGTATCATTCCGTCAACAGGGGCGGAATCATCATCGATTGCAACGATACGGAGGCAAAGATGCTTGGCTATCGAAAAGAAGAGATCATCGGCAGGCCCATCTCCGATTTTTTTACGGAAGAATCCCTCAAAGACCACGAGAAGATATTCCCCACCCTTGCCACTCACGAACAGCTGTTCGGCCTTGAACGGGATTATGTCCGAAAGGACGGCACGACATTTCCGGCGAGTTTGAACGTGTTTATCGAGGCCGATGAAAAAGGGGATCTGCTCAGGACAAAGGCCATTGCCCGGGACATGACCGAGTACAAGCGGGTTGAAGCGGATGTGCGGCGTTCCCGTGAGGAATTGAGAAACCTTTCCGCCCACATTCAGACGGTATTGGAGGAGGAACGGGGGCATATCGCCCGGGAAATTCATGACGAACTCGGCCAGACCCTTTCCCGCTTGAAGCTCGACATTGCCTGGTTGAAAAAACGGATGTTGAAAGATCAGACGCTCCTCAAGGAGAAAGCCGACAAAATGTCGGGACTTGTCGACAACACCATCCATACCGTCCAGAAAATATCCTCACAATTGCGGCCCGGCGTTCTCGATTATCTCGGGCTTCCTGCGGCCATTGAGTGGCAGGCCAAGGAATTTAAGGAACAGACCGGTATCAGAATCGCCATCGAAGTCGCCTCCGATGCGAATATTGAGGACCAGAATGTTGCCATTGCAGTCTTCCGGATCTTTCAGGAAGCGCTCACGAATATCATGCGCCATGCAAAGGCAAGCAGAGTAGTTGTGGTCCTGAAACAGGAAGAGGATACCCTTATCCTTGCCGTTAATGACAACGGCATGGGCATATCCGAAGACAAGGTGTCCAACCACACCTCATTCGGCCTCATGGGCATAAAAGAGCGAACCCGCGTCCTCAACGGCAAGGTCCATATTTCAGGCACGCCGGGAAAGGGGACAACCGTTACGGTAAGCATACCTCTCAAGGGCAAGGTGAATATATGACACGGATACTCATAGCAGATGATCATGCGATCTTTCGTGAAGGACTGAAACAGATCCTTGAAGATGTCCCTGATATGGTTGTCGTCGATGATGTGAGCCGGGGGCAGGAAGTTCTTGATAAGATAGAGAAGCAAGACTACGACATTCTCCTGCTCGATATCGCCATGCCGGGCCTGAGCGGGCTTGAAACGCTGAAGCTCCTGAAAGGTCGGAAACCGCGGATGCGGGTGCTGATCTTGAGCATGTATCCCGAGGAGCAGTATGCTGTCCGGGCGATAAAAGCAGGGGCCGCCGGCTATATCACCAAAGAAAGCGCTTCCGAAGAGCTGTTGCAGGCGATCAGAAAAATTTCAGGGGGCGGCAGGTATATCAGCACCTCCATTGCCGAAAATTTGCTTTTCGATCTGGAACCGGAGGAGGATCGCCCGATTCATCAACGGCTTTCCGATCGGGAATACCAGATCTTCTGCATGATCGCCCGAGGAAAGGCGGTGGGCGACATCGCCCTGGAGTTGTTCCTGAGTGTAAAAACCATCAGCACCCATCGCGTCCATATTCTCGAAAAGATGCGGATGAAGAACAACGCCGAACTGACCAATTATGCCATAAAAAATAATCTGGTTTCTCTAACCGATTGAACGTTATCTGTTTTAAAAGATTTTCCATAGGACGAAACCTTATATAAAAAATCAGACAACCCCTCATGTAAGAAATAAGACACAACCGCATATCTTATTATCCGGGGGACCTCTATGCTGCTTCCCAAAAGTGAAAATCATTGTACATGGCGATACCGACAAAAGGAGGTGGGGAAAGTATCGTCAGGGCGTCTGAGCAAGGGATCCGAATTTGTTTATTCTTTTCAATCAAAGGAGGGACGGCATCATGTGGACACAAGTTTATACACCTGTCATGGGAAATGTATTATTATCAGCCCTGGTAGCGGCGACACCCGTCGTTGTTCTATTGGGAGTACTGGGATTCGGTCATGTGAAGGCGCACTGGGCGGCGATTTTAGGGCTTCTGGCTTCGCTTTCCGTCGCGATTTTAGTGTTTGGAATGCCTGTGCCGATGGCGCTCGCTTCTGCGGGATACGGTGCGCTCTTTGGCCTCCTGCCCATCGGGTGGATCATCCTGGGGGCGATCTTCGTATACGACATTAACGTTAAAACCGGCATGTTCGAGGTGGTCAAAACATCAATCGCCGGAATCTCTGATGACCGCAGAATCCAGCTGCTCCTTATCGGTTTCAGTTTCGGCGCTTTTATTGAGGGTGCGGCGGGCTATGGTACGCCGGTCGCCATTTCCGGGGCCATGCTCATCGGCCTTGGGTTCCGCCCTCTGCAAGCCGCAATCCTGGCCCTTATCGGGAACACGGCTCCCGTCGCCTACGGTGCTCTGGGAATCCCGATCATCACCCTTGCGAAGGTAACGGGGCTTGATGAAATGGCCCTTAGCCAGATGGTCGGCAGGCAGCTGCCGATATTTTCCCTCATCGTTCCCTTCTGGCTGATCTGGACCATGGCCGGCAGGAAAAAGATGATGGAAGTCTGGCCCGCCTGCCTGACATGCGGGCTCAGCTTTGCCGTCACACAATTTGTCGTCAGCAACTTCATAGGACCTTCCCTGGTAGATATCATCGGCTCCGTCGTTTCGATGGGTGCGACCATTATCCTGATGAAATTCTGGAAACCCAGGACGACCTGGCACTTCGGACATGAAACCAAGGAAGGGCGTCAGGCTGATGCGGATGCACGACCGGATAATACGGTCGGTCAGGTCGTCAAGGCTTGGATGCCATGGGCTCTGCTGTGCGTCTTCGTATTCGCATGGGGTTACCCGGCATTCAAAAACTTCCTGAATGGAGGCGTCAAAGGCAGTGAAAACTTCCTGGCGGGTATCTCTGTTCTCAGTTTCCCAATCCCATACCTGGACAAGGCCATCTTAAAAGTTCCGCCCGTCGTGTTGAAACAGACGGCAGAAGGGGCGGTTTACGTTTTTAACTGGCTGTCTGCAACCGGAACGTGCCTCATCTTGGTAGGTATCGTGAGCGGTCTCCTTCTTGGGCTCACATGGGGCGAGCTTTTCAAGACCTTCATGGGTACGTTGAAAAGAATTCGGATATCCCTCCTGACCATTGCAGCGATGCTGGCTCTCGGCTTCACGACCCGTTATTCCGGCCTCGACGCCTCTATGGGACTTGCTTTCGCATCAACCGGGTTCCTGTTCCCATTTTT
This sequence comes from uncultured Syntrophaceae bacterium, assembly GCA_964492965.1. Lineage (GTDB taxonomy): Bacteria > Desulfobacterota > Syntrophia > Syntrophales > UBA8958 > CAZBME01. The sequence goes on along the minus strand of CAZBME010000002.1, from coordinate 64,849 downwards.
TTCGCCGCTCCTTGGCTGGCTCGGTGTGGCACTAACAGGCAGTGATACGTCTTCTAACGTTCTTTTCGGGGGTCTTCAGAAAATCAGCGCCGAACAACTGGGCATGAGTCCCATTCTTTCTTGCGCCTCCAACAGCAGCGGCGGCGTCATGGGCAAGATGATCGATGCTCAGAGCATCGTTGTGGCAGGTGTTGCCACAGGTACATCGGGACAGGAGGGATCTATCCTGCGCGGGGTTTTCTGGCACAGCCTGGCGCTGGCCGCTCTGGTCGGTGTGGTTGTTTTCCTGCAAGCCCATGTCTTCACATGGATGATTCCCGTGGTTGCGACGGCAGTCACCAAGTGATATTCAAAGTAAAATTGTGTTTTTGAAAACCGGGAGGAAGCGGGAAGAGAATAGAAGCCCGCCGCTTTCTCCCGGGATTTTGACGCAGCCTGAATTATTGCTGCCGATGGGAAGACGGAGAAAAATAAAATGTTGGATGCAGCCATCATCAAGCAATTGGAAGATATGGTCGGCAGCGGGAATGTGCTGACCGGGAGGGCCGATCTTGTGACGTACAGTTATGACGCGACGGCCGATATGCCGAGTCGGCTTCCGGATGTGGTGGTCATGCCCTCCACAACGGCAGAGGTGCAAAAGATTGTCTTGCTGGCAAAGGAGAATAAGCTTGCCATCTACCCTCGTGGCGCCGGAACAAACTTGAGCGGCGGCACCATTCCCCTGAAAAAAGGGATCGTCCTTTCTTTTCAGAAAATGGACAAGATCCTGGAAGTGGACCCGGAAAATCTGACCGCGACGGTTCAGGCAGGGGT
>CAZBME010000002.1:0-63933 GCA_964492965.1 uncultured Syntrophaceae bacterium | reverse complement strand
TCGGCTCCGAAGGGACCCTGGGGATCATCACCGAGATCATCGTCAAGCTCATTCCGCCCCCCAGATACCGCAAGGCCATGCTGGCGAGCTTCAGGCGGCTAGAGGATGCCGGAAACACGGTGACAGGGATCATCAAGGCCTATGTCATTCCCGCCACCCTGGAGATTATGGACAAGATGACCATCCAGACCGTAGAAAATTACGCGAAGGTGGGCCTCCCCACGGACGCCGAAGCGGTGCTCCTCATAGAGGTTGACGGCGGCGCCCAGCAGCTCGTCGATTCGGAAGCGGAGGCGGTATTGAAGGTCATCAAGGAGAACCGCGGCGAGGTGAAAATAGCCCGGTCCGATGCCGAGAGGGATCAGCTCTGGGCCGCCAGGAGAGCGGCGCTGCCGGCCCTGGCCCAGCTAAGCCCCACGACCGTCCTCGAAGATGCCACGGTGCCGAGGAGCAAAGTCACCGAGATGCTCGTGGCCGTTCAGGAAATCGCCGGGAAGTACCAGCTCAAGATCGGGACCTTCGGGCATGCCGGAGACGGAAATCTCCATCCGACCATCCTGGCCGATGCGAGAAACAAAGAGGAAATGGAGCGGGTCCACCAGGCCGTGGATGAAATATTCGCCGCGGCTCTCAGGCTGGGGGGAACCTTGTCCGGCGAACACGGGATCGGCATGGCCAAGATGAAATACCTCAAGGACGAACTCGGCGAGAGCGGCCTTAATCTCATGAGAAGGGTCAAGGAAGCCCTCGACCCCGACTATATGTTGAATCCGGCCAAGATGGTTCCCGTAAAAGGCTCATGATATGAAGACAACACCCTACGACAAGCTGGAAGACATACAGGAAGCCCTGGCGAAATGCATGAAGTGCGGCAACTGCATGGCCGTCTGTCCCGTGTATCTGACGGAAAAACAGGAGGGGGCCTATGCGCGGGGCAAGCTATCCATCGCCGAAGCCATTTTAAAAGGGAATCTCGACCTGGAAGACAAGGATGTGCAGGAAAAGCTGTTCAATTGTTTGGTTTGCACGTCGTGCATGCAGAATTGCCCCTGCGGCGTCGATGTGTGCAAGATCATGCTTTCGCTGCGCGCTGCCCTGGCAAGGGAAACAGGCCTTCATCCCATTAAAAAAATGATTTTCGGGGCTTTGAAAAACCAGCCTCTTTTCGACAGGGCCATGAAAACCGGGGCCGCCCTGCAATGGATGGGTCTGCGTAAGCTCGCCGGGAATGCCGGTTATGAACCCCGCTTCACCATGGGTCTTGCCATGAAGCGGATCTTTCCGGGCCTGGCCAAGACGCCCTTCCGCGACCAGGCGCCGGCGCTCATCAAAACGAAAAACAGGAAAACAAAGGTCGCCTTTTTCACCGGCTGCGCCTTCAACTACATCTTTCCCGATGTGGCCCGGGACGTCGTCCTGGTCCTGAAGGAAAACGACGTGGAAATCGCCATCCCGAAGGAGCAGCAATGCTGCGGTATTGCCGTCTTTGCCCACGGGGACATCGAAAGCGCCAGAGAATTGGCACGCAAAAACATCGATGTCATGGAGAAGACGGACGCTGATTACATCGTTACGGCCTGCGGATCTTGCGGCGAGTCCTGGCAACACGGATTCAGGGAACTCCTTTCGGAAGACCCCCTCTACGGCCCCAAAGCCGAGTACTGGAAGAGCCGGACCTATGACATCTCCACATTCCTGACCAAGGTCATCGATTACAAAAAACCCGCAGGGCGCGTGGAGACAACTGTTACGTATCACGATCCCTGTCATTTGAAAAAAGTCATGAAGGTTTTTACGGAACCTCGGACCATTCTGGAGGCCATTCCCGGTGTCACCCTGAAGGAGATGGCAAAACCCGACGCCTGCTGCGGAAGCGGCGGCTCTTACACGATTACCCATCTCGAAACCTCCATGGCCATCACCGGCCGCAAGATGGACGACATAAAAAAGACGGGGGCCGGCATGGTCATCACCGGCTGCCCGGGCTGCATGATGCAGTTGTCCGAAGGCCTCGCGAATTCAGGGCAGGATCATGCGGCAACTCATTACATCTCACTTCTGGCCGGATCATACCGCGAAGCGAAACGAAAATAATTGCGGTGAGGGAGGCAAGCATGTTCGACAAGTTTAAAAGAGCGGCCGAGGCGGCAGGTAATACGGAGGTGTGGCGTTTCGGCACCAAAGCCGAGGCGCTCCATTTTATAGAAGGGTTCCTTCGGACGGAAGAAATCAAGGACGTTCCCGGCTCTTATGCCGTCTGGGCCGATGCTCCGTTCCTCAAAGGCATTGATACCAAGGCCCTTGCGGCGAAAATTCCCGGGCTGAAATTCCAGGTCACACGCGATCCGGCAAAAAACGCAAGGATCGGCATTACCCAGATGGCGTGGGGGCTGGCAAATATGGGAACATTGGCCCAAGACGCCACAGAAGTTGAGCAGCGGTTGGCATCCTCACTGCCATGGATCCATATGGCCCTTCTTCCCTCCGACAAGATTGTGGCGGACCTGCCGACTCTCATGACGAAAATGGATCCAGCTAAGAGCCCCTATATCGCCTTGATAACCGGCCCGAGCAAAACGGCCGACATCGAACGTGTCCTTGCCATTGGCGTCCATGGCCCCGAGCGCCTTGTTATCGTATGCATCGATGAACTGGGAGGGGAGGAATAAACCCATGAAAAAAACGTTCACGCAATCCATAAGCAAGGCCCTTAAAAACCAGAATCTTGCCGGCATCCTTGACCGGTGGAACTACCCGGCCACTCGCGCCAAGGCATATGAAGGGATCGATTTTGAAGCGCTCAGGACCCGGATTGCCGAGATCAAGGGCAGCGCGGCAGATCATCTCGACGAGCTGGCCGAACAGTTCAGGAAAGCAGCCGAGGCCCGGGGCGCGAAAGTTTTCCGGGCCAACAGTTCCCAGGCGGCCAAGGACTATATCGCCAATCTCTGCCGGGAAAAGGGCGTCAGGAAGATCGTGAAATCCAAGTCCATGGCGTCCGAAGAGATCCATCTGAACAAGCATCTGGCCACGTTCGGCATTCAGTCTGATGAGACGGATCTCGGAGAATGGATCATTCAGCTTGCCCACCAGACGCCTTCACATATGGTCATGCCGGCCCTGCACCTGACAAAGGAAGAAGTCGCGGATCTTTTCAGTGCAGAGACCAAACAGCCGCAGCCCAACGATATTCAGAAACTGGTCAAGGTCGCCCGCAAGGCGTTGCGGGAGAAATTTTTCAACGCCGATATGGGAATCTCCGGCGCCAACATCGCTATTGCGGAGACCGGCACGATTGTCCTCTGCACCAATGAAGGCAATGCCCGTCTTGTGACCACCCTTCCGAATATCCATGTCGCCCTTGTCGGTCTGGAAAAGCTCGTCGCGAAATACACGGATGCGGCTCCGATCCTGAGTGCTTTGCCGAAGAGTGCGACCAGCCAGCTCATAACGAGCTACGTTTCCTTTATTACCGGTCCCTCGCCGAATATGGACGGTTCCATGAAAGAACTCCACATCGTCCTGATGGACAACAAGCGGACCGAGATGGCCAAAGATCCGAAATTCAAGGAAGCGCTTCAATGCATTCGTTGCGCATCGTGCTTGAATGTCTGCCCGGTCTATCGCCTGGTCGGCGGCCACGTTTTCGGTCACATCTATACCGGCGGCATCGGTACCATTCTCACCGCATGGTTCAATGAACTCAAGACGACGGAGGACATCCAGGGCCTCTGCATCGGATGCGGCAAGTGCAAGGAGATCTGCTGCGGGAAGATCGATATTCCGGAGATGGTCCTGGAAATTCGCCGCCGCCTGGCATCGAATAACGGATTGCCTTTTATTTATAAGAGCGCCCTTTCGGTAATCAACAACCGCAAGCTCTTCCATGCCATGCTGCGGGCCGCCTCTATCGCACAGAAGCCTTTTGCCAAAGACGGTTTCATCCGTCATCTGCCCATGTTCCTGTCCGGCCTTTCCGAGTACCGGAGCCTGCCGGCCATTGCCCCTGTTCCTTTCCGCGATCTGTTCAAGAAGATCAAACAACCGGCAAGTAAGAACAAAGTTGCGTTTTTTCCCGGATGTGCGATTGAATTCGTATTTCCGCACATCGGAGAAGCGGTGGTGAAGGTTCTGAACAAGGCCGGGCTGGAGGTTGTTTTCCCCGAGGCTCAATCGTGCTGCGGCATCCCGCATTGGGGGAGCGGCGCTTTTGATATGGCGGCCCTGGCAGCCGCCCATAATATCAAACCACTGCTGGCAGAGGACGTAAAATACGTGGTGACGGCCTGTGCCACATGCACGACAGCCCTGAAAAAGGAATGGCCTCGAATGCTGAAGGCGGAAAAGATGGACGGCCTGATTCCCGAAGCGGAAAAACTGGCGGCAAAAACCATCATGTTTTCGGAGTTGGTGAACAAGCTTATCGAGGAAAAAAAGCTGACACTGAAAGACGGACTGACGCTCCAAACACTGACCTATCATGATTCATGCCACGCCAGACGGCATCTGGAAATCCATAAGGCGCCTCGTGCCGCGCTGGCGGCTGCCGGATATGAGCTGAAGGAGATGTTCGAGTGCGACACATGCTGCGGCATGGGTGGGTCCTATACCGTAAAGCAGCCCGAAATCTCGATGCAGATGCTCAAGCGGAAGCTGCGGAATATCGAGGATGCGGGTGCGGCGTATGTCGCCGCAGAGTGCCCGGGCTGTTTAATACAGATCAGAGGGGGACTCGATAAATCAGGCTCGAAGATCGAGGCGAAACATCCGGCGGAACTCATGGCGGACAGGTTCAAATAGCATACATAAAAAGATGGCAGAAAATGCAAAAGATCTTCGTGACGGCTATTTGTCGGTTATTTTAATGGCGAGCTAGGCACAGGCACAGACCCCTTAAAAAAGAAGGGGAGATGTTGGTGAAAAACGCTGTTGCTTCCTATAAAAGTGCCGGACGAGACGCCGCGGCCTTTGCGGAGTTCAGCAAGCCCCATGGGAAATTCAATCATTTCAAGAAGGATCTCTATATCTTTGTTTATGACCTTAAAGGCACATGCGTGGCCATCGGTTCCAATCCCGGGATGGTTGGGAAAAACTTATTTGAGATGAAGGATGCGGATGGCAACCCTGTCATCCAAAATTCATCAAGATTGTCGGAGAGAATGGTAGAGGCCGGCATGATTATAAATGGAGTAATCCCACAACAAAGAAGATTCAAAAGAAAAGACGCTATATCGAGAAATAGATCATTCTACCATAAGCAGCTGTGATTTGGGATCATCGGCCACTACGAATCAAGCCGGATCGACTCATAGGCAGCTTTCATCGTTTCAAAATAGGCATCAAAGGTCTCCGGCGCCGCCCCCGCTGTTTTTTTGCCCAGGACAATGCCCGTCGGATCAAGGGCTCTCATCACCCGGACCAATTCTTCCGTTGGGGGTTCAACTTCGGGAAGGTTGGAATGAACCTGAAGATCCCAATCCACCCGCTGCTTGATATCTTCCACCGTTGCCCCTGGGAAAAGGGATTGCAGATACATTTCTTTCGTTTCTTCATCAAACCCGAAAATACAACGGTCGGTTATTACCATGACAGGCCCATTGCTTTTCAGCCCGGCACGTTCCCTCTGTCCCGGTCCGGACAGATAGCCCACTGTTGTTATATGCTGCACATGTTCGACGAACTTTCCCTTCTGCAGGCGCATCATGATTATCGTTCGTTGAGCCGAAGATGCAATATCATTAGCCCCGCCGCTACCGGGCAATCTGACTTTGGGGTGCGCATAGCTTCCGCCGTCGCCGATAATGACCGTTGTATTCAGATTGCCGAAACGGTCAATCTCGGCGCCGCCTAAGATCCCCAGTGTCACGAAGCCGCGTTGCAGATCGCTTAGTACACGCCACATGGGCGCAGCAGCCAAGGCGTTGTCTGTTGTCGGATTGTCGGCAATAGACCAGGGAAGCCGACGGCTTCGGGCACCGATTCCACCGCCTTCGTAAATCAGGATAGCGCCCGGGGCATGGGTGCTTACTGCGGCGACACCTGCTATAAGCGGGAGGCCGATACCGATAAAGACAACATCATCGTCACGGATCTGGCGGGCAACAGTCGCCCCCATCAATTCTGTAGTCGAGTAATCCGTTGCATATGTCATTGGTGTCACCCCTTTGCTTCGAAACGCGGAATGCGATAATTGTCATGTTCCAGTTGCTGCAATTTTGCCAATCGCTCCGGGCCGATTTTTTCCCGGTAGGCTTGATGATCCTTGACACCATGAATCCATTCACCCAGCCATGCCACCATACCTTCTCTTGTTTTTGCCGCCGTTACCATCTCCCGGCGGAACGGAATATCCATCCAGTAATAACCGGCGATCGACAGGGGATGACAGGCAAAAGGCACCTCGACAACCGCCGACACACAGTAAGACGGAATCGCCGTCATGTTCGGCAATTTCCTGATTTCGCCGGTCGGAATGATTTCCTCGCAAAGCAGGACGGTATTTTTAGCCGCCCGGGCAAGGATGTCGTCATTCATCATCATTCCCCATATTTGCGCATTGCCGATCCGGTCGGCTCTTTGCACATGAATGAAGGCCACATCAGGCTGCGAGGCGGGCACTAGAGCGACCGGTCCGCTTCCATACGGATCGTCCATTACTTTTATCTTCGGGTTGTATGTGATGATGTCCGATCCGAGGAGGGATTTTGTCGGCATGAACGGCAGGCCGCTGGCGCCGGCCATCAATCGCGCTGACATCCCCAGGTTGGAATACTCCTCCACGTCTAACGTGTTTGGGATTCCCTTTTCCACGGCCCTGCGATAATTATATCCCATCCCGATCACACCTACCCAGATGTAAGCGCACTCCAACCGGCTCAGGCAACCGCCGGCGATAAGCATCTCAGCAGTATCAGCCGTAGAATCCGTAATAAAAGTGAGATTCTTCCTGCCCTGACGGATGATCTCATAACAGGCGGCTACCGGTTCACGGCTGGCGACGCCGCTGAAAGCCAATGAATCTCCGTCGTGGACAAAATTACGGACAGCCTCTGCAAGCGTCATGCGCTTATCTTTCTTGTCCTGCATGGCAAATCTCCTTACGGTGATCAATATATCTCTATCAACATAATGCCCTTAGAAGGCAGGAAGATCCTTTGCTACAAAGGCCTTCATGCCTTCCTTGAAAACTTCCGGCAGGATGCTTGGGAAGAACATGCTTTCCGTTTATAATCAAAAATCCTGAAAAGTCCAATGGATTGTTTTTTTATCAGCGGTCATCTGTCAAACGACTTATTCCCGGATGCGGCCGTAGTGATTCAGCCATCGGTTTGTCCCCCGGAAGTTAGCCCATGGGCATAACAAACGGTCGTAGCCGGAGGGAACCATCAATGCTGAAAGTTTCCCGCTGACCGGCTGTAGATGAATGGCAACCATGATTCAATTGACAATAAAACTGTTTTCCTTATACATCTTCCCATAAAACAGGGTGTCATTAACGATGGGGGAGGAAAAAGATGATGCAGGAAGAAGATCTGTCCGGAACGTATAGGCTCGTCAGCAGCACTCGGGAAATTCTGGATTCCGGCGAGGTGTTAAACACGTATGGTGAAGATCCGACAGGATACATTATGTATGGAAAGGATGGCCGCATGCTGGCTTTTATTGTCAGGGATGACAGACCAAAGCCTCAAAGCATCGAAAAAGCGACAAGTGATGAGCAGGCAGCTCTTTTTCGCTCCATGCTTGCCTATGGAGGAACTTACACGTTCGACGGCAAGAGCATCGAACACCATATCGACATCTCATGGAACGAGTTATGGACCGGTACAACGCAAATCAGGGATATCCGGAAGGAAGGCGGCAAATTAATCTACACCACTCGCCCCGCTCCATTCTCCGCCGATGGCAAGATGAGCATCGTAACGCTTGTATGGGAGAAGGTAACATAACTTCGGATGATGTCCTCCCTTGCTCTATTGTCCAGACCTCACTCGTTACACAAGTTGACATTGACAATTACGGGGTAATCTGTTCACCATCGCCGACTTATCTCCAAGGACGATATTCCTCAGCAGGAATTCATTTAACGGAAAGCGGATGAATCAATTTAAGAACAATCCGATGTATACATACCTGATGGTCCTCGTGATCTGCGCAAGTGCCGGATTGCAAGGATGGATGGCATTATTTACGAATTTTGCCAAAGAAGTTGTGGGCGTAAATGGTTTTCAGATCGGTGTGGCACAGGCGGTGCGTGAAATACCGGGCTTCCTTACCTTTCTGGTCATGTACGTATTGTTGATCATGAGGGAACATCGATTATCGGCATGGTCGGTGATCCTCCTTGGCATCGGGGTTGGGGCAACCGGATTTTTTACAAGCTTCACTGGTTTGCTTATGACAACCGTTATCATGTCGATTGGCTTTCATTATTTTGAAACCACCAACAAATCCCTTACGGTTCAGTATTTCGATAAAAAAGATGCTCCGATTATATTTGCCCGTTTGCGAGGATATGGGGCTCTGGCAAATATTGCCGTAGGGGCTATCATCTGGGGGCTTTCTTTCATCTTTCCTTACCGAATTAACTTTCTGCTTCTGGGTGTCTTTATTTTGTCGACGGGAATCTATATGCTTTCAAAAGATCCGGCGGCTAACCAAAGGCTCATCAAACAGAATAAACTCGTTCTACGCTGGAAGTATTGGCTTTACTATACATTAAACTTCCTGAGCGGAGCCCGCAGGCAGATTTTCATCGTGTTTGCAGTCTTTCTTCTGGTCGAAAAATATAAGCTGGGAGTCAGTGTCATTGCCGGTATTTATGTCCTGAATTACGCCCTTACGTATCTGACCAACAGCTATATTTCAAGAGCAATCAACAGATACGGAGAGCGGGTGGTTCTTTCACTTGAAAGTGCCAGCCTCTTTGTTTTGTTTCTGGGCTACGCTTTCATCGAAAACGTATGGGTTGCAATAAGCTTGTATGTGCTTGACAGTATCTTTTTCAACTTTGCTATCGGGTTGAGCACCTACCTCCAGAAAACCGCAGAGCCCAAAGATTTAGCGCAGAGCATAGCTGTTGGCTTTACAATTAACCATATATCAGCAGTAATAATTCCGCTTATCGGGGGAACGCTATGGTTGTTGAACTGGCGGCTGCCATTTATTATCGGGGCCGGCCTTACTTTAGTATCACTTTACTTTACGCAAAAGATTAAAACGTATGATTATGAACATCATTGATAACGACTTGAAATGAAGAATGCCACTCGAAAACATCATATTTTCAAATCATCCTAAAATCACCCTTTCCTGCTATCCTTCTCCATGCAGGATAAAGACCGACCAGTAAAGAGGATTTGGATATTTGGCTTTCATCTCGTTTCTGGCAAGCCTCAAAGCCTCCCCTTTGCTCTTGCCGGCCTTAAGGTAGCCGTAAAACTTTTTCATGTATTCCACCGCCGGCTCCGAAGCCACTTCCCAGAGGCTTACGACCACGCTCCTGGCTCCGGCATGCTGAAAGGCGCGGGCGAAGCTGGCAACCCCTTCTCCCTCGATCATCCTGCCTTTTCCTGTTGAGCATGCAGACAAGACGACCATGTCGGCATCCAGGCTGAGTTCCAGAACCTCGCTCATGGTCAGGAAGCCGTCGTCCTGCCCCTTGTTTTCAACCTGGCCGAGGATGATAAAAGGCTCCTTGATGCCTTTCACTTTTCCGGGCATATCGGCATGGGTTGCAAAATGGAGAAACCGGTAGTCTCCCAGAGGGGCGCTTCTGAAACCGGTTTCACTGGCCGCCAGGTTAAGCAGGATATCGGGTGCAGTCGCCTTTGTCCCAAACAGTCCGGCAATCTGCAGCACTTCGTCTTCCGTTTCCGGAAGGGGCTCATAGACTACTTCTTCCCACTCTCTATCCTTTTGACCTGTTTGGGCGGTTTTGGGAACAATCGTCACGCCGCGGTAGGCATACGCGGAGAGGTTCCTGCCTGTAGGCTTTTCATAAGGTCTCGATTCTTTGTAGGCGACATATCTCGGGTCCGTATCGCTGTAAACCGGATTCCCGATGGCAAAAAGCGGCCTCTTGGCGCCGGAACTCTTGAACTGGCGCGTTAAGGCGAGGGCCGTTGCCGATTGATAATAGGAGGTGATCCATTTATCCCCGACATAAACCGTGTTTTTGGGAGTTGTCCCCTTTTTTGCGATCAGGGCTTCGAATGGTAGGAGCCCAAGCAAGCCGTCCGGGACCAGGATAAGCTTTTCAGTGGGCTTGATATCGATCATCGCTTTTGAAAGCAGAATATCGTAGAGCTCCTTTGCCTTCTGTGCAGAAAAATCTTTTATGTTGTCCGAATTCAACGGCTCCATCAATGCCTTGATCCTGCCCTCCAGCGCCGTCCCTGAAATATTCAGTTTATGAACGCGGATGCTGTTTTTTCTTATGACATAGGCATATGATTCATGATCGCCGACGGCGTATTCGATCAGCGCCTCATTTTGTTTCAGCGGCAGGTTCTGCAATGATACCGGTTTGGGATATTTCAGGGCCGCATACATGGGATATTTTTCTGCTATCTCAGATTGCAGGAGGGCCTGATCTTTGCGCAGGGCTTCTTTTTTCTTCGAGAGTTTTTCAAAAACTTCTTTCCCCTTCGTGTAAGCGTCTTCCCACTTGCTTTCGATCAGTGAAAGCTGCTCTTGAATGTTTTCCTCCCTGCCCCTCAAATCCTGGGAGATCTTCGCGTCATGATACTGCCTGGCCGAACCGGCCATGGCCTCAAGGAGGGTTCGAGCTTTAACTAGCTCTGAGAAATGGAATGCGCAGGCCGCCGCGTTGGCGCCGTAAGGCTTGAACGCATCATCCATCGGTTTTCCGGCTACGGCAAGCTCCGACATGACTGAGGCGAGGAGCCGATAAGGTGTCACATGTTTGATCAGGCCGCCTCCGGAAAAAAACATTTCTTTCATGCTCGATGTCTGTCGAGTCTCTTCGGCAATGGTTACGGCCTTTAGCAGATCCTGAGCCGATTCCTGCAGGTGCCCCTTCCCGTATAGGGCCTGACCGCGCAGTGTGTGGTACTGCAAAAAGGCAAGGCTGCTCTGGTTCCATTTGGGTTCCATATCCTTAAGAAACTTGAGGGCCTCGTCATACCGCTCCGTGAGAAGGTAGAGATGGACAAGACCCGGGCGGCTTTTTATCTCGGAGAAAAGGGCTTCCGCCTCCTTGTACTGCTTCTGCTTGAGATAAATCGTCCCGATATCGTACAGGGTAATAGATGCATCGGTGCCCAGCTTGCGATGCATTTTGTATGATTCGTTCAAATACTCAAGGGCCTGATCGTACTGGCCCATCTTGGAATAGGTGGTGCCTATGTTGGCCAGGGTCATGGATATCTTGTGCTCCCTTTGAAGGGGCAGATCAGTTTTCAGGGATTCCAGGTAGAAGGCCAGAGCCTTGTCGTATTGGCCCATGGAGGCGTATACATTGCCGATGTTGTTCGTCGTCGAGGCGATCATGGGCGCCTGGCTCTGCTTTGATTTCCGGCTTAAATTAAGCGATTTGTCATAGTACTCAAGGGCCTTGTCGTACTTTCCGATGTCGCGGTAGAGGGCGGCGATGTTATTCAGCGCCAGGCCGGTTTCATTATCCAGGTTGAGACGGCTTGATAACTCGAGGCCTTCTTTATGGCAGGATAATGCTTTGTCGTATTCGAAGACCTCGGTATAGTAGTCACCCATGGTGATCAGGGCCATCGCCTTGTGCTGCGGCAGATTGTTTTCGCCGGCTATTTTGAGACCCTGCTCAAGGGCTGTAAAAGCGTCGTCAAATTTGCCAAGACGCATATAGGCCCTGCCGAGATATGTGAGGTTGGAGGCGGTCCCGTAGCTGTCCTTGAGATCTATCGCAATTTTCAAGGCCGTTTTGTGGAGGAAGGCCGCATCCTCGTATTTGCCGAGGGCGGACATAACGTTCCCCAGGTGGAACATGGTGATGGCGGCATACGTTCTAGTATTAAGCGCCATATAGGTTTCCATCGCCTCGTTGAGGCAGAAGAATGCTTTTTCAAGGGCTTTTTCATATCTGCCGGTGTTAGCATAGTAATGCAGGCCCACAAAGAGCAGGTTATCCGCCACAAGCTTTTTATCATTCAGTTTTCTTGCGAGAACGAGGGATTGCTCGTAATTGGCAAAGGCTTTATCCTGGATGCCGAGCTTCTCATAGGCGGTCCCGATGCGGAAGAGGTTTCGGGCTTTACATTTGTCATCGTTTGCCTGGTTGCAGAGGGCCAGCGCTTTTTCATAGAAAGACAGGGCTGCCTGGTAGTTGCTTTCTCCATAGGCTTTTTCTCCGGCGGCCGTGAAACTTCCCGCCCCGTCGGCGCTTGGGGAAGGTCTTGTATCGACGGCTCTTTGCCTGACGGATTCCCGATCCGGCGCTGCCTGTGCGGGCATGCCGCGCCGGGAACCTCTCCCGCCGTCTTGCGCCATGGCGAGGGTGGCATAGAACAGGCCGAAAAGAAAAAGTGATGTTATAAGAAGCCTTGATACGGGGCTGAATTTACGCACGCGATACCTCCCTGGTTGTGAAGCAGCGAGGTCGCATAATTGCCATGTGGGCCAGGTGTCCTGCTTCAGCTCTGGATTCGCGTTTCTCATAACATAGTTATGGGTTAAATGAAATCTTCGATTGCGTTTCGAGAAACGGGGATAAGAATCAATTGACCTCCGGGGCGGAACAGAAAAGCAGTTGATCTATGGGCAACAGATGAAGTAGAAAGATAACGTTATAGGCCTGTCCGGCCCGGCTTCCTGACAGCCGTATGATTTTGACACAAAACATGCTCCCCGGAGGTTTTTTATGACCGATATCCTGCTTATGGCAGGCCTTTTTCTTCTGGTTGTCACCGTGATTCTTTTAGTCATGCTCCTGAGGAAGGTTTCTCAAAGGGATGATTCCACTTTAGCTTCGCGCCTGGACGCCTTTGACAAGGCGCAGGAGCGTACTGAGCGCGCTGTCAGGGAGGAAGTGGCCCATAGCCGCGACGAGCTGAACAAATCCGCCCGGGAACAGCGTCAGGAACTGACGGAGGCGTTCAAGACCTTCGGCGATTCCGTTGTGAAGCGTATGGCGGATGTGGCCGACATGCAGAAAAGTCAATTTGAAGCATTCTCCGGGCAGCTCAGCGCCTTTGCCAGAGACAGCGGGGAACGGCTGGACGGCATACGCGCCGAATCGGCCGCCGGGGCGAAACAGCTCCGTGAAGAAGTCGTGGCGATGCTGAAAACGCTTTCCGAGATGATTACACAGACCATGAATGAGCTGTCCAATATCCAGAAAGCCCAGCTTGACGCCATTTCATCCGCTATGGGGAAGCTTTCGGAGTCCAATGAGAAGAGGCTGGAGGCGCTCAGGCTCACGGTGGAAGGCAAGCTCCAGGGCATCCAGGATGATAATGCAAAACAGCTCGAACAGATGCGGCAGACCGTGGATGAGAAACTCCAGGGGACGCTGGAGAAACGCCTGGGTGAATCCTTCCGGCAGGTCAGCGAACGCTTGGAGCTGGTTCACAAAGGGCTGGGCGAAATGCAGGTGCTGGCCACGGGGGTCGGCGACCTCAAGAAAGTCCTCACGAATGTCAAGACCCGCGGTACATGGGGCGAAGTGCAGCTGGGGGCGATGCTGGAGCAGGTGCTCAATCCCGATCAGTATGCCGCCAATGTGGCCGTGAAGGACAACAGCGAACGGGTTGAATTTGCCATCAAAATGCCGGGCCAGGGAACGGACAAGGATGAGAGCGTCTGGCTTCCGATTGACGCCAAGTTCCCCGTCGAAGACTACCAACGGCTCCTCGATGCCCAGGACAGGGCCGATGCCGAGGGTGTGGAGGCGGCGGGCAAGCAGCTTGAGGGCCGCGTTAAAGCCTCTGCCCGGGATATTTGCGACAAGTATTTGAATCCGCCGAAAACAACCGATTTCGGCATTTTATTCCTTCCCATTGAGGGCCTGTTCGCAGAGGTAATACGCAGGCCGGGCCTGCCCGAGGCGATCCAGCGGGATTGCCGCGTGGTGATTGCCGGTCCGACAACACTGTGGTCCATCCTGAACAGCCTGCAAATGGGCTTCCGCACCCTTGCCATCGAAAAACGGTCCAGCGAGGTCTGGAATCTCCTGGCGGCGGTCAAGACGGAATGGTCGAGGTATGGCGAGATTCTGGATGGGGTGCAAAAAAAGCTGCATCAGGCATCGGAAACTATCGAAAAGGCGAAGGTACGCTCGCGAGCCATCGGTAGAAAGCTCAAGGATGTCCAGGAGCTTCCGGCCGGTGAAAATGCCGTTTTGCTGGACCTCGCAACGACGGAGGATGAAGGAGACCCCGGTGAGGGTGATCTGGGATAGCCTGTCGAAGGACTGATAACGAAGTCCACAAAGATCATGCGGGGCTAGGGGAAATAGGTTCTTGAATAAGAAAAATCCCCCCGCCCCCCTTTAGAAAGGGGGCGGGGGGACGATCATGGCTGGCTTGCCGGATTCCGGTTTCCATGGGATTGACGGCAGGAGTATCGGGAACTTTCCCGACGCTGTTAATCTTTCCGGATCCTGCCCACCATAATCCCGGTTCTTGCCTCATTTTCCCTGAGATAGTGCGCCAAGGGCTCCGCCGAAATGATGACCTTGCCCGCCTGCCGGGAGGCATGCAGAAGATGCACGCTGTCGCCCTCATACAGGGCTAAGCCCGTATGCATCACATCTAAACCTTCTGTTGCGGACGTAATGCCGATAAGATCGCCTTCCCTGATTTTCTGCTCCTGATCGTCGAAGATGGAAACGGGGCTAATATATAAGGAGAGACTCGTCAGTTGCTTTTCCGCTTCTGCCATTTGCCGGGCGATATCGGGGTCACTCAGAGGCGGGTAAAGGTCTGGATGCCCTGTCATATAGTTGATGTCCTTTGCAAAGTGTATCCCCCCGAGGTTTTTCGTCACGTCCTGCAACAACCCCTTCCGGACATTGTCTTGCAGCCAATCCGAATAATAATGGAGGCGTGAGGCGTAACCGTTCAGCACACCGTCGCGATAACGGATTCTGGTCAGAAGGGCTATATATTCGTTCCAGGACTGTCTTCTCGACGTGATCAGAAGGGACAGGGCCAGGCAGTTTTCCACAAAGGTGAAACAATCAAATGCCACCAGGTTGACCATCAGCTTTTCCGGACCCTCGCCTTCCAGCGTTTTATCGGCATAGGGGGCTTCCAGGAAAAACTTGCCCACCTCCGCGATCAAATGCCCGGGTGAATAGCGCCCTTCCTCCGGTTCCGGGATGCATTCCAGGATATTTTCTAGAATCAGGATATCTTCAAGTTTATACATCATCGATCCTTTCCATTTTACATTAATCCATATTTCTTTAATTTCAAGTGCAGCGTTCGACGCGTAATCCCCAGACGCCTCGCGGCCTCGCTCTTGTTCCCGTTTACATTGTCCAGCATGGCGAGGATCGAATTTTTCTCAACCTCTTCCAGGGGGATCCCTTCCGCAAAGGCCAATGCCGATGCAGAAACAGGTTGTCCCTCCACCGTTTCCGGGAATACCAGGGATAAATCCCCTTCGTCCAGATATTCGGATCTGGAGAGGACGACGCCGCGTTCCACAGCATTCATGAGCTCACGGACGTTGCCCGGCCAGTTGAATCGGAGCATGCGATCGATGGCCTGAGGTGTGTAGCCTTTGATGGTCTTATGGTTTTTTTCTGCAAAATATTCAAGGAAATGTTGGGCGAGAATCGGGATATCCTCTTTACGGTCCCGGAGAGGCGGCACATGCAACGTCACGACGTTAAGCCGGTAATAGAGATCCTCACGGAATTTGCCGGTGGCGATTTCCTGCAGAATGTCGCGGTTCGTGGCGGCGATGACCCGGACATCGACGTTGATGACCTCGCTGCCGCCCACGCGGGTTATTTCCCTTTCCTGCAGGACGCGCAGGAGTTTCACCTGCATGGCCAGCGAAGTTTCCGTGATCTCGTCAAGGAAAATAGATCCCCCGTCGGCCTGGCGGAATTTGCCTTCCTTGCGGCGGTCCGCTCCGGTGAAGGCGCCTTTTTCATGGCCGAAAAGCTCCGATTCCAGAAGGGTTTCCGTGATGGCGGCACAGTTGATCTTGATGAAGGGGCCTTCCTTGCGCAGGCTGTTGAAATGGATCGCTCCGGCGATCATTTCCTTACCGGTCCCCGAGTCTCCGGTAATGAGTACGGTAGCTTCCGACGGCGCTACCTGGGAGACCGTATCCAGAAGCCTCACCATGGCCGGTGAATGCCCGATGAGGTTGCGGCGGTCAAAACGGTTGCCCAGGCTTTCCCGGAGCAGGCGGTTTTCTTCTTTCAGCTTGCGGTGTTCCATGGCCCGTTCCATCTTGAGATGCAGTTCATCGAAATCGAGAGGCTTTTGAAGATAATCGTAAGCGCCGCTTTTGACAGCCTTCACAGCCGTTTCCACGGAACTGTATGCCGTCATGATGATGACGGGAATGGCCGGATTAAAGGCCTTAATTTGCGGCAGGGCCTCAAGACCGGACATCTTCATCATGCGGATATCCATAAGAACCAGGTCAAAGGGCTGCTCCCGGACAGAGTTGACTGCGGTTTCCCCGTCGTCGGCCTCGGTGATCTTGTATCCCCACCCGGAAAGAAGCGTTTTAAGCATGGTCCGATGCGCCAGATCATCATCTACGACCAGAACGGTATTTTTTGATTTTGTCATTGTTTATCCTTTTGAGCCCCTCACCCTTGCCCTCTCCCCTCGAAGGGGCGAGGGAGTAAATTTGAGAGCCCTTTCCCGAAGGATCGAAGGGGAAAATTGGAAAGTAACCCCTCCGCTTAGCTCCCTTTCCCCGTGGAAGGCGATGGGAGGCTTCCCAGAAGCTCCGTCTCTCTCTGCGAGGGGGCAGGGGAGAAGGTTAAAGGAAACACCAGAGTTACTGTCGTTCCTTGCCCCGGTTCGCTCTCGACGGCAATCCCCCCGTTATGGGCCTCCATGATTTTGTGCACGATGGCTAATCCCAGGCCTGTCCCGGATGATTTCGTCGTGAAATAGGGATCAAAGATCCGGTTCAGGTCCTCTTTGGGGATACCGCCTCCGGTATCGCTGATAGTGACCTTGAGAAAGCGGTTATCGACAAGGGCCGATTTTATCAGCAGGCTGCCGCCGTTTTCCATGGCGGCAACGGCATTGAGAAATAGATTCAACAAGACCTGTTTGGTTTTGTCCGGATCGATGTAGAGTTCCGTATCCGTGACGTCGTCTGCCATCAGGGCAATGCCCTTGGCCTGGGCCTGATTCTCGATCATCTTGAGGGAATGTCGAATAAGAGCAACCAGAGATGTTGTCCGGCAATACAACGTAACGGGCCTGGCGAATTCGAGGAGCTGGCTGATGACCCTGTTCAGGCGCTCCACCTCAGTGATCATAATTTCAGCCGTCTGCTTGTCTTCCGGAATATCCCGATAACGCTCCTTGAAATAGGTCGCGAAACCCTTGATGGAACTGAGGGGATTGCGGATTTCGTGGGCGACCCCGGCCGCCAGGCTTCCCACGGCGGCCAGTCGTTGACTTCGGATAATCTCTTTTTGTAAATGCCTGATTTCCGTCAGGTCCCGGAAAAGAATGATGAAACCCTGTGTTTCCCCGTCTTCTTCTAATATGGAGGCAATCACGCCGAGGGGAACTGTTTTCCCCCCATGGACGGGGCATTCCACCTCTTTTTCGATGATCGTTTTATCACTTTTAAGGTGTTCTATCATATCGAGACAAATCGCCGGAAGCCGTTGACCCGCAGATCTGCCGAGGGCCTCCGAAATGGGCAGCTCCAAAATTGCTGAGGCTGCGGTATTGAAGGTGGCGATGCGATCTTCATGATCTATGGAGATGAGCCCGATGGGCATATTCTCAACGAGATGGTCAGAAAAGGCCTGGACCTTCGACAGGGATACCCGGGTAGCCCTGTAACGATAGGCGAGGAAAAGCGAAATAAAGCCGGAGCAACCGATAAGCACGAGAACAAAGGCAATCCAGATGGTATGTTGTTCATCGGCTTTACGCGCCGTCAGAATCGGCCCCATGTCCAGACCGACGAAAATAACAAGCCCCGAATCCCCGGAGGACCTTCCGGAGTCCTGAAATCCTGAAAACGGCTCTTTCGTGGGGGCAAACTGCCGGTAAACCTCAAATGTGTCGGCGCCTACCGTATTGGGCACCTGTCGCCATCGACTTTCTTTTGTTCTAGCTACCCTGGATAGGTCGAGATCCGTGCCGTAAACCTCTCCGACTCGTGCAGGATCGCTGTCGGCGAGGATAACGCCATTCGTGTCAATTACGATAATATAGTCGATCCCGGGTTGCTGGGCCGTTTCAATCAGGAGCTTCTGAAGTTGAAAGGCGTTCCATCTGAGGCCCAAGCCCGTGCGCGCCCCGGCCTCGAAAGCGCGAATCAGAGCGTCCCCTTTCTCCATCAAAAGCTTAGATGTCTGCTCCTTCTGTATTTCAAGGTTTTGCAGGGTCATGAAGGCAAAAAGAGAGGCGAAGATCAGCACGGAGCCGATGATGAACCAGGAAAAGATGCCTGTCCAGAAGCGTTTTTTCATGCCTTTCTCATATCATGTGGATACTTTTTATGCAAATGGATACGGCAAGCGGATACTTATTAGGCATATTTTTATTCTTTTGGTCGAAACAATAGCCCTTCTTGTTGCCTATGAATTAGTTATAGTAAGTAATATTAAATAGATGCGATTTAAGAAATGATCATGGCACAGCCTTTGCTCTTAAGGAAAGGCAAATAAAACATTCAGGAAGGAGTAAAAAAATGAAAAAGACAAGTTTGGCCCTTTTGATATCCCTTTTAATCGTCGGCTTGGCGACGGCGGCCTTTAGCTGGGGCGGCGGCCAGGGCGGCTGCGGAAGGGGGCCCGGATATGGTGCTTGTGCCGGCGGTGATATAACGGCGTTATCAAATCTCAATCTCACGGCCGAACAAACGGAAAAGATTCAGGCCCTGAAGCAAACCCAGATGAAGGAGACGAAACCCCTGATAGATAAGATGTTTGCAAAGAGGGGCGATCTGAAGCTGCTGTGGCTGGAAAAGAACCCCGATCAGGAAAAGATCATGGCAACGCAAAAGGAATTGCGGGTATTGAGAGATCAGATGCAGGACAGGATGACAGCTTATCGTCTGACTATCTTGAAGATCCTGACCCCTGAACAACAGAGCAAGATCCAGTCCAATATGGGCAGGGGCATGGGAATGGGAATGGGAATGGGTAGAGGCGCCGGGATGGGCTTTGGCTCCGGCGGCTGTGCCGGCGGTGGACCCAGGGGTAATTAGTCTATAAAACGAAAAGCAGGAACCTCTTCTAAAAAAGAGCCGGGAGACGATGGCCTCCCGGCTCTTTTTTCTTGCGATGCTGCTTTTGGATTAAATCTCTATCTCATCCCGCCTCAAATCCCCCGGTTGCAAAGACGAGCCGGTCCTTGGCCGGCAGTGGCGAGCCTCTGCGCATGCGCATGAGATGGCGAACAGGAGAAAAACCAAGATCGTTTGCTATCTGAGCTGCTGATTCCTGTTGCGGGAAAAGATCCCAAAAACATAACTGATGGGCGTGCATGGCTACGACGGCTTGAATGGCGGCTTCGGCCTCTGCAGGATCTTTTGCAACACAAGGTCCAAGATAATGGGCACGCGCCCCTTTTCTCTCCATGACATAGGTGTCTCCGAGGCGCCAGGCATTTCCAAGGGTTCCCAGCAGGGCCCCTCGGTCGGCGCCAAAGGCCTCCCTGTCGTTCCGGATGTTGGGCGGACCCATCGAGAGGATTGCTGACGAAGCTAAAATGGGGCCGGGTTGTCGTTGCCACCGTTCGATGGGCTGCTCATCAACAAATCCGAATTTCGTATAAACAGGCCGTCCCTGCTCTGTTGCATCAAGCTTCACGGTGGGAATATGTCGAAAATCGGCAAATTCGAGTATCCTGTCCATCAGCTTTTTTGCATAGCCCCGCCGCTGGTAATCCCGATGGGTCAGAATCATCCCCAGCCATGCCAGATCCTTTCCATGGCAAAGGAGAGAGGCTGTGGCGACAAGTTTCCCGTCGCACGTGCAACAGAAGCAGCCGTCAGGAGAAAGCCGGATGAGGCGATGCCAGTCTTCGGCCGTCTGGTTCCAGCCCGCCGCATATGAAAGCTCGAATGCCTCGGGGATGTCTTCATGTGTCAGTTGTCGAATCATTTTCGTTTATGGCCTGAGAGTAATGTTTTCGAAACGCTCCAGTATCCCATCCATGATGCCGTTGATCGCCGTAATCCGTCGGGTTTCGGCCGGCATCTCTTGCGGCCTTTGAATGTAAGGACCAGGGGTGATTTCGTTGCCGCAATGGGCGATCAGTTTCTCGATGCTTTCTTCTGTCGATTCGAGATGGAACTGCAGGGCCAGGACATTTTTCCCGAGTGAAAAGGCCTGATTCCGGCATCCTTCGCTTTGGGCCAGCCATACCGCTCCGTGGGGAATGTCGAAGGTATCGCCGTGCCAGTGAAAGGCGTCAAAGCGGTCAGGCAGGACGGTCAGGAAACTTGAGTCATGGGCCGTTTCGGACAAGGATACAGGGAACCAGCCGATTTCCTTTTGCGGATTCGCAAAGACGCGGCCACCGGCCACTGTTGCAATCAATTGCGCTCCCAGGCATATCCCCAGGACGATCTTTCCCTTTTCCATGGCCCGGCCAATGAACGCTTTTTCTTTGGCAAGCCAGGGGTAGATCGCCTCCTCATAGACATTCATCGGGCCGCCCATAACAACGAGCCAATCAATGGCATTGATATCCGGCAAGGCTTCGTTGCCGTAAAGTCTTGTCACCGACAGGGGGTGGCCTTTCCTTCTTGCCCATATTTCAATATGGCCGAGGCCTTCAAAGGGAACATGCTGGAGATAATGAATCCGGATCATGGATAAAGGCCTCTTCTTTTTTTAGTATTATTGTCCGGATAATATCTGTCGGCTCAGAGCCTGCGCTCCGCCATGGGAGGCATCGGCCATTAAGGCTCTGCCGCAATAGTCGGCCGCCTTTTCCGAATCACCGCGGGAAAAGGACCAGCGGGCCATGGCGTATTGGGCTTCCACCCAGGCAGGCGCCAGATCGGCGGCAGCGCCATAGGCCGGACCTGCTTTTTCCGTTTCACCCCTGTTTTCATGGATTCGGCCCAGACCCATCGCCGCCGGGCTGAAAAAAGGATCGGCACGAAGGGTTTCATCATACCAATGCATGGCCTCGTCATAGGCACCATGCGCTTCCAGGATTTCGGCCATGGAGAAAGCGGCGGGGGCATAAGCCGGCCATTGGTTCAGGACGGCAGTCAATACCTCGAAAGCGGCCATGGGTTCCCTGTCCTTCAACGCTTTGGCCTTCAGCCAGCAGGAGCGCAGAGATCTCGGGTTACGCACGAGGGCCTCATCAAGCCATTGGGCGGCCCTCTCATCGTTCCTGCGGAGGGCAGAGTAGCCCAGCCAGAACCATGGCAGCGCATAATCGGGGCGGGATGCAGCGGCAAGTTGATAAGTTTTGACAGCGTCTTCATAGGCGCCGGCCGCATCATGTCTTATTCCTTCCAGAAGCAGCGATTCGGCATGTGTGGCGGATACTTCAAAATAATCGGATCCGTCGCAACAGCGAACGAGGGGGATTTCCGGGGGAAGGGCGGCATATTTGACTTGACGGCCCATCAGACCGGAATATAAGGCCAGTCGCCTTTCCACATGTGCCTCTTCGGTGCGGCAGTCTTTTACATAGGCGTAGGCCGCCCGGCTGATGCGGTCACGGAGGGGTGTGTCACGGGCCAGGGATGTTAGTATTTCAGCAAGCTGCTTTGGTGATTCATACAAAAAAGCCGTTTGGCCGTGTTTTGCGGAAGCCTTGTAAGGCGTTAGAGAGCGAAGAACCGGAACAACGCCTCTGGATGCGTATTCCAGGAACTTTACGTCTGACCGGCAGTGGTTGTAAGGATTCTCCTGAAGGGGCGCGATGCCGATATCCAGCGTTTGCAAAAAAGCCAGGTACTCATCCAGCGTTCCCGGCGGTGTGTAAATGAGACGCCCGGCCGGCAAGGCTTCAGAAAATATCCGGTAGATTGCCTTGTCGCCCATTAAGGCGAAGTCAACGGATGGGCAATCCTCCATGACTTGCCGTACGGCATCCAAAATTTCCGTGACATCCTCTTTATGGCCGGAAGATCCGGCCCAGCCGACAACGACACGTTTACCCGCCGGTCTGCCGGCCAGACCCAGAGTGTCCATCTGGTTTTCAAAGATGACCATTCGTGAATGGGTGAAGTCGAATTGCCCGGCCAGGCCCTGTCCTGTGACCTGGACAGCGTCCGCCATAGCCATGTATTGAAAGGCCAGTGCCAGGTTGACCGGATCGGCAAACCATTCCCGAATGCCTACGCCGCTGTGAAGGGAGGTGATATTGTCGGAAAGCTCGTAGATGGTGGGTCGTTGTTGCCGCTTTCTGTCCTCGATGATCGGCAGAAGATCATGTTCGCTCAGCAGATGCACAATGAGTACATCCGACGACAAGCAGAGCGCCTCGAACCAGGGGGACAGGGTGCTGACAGTAATGACGGTGGCTTTCCCGGTTTTCCCCAGGGCTACGGACGGCTGCTCTACCCGGTAAATATAGTCGCCGACCTTGCGGGTCAGCATGGCAACGGCATTCACGATCAGCATCGGTACGGATTTCCCTCAAATGTGCCCTTTATTGACTTGGGACAGTTGTTTTCCCCTCTTTCCATGAGCATGAGGACCAGTCTAATGATCTGGTGGTGATTGTCAATAGATTTGATGGAAAAGCTCTAAAATGTGAGCCTGCGATAAAGGCGCACCCTTTTGACCGTTGAGATGGACAAATGAGGTTGACAGGACAAGGGCCTGTACTGTACGTAATTGGTATTCTCCTGAAAATTGATCCTTAAAAGTCCGTCCGCGCTTAATCCGCCATCGGCCATGTGACCTGAATCCAGTGTTCATGCCATGTGGTTTGTGCCCTGATATCTGATGGGAGGCGGTCGCGGCGGTTTCTGTGTCCGTCATCGGAAAGGAATGGATAGTTTTATGAGTGATATGATTGAAACCCTGAAAAGTCGCTTTGCCCTTATTATTCTGGCTGTCGTTCTCGTCGGCGGTTCCTTGGGGTTTTATGCCTACGTCCTTTACCGGAATGCCCATATATCCACAGATGACGCCTATGTGACGGGAAGAATCCATGTCATTGCCGCTAAGGTGCCCGGAACGGTGAAAGCCGTTGCGGTCCATGATAATCAATTTGTGAAAAAAGGGACTGTTCTTCTGGAGATCGATGAGAGAGACTATGATGTGAAGGTTAATGAGGTGGCGTCATCCCTCAGCGCCGAAAAGTCGAAGCTGGGTGAAATTGCTTCGCGGGTGGATGTGGCCAAAAATCAGCTGACGGAGTTTCGTTTCCGCGTGGAATCCGCCAAGGCGAACCTCAGGCTTCAGGAGGTCAACCTGCGGCAGGCGGACATTGATCTGCAGCGGGCGGCAAAGCTCTTCGGAAAGAAGATCATCGCCGAAGATCGTTATGACAAGGTGAAAACAACGTACGAGGGCGCCATGGCCCAGGTTGAAGCGGCCAGGGAACAGCTTAAGCAGGCCGAAGCCGCCCTGGAAACGCAGAAATCGATGATCCGGCAGACGGAATCGTCCTATGCTTCCCAGGGGTCGTCTGTGAAACAGAAGCAGGAATCCCTTGCCGCGGAGAGCCTGAAGAAGAGCTATACCGTCATTTATGCGCCCTCAGACGGATATATTACCCGGAAAAATCTGGAGATCGGTAACCAGATACAGGCCGGTCAACCGCTCATGGCTGTCGTTGCACTCGATGATGTCTGGATTTTGGCCAACTATAAGGAAACCCAGTTGGAGCTGGTAAAGCCGGGGCAGAAAGTGACCGTCAAGGTTGATTCTTACCCCGGCAAGACCTTCAAGGGAAAGGTGCATAGCATCATGGCCGGCACAGGGACCGTCTTTTCTCTGTTCCCGCCGGAGAACGCCACGGGGAACTACGTCAAGGTGGTCCAGCGGATACCTGTGAAGATTGTCCTGGATCAGGGCACGGATTCGGATCGTGTTCTCCGGGTGGGCATGTCTGTGGAACCGACCATCCTGGTGGAGTAAACGATCCTCATGGATAATCCGGTCAACAAATGGATTGTTGCCGTCACGGTGATGCTGCCCACGCTCATGGTGATCATCGATACCTCTGTTGTGAATGTTTCCCTCGATCATATCCGCGGGAGTCTTTCCGCAGGTGTTGACGAGTCCACCTGGTCGATCACCTCTTATCTGGCCGCCAATGCCATCGTGATTCCTATGACGGGATGGCTCAGCCGGTTCTTCGGCAGGAAACTTTTTCTGCAGTTTTCCGTGGCCCTGTTTACCGTCAGCTCTCTTCTGTGCGGCCTGGCCTGGAATATCCAAAGCCTCATTTTCTTCAGAATCCTTCAAGGCCTGGCCGGTGGGTCTCTGCAGCCGATTTCCCAGTCCATTCTTCTTGAAACGTTTCCGCCCGCCCAGCACGGTACCGCCATGGCCATCTTCGGCATCGGCATCATGTTCGGGCCCATCATGGGGCCGTTGCTGGGAGGCTGGATTACGGACAACTGGTCCTGGCACTGGATCTTTTTTATCAATATTCCTATCGGCATTGTATCGATGGTCATGTCCTTCTGGTTCATCCGCGACCCCCATTATATGCAGCGAACAGCCGTCAAGGTCGACTATTGGGGGCTTGTGTTCCTAAGCCTCTGGGTGGGCTGCCTGCAAATGGTCTTCGACCGCGGCCAGCGTGAGGACTGGTTCGCCTCCGATTTTATCGTCACCTTGATCGCGATTACGGTCGTTGCCTTCATCCTTTTTGTCGTTCGGGAGTATTTAACCGATCACCCCATTGTCGAGCTAGGCGTGTTCCGGGATTATTCTTTTTCGTACGGCAATATCATTGTTTTTTTCGTGATGGCCAGTCTTTTCGGCAGCCTCATCCTTTTGCCGATTTATCTCCAGAGCCTGATGGGTTACACGGCATCTCTGGCGGGAATGATCCTGGGGCCGGGGGGGCTTGCCATTTTTGTTGTCATGCCCATTGTCGGGAGGCTGATCAATGTGATGAATCCCAAACTGATTGTGGCGGCCGGCGTGATCATTACCGCCTATGCCAGTTTTCTGATGGCGGGCTTCAATATGTCGGCCGATTTTGTATCGATCCTTTGGCCGCGGATTGTCATGAGCATCGGCCTGGGGATGGTTTTCATCCCCCTGACCACTTTAACCCTTTCCGGCATTCCGAGAGAAGAGATGGGGAATGCCACCTCAATTTTCGGACTCCTGAGGAATCTCGGTGGAAGCCTGGGCGTTGCCTATGCGGCAACCCTGCTGACGCGGAGGGCCCAGTTTCACCAGACCAGACTGGTCGAGCACCTGACGCCGTTTGATATGAGTTACTGGGATGCTGCCCGGCAAAGCGCCCAGATCATGCAACAGAAGGGAATGGATGCGATCAGCGCAGAGCAGGGTGGGTTGGGGATGATCTATGAGATGCTCTTGAAGCAGGCGTATATGATGTCTTTCAATGATGTTTTTCTGGTCATGGCGGTGATGATGATCGCTATGCTGCCTTTTGCATTGCTGATGAGGCATGCGAAACCGACTCTGCTCAAACCAGCGCCGATTATCGAATAAGGGCTTGTCCGTAAATAGCGACGTTATTTTCGGATAAGTTCTGAATATGGGGGAGGCTTTTTGCCCAAGGAGATTACCCATTGGCTTGTGGCCTTGAAAGTAGCGAAGGAGGCCCGGGGGAGCATCACTGGTGATGCGGCGCTACGCTATCCTAATGCCTTGCAACTGGGAGCCGTCTTCCCCGATATCCTTTTTTACGCCACAGGGCCTCCGTCTGTTTCCAGATATCGCCAGATGGCCCATGCTTGTCACGGCGATCATGGCGAAGATTCTTATCGCCTGATTCGCGAGATCGCGGCCGCTCTGCCCGGAAGCACGCATTTCGGGCCTTTGCGGGCGTTTCTTGCCGGAGTTTCCTGCCATATCCAAACAGACCTGACCTTTCATCCCCTGGTTTATCATCTGACGGGAGATTATGGCGACGCCGATCCGAAGCGAAGGAGTTGTTCCGTCAGGAATCATCGTCGCCTGGAATGCCTGATAGATATTTATTTCTGCGGAGGTGTGGATGGCATTCTGTCGTATTCCCTGAAGGAGATTGTGAAAAATCTGGAGATGCCCCTTTCGTACCTTCTGGGGACTTTTTCTCGGATATACAGTGATGACAATACAGATGCCGATACTCTTTCCGCCACAGAGCGGGCCCTGAGAAATTTTCAATGGCTTCAGGGGCTCATAAAGGGAAGAGGGTTGAGTGCATTTCTTGACAAAATGAGCCCATGGCTGCCGTTAACGGCACAGGAATTTATCGCTCTTTTCTACAGCCCTTCTCTGGATATTTATTTACCCCGGTTAAATGGTGCGATAGGTTATCGAAATCCTGCGACCGGTATCGCCGGGAAGGCGACCTTGCCGGAACTCTTCGGCCGGGCTGTGGACGGGAGTGTCGCTTTCATTACTCAGATTGAGGCGGCACTCTGCACGGGGAAACCCATTCTGCCGGAGAAAGGACCTTCCTTGAGCTATGGCGTGGCAGGCGCTTTAATCGAGCCGCCCCGCTATTTTTCAGAGATACCCTTTTTCAACGGGGATTGATGATACCCTGCCTGATATAGATAGGGCGCACATGGGCTCTGATCCGCAGAAGAGCCCATGCAAATAGCAGCGCACCGCTAATGCAGATGGTTCCTCCGATCATCAGCGTGTCGGGGAAAAGAGGCCTGTGGGGATCTGGCCGGCCGGCTGTCCCTAAACGCGTTTTCCAACAATCTTCTGAAGGGTAAGCGTTCCATGGGCTTATTTTTCTTGACATAAAACAGCCTTAACCTATAGAGGATTAACGATGAAAGCAGACCATGCCGACCAATTGTTGCAACGCCTTATCGGGCTCTGTCAGGAGATTTCGCGGGGGAGATACGGGAAAGAGCAGGATCTCTTCGAACTGACCAAGGAAGGAACGTACCCGGCCCTTGTTGCCGAATTGGCTGAGGCATTCGGGATGATGATGGTCCAGGTGGAATCCAGGCAATATCGCATGGAAGGCGTCATTGACGAATTGAAGAAGGCTGAGGCGGAACTCCGTTCAGCCAGGGATCGTCTTTCCCACGAGAACGTTCAGCTCCGCCGGACCCTGCGCCAGAGCTTCAGCCCGGTGCGCATCCTCGGCAACAGCCCCGCCCTGACGGCACTTCTTGGAAAAGTGAGAAAGATAGCCGATACACCGGTAAATGTCCTGATTACGGGAGAAACGGGGACGGGGAAGGAGCTGATTGCCAAGACCCTCCATTATAACAGCAGTCGTAGCGATGGGCCGTTCGTGGCCCTTAACTGCTCCGCGATACCTGAGAGTATTTTTGAGGCGGAAATGTTTGGTGTGGAAAAGGGCGTGGCCACGGGTGTGGAAAAACGGATCGGCAAGATTGAGCAGGCCGACGGCGGCACTCTCTTTTTTGACGAAATCGGCGATATGCCTTTATCGGCCCAGGCTAAGATTCTGCGGGTTATTCAGGACCGCCTGCTCGATCGTGTGGGAGGGAGAAAACCCATTCCCGTCGATGTGCGCATCGTCGCCGCGACCCACAAGGATCTGCGACAGGCCATCGTTGACAAGACATTTCGTGATGATCTCTTTTACCGCCTGAATGTCGTTCACCTGCACATGCCGCCTCTCCGGGAGAGAAGGGAAGATATCCCCCTGCTTTTGAATTTTTTCCTGGAGCAGTCCATCAGGCGCCTTGGCCGTCCGCCCATGAAACTCTCGCCTGCTTCCGTGGAGAGGCTGACGGGCTACACCTGGCCTGGTAATATTCGGGAGTTGGAAAATGAAGTGGAAAGGGCGGTTGCCCTTGCCGCGACGGATATCATCATGGTGGACGATCTCCGAGACGCCGTCCGTGGGTCCCGTAGCGAATCGCCGCCAAAGGCTAAGACCTCTTCCTCTCTAAAAGAAACGGAAAGCGTCCTCATCCGGGAAACCCTGGATTCCGTGAAGGGCAACCGCTCGGAAGCGGCACGCCTTCTGGGGTTGAGCCGGGAAGGCCTGCGCAAGAAGATGCAGCGCTTCGGTATGAGCGAGTAATCCATTACGATGCCGACGACGCTTCTATTGAACAGTTTGCCATGCCGGACTTGATCCGGTATCCGGAATTTTCCCGAATGCCGGTTATTCCTGGAATGACGGCACACACAATTGAATATGTCTTTGAATTCCGGATTTGAATTATTTAATTTTCTTCGATGAGGTGGACTTGCGCTTCGGAACGGGCATGATCACTCTCTTTTCTTTCTCCGGATGTTCCCGATAAAAGATAGCAACATTTCCAATCATGCCTGCCATCTCGCAAGGGACCCGTTCTTCGATCTCGGTGGCGATGATCTTTTTCTCTTCCCTGAATTCGTTGAACTTGATCTTGATCAACTCATGATCCTGAAATATTTCATTGAAATGAGCGACCACTTTATCGGTTAGTCCGCCTTTGCCGATCTGGATGACGGGTTTCAGATCGTGGGCAAGACCCCGCAGGTATTTCTTTTCTCCGCCGGTTAGTTTCTTTTTCATATGTGACCTCTGAGCCTTTTTATCATGATGGCGGATTTGAAAGCCAGTGTTTATTCACTCTTTTCAAATCCGGCTGCCATGACAGCGGCTTTGGCGACACCGGCAGGCTCGCGGGTGAATATAATCATGAAGGGCATCTGCCCCTTGGGTGGAATTTTGCTGTTGGACAGGTCACCGCCCAGAGACATGGCCAATGGTGACATGAGGTCTTCCTCACTCAAGTTGGCCAGGTTGTCGTCCGAAATAATATTGCCGCAAAGGGCCATTTTGGCCGCCAGCATTGTTGCGTTGGGATCGTAGAGTTCTCCCAGAATTTTAATCCTGTGCATGGAGAAAGCCGCCTGGTTTTCCACCATCCCTTCAATAATCCTGATATCCCTTTCAAGGACGGTATTTTTTACAAGGCGCTGCTTGACATTGATGAATCTCACCTGCCTGGCGAGTGTATTCTTCTCGCTTGTATTGTTTCCCAAATATTGATCCATATAGGGTACATTGGCGGATAACCACCGGAGAGCCTGCTGCCCGTTGTCGGGATACAGCCAGAGATAGCCCTGCGCCGCCAAGGCAATGACTACAATCATGATGCCCGTTCCTATCAGGATCAGCTTGCGTCTTGATCGTTTCTCCCTCACTGGCGAATTGTCTGCGTGCACTTCGATTTTACTGATTTCTTCACCTCCATCGGCCGGCTCGGATGTTGGGGGAGCATCCCCCTCGTTCAGTTCCCGATCTGCTCCTGACGGCCTGTCAAGTGCTGCCGGATTGTCTCGGTTCTCTATGTTTTCTCTTCCGGTTGCGTAGATCATTGATTCATCCTGCACCGGGCCAAGCCTTGCCGGCAGATCTCTCACTGAATTACGCCGTTCCGGAATAAAAACCGGTCCGGTGATCGGGGGGGAGTCCAACCTTTTTACCTCTCGGTGTTCAATAATGATGGGAAGGGGTGCTATCTCTTCGAGGGGCATGAGCGGGCTTTTTAGAAATATCTGATTTGAACCTGCCGACGGACCGAGTGGAGGCAGCGTGGCCTCCTCTGTAACCATTGGCAAGAGCTCTTGATCGGGGGCAGTCAATGGCCTGTTGCCCGCGATTGTTGTTAGAAAAATGTCCAATTCTCGTTTCTCTTGAACCAAATCGAATAAATTCTTCCTGTTGTCCATTAAATCGCCCTTTTCTACCGTTACAGATTTTCACCCCGCCTGCATTTCATGAAAGAATGAAAATGATATGAAAAAATGTTTAATCCCTTTGGCCTTCCAATGTTAAGCGTTTCTTCAATGAAGGCTCCAGATTGGGAACCCTTATGACATCACTGCAAGTTTTGCAGATGAAAACCATAGCTGCGCCTCTTATTTCTTCGGGTTCAATGACATATTTTTCCCCGCACTCCTCGCAAAAGATGACCATGCTAAAGCTGCCCCGTCCATCGGCATTTTTTATTCCGCAGAGTAAAAGACATCCGTCATGCATCTCCTTTGCGCTGATCAGTCATTTTCTCTCTTGCCCGGTAAAGCAGGTCCGATTGATTTTATTGCCCCTGCCGCCACATGCGGATCTCCGTCCTTAAAGCGCTGAATTCGGCATGGATGGTCTTCTTGATGTCATCCAGGGCATAGGCGAATGCTTCGTGGGGTGTCATATCTCTGATAATGTCGAAGGTGTCCGGTGCACGGTCAGTGGGGATTTGTTGATGCGGCAATTCCTTTTCGCCGATGAGGTCTTTCTTTCTTGAAAGAATAATAGGTTCGGCTATGACATATTCACTTTCGCCTTCCGGCATCCACTCGGGGAGCGGTGTTGCCTTTTCAATACCTGGCAATGTTCCTTCGACTGTTGCGGCTTCCTCCGCCGGCAGACCGATATCGACATTATCTACCCAAGCACGGTATTGCCTGATGTTTTCGACTAAAAGGGCATGTCGCTTTTCAGTCGTCATCCCTCTCGACAGGATGACGCTTTCCAGATCATCATATACAGAAAGAAGCAATGCAATGGAGCCATGATGGGCGCCCGTCAGCTTGACGCGGACATATCGGCCGAGAAAACGTAGAATTCTCAGATATCCGAGGATAATACGATCATCGGCATACAGATTGTGCAGGCTGTTGATTTCTGCGTCGAATTGCATAAGAATGTTGTCGTTTATTTCCCATTCAATGGAAAGGACGATACTTTTCAGATCCTTTAATGGTGATTCCATAATTGAATTTGATGAGGCTTGGTCGACCATCTCCTGATCGAAACGGTCTTCCTTTTCAGCCTTTGTTGGCGTGTCCTTTACATCTGCCGTCTTTGGGGTGTTTGCCGCGGAAGATGCGTCTTTGCCTTCCGCGCCGAATATGGCATCAAAGCGTTGCTCCATCTCGCTGATAAACGCCGATTTATTGGCGGGGCTGCCCTGGTTTGACGAAAGGTGATGTGAGGATGCCAGTTCCGTCGTATTGGGATGCCCGGAGCCGTTTGACCCAAGGCGTTCGGGTGTATTATCCTTTTTCTCAATGCCGTCGCCGAGCAGGCTGTCTAAACGTTTTTCTACCCCCCTGATAAACGACGAACCTTCATTCATTTCCATTTTCCATACTCCTGTTTAAGTTCCTTTTCCAAAGAAGACATTGTTTCAAAGATAATTTTTTTAAGCGTCAATACGACATTATCCCCTTCGACAGCGCTTGCCTCAAACGAAGGAGCTTTTAACTGCTCATTGATGTCTTTCTCCAACGTCTGGACATCGAGGATATCAACACCCTGTTTGGCAAGATCCCTTTTGTTGTATTGGATGACCAGGGGTATCTCCAATATGTTTTTATTGTACAATGCGAGGTTTTCCTGAAGGTTTCTCAGGGAAATCAAATTCTTGTTTCTTCTCTCCACGGCTGAGTCCGCCACGAAAACGACGCCGTCCACGCCTTTCAATACCAGGCGCCTGGTGGAATTGTATTTAACCTGTCCCGGAACGGTGTACAATTGAATCTTCACGTCATAGCCATCGATCTTTCCCATATCGAAAGGGAAGAAATCAAAAAACAGGGTCCGGTCCCCCTGCGTTTTTACCGTAACCATTTCAGAGTGAACCTGCTGGCGGCATTTGTTATAGATGTATTCAAGATTTGTTGTTTTTCCGCACCGTCCAGGACCGTAATACACAATCTTGGCTTGAATCACTTTATCTTTAAGATTAATAAATGCCAATCCATGTCCCCCTAACCGGATTATAAACGACTATGATGAAGATATTACTTGCTCCGTTAGTATGAATACTTTGTAAGCAATACTTTCAGCAGATCCTCTATTACTTTCACCATTTTTAGCCTGAGGAATCCCAGAGAAATCTGATTATTGAAAATATTGATCAGCAGGAAATCATCATTCACCTTGCTGAAGTAGATATTCTCTTTCTGGCCTTTGTGAAATAAAAGAGAGAACTCATCTTCGCCCACGATTCTTGCCATACTGCTCATGGCCCCGAAATTGGCGGCCGCAAGCGCAGCCAGGGCATACAAATCAAGTGAATCGCAGCCATTATCAATCGACGCAATAATATTTCCGGCTGTGTCGATCAGCATGACGCTTTGTACGCCAGATCCGATGAGATTCTTGTTCAACGTATCATGTATCTGGTCAAGTTGTTCCTGGCCTAAGATCAAATTCACAATTGCCTCATGAGATGATATTAAAATCCTTATTCACGGGTGCAGTCAGATCACCCCTTCGCGCTGCGGCCTGGCGGTTGACGATTGTGCCGCCCGGAAACCTTTTGAATCCTTGATGATCAGGAATTTTTATCGAGGATCGAGATGGCCACTTCTTTTACTCTTTTGACGATTTCATCCGAATCTTTCATCTGGGTTGCCCGGATCAATGAAATCCCTGTCCTGGTGGCCAGTTCCATTCGCCCCCTCAGGCCTGCCTGCTCCATGACGATTTCAAATATACGCACCAATTTATCTCCCATAACACCCTCTCTCTGAATTCATTAGGAAACAACGGCATCCTCAAAGGCATTAATGATGGCGGGTAGTACAACATTCAGCAGCAGGCCCAATTTTACATGCTTTTTGTTTATGGATACGGCCCATTGAAAGTCACCGAAAGGAATAACTAAAACAGCCAGATTCCCGGCAATGTCAATGTAATAATACTGCCCCAGTTCTGCCGGATATGATTTGAGAGCATTCCGGAGACGTTCAGTGATGTCGTTCAGGAGAGTTGCCCCGGCGGCATTAGATTCACCCGCAGACAGCAAAACTTGACAATCGTCAGTGGTGATAATGGATGAAGCGACGAACCCCTCTCCAAGGTCTCTCCTCAAAATATCCATGCACGAATTCAACTTCTGTATATTCATTGAACCTCCTTTTATCCGGCAAACTGGTCGGATGAACCAATCTGGTGTGTGATACTGTGAGCGTCGTCGATTAACAAAAAACTATGTATGTTTCTTTCGGAATGCATTGACAACCTTGGGAATGATCACATTCCGGAAAAGGCCTAGGGTGCACTTTACGTTATTAAATACAATGAACCATTGATAATCTGCAAAAAGGAGAACCACCAGGGTCTGTTTGCCCTTCAAGTCTATGATATAATGATCTCCGAAGCTCGTTTCCTCGGAACTGGAGGAAAGGGTCGTTTTAATGTGTCGGGTCATGTCGGTAAAAAGCTCAATCGTTTCGTTTGTGGTGTTATATGATGCCATGACTGTTCCATTGCAGATCTTTGTAATGCTTGCGGAGGTCAGGGCATCGCCCATGTCTCCCTTCAGGACGTTCATGCAGACTTCAAGTGTGTTTTTTTCGGGGTCAGGCGGCGTCTCCCGTTTTTCCTGATCGTCAGTGCGGCTGCCGTGGTCAGCCTCATCGCGACGCTTGGCGCTCTCCATCAAAAGCGACATCAGGCTTTTATTGATCTGCCTGACGATGACGCTTGTGTCGAGAACCTGCTTGATGTTTACACGGACATTATCCCAGGAGATCATTGCCATTGCGGCATCTTCTCCTTTTAGATCGCCGCAGACGGAATCATAAAGAGCCCCTTTGACGAAATAAAAATGTCCCCAATGATCGGCGCTGTGATATGCTTCCATCAAGCATGTCTGCTGTTCCATGGCGATAACCTGGAGAAAACTGCCTACGGACAAACCGAAAAGGGGCCATCGCTGCAAATCTTCCCTGGCGCCTGTTTTATCGGTGTGCGGCATGGTCTCCGAACTATCATTGTCTATGATCAGCTTGAAATCCTTCTGCACAGATCCTTCCATATGCGTTATCTCCTATTCAAAGGATAAGGACTTTCTATCCAAACAATAATGCCAGTCAGTATTATTTGCCGATTTTATTTTTTCGCTACAATTTCTGTTTAACAATACAGGTTTGGTCGAAATATTATAATTTCATGACAAAGAATGCAAGATAAATTGCATTGAAAGCTAAAATACTTTGTGATAGAAGATTCGACGTTACCTGTTATATGAAGGATTAAATGTTTAATTCTTAAGTTTATATTGAAATTATGGCATATTAAAAAAATTAAGATCTTAATATGACCTGGAGTATTTAGGTATGTTGCAATAAATATTTTCAATAAAGTCAATCATAGGTCATGAAACGTTTCAATATAATTTTGTAGATAATTTTGACCAGTCCTCATATTCAATTTTTACAAGTTGTCGTATCGAAAACAATCAAGGAGGGAAAATGCATGAAAAGGTTATTCAGTAATTTACTGTCGGGCAGCAAGGCGCTTCAGATACAGGCTATCGTCCTGGCACTTTTTGTTGTGCTGATACTTGCCACTCTATGTGGCCTTCTGATTCAGAAAGGTGCGGCGGATGATATTTATAACAGAGGCCTTCGCGGTATTCAGAGCAGCGGGCAGCTATTGACCGATCTGTCCCGGGTGCATGGGAATCTGTACAGGATTCAAGCAGGGGTATCCTTGAGTCAGGACACGCAGGAGGTGTCCGATATCTCGGAGCAGCAGGCCACCATCATGGCATCGGATGTTGAACTTGTAAAAAGGATGCTTGCGTCCGGTCTTCTCCCGAAAGAGAAACAATTATATGAGCAGATTCAGGAAAATCTTCTTGAATACCAGCGGGTGACGCTGAAGTCCATAAAGCTTGCCCCTTTGGGAACGGGTGTGGCATATCTGGCTGCAGCGGACGAGAAATTGCAGATCATGAATCAACTTCTTACGGAATTGCTGACCTTTCAAAGCAAGTATGGGAAGGAGGCCTATGAGGCCAATAATCGTAATTTCTATATCATCCTTGCCTTTTTATTCATTCTCTTTGCTGCGGCCGTTGTTCTTTCTTTTGTTATCAAGAATTATATGACCCATGATGCTTTGAGTCCCATACAAGCCCCCGTGGAAGAGCACCCCACATCTTTGTCCGGGATGGTCGGCAAAGGTTCGGAACAAAAGAAAGAGGCGGACCGCCTGATCACATCATCCAAGGATGCCATGGATAAATTGCGCGGCATATGATGATTTTGCGTGTGTTTGCATCGGTGCGACGTTCCTGTGAGCGATGTCATTCGGAAAGCCGGACATAAACAAACACGATGAACGGCATTAATCAAAGAGGGAGGGTGAAGATGAAGAATTCAAGATGGGCTCTATTTTTGCCAGTGGCGATTCTGATGCTGTCATGGACAGCGGTTGTGGGGGCCAGTGAGATTGTAATCGGATATACCGGACCTCTTAGCGGCCCTGCTGCAGAATACGGCCGGGATTGCCTGAACGGGGTAGACATGGCGATCAACGAATTGAATGCCGGGGGGGGCATTACCGTTGATGGGCAAAAGCACTTTTTTAAGCTGGAGAGGCTTGATGACAAAGTCGATCAGACGCTGGCCATCAATAATGCCCGCCGGTTTCGGACCAATAATGCTTTAGCGGTATTCAATCCCGTTTTCAGCACAACGTCCGCCATTATGAAAATCAATCAGGAAGCCGGCAACGAGTTCATCTTAATGGGCTACACCAGCTCCGCCAAGGCCACTGAAATGGGAAACAAATTATTAGTTGTCGGTGCGCCTCTTTTGACGATATACGCACAGCTCTATGCTGATATGGCCTGGGAGAGGGGTTGGCGCAAGGCGGCCATGGTTGTGACGTTGGGGGCATATGGAGAAGAATGGCGTCAAACCTTTAAGGGCTACTGGGAAAAGCTCGGCGGCACCATGACCGCAGATAAGCCGGCCAATTATTATACCAAGACAGATTTTTCCGCACCCCTGAAAGCCGCCCTGGCAACGAAGCCCGACGTTGTCCTCATCGGAGGACCATCGGCGACAACTGCTCTCGTCATTGAACAGGCTCGCGCGCTGGGTTTTAAAGGAGGTCTTCTTCTTGTCGATCAGGCGAAAATGGATTATATCGCCCAGATTCTTGAAGGGACGAAGTTGATGGAAAATGTCATAGGCACGGCCGGCTTGGGAAGCGTACCCCTGCCCGCAGGGGCTTCTTTTGAAAGGAAATACCGGGAAACCTATAAAAGGATGAACACCTGGGAAGTTACCCTGCATTACTGTGCCATGTATGCTCTCGCCAGGGCGATTTCGTCTGCAGGCACGGTCGATAATATTTATTCGATTCGGGCGGCATTTCCCAAAGCCTTTCCTCTCCTCGGCAATCGATTCCCGAACGAGATGTTCGGAATCACGCCGGCGGGACGCATGTACGTGCCCGGATCCATCCAGACCGTCAAAAGCGGCAAGTTCATGACACCGTCCATGTATGTCTGGTGGGCAAATTCACGGCAGGAATTCAATGATGTAAAGCGGTTGACAAAAATAACCCTGCCGATGAAGCGTGTTCAGGCAAGAATAGGGAAAGTGGAATAATCCAAGCTTCATGCAAAAGGGTAGCGGGAAAACAAGGGAGAGGCGACGCACACGGATATTGAATAGCTGGAGGCGTCTTATTTAACGCATACCCGATGGACTTGCTTGATATCCGTGAATCCCTGTAGGGCTTTCAGAATGCCGTCTTGATACAAAGTGCACATGCCTTCCGAGATGGAGATGTTGCGCAGTGTTTCTATGGATTCCCGATGCTGGATCGATCTTTTAATCGACTCTGACTCGACGAGTAATTCGTAAATGCCCATTCTTCCCTTATATCCGGACTTTTCGCAAACTTCGCAGCCTTTGGGACGGTACAGTCTCACATTCATGGAATAGGGCATGTTCAGTTTCTTGAATGATTCCCGTCCATAAGTTTCTGCCAGCGCATTATACTCATCCTGTGTGGGCTGATAGGGCTCCTTGCATTTATCACACAGCTTTCTCACAAGCCTTTGCGCTAATATCCCCAGAAGAGAATCGGCAAAATTCAGGGGGTCGATCCCCATATCCAGAAGCCTGGTAATAGTTTCGGGCGCACTGTTCGTGTGGAGCGTGCTTAAAACAAGGTGACCCGTCAGGGAGGCCTCAACCCCTGTCTTTGCCGTTTCATAGTCCCGCATTTCCCCGACCATAATCACATCCGGATCGGCTCTTAAAAATGCCCTCATCGCGGCAGCGAAGTCAAATCCGATTTTCGGCTGGACCTGCACTTGCCGAAGACCGCGCTGGGTAACCTCCACAGGGTCTTCAGCCGTCCAGATCTTTCTCTCCGGTGTGTTGATATGATGAAGAACGGCATGCAGTGTGGTTGTTTTTCCTGAGCCGGTCGGGCCCACAACGAGGATTAACCCGTAGGGTTTTTCGCAGGTTTTGACCAGCTCTGAGTAATTCCGTTCCGACATTCCCATCTCTTCCAGGGGAAGGGCAGCTCCCTTGGCGAGGATGCGCATGACCACATCTTCCACATTGCCCTGGGTCGGAATGGTGGCCACGCGAAGCTCGATCTCTCCATGGCCCGGCTTCTTGAGTGTAATCTTTCCGTCCTGGGGTGTTCTTTTAACGGTAATATTGAGATTGGACATGACCTTGATTCTGGAAACAATGGCTGCCCGATAGCTGTATGGGAGGGTTTGATAAAAAAGACAATTGCCGTCAACCCGGTAACGGACGAGAACGTTTTTTTCGATGACATCCGGCTCAATGTGAATATCCGAAGCGCCTCTGATAAAGGCATCATTAATGATTTTATTAACGAGCTGGATAATGGCGCTGTCGGATTCCTTGACGCCTTCTTCTCCGTCTTCCTCAAATGAATGGTCACTGACCTCAAGTTTTCCCAGAAGATCAGTAAATGATGATTCATCCGTTTCCGACTGGAAGAAGTAGTTGATGTATTTGACAATGTCGTCCTTGAAGGAAACGTCATACCGGATTGCTTTTGTTTTCAGCAGGCTTTCGATGGCATCGCGTTTCAGGATATCGTGGGGATCATCAATAATGACATGTATATCACCTTCAATTTTTTCCAGGGGGACCCAAAGCTCCCGGAGAAGGTATTCTCTTTTGAGATTTTTTAGAAGATCGCCGGGAATAGGGGTTTTATCAGTGAAAGCAATAAATTTGCACTGGTAAAAATCCTCCAGTGAATGACCGATAATCTCCTTGGAGATGTTGTATTTTCGTGTCAGGACGGTTTCCAGAGGTTCCCTGATCACTCTGGATTCTTCCCTTGCCTGGCTCAGTTCTTCTTCTGTGATGAGGTCGTGGCTGCGAAGATAAGCAAACTTTGATTTCTTGGCCTTGGGATCCATCCGTTGCTGATTATGCAGGGCGATACCCAGCACATCCACAATTTCCTGCAAAAGAACGGGCTCTTCATCGACAAACTTTCCTTCACGCCCTAATTTATTAATGATCTCAATGACGCCCATTAATTCGCCGTTGTGAATGATCGGCATGGCCATGGCTTGTTTTATGGGTTTGCCGGTCAGTTCGACTGCAAGGGAATCAAGAATAAGATCTTTATGGAGGCTTTTTGTTTCCCCGTCATCGGCAACATTGACCATTCTTCCCGTGTTGGCGACATAACCTGCAATGGTCTGATTATTTATACTGATCCTTCTTTCCGTTGCCTGGTTATTCGCCTGGATGGTCGTCAGCAGCTCTTTTTTATTTCTGTCGATAATATAGATATTGGCCGATTCGGCTAACAAAAGATCGATAATCGGCTGGCGGGACTCCGTCAATATCTGTCTGATGCTTTGGGAAGCGTGAATGCCATTCGTGATATCCTGAAGACCCTTCTGCAGGCGCAATATGTCTTGAAGTTCGGCGAGTTCGTCGTTATTACTATTCATTCAAGGCTCTCCCTTATCTTTGATCCTTCCTCAGTTTAAAAGAGGTTTCCCCTTCGTCTTTCCGGACTTCCGACATCTTGATTCTGAGCCTGAGATCATTGGGGCTGTCGGAATAAGCGATGGCATTATCATGATCGATGACGCCCGCCTTGTAGAGATCAAAGATATGCTGGTCAAAGGTTTGCATGCCCTCGAGACGGGATGCGGCCATCGTTTCCTTAATGAGAGACACATCACCTTTCATGATCAGGTCTTTGACCCTCGGGCTGTTCAGAAGAATTTCAATGGCGGCGACCCTTCTCCCTCCGATGGTGGGAACAAGCCGCTGGGAGATGATCGCCCTCAGGTTGAGCGAAAGTTGCATGAAAATTTGCAGATGTCTCTCGATTGGGAAAAAATTAAGGATTCTTTCGATCGCCTGATTGGCGTTGTTGGCGTGCAGGGTTGTCAGGCACAAATGTCCGGTATCAGCGAAAGTGATGGCGTCCTCCATTGTTTCGGCATCCCGGACTTCACCGATCAGAATCACATCGGGTGATTGACGCATCGTATTTTTCAGGGCGGTGGTAAAGCTGTGCGTGTCGAGGCCTACTTCCCTTTGCGTAACCACGCTTTTTTTGTGCTCATGAACAAATTCGATGGGATCTTCAATGCTGATGATGTGCCCATGTTCGTTTGAATTGCGGAAGTCTATGAGCGATGCGAGGGTTGTCGATTTGCCGCTGCCCGCCGCGCCGACAACCAGGACGAGCCCTCTTTTTGCAAGGGCAATGTCCTTCATGCCGGGTGGTAATCCCCAGTCATCAAGGGTCTTTATAAAGAGCTTGATCTGTCTCACGATAATGCCGATACAGCTTTTCTGCTTGAAGATATTGATCCTGAATCTGCCGAATTGAGGGTTGTAAATGGCAAGATTCATCTCCAGTTCTTCATCGAATTTCTTTTTTTGCCTTTCGTTCATGAGGGCGTCGGCAATTTTTTCCGTATCTTCCGGGGCAAGCGGCTTTGCCTTCCCGTCATATGAGACGACCCCCTCAATGCGGAACGAAGGCGGCACGCCGACCGTGAAATAGATATCGGAGGCATCCTTTTCAACCATATAGCTGAGATGATCGGCGATAATTTTCATATTATTGTTTCTGCGGGTTATTCAGAAAAAAAGCCAAATCGTCTTTATTGACGAGGTGTTTAGCAAGCAGGTCCTGGCAGGCCGATTCCATTGTCTGCATCCCCACGCCTTTGCTTGTCTGAATGATGGAAAGAATCTGTGCAAGTTTGTTTTCACGAATGAGATTCCTGACGGCCGGCGTTGCGGTCATGATTTCAAATGCGGCAAGCCTGCCCCTGCCGTCTTTCTTTTTGAACAGACGCTGAGAAATAACGGCCTGGAGGGAAGAAGCAAACATGGACCGTACCTGATTTTGCCTTTCGGAGGGAAATACGTCTATAATACGATCGATGGTATCGGGAGCGCTGTTGGTATGCAGGGTTGCGAAGACCAGGTGCCCTGTCTCCGCTGCCGTCAATGCGAGAGAGATGGTTTCCAGGTCACGCATTTCTCCCACGAGGATGACATCCGGGTCTTCCCGTAAAGAGCTTCTCAGGGCCGCCGCAAAACTTTTTGTATGTGGGCCCAGCTCTCTCTGGTTGATGAGGCATTTCTTGGACGTATGGAGAAATTCAATCGGGTCCTCAATGGTGATGATATGTTTCCGCCTGCGGGCGTTAATATAGTCGATAATGGCGGCAAGTGTGGTCGATTTTCCGCTTCCGGTGGGACCCGTTACAAGGACCAGACCCTTTTCCA
The DNA here is from genome assembly GCA_964492965.1 of uncultured Syntrophaceae bacterium. GTDB lineage: Bacteria > Desulfobacterota > Syntrophia > Syntrophales > UBA8958 > CAZBME01. The sequence goes on along the minus strand of CAZBME010000002.1, from coordinate 23,129 downwards.
TGAAAGCGATGTCCTTGAATACCGAGGGCAGATTAAGCTCCTCGAAGGTGGGGATTCTGCTGGGAATGGTTCTGAATACGGCCGATTCTCCCCGTTGCTGCTTGAATACATTCACCCTGAACCGGGCAACATCGCCCAGGCTGAAGGAAAAATCGAGTTCCAGCATTTCTTCAAAAATCTTTTTTTGAAAATCGCTTAATATATCATAGATGGTGGCATGAACATCCTCACGGCTGAGAGGCGGAATGTCGATTTTGATCATCTCTCCGTGGACCCTGACCGTGGGCGGTTCTCCCGCGCTGAGGTGGAGGTCCGATCCTTTGCTTTCCAGGACAAAGCGGAGAAGTTCGGATATTTCCATTTTATTGTATCACTCTCTCAGTACAATAGTTTTATTACCTCAAACAAATACGTAATATTCGATAATATGTCAACAGAGATAAATGTGCCAAAGGGTCTTGCCGCTTGGAGTGATATTTCCCCGACGAATAATCCGGTTATTTATGGACCACGGCTCCGCCAAGATCTCTCCCGAAAATCCAGAAATAGAAGGTTCCCAGAAGTCCGCAGGCAAAGGCTGCGAGGAAGTTGACCTCCGGTGAGATCTGCCAGAGGAAGGCGCCGCCGAAGGCGGCGATGGAGACGATAACGTCCCGGATCAGGTAATAAAGACCGAACATGCCCGCCTTCTGGTCCTCCGGGGCCAGATCCATGATAAGGGCCTTGCGGGTCGGTTCGCCGAATTCCTTGAGCCCCCGGATGATAAAGGCGATGACCATCATCCAGAACGAATGGGACAGGAGGATGATGATCGGAAAGAGGGTGAAATTGAAAAAGGTTATGACAACGAAGGGCTTCTTTGCGGACCGGTCGGCCAGATAAGCGACGGGGAGATAGACCAGGAATGCGGTGATCATCTCGATGGTGGTCAGAAGCCCGAACTGGACGGCTGAAATCCCGTGATATTTCATGCACCAGACGACGACGAAGGCATAGGGGATCTGTTCGGCAAACCGGATCAGGATATCCGACACCAGAAGATTCCGGAGGTCCGGGGTCATGTAACGCCAGAGGCGCGACGGCCTCTTTTCCGCCTTGCCCCGCGCGTGATCATCCTCGATCATGACCTGCTGCAGGATCAGCGATACAATGCCCAGGATAAAGGCAGCAACGAAAGCCAGCCGTATGCCTGACGTTTCCCCGTAGAGCCCGATGAGAACCCCGCCGATGACGGGGCCCAGGGCCATGGGTATCCGCCGGACGAGGGAATGGAGGGATACCCCCATAGTCCGCTTGTCCTGGGGAAGGACCCTGGAAACCAGGCTCATGGTAGCGGGGAGCGATATGGCCGTCCAGGACAGAAAGAAGACAGCCCCGATGATGACGGCCTGCCAGTAGGGAAAGGCAATGACGATGCCGTAACCAAATAAGGCGATCAGATTGAAGATGATGAGGGCTCTCTTGTATCCGAGGCGATCGCTCAGATAGCCGCCGGGAAAGGAGTACAGGGCCGACAGGAGATTGTCCATGGCATTGAGAAGACCGATGGTCAGCGTGCCGCCTCCCAAGGCCAGGATATAGATGGGCAGAAAGCGTTCGGCCATTTTTTCCCCGAGACCGACGAGGATTACCATGGCAAGCAAGGCGACGATGCTTTTCTTCAGGCCGAAAAACTCGGCGATTTTCTGCCGCCGCAAAGAGACCATGTCAGAGGGTTTCCTGCAGCAGTGACCTTCCGATCTTCTCGCGCTTGATCTGAAGGGACCGTTTCCTGATGGCGGCGGTTGCGAGGAGATCCTCTCGCAACTGATGATATGCTGCGGGAAGGTTGATTTTATCGTGATTTGTAATTTCTTCCAGGTGAGATTGGAACATGGCCGCCAGGTCATTGAATGATATGATCAGGGGTACAGAAGGCGTATCGTTCCGGTCAAGCCGGCAGGCGGCCTCATAGGCGATGGTCCGTAGTGCTTCCAGGACAGATGTCAATGTTCCCAATTTCCCGTGTAATGCCTCCCCGACCTCTCTTCCCTGGCGATGGATGACGTCGACCAGAATGTCTCGCTGTCCGGACATCGCCCCGATCGCAAGCCCCATCATGACTGTATCTTCGATTTCACCGAAGGGGATGACCATGGCTTCATAAGCTGCATTTCTTTCTCCCAGAATAGCCGTCTCCGGGATCAGGCAGCTGGCCAACACAATGCCGCCGTGGGGGGCGGGTTTCAGAAACGGCAAATTCATGGGAGCAGTGAGGGTAAGGCCGTTCGTTTCCCCGGGAATGAGAAAGGCCGTGAATCGCTTTCGTGGCGGTCCTTCCTCCGTGACGGCGATGACAATGTAAAGGTTGGCTATGGGGCCGTTGGTGAGATAGGTCTTTTCACCGGTGATGATATATCCGGGACCGTTTTGCTTTGCAAAGGCGGACAGATGTTTGGGGTGAGGGCCGTGTTTGGGTTCGGAAACAGCAAAGGAGACGATTAACTTACCCTCGGCCATGGGTTTCAGGTATTGCTTCTTCTGCGCGGCGTTTCCTGCCTGCTGAAACAGGAAACGGGCGACAAGCTGCTGGTAAAGCCAGGAAAGGGCCAGTCCCATGTTCCGGCCGCCCCGGACCATGGCCTCGCCGGCCGTTGCCAGGGCAAGGTATCCGCCGCCGGTTCCGCCAAAGTCCCTTTCGATGCCGATTTTGAAAAGCCCCGCTTTTCCCATGGCCTGCCAGATATGGAGAGGAAAATCCGCCATGGTCTGTAAATCATGACGGTGCGCAATATGCTCTGCGGCAAAACGGAAAGAAGTTTCCTTTAAATTCATTATTTCGTTTCGATCCATTTACAAGACCAGTTCCTCAATGAAGGCAAATAGTTGATTGACGTTGCGGCATTGGCGGACTTCGTGGCAATGGTGAATGTAGGTTTTGATCTCGCTGTCGCCCGTCCCCCAAAGGTGCTCCAGTTCGGGGTTCAGCCAGACGATCCTGCGGCAGCGGTTACGCATCTCTTCCAGGATGGCATCTTCCGGGTTCATATAGTTGGAGCGTCCGTCGCCGACGATGATGAGGGTTGTCTTCTTGGTCAGGAGATCCATGTAATCCCGCTTGAAATGGCGAAGTGTCTCGCCGTAGTCCGTCGGGGCATGGTAATGGATGTCCGCCTCCTCCAGGACGATCCGGATGGCTTCGTTGATGTCGTGTTCCTCGAAAATGGGCGTAACGTCCGTCAACTGGTCGATAAAGACGAAGCTGTTGACCTTGTCGAAGCAGTCCTGGAGGGAATAGAGGAGGTTCAGCATGAAACGTGCCGCGGCCCAGACGGAACCGGATACATCGCACAAGGTTAAAATCCGGCTTTTCCGCAGGGCCTTCCGGCGGTATTTGATGTCTACGGGAACGCCGCTGTATTTGGCTGCCGCCCGGAGGGTTTTTTTTACGTCCAGATTACCCCGGTCCCTGACGGCAAAACGACGGCTGACGGCATTCCTGAGTTTTCGCACCAGTTTGTCGATGGCATCTCGCATCTCCTCCAGCTCCTGGCGGGTAAAAGAAGTAAAAGGTCTTTCGCCAAGTTCCTTCAGGCGCTGTTCATGCGTTTTCACTTTTTTGGTGCTGGTGTCTCCGGGACGCGGTTCATACATGAGAATGGAGCGGGCGCTCGCCAGGCGTTCCTCGAAATGGGTCGCCAGATCCCGGCGGGTTGCTGCGTCCATCCCCTGTGGATTCTCCTCCAGTAATGCCGCCACGGCTGCGGCGGCCTGGGTGATCTGGATGAGAACGTTGAAGCGGCTGGCCAGGGGGCCGAAATTGAATCTCGTCGTTTGGCCCTCCCCATCGGACTCCGTGTGAATCCGGCGCATTTCCTGGAGAAAGGCGAGGGGGGTACCGGCAAGAAAATCGACAACGGCATCATAGACGGCATTGTCATGGGGTTTTTTCCTGAGGATGTCGGAGGCGTCCCTGATCTGGTCGGAAAGGGCCGTCGCCTTCATCATATCGGCGGCATCCACGCGCATTTCATGAAAGAAAAGGTGGTAGAGGCGGTCAAAATGACCCACTTCCCGCATGCTTTTGGCAAAATTGGCCCGGAGGGTGGCGCGGAATTGAAGCTCGCTGGTGACATCAATCAATTGCAACTGATTGAGACAATCCAGGACCTCCGAGGTGGAAATCCGGAGGCCGGCGGCACGGCAACAGGAGACGAATTGTTGAATTAAATTAACCATATCATGACGGAAGTACCCGGTGAAGATTCTTCCTCACCTTCTCCATGTCAATCTGGTATTTACAAATTACGTTCAGGGTTTCGGAAACCACCTCCGGCGAGAGTTCGTGGATCTGCAAGGCCAGAAGCGACTGGGCCCAATCCAGGGTCTCGGAAATGCTGGGGCTTTTCTTCAGATCCAGAGTGCGGATCCGGCGAATGGCATCGACAAGGTTATTGGCCAGCGTCTCCTCAATGCCCGGAATTTTAAGTCTGATAATCTGGACCTCCGTGTCCCGTTCGGGATAATCGATGTAGAGATGAACGCAACGGCGCTTGAGGGCATCGCTCATATCGCGGTAGTTGTTGGATGTCAGCAGGACAAAAGGGATATGGATCGCCTTGCGGGTTCCCAGTTCGGGGATGGATACCTGGAAATCGCTCAAAAGTTCGAGAAGAAACGCCTCGAATTCGGGATCGGATTTATCCACCTCGTCCAGGAGGAGGACAACGGGACGTTCCGAACTGATAGCCTGAAGAAGCGGGCGGGGCTGGATAAAGCGGTCGGAGAAGAAGGCGTCTTCCTGGGCGGCGATCTGGTCCACCGCTTCCGTCAGGGTTGACGTTTTGGTGATAATATCGTTGATCCGGTCTTTGACCATCTGGGTATAAAGAAGCTGCTTGGCATACTCCCATTCATAGAGGGCTTTTGCTTCATCGAGGCCTTCATAGCACTGGAGCCTGATCAGTTCCCGGTCGAGGCTGCGGGCGACGGCCTTTGCCAGCTCCGTTTTACCCACGCCTGCGGGACCTTCCACGAGGATAGGCTTTTGCGTGGCTTCCGCCAGAAAAACGACGGTGGAGATTTCTTTGGAAGGGATGTAACCGGCATTTTCCAGCCTTTCCTGAACATCGGCGACACTTTTAAAATCCATGGATAAAACCCCTTTCTTCGCCGATTCATATATCAATCCAGGCAGAGGGGTCAAGGAGAATAGGGGTTATGTGCGGGATATAAGGCCGTGCCATTTACGGCTTGAGTTGTTCCTCTTGCTATATTATAGAGCAGCAACGAAAGGTGACGAAAATGGATGAGGGCAACAGTCGCGCAGTATCGGGAATCAAGGGCAAAGAATCCGTCAAGACCCCCAGAAGGTGGCTGCGGCATATTTTCGAACAATCGCCCGCCCTGGTTTGTGTCACCGATTTCAACGGTGTTTTCCTGGATATCAATGAAGCAGGTGCGAAGCTGCTCGGCGGCGCCTCACGAGATCAATTCATCGGCAAGCTTTCCATTCGCACCTTTTATGCCGATCCGGAAGATAGAAAGCATTTCCAGAGAATTATCGCCAGTGAAGGGTTTGTCCAGGAGTTTGAAACCCGGTTCCAGTGCATGGACGGGAAGATTATCGATGTTCGGATAACCGGGTCCGCCCATCGCAACTCGAAAGGCGATATTGTCGGCTATGAAGGGTTCATTATCGATATTACGGATAGAAAGCGGGCCGAGCAGGCCCTCAAAGAATCGGAAGAAAAATATCGCACCGTGGTCGAGAGTTCCCTATCTGCCATCCTGGTTCATCAGGACGGGCGCTTTCAATTTGCCAATCAGAGATGCGCGGAAATGATCGGCCTCGATAGCCCGGAAGAACTGCTCGGAAGGTATTTTTGGGAGTTTATTCATCCGGAGGACCGGGCCATTGTCAAGGAACGGGGAATGATGCGGGAAAAAGGGCAGCTTACGCCTGAACATTATACATTCCGCCTCATGGAAAAAGACGGCAAAACGATAAAATGGGCGGAAATACGCGCGACTCATGCGATGTATAAGGGGAAACCGGCTGCTGTCGCCAATTTTATTGATATCACGAAAAGCAAAAAGGCCGAGGAGGAAATCCGCCATCTTTCACGCCGTTTGGTGAAGGTCAGGGAAGAGGAACGAAAGTTGCTGGCGGCGGACCTCCATGATGAAGTCGGCCAAATCCTCACAGCCATGCATTTCGATCTGGATGCGCTGCAGAAGGCTATGCCGGTGGAATATTCAGGGCAGAAACAGCGTTGCGAAAAGCTGGTCCGAAATGTGGAAAGGGTAGCCGATATCGTCAGAAAAACCACTTCCTACCTTCGGCCGGACATCCTTGACCAGATGGTGCTTGTCCCCGCCCTTGAAAGGCATATCGATGAATTCAAAAATAGCCGGCCTGATATTCAGGTTGGTTTCCGGGCTCTCGGTCTCAAAAAGCGGCTGAGCCCTGAGATTGAGCTTGTCATCTACAGAATATTACAGGAGAGCCTAACAAATATCGCCAAGCATGCCAATGCGACAAAGGTGGATATCATTCTTACGTACAGCCATCCCCATGTTATTTTGACCATCAGGGATAATGGCGTGGGTTGCGCAAGCGCAGGCAGCACGAAAAAAGCCGCAAGGAATGCCGCCGGTATCGGCCTTCTCAGCATGCGTGAAAGGGTTGTATCCCTGGGCGGATCTTTTGAGGTTTCCTCCGCCCCGGGCAAGGGGATGATAATTCGGGCGGACATACCAGCCTGAAAGGAATAGACGCCATGGGCAAAATCCGAGTTTTGATAACCGATGACCATGCCATCGTCCGGGAAGGCCTGAAACAGTTGCTGGACAGTCAGCCGGATATGGAAACCATCGGGGAGGCCGGGGACGGCAGGGAAGCCTTGGAAAAGGTCAAATCCCTTCACCCGGATGTTGTGCTCCTCGACCTGACGATGCCTCATCTGGGCGGTCTGGAGGTAGCCCACTTGATTTCCGAAGTCATGCCAAAAACGCAGATTGTGGTGTTCTCCATGCACGGCAAGGAAAGCTGCGTCAAGCAGGTACTGGCTTCGGGGGCTTTGGGCTACGTGCTCAAAGCTTCCCCGAGTTCCGACATCCTCACGGCCGTCCGGTCGGCATACCGGGGGGAATATTTTCTCAGCTCAAAATTGAAGGCGGAAGTGATCGGCAAATACGTCAAAGGTCAAACGGGAACCCCTTCCGTCAGCGGCTATGATCTCCTGACGGAGAGGGAGCAGCAGATTTTCCGTTTGGTTGCCCAGGGTCATTCCACGGGCCGAATTGCCGATGTCCTTTGCATCAGCCCGAAAACCGTCGAGAAACACCGCACCAGCATCATGAATAAACTTGATATCCATGACCGCTTTGAACTCCTGAAGTACGCCATCAAGATCGGGGTTGTGGATCCGGAACTCTGGGTGGACTGATTGATTTATTACAAGGTAGAGTTGTTTCATTATATATAACCAGCTTGACATATATAACGCCACCGCTCATATAATAAGATGTATCTAACTGATTCAATACGCTTTATGTATTATAACAATCAACCACTTCATTCCATATGCCAATTATAACATATGAAATGAAGCGGTTGATATAAGCATATGTATCTTGCAGATTCAGTTGCATTGTTTTATTAGGAGACGGTCATGCTCTGTTCTCAAAGAGCGCAAGGGTGAGATTCCCTCGCGCCACTCAACTCATTAATTCTGAATGCGACCCAACCTTTCACTTTGCATATATCATTTCCTGGCAACATCGCTATTTCATGATAAATCCACAATGATTACCGTTCGAAAGCTTGTGCATACACGGAGATTTTGTTTTATTGAGCAGGAAGAAGCATGCGAAGAAGGACCGTTCACGGTTATCTTGGTTGTCATATAGGCTAAATCGCTGCTTTCACCTACAATTCATATAGAAATGAAAATCTTGAAAAACAATGGATACCGTTTGTAACAGTAAAGCATTGCCTATAAAGAATTTTGTGTAAATGATTTTTCGTTTCAGAAGTTTGGCAGTGATTATTAAGCGCACCCACCGGTTCAGCGGTAGCGATGAGGCAACCAAATCTTCAAAACCGGTAGGTGAGCTCCAGCATGTGAAAATCTGCCCCCATGTTGTGAGGTCCGTAGACTGCTGCATCAGAATAGTGCAGAAACCGGTAGCCAACTCCCAGCCGTTTGAAGAGCGGAACACCAACGCCCGCTGTCAGGGCAAATTGAAAGTATCCACCATAGTCTTGTATTCCAAAGCGATGCCTGCTAAGCAGAGCCCCACCAGCTCCCATATCTAATGTAAACCTCCCATCTTGACTGCCAAGGGTAATTAAGGGAATGAGAGAAACGACAACCGCGGTATCCCCGGCCCCATAAAGAGCGCCAGCGCTGGCCATCAGTCTTATTCCGGTTCCCCAGCCCGATTGGGAATACCACGCCCAAGGAAGCCTGAAGTTCGCCGCCACGTCATACTCCTTAAACTCTTCCGGCGCCACACCTCCGAGCACGTCAATGTTTGAGACACGCGCTCGTATGCTAACGCTTAGCAAACTCACTTTGTTAGGGACCTGCTTATCGCGTTCACGTATATCAGAACTATTTCCTTGTGTTGCCACTTTTTCTATTGTGTAAGATGTTATGGGGGTGACGTAGCCGACTGCGGCAGCAAAGCCATGACAATTGCTTATGTTTCCCTGATATTTGACCGGACCGACGTAGACGGCTCCGTCGATGTTCCGGAGATCGAATCTTTCCGGCAATGGCTCCAAGTGCGAAGCGGCCATGCCGATCAAGGGATAAGTGATCAGGATGCAAAGGAGAATGAAGCCCAGAAATGGCCTTCGCAGACGAGATGTATTCAGCATAACGTCTCCGGAAGTTGAAAAACACGACTGTAAGGAACGAATATTATATCCTACTGCAATGCTGAGGGATATAAGGATATCTTGTTTCTAAATGCTATAAGTAGAGCTAAAAAGCCAGTGATCTTGAACTGGCGGCCTAGGAAGCCCTTTACTTTATCGCCGGATGCCCGCCTTCAGGAAGCATGTCTTACAGCCCGTCTCTACAGCGTTGTCAGGATGACTTTCCCTTATGCAATGATCCTGACGGTTTGCGTTTCGTCTTCGCCGGTTTTCGCATCAGCTCTTCTTTGTACCGTTTATGTAAATCTCTATGGCCTCTGCTTCGCCGTTCTTTTATTAGGAAAAGGAATCAGCACATCACAGGCAAGAAATATATTCGTTTGAATATAGAATAAAAGAATGGCCTCACGCTCTTTCGGCGTGAGGCCATTCTTATTTCTTTATGCTTACTCCAGAGGCGCTCCGGTGAAATTCGCCGAATCGACCTTCAGGGCTGCTCCCTCGTTGTTCATGATGCATTCGATCTTGCCGAAGAATTTGGGAAACTCGGCGCCGATGTAGAACTGCGAAGAAAGCATCCGGCCGCTGTAGAACGCCGCCTCGGCATTTTCCGCCATGAGCTTCTGGCGCTCTTCTCCCTTGGCATCGCCCACGATGGCCTTCACCTTGGGGATTGTGATCGTCAGGCTCCAGAGATGCAGCCAGGCCATGATGAGGGGGAACATGGCCTGCTGGAGCGGCGTGGCATTCAGGACCAGGGCCATGATTTTCATCTCACCCAGTTGTTTTTTCATCATCTCGATGACTTCTTCGAACTTCGCGAGGCCGCGGACAACGGGGGCGATGTACTTCTCGTCCACGACGCCCTTTGCATTGTCGATGGCGTTGTTCATCCATTTCCTGAGCTGCGAATAATTGTACATCTCGGGATTCATGAGGATCTTGCGCATCTGGAGGTCGAGGGACTGGATGGCGTTGGTCCCCTCATAGATGGAGAGGACCTTGATGTCGCGGGCGTACTGTTCGACCGGGTATTCCTGGCAGTATCCGTAACCACCGTAGACCTGCATGGCCTCCGCCGTGACCAGCCAGGCTTCGTCGGAGATGCCGGCCTTCACGATGGGGGTGAGAATTTCGACGATACCGGTCGACGCTTTCACCTCTTCGGGATCCGGCGATGCATGCATGATGTCCTCATGAAGGGCGAGGAACAGGCAGAGCATTCTCATGCCTTCCACGGTGCTCTTCATGTACATGAGCATCCGCTTCACGTCAGGGTGTTCGATAATGGCCACCTTCGGGGCGTCCTTATTCATGGATTGCGTGATGTGGACCCCTTGGATTCTGTTGCGGGCATAGGTCACGGCGTGCATGTAGCCGGCGCTGGAACAGGCTTCGGCCTGGACGCCCGTATGGATGCGGGCCGCATTCATGAGATGGAACATGATCTGCATGCCCTGGCGTTCTTTTCCCAGCAGATAGCCGATGCACTTGCCGTTGTCGCCGAAACTCAGCGACGAGGTGGCGTTGCCCTTGAGCCCCATCTTGTGCTCGATGCCTGTGCAAGCCATGTCGTTGCGTGCGCCTAGGGACCCGTCCGCGTTGACCAGGAATTTCGGAACGACAAAAATCGAGATCCCCTTCGTTCCCTCCGGGTCGCCTTCGATCCGCGCCAGCACGGGATGGATGATATTCTCCGTCATATCGTGTTCGCCGTTGCTGATGAAGATCTTCTGACCGGTGATGAGGTACGTGCCGTCGGCCTGCTTGACCGCCTTGGTCTTGAGCGCCCCGACATCGGAGCCGGCCCCCGGCTCGGTCAGGCACATGGTGCCGCCCCATGCCCCCTCGAACATTTTGGGGAGAAACATCTTCTTCAGTTCTTCGGAACCGAAAGGCAGAATGAGGGCCATCGCTCCGGTGATCGAACCGCAATACATGGTCAATGCCGTGTTGCCCGCATTAAAATACTCTGCGGAAGCCATGGAGATTGTGGAGGGAATGCCCATCCCCCCTACTTCCTGAGGAAAGGCCAGGGTGTGGAAGCCCGCCTCGACGTATGACCTGAATCCCTTGTGGAAGGATTCAGGCACTTTCACTTCGTTTTTCTTGGCGTCGAATTTCAAGCCGGTTTTGTCCCCGTCGGCATTGGACGTATAAAACTGCTGTAAGGCTATTTTTTCAGCCAGTTCGAGCGTATCTTCATATACGCTCCGGTCAAAATCCTGGAATCGTTCGAAACGACTTAACTTTTCAAGCTCCAGCAATTCAAAAAGGACAAACCGAACATCACGCGAATCAACTAATGGGTTTAACGACATAATTTTCCTCCTCCTGTTAAATGTTTTTTACTGGCTATAGTAAATGACTTAAATATGTTGTCATCGCTATTTTATCTTTTGGATCCGTACCGCGAAGACCTATTAAACGGTCCGATCCATGTTGATCGATTTATTGAAATAGACAATGGTCGTTTTTTCATGTCTCCTGGTCCACCATAGGCGTTGCTGACAAATCAGTTCCGGATTTTCCTCCAATAACTTCACAAGGAATGGAACATGTTTAACCGCTGTTTATTTCCGCATCGCACTATCATGAATTTCATTTGAAAGCCATCACGTATTTAATAAATGTCGGTTTAACGGCTTCAGGAAGCTGTACGGAATAAAATTCTATTATATTAATGATTATAATTTCTTAATTCATTTTCCCCTTCTCATGGTTTCTCCTGTTCATGTCCTATCGTCATGTCAATTAACCGGACACAACCATTTTTTTCATGTGGTAGGGTTACACCCCATACAAAAGTGGGGATACCCTCCAGCCATATGGGGTCCCACCCCAATTGTTTCTTGCCTCAACCTATTCTATGACCATTTGCAAATCAAAGCGCTGTCTTCGCTGGCTCTTACATCAGCTCTTCCGTGTGCTGCTTATGTCGCCTCTTCTTCGCCGCTCTTTGATTGGTGGGAAAAAATCAGCACATCACGGGCAAGAAATATCTTTGCCTGAATATATTCTGAGGAGGGTTTTGAATGGATTGGAGTATTGTCGGAATCGTAATTTCTTTGGTGATGATCATCATGATGGCCTTGAGAGGTTGGCATATCATCGTGATCGCCCCGCTGGCGGCGGTTGTGGTTGCCCTGTTTTCGAGCATGGATGTTCTTCCCATGCTGACGGGGCCTTACATGAAAGGGTTCGTCAGTTACGCAGGGAAATTTTATCTGCTATTTCTGGCGGGTTCTATTTTTGGAAAATTCATGGAGGACAGCGGCGCGGCCCGATCCATGGCTGAAGGGATTCTGAAGCTGATCGGCCGCAGCAACCCCATGGGCGCAGTTATGGCCGCTGGTTTTATCGGTCTGGTCCTGACCTATGGCGGTGTGAGCCTGTTCGTGGTTGTTTTCGCCCTGATTCCTATCGCACGGCCCATGTGGCGGGAGCTTGATATGCCCTGGCATCTGTTTGCCATTTCCTTCGCCTTGGGCATCGGCTCCATCACGATGACCATGCTGCCCGGGTCCCCTCAGATTCTAAACATCATGCCGACGAAGTATATGGCCTCCACACCTATGGCAGCGCCTCTTATCGGCATCGTGGCGTCCATCATTGTTTTTGTTTTTACTTATTTTTATGCGAAATATGAAATTAAACGAAGCAAGGTCCGTGGTGAGGGATATGTGGCTCCCTCCGGCGTCGGGGTGGTCAGCGGGGAAGCGGCTTCGGCAACCATGGAAAAACTGCCCAATGTATGGCTCAGCATGATCCCCATGGTCGTGGTAATCGTCATGCTGAATGTGATGAAGCTTGATGCCGTCTGGGCGCTCTGCGGCGGCACGGTTGTCTGCCTTGTTTTTTTCTGGAAGAATTTCAATAATATCCTTGATTCACTCAACAAGGGCGCCGTCAACACGGTGATCCCGATTGTCAACACCTGCGCCGATGTGGGCTATGGAATGGCCGTGGCGGCTACGGCAGGCTTTAAAGTCGTTTCTGCGTGGCTTCTGACATTGCCCATGCATCCCATTGTTTCTTTGTCCATTGCCACCAATGTCATGGCGGGTATCACCGGTTCCGCCTCCGGCGGTCTGGGCATTGTCCTGGAAACCCTGGCAAAGCAGTATGTGGGGATGGGTCTTCCTCCCGAACTGATTCACCGGATCGCTACCATATCGTCGGGATGTTTCGATGCCATGCCGCACAATGGCGTAATCATTACATTCCTGGCCGTGGCCGGCCTGACCCACATGAATTCATACAAGCATGTCTTTTTCGCGCATATCGTCGCGACGCTTGTCGCTCTGGCCGTGGTGATTCCGTTGGGCATCGCCATTTATTAACAAGAAACCTCTGTTCACGGCATGACGGAACGGGGATAAAAATAGAGAACATAAGAGAGATGTTTAAAATTCAAGGAGGAACGCATATGCAAGGAGGTCTGAATGTCTGAAGAAAGAAATAAAATCATGACCGCAAAAGAGGCGATCAGCAAGTATGTCTATGACGGATGCAGCCTGATTCTGGGTAACTATACAGTTGGCGCCTCAATGGCCCTTGTTTACGAGGTTGCCCGGCAGCAGAAAAAGAATTTAACCGTCTATTCGCAATCCGGTGTCATCGATGTGGAGGTCCTGGTGGCGGCCGGTTGCGTGAACCGTCTGGTCAGCACGTATGTCTATCGCGGGGGAGGCAGGGCCGGCGGGTCTGCCGTGGAGCGCGCCCTGCAGGCAGGAACCCTCCAGATGGAGGACTATACGAATTTTCAGTATAACGCGCGGCTCGTCGCCGGGATGCACGGCTTTACGTTTATCCCGGTACTGGAGGGTGTGATCGACACGGATTTGTTCCGGAAACGTACTTTTTTAGGCGAGGATAAATATCGTATCATCAACTGTCCTTATACGGGCAAGGAAATTCTTACCGTGCCCGCTGCGAACCCCGATGTCTGCATCGTTCATGTCCAGCGGGCGGATAAGTATGGGAACGCCCAGTACTGGGGAGCCCTGGGCAGTGTGGCCGCCGCGGCGCTCAGCAGCAAAAGGATCATCGTCTCCTGCGAAGAGATCGTCGAGCATGATGTGATCAAGTCAAGCCCACATCTGACGTTGATACCCTCTTATCGTGTCGATGCGGTGATGGAAATCCCCTGGGGCGCCAATCCCACGGAGGTTATTGGCTACTATAACCTGGACCGCTTCATGTTCAGCCTGTTTGCCATGGCCTGTGGTGATGCCAAGGCCATGCAGGCCTGGATGGACGAATGGGTATTCGGCTGCAAGGATCGTGAAGCCTACATCGACCGGTATGCGCAGAAATTCGGCAGCGGAACGCTGGACAGTATCCGGGCGAAGGCGTTTTACTCGGCGCCGGCCAACTATGGGTCTGCATTTACGTCCATATGGGACGGGGAGGGACGCGAGAGAAATATGGGCGTGACGATGGAAGAGTTTGAAACGTTCTTGAAAGATAAGGGGGCGCTTTATGAGTAAGGCATACACACTGGAAGAATTGTTGATCATTACCGTCGCGAAGGAAATCCGCGATTATGAAAACGTGGTTTTGGGGGTTGGGCTGCCCACCACGGCCGGTGCCCTGGCCAAGGCCATCTATGCCCCCCATGCAACATTGATTATGGAATCGGGCATTATCGATTTCGAACCCCTGCTGCCTCTCAATCATATCGCCGATGCCAATGCCTTGCGCGGATTTGCCTATGCCACAGATCTGTTTTCCGCGTTCACCATGACGTACAGGGGATTTGTCGATGTCTGCTTCCTCGGAGTGGCCCAGATCGACAAGTTTGGTAACCTCAATACCACGGTGATCGGCGATTACTACAAGCCGACGATGCGTCTGCCCGGCTCGGGCGGGGCCGCCGATTTCATTTCCTATTCCAAACGAACGGTCCTCACGATGCTAGGCGGGGAGTTTGTTAACAAGCTCGATTACGTTACCTCCCCCGGTTATCTGGAAGGCGGCGACAGCCGGGAAAAGACGGGACGTTACCCCAAGGGAAGCGGCCCCTCCATGCTCCTGACGACCAAGGGCGTCTTCCGTTTTGATCCGGTGACTAAAGAGCTGTATCTGGCCCAGGTTCATCCGAAGGTTCGTATCGAAGATGTTAAAAAGGATGTCCCCTGGGATTTGAAGATATCCCCGGACCTGACGGAAACAGCCCGTCCGACGGAAGAGGAAATCAATTTTGTCAGAACGTTTGCCCCGGCCCAGGCGGCGGGGAGGAAGTTGATGACGGAACTGGTCGTTACCAATCTGATGAAGAAGATGCAGCAAAAAGCGGCGGGCTGACATAACCGGATGATGCGGAAGGTTATTCAGGATTGAAGGATATACTTATATGCAAAGCCTCCACTCTCTTTCCCCTCCTCCCCCCACTACGAGAGGCGGTGGGGGCTATTCTTGAATGATAAAGGAGGGTACTGAATGAAAAAGTTTCTACTGGCGGTTGCGGCAAGTTTAATTTTGTGCAGCGTTGTTTGGGCGCAGGTTGAGACAGGCGGTTCACCCAAAGATGCGCAACTGATGCTGAAAAAAGCAGTGGCCTACATGAAGGAGGTCGGCAAAGAAAAGGCTATCGAAGAGTTCGGCAACCCCAAAGGCAAATTCATCTATAAGGATGTCTATATCTCCGTTTATGATCTTAAGGGAGGTGTCATTAATCATCCCTATACGAAAACGTTGATCGGCAAGAATTTTATCGGCCTGAAAGATGCCGACGGGAAGCCATTTGTCGTAGAAATTATGGATGGAGCCAATTCCAAGGGAACCGGTACCGTTGAATATAAATGGAGCCATCCCAACACAAAGAAAATCCAATCCAAGGTGGCGTATTATGAGAAGGTAGGCGACGTTATTCTTTCTGGTTCGGCTTATAAATAATTGCAGACAGGGAGGGCGCTTTTCTTCTGATGCCCTCCCTGTCTACTGATAAAAAAACTTGCCTGCAAAAGCATTCTTCTAAAATCAACAAGCGCCGGATAAATCCTTCAGAAAAATCTTGACAATCTGCAAACGTTTGCACTATAAATGATCCATCCCATTTATAGGCAGGGTGCTTCATTGACGACGATCAAGGAAATTGCGAAGAAGGCTGGCGTGTCTTATTCAACAGTTTCCCGCGCCTTGAACAATCAGAAGGGCGTCAGGGCGGATATCCGGGAACTGGTTCAAAAAATAGCCAAGGACACCGGCTATTTCCCACACTCTTCCGCTAAGGCTCTGGTTAAAAACAGGGTGGGCGTCCTGGGAATCATCATTACCCGTACGGGAGAATTTGCATTCCAGAATCCTTATTATTCCCAGGTATTCATGGGCATCAGTGAGGTTGCAGCATTGCATGACTACAACCTGATGCTGAGCATCAACGAAAAGAAAAGCTACATCTCTTTATATCTTCGCCGCCTGGTTGATGGGATCCTCGTGATCGGCAATCGCCTGGATGACGAGCTTATCCTCGATCTGGAAGAAAAAAATGTTCCATCTGTTTTGATCCCCGGTTTATTGGATGATTCAATAATCGATATCCCCTCCGTAAATTCAGAAAATTTCAAGAGCGTTTATCGGGCCGTGGATTATTTACTCAATCTGGGGCATCGAAAAATTGCCTTCATTCTCGGAATGATGAACTCAAAATACTCCGTCGAGCGCTTCCATGCCTATCAGCTGGCCTTTGAGAATCATGGATTGACTTACGATCCCCAATATGTCGTCGAGAGTGATTTTTCCAAGACCGATGGTTTTCGAATGATGGGATGCCTTCTTGATTTGTCGGACCGTCCGACAGCGGTCATCTGCATCAACGATTCGGTCACTCCCGGAGCCCTTAGCCAGATCAACGCTCGCGGCCTGAAGATACCGGAAGACATATCCGTTGTCGCGATAGGGTCCTCGGATCTCCTCGATTTCTATCAACCGGCTTTGACGACCATCAGGATTCATGCGGCGCAAATTGGGCAGACGGCAACCCAAATGTTGATACAGTTGATTGAAAATGGCCAATATCCCGAAAAACATGTCGTCATCCAATCCGAGTTGATCATCAGGGACTCGACGCAGGCTTGGAGAGGTTAAGAACTAGTCACAATATAGTCAGCCGGTTAGTGTTTTGCAAACGTTTTCAGAAAGCAGCCGGATCTGCACCAGCTTTTGGCAAAGGGGTGCCTTGCATTGAATGGGGTTTCATTTGCTTATCCATGGCGTATAAGCGAAGTGCCGGGAAAATATAATTGCAAATCAGGGAGGGAGATCATGAAGAGATTAACAGCAGTCATTTTGTCGTTTTCAGTCATCGTCATTTTAGGTTTTCAAACATTTTCTGCGTCGGCGGCAGAGTTTCCCGCCAAGCCGGTAACGGTCATCGTTCCATGGTCGCCTGGCGGCTCCACGGATACATGCATTCGGGTTTTGGCGGATGCCACCGCTAAGCATCTCGGCAAGCCGGTAATGGTGGAAAATAAGACCGGCGGCGGCGGGACCCTGGGGCCGGCCACCATGGCCGCCACAGCCAGGCCCGACGGGTACACCTTGTCCCAGATTCCGCTTGGCGTCCTCCGGTTGCCGCATATCATGAAGGCATCCTGGGACCCCCTGAAGGACTTTACCTATATCATCCAGCTTGCAGGCTACACCTACGGCATCGTTGTGAAAAAGGATGCGCCCTGGAAGACTTTTAAAGAGCTTGTTGCTTATGCCAAGGCCAATCCGGGGAAGGTAACCTACTCTACGGCGGGTGTCGGGACCATGCAGCATGTCGTCATGGAAAAGATCGCCCGCAAAGACGGCATCAAATGGATCCACGTGCCGTCCAAAGGCGGTATTGAGGTGGTTACAGCAACGATGGGAGGCCATGTCATGATCGGCGCCGATCCGGCCACTTGGGCGCCTCAGGTTGAGTCCGGCGACCTTCGCCTCCTGGTGACCTGGACAAGCAAGCGGACCCCCGCATGGCCCAAAGTACCCACTCTGAAAGAACTGGGCTATGACATCGTCGCCTATTCGCCGTTCGGAATCGCCGGTCCCAAGGGTATGGACCCTAAAGTGGTCAAAACCCTCCACGATGCCTTCAAAAAAGGCATGGAGGACCCCGCCTTCCAGAAAATGCTGGCCAAATTTTACTTTGCGCCTCTTTATCTGAATAGCGCCGACTACACCAATAATATTGGTGAGTTATACATTGAAGAGCGAGAAAATGCGAGGATACTGGGGCTGAAAAAGGATTAACGCTTGGCAAGCCTGACCGGAGGCGACATGAAAACAAGAGACATCATCAGTTCACTGTTCTGGATGGCGATGGGCTGCGGAATCTGCTACGGCGGATATCAACTCAATATCGGGGTTCTACGGGAGCCCGGTTCCGGGTTCATGCTCTTCTGGCTGGGAATCATCGTGATCGGGTTATCGCTGTGCACCTTCATCCCGGCGGTGAGAAGCAAAGGCGTCAAGGGAGATTTGACCTCGCTATGGACTGAGATCCGCTGGCAGAAGGTGATCTCCGTCCTGGCAGCGCTTTTTATCTATGCGTATATTCTCGTTCCCCTGGGATTTATCCTGTCTACCATCCTGCTGCTCATCTTCCTTTTCAAGGCCGTCGAACCCCAAAAATGGCCGGGCGCCATCATTGGAGCCGTCATCACCACCCTGGCCGCCTACGGGCTGTTCCAACTCTGGCTGGGGTGTCAACTACCGCAGGGATTACTGGGAGTGTGACAAGACATGGAACTTTTAAACTATCTGCAAATCGGTTTCTCCGTCGCCCTCCAACCCATGAATCTGCTCTTCTGTTTTGCGGGGGTCCTTATCGGAACGCTGGTCGGTGTTTTGCCGGGAATAGGACCGGTAGGGGCCATGTCCCTCCTCCTGCCCGTTACCTTTAATGCCTCCCCGGAAGGGGCCATCATCATGCTGGCCGGCATTTACTACGGCGCCATGTACGGCGGATCGACCACCTCGATCCTGGTCAATATACCGGGGGAAGCGGCCTCCGTTGTCACGTGTCTCGACGGCTACGAAATGGCGCGGCAGGGGAGAGCCGGTCCGGCCCTGGGAATATCGGCCTTTGGTTCCTTTATCGCCGGGACCCTGTCCGTTCTTGGGCTGATGCTGCTGGCGCCTCCCCTGGCCCAAATTGCCCTCCGGTTCGGCCCACCCGAGTATTTCACCCTCATGGTTCTGGGCGTGACGGTCCTTATTTACCTGGCCCACGGTTCCATGCCCAAGGCCCTCATCATGGCTGCTATCGGCATTGTTCTGGGCCTGATCGGAATGGATTCGATTACCGCCGTTCAGCGGTTTACATTCAACCAGTTGGAGTTGCTCGACGGCGTCGGTCTGGTGCCGATTGTCATGGGGCTTTTCGGCATCTCCGAGGTTCTGCTGAATATTGAACAGATCATTCGCCGCGAGGTGTTCGAAGCCAGCATCAAAGGCCTTATGCCTACAAAACAAGACTGGAGAGACAGCGCCGGACCGATTGCCAGGGGCTCGATTCTTGGATTTTTACTGGGGATCCTTCCCGGTGGCGGCGGCGTGATTTCGTCTTTCCTGTCTTATGCCGTCGAAAAGAAGATTTCCAAGCACCCGGAGCGTTTCGGGAAAGGGGCCATTGAAGGGGTGGCCGGTCCGGAGGCGGCCAACAATGCAGCGACGGGCGGCGCCTTCATCCCGCTCATGACCCTTGGCATTCCTCCCAATGTTGTCATCGCCATGCTTTTCGGGGCCTTCATGATTCACGGGATCACTCCCGGACCCCTCATGATGAAAGAGCATCCCCAGATGTTCTGGGGGATCATCGTCAGCATGTATGTGGGAAACGTCATGCTCCTGATTCTCAACCTTCCCCTGATCGGTATTTGGGTCAAGATCCTGAAAATACCCTATAAGGTCCTCTTCCCCCTGATTCTCCTGTTCTGCCTCATCGGGGTGTACAGTGTGAGCAGTTCCGTTTTCGACATCTATATCATGCTCATCTTCGGCATCGCGGGTTACTTGATGAAAAAGTTCGAATATGAACCGGCCCCGCTGATTCTGGCCTTTGTCCTGGGGCCCATGATGGAGCAAAATCTGCGCAAGTCCCTCATCATGTCCCAGGGGGATTTCAGTATCTTTATCTCACGGCCCCTCGCCGCCGTTTCATTGATCGTTGCCTTCATTCTGCTGGTCTCTCCCCTGATCCCCTGGCTGCGAAAGAAACGGGACATCATACCAAAGGAGGAAACGTCATGAAAGCGCGTCCATCACGGGCAGTTTCCGGAAGCCATAAGTCACGTAAGACGATCACAGATATTAAGAATATCAGGAGGTATATATCATGAGCAAACGATTGGAAAATAAAGTGGCCGTTATTACAGGCGGGACGAGCGGCATCGGTGCGGCGACGGCGGAGGTTTTCGCGGCCGAAGGGGCCAAGGTCATTATCGCCGGCCGTTCGGAACAAAAAGGGGCAGACCTTGCAGAACGTCTGGGCGAAAACGTTGTCTATCGGCGAGCCGATGTGAATATGGAGGCGGATATTAAATCCCTCATCGATTTCGCCGTCGACCGTTTCGGGCGGCTCGACTGTCTCTTCAACAACGCCGGGGGGCGCACAAACGGAACGCTGGAGACCGTGACAACGGACGATTTCAATCATGCCATGACCTTCCTGCTGGGAAGTGTTGTATTTGGCCTCAAACACGCGGCTCCGGTCATGAAAGCCCAGGGGGGCGGTTGTATCATCAATAACTCCAGCATTGCCGCTATTCGCCTGAATCAGGGAGGCTATCTTTACACCATCGCCAAAGCAGGGGTGACTCATCTCACCAGGGTAGCGGGCGCCGAATTGGGGCCCTTCGGCATCCGCGTCAATTGCATCTCTCCCGGCGCGATTGCCACGCCCATCTTCTGGGGCGGATCTGAGGTAGCAAACACCATGGATCCTGAGCAGAATGCAAGGAAACTGAATAGATTGATGCAAAGCCTGGCAAAGGCCACACCGCTGCCGAGGGCCGGTCTGGATCGGGATATTGCTTATGCGGCCCTCTTCCTGGCCAGTGATGAGGGCAGTTTCGTCAATTGTCACGATCTGGTGGTTGACGGGGGAAGAACGTCCCTGTTCCGTGAAGGGGCCTGATTTCTTCGGCAGGATTATCGTAGATACTCATTCCGGTAACACAAAAGATGCGAGGTGCTTTGGCGCCCATCCAGGTGTTGGTGTGAATGACCATCCATTCAATAGCAGTTGTGTGAAGGGAGAAACCAACCTATGGCCGAATTAAAAGACAAAATCATGCGTGCAAAGGAAGCTGTCGACACCTTTATCTCTGATGGCTGTGAGCTTGTGATTGGAAATTATACGGTAGGTTCTTGCATGGCTCTTATCTCCGAGCTGATTCGGCAGGGGAAAAAAGGCCTGACGGTATATTCCCAATCCGGTGTCATCGATGTGGAGGTTATGGTGGCCGGCGGCTGTATCGATCGACTGGTGACCACCTATGTGTACCGCGGCGGTGGACGGTCCGGCGGTTCGGCTGTGGAGCGGGCCCTGCAAAACCGGACCCTCCAGATCGAAGATTATACAAATTACGAGTACAATGCCCGACTGGTGGCAGGCATGCATGGCTTCACCTTCATCCAGGCATTGGAGGGCGTCATGGCCACCGATCTTTACCGCAAGCGCACCTTCATGGGTGATGATAAATACCGCCTCATCAAATGCCCCTATACCGGCAAGGATGTCCTCACCGTTCCCGCGGCCAAGCCGGATGTCTGTATCGTCCATGTCCAGAGGGCGGACAGGTTTGGAAACGCCCAATACTGGGGAGCGCTCGGCAGTGTCGCGGCGGCGGCGCTGGCCAGCAAGAGAATCATTGTTTCCTGTGAGAAGATCGTGGATCATGACATCATTCAATCGAGTCCCCACCTGACCATCATTCCGGCCCATCGCGTTGATGCCGTGGTCGAAATCCCCTGGGGAGCCCACCCCATGGAGGTGCTTGGGCATTACAACCGGGATGCCTTCATGTACAGCCTCTTTGCCGGAGCCAGTTCGAAGGCGGACAAAATGGATCTTTGGATGGAAGAATGGATTTTTGGCTGCGCTGATCGCGAATCATACCTAGACCGCTATATCCAGAAATTCGGCACCGGCATCCTGGAACGTCTGCGGACGAAGCCCTACTACTCTGCGCCGGCGGATTACGGGGCCGCATTCACCTCCATGTGGGACGAGGACGGCAAAGAGAGAAATATGGGTGTAACGGAAGAAGAATTTGAAGCGTTTCTGAAGGAGAAGGGAGCCCTTTATGAGTAAAGCATACACATTGCAGGAACTTTTGATCATCACTGTGGCGAAGGAGATCCGCGACTACGAAAACGTGATCCTCGGCGTCGGACTGCCGACAACGGCGGGTGCACTGGCAAAAGCGATCTATGCACCCCATGCGACGCTGATGATGGAGTCCGGCATTATCGACTTTTCGCCGCTCCTGCCTCTGAACCACATTGCCGATGCCCATGCGATCCGGGGATTTTCCTATGCCACGGATCTTTTTTCAATATTTACGATGGCATACAACGGATTTATCGATGTCTGCTTTCTGGGTGTAGCTCAGGTCGATAAATACGGAAACATCAACACAACCGTGATCGGCGACTACGACCAGCCTACAATGAGGCTGCCCGGCTCCGGCGGCGCCGCTGACTTTCTCTCTTACGCAAAGAGGACGATTCTCACCATGCTGGGGGGGCAGTTTGTTAATAAGCTGGATTATGTCACATCCCCGGGCTACCTGGACGGCGGCGACAGCAGGGACAAATCGGGCCTTTTCCCCCCGGGAACGGGTCCCTCCATGGTGCTTTCCACAAAAGGTGTTTTCCGGTTTGACCCGGAAACGAAGGAGATGTATCTGGCACAGATTCATCCGCGCGTTCGGGTGGAGGATGTCAAGAAAGATGTGCCCTGGGATTTAAAGGTCGCCCCAAATCTGGCGGAAACGGTTCCTCCGACGGAAGAGGAAATCAGGTTTATCCGGCATTTCGCCCCGGCCCAGGCAGCGGGAAGGAAGCTGGCCACGGAGCTGGTCCTCCGGAATCTGGCGAAAAGGGCGAATCGGAAAGGGAGTGCCTGACGGACGCAAGCTTCATTCAGGGCACCAAAGCAATCTATAAAAGGTTATAACGTTCCATTTTGCGATAAAGTGTGCTGCGGGAGATTTTTAATTTTTTTATGATCTCACTTTTGGAAATATTCAAATGCAGCATTTTA
>CAZBME010000001.1:183358-288490 GCA_964492965.1 uncultured Syntrophaceae bacterium | reverse complement strand
GGTTCTGGTACTTAGGGACGCTAGTTCCTGTGATTGGCCTGATCCAGATCGGTTCCCATGCCATGGCGGACCGCTATACGTATCTGCCCCTGATTGGGATATTGGTTTTGATAAGCTGGGGTAGTGTTGATGTAATGAAGAGATGGCCCTATAGAGAGAAGTTGGCTGTAATGGCCCCCGTTATCATTCTCCTCGTATTAACCGTTTGTACAGGAGTCCAGGTGAGGCAATGGGAAAATTCCATGACAATTTTCAAACATACTTTGAGGGTAACTGAGAATAACCACAAAGCTCACCATGGCCTTGGGATGGCCTATCAGCAAGCCGGGGATGATCAAAAAGCGCTTGAACACTTGTCCATATCGCTCAAAATCAAACAGGACGAACGCGCTCATAACGATTTGGGGCTTATATTTATGCGACGGAATCAATTATCGGAAGCTGAGTATCAATTCCAATCAGCCTTAAGATTAAAACCGGACAATGCAATAGTCCAAAATAATCTGGGTGTGATTATGGCATTACAAGGGAAAAATGCGGATGCAATAATTCATTTCCGGGAGGCCTTAAGAATCAATCCTGATTATAAGAGTGCGCATAATAATCTATCCTTAATGTGTCCTGTGAAGAGCAAATAAGGTCAGGTCAGAATAAAGCTGGTATATGATTATGATTCTTGGATTGACACCAATATTATTTTGAAATAATTACAAAATCGTCCACCCTGATGATTTTGCTGAAAATAAGGCGAGAAAATACATCTTCGCATTCCATGCAGTCGACTACGATAAAATATTCTTTATCGATGAGATCTTGCAAGAAATGATGTAGGTCTTTTTTAAATATCCAGGACATGAATGGATTGAAGTAACCGACGGGCGCGTATTCGCTATAGTAATAAAAGATTACATCGTTGGTAAGACTTGCGAAAAACACTTTTTCGGAATTCCCGGTTACTATCTTTAAACGATTAATGATATTATTCGTATAGCCTTTTGACAATTTTGTTTGGTGATAGTTCAGTTTCAACTCTTTTGCATTGGCAACCTGGATTGCCACTTTATCACATATCTTGTCGCCGTAATATATCAGGATAAGTAAAATGAATCCTATTGATGCCATACACGCTAGATTACGTTTTATAAACTGCGACAATCTGCTACCCATGGTGTCATTTTTAAAATAGTTCAATAAATCTATCAATATGAATAAAATCAATATAAATGGACCGGAAATATGTAAAATGTTGTTTTCGTGACTTCTGCCGAAAAAATAAATTGAATTACCAAAGGCAAGGAAGATCAGCAGCAAACAGGTGGTCCGATACTCCGGGCGCAGGACCTTCCATAACCTCAGGCAAAGTATGAATGTGAAGCATACAACCGGAGGTGCATACCAATAAAATGAATTCACATGAATCTTTATAAAACCTATTCCCAGCTTTTGATAATAATATACGCTATCAGAAAGATCCCCATTGAAAACAATGATCCCTACTAAGCTGGATAGGGCAATTATGGTAAGATTGGGAAGGTAGGAGCGCAAGGATTTTAAGATGAATTCCCATAGCGTCGTAAGATGAAGACTAGTTTTTGACTGAAGCAGTTCTATCGAAAACAGTGTGATTATGAGCTGAAAATAAGCAATGGTATAGATTATGCCGAAGTTCTTATGTAGTATTATCATCAGGCCGCAGAACAGCCCCGTACTCCAATGATAAGGTCCGAAGCGGTGCACCAGTATAAGCAGCAACAGCCACCAGTCGAGGCGGAGAGGAGTCACCTGGATAGATCCTGTCGGATCATCCAACGCAGCATAGATGCGAATGAGAACAAGTGCTGAAAGGAAAAAGATGGGCAGTTTTTTATTGCAACATAGTTTTTGCGAAAGTAAAAATGCCGAAAAAAAATACAATAAATAGGATGCCTGCCCAACTATCTGGAACAGATTTAGATCAAGCCGCAACTTTGCCCACGGTAATACGAGTAATGATAATAGAATATCATACTGAAAATATACTTCGGAAAAGTCGGCACCATGTAATAAACGGAGGGCCGGGGCAAATATAAATGAATAATCTTTCCATGATATCGGCTGAATGGCGGTGAGACATACGGGAATCAAGATTGCTAATATCATGAGGTTCAACGCCCAATTGATTTTTACCTTTCTGAGGATGAGCAACGTTGCCATGATTGGCACAAGAATACTTGCTACATACAATAATTGCTTGCATATAGAATAATAGCTTCTCATCGCAATGGTACTCATTGGCGGATGGAAACCAATCGTAGCAAAAAAAATAAATGCCGATACGGCGAAGAGTAAGATAATGATAGAATAAACAAATATATTGGTTATATGTTTCCAAAGCCGGGTGGTGGCGAGAGATATGAATATGCTTGAAAACATTAGAATATATAAAGCATATATCTCAATCCCATCTCGTTGATGAGTCCATTGCCGAATCCAAGGGGTTATCTCTTGAGGATCGAATTGCAGATTCTGGTTCCATATGTAAGGGGCAAGCATGAAATAAACGGCGTGTAAAAGGCCACAGACCGCACTGCTGATCAAAACTATTTCCCAGATCTTTAATTTATTGTCGGTATTATCTGAGATATATTGGATGCATTTTTCGATCATCTTTTGCCCGTTCACTCTGTCTTTTTGTCTGTTTTATATGCATATTGATGATATTGTTGACTGGATTCATTCCCTTAACTCCGTGATGCTGGATCAAAGTGTCCGAGTATATGAAGGCGAATCCTATATGTCAAGACAATCAGCGACGACAATCAGCGACGGGCGATCAGCATAGTCGTCTTTCAAAACTTATAAAATTATTCATTAAAGCCAGTTGTGTTTAGGGCATGATTATTGTATTAGAAAGGGTGTAATATCGAGTGCAGGGTTACAAAATGAGGAGTATTTGATGAATGTTTATTATTTCATAGTTGAAGGGTATATCAAATGGAATCGGTAGAAATCAGACATATCATTCTTCAACAGGCAAAGCGTGCCAATGTTGGTCATATTGGCTCAGCTTTATCAGTTGCTGATATAATTACTACTTTATATGGTTCAGTGCTAAAAATACCAGACCCAGGGCATCCAGACCGTGATCGGTTTATCCTGTCCAATGGACATTCGGCATTAGCACTATATGCTGCGCTTTATCTGAAAGGGTGGTTAACCAGAGAAGATCTGGATAAATATTGTACGGATAAAGCTTTGCTGGGAGTTCATCCGGAATCTAGAGTAAATGGAATTGACTTTTGTTCGGGATCACTCGGCCATGGTTTATCGTATGGCGTTGGAGCGGCCTTGGCTGCACGTTTACAACGGTCTTTACGCCGAATATTTGTAGTTTTAAGTGATGGCGAATGTAATGAAGGATCCGTTTGGGAGGCAATTATGTTTGCCGCCCATCATAAACTATCGAATCTGATTGTCATCGTTGACCTCAACGGGCAGCAGGCATTCGGGTACACAGAGAACGTATTAGACCTTAATCCCATGACCCAACGCTGGAGTGCTTTTGGATGGGATGCCCACGACGAAGATGGACACGATGTCAAGAAATTAACTGAAAAAATTGAAACACTAAACACGGAGTCAGGGTCGCCCCATGTTATTATAGCAAAAACAGTATTGGGTAAAGGTGTGTCTTTTATGGAAGGTCAGATCAAATGGCATTATTGGCCCATGTCCGATGAAGAATATGAACAGGCAAACCGGGATATCGAGAAAGATATAATATGAGAAAATCTTTTGTTGAAACCTTAATTGAAATGGCTGAGCAAGATGAAAGGATCCTGTTATTAACGTCGGATCTCGGTTATATGGCCTTGGAACCTTTTGCGCAGAAATATCCTCAAAGATTTTTCAACGTAGGGATTGCCGAGCAAAATATGATCGGAATGGCAACGGGTCTTGCTGAAGCGGGGTTTGTACCTTTTGCGTATTCTATCACTCCCTTTGCTGTGGCAAGGCCTTATGAGTTTATTCGTAACGGTCCAATAGATCATAGATTACCTGTTCGCATTGTCGGCATGGGGGGCGGGCTGGATTATTGTTATGACGGGATATCTCATTATGGAAACGATGATGTCGGTATCTTACGCGTACAGCCTGGAATAACCATCATCGCGCCTGCAGACTATGAACAAGCCCGTTCTGCTCTATTGAAAACGCACCATATATCGGGACCAATATATTATCGCTTAAGCAAAGACAGTCAAACGATTATCCCTGAACTCCATGGGGATTTTGAGCTTGGGCGAGCAAAATGTATTGGTACCGGCCGAGATGTTCTTGTCGTTGTTATGGGGACAATAGCCAAGGAGGCCTGTAATGCCATTGAGGAGTTGGCGAATCAAGGTATTCAGGCTACAATGATGGTTGTTGCCAGTATAAGCCCACCCCCAATAGACGACCTTAAAGAGGCGCTTTCGCATTTTAAATTAGCTGTAACAGTTGAAGCCCACTATGTAACAGGCGCTCTGGGATCTTTGGTCGCAGAAGTAATAGCAGAATCCGGATGTCGGTGCTTATTGGTTCGTTGTGGTATTGAAAACCAAATGGATGGTTTTGTGGGAAGCCAATGTTATATGTATGACAAATATGGGCTTTCAAGTGGATTGATTAAGGATAGGATATTATCCACGCTAAAAAAAATAGATGCTTTAAAAGGATCGGGATATGATTGCGGATGATAAGCCCAAGAAAATAAGTGCTATTATAGCCTGTTATCGTGATGCTCAAGCCGTTCCAATAATGCATGACCGGTTGACTATGGTTTTCCGAAAAATTGGTGTCGATTATGAAATCATTTTTGTGAACGATTGTAGTCCGGATAATGCAAAGGAAGTACTTTCAGCATTAGCACTTAGAGATACGAACGTCATTGTTATCAATCATGCTCGTAATTTTGGTTCCCAGAATGCGTTTACAAGTGGTATGCGAATAGCGTCAGGTGATGCGGTTATCCTACTTGATGGCGACCTACAGGATCCACCTGAGGTAATTGAATATTTCTATTACAAGTGGATGGAAGGTTATGATGTTGTATATGGGGCCAGGGTAAAACGAGAAGCCAACAAGTTCATGCAACTCGCATATAAAGCATTCTATCGTATCTTCAGGCGTACATCTTACTTGTCTATTCCCTTGGATGCAGGTGATTTTTCGCTCATAGATCGAAGGGTTGTTGAAGCTATGAATAGTCTCCCTGAAAATAATCGTTTCTTGCGCGGGATGAGGGCTTGGGTTGGTTTTAATCAAATCGGAGTACCTTATGTCCGGCCGGAACGTCTTTTTGGCCAAACAACAAATTCTATTGTTAAAAACTTAGGTTGGGCGCGAAAAGCGATCTTTTCCTTTTCCTATGTCCCCCTTGATTTTATTACGTGGCTGGCGCTATCTACTGTGGCAATTTCAATCGTTCTTATGATTGTACAGTTTGCTCTTAGAATTTTCTTTCCAGATCTTGCCCCTCACGGTTTCACAACCTTAATTCTATTAATACTATTTATGGGTGGTATTCAGCTACTATGCTTGGGGATTATTGGTTCTTACCTTGCACACATCTATGACGAAGTTAAGCGTCGCCCTCCTTACATTGTTGAGAGCTTTTTTAATTATCCTCAAAAGAAGAATGCATCTGAAAGTGAGCGATGATGAATACCGTCATTCTCCGTCCGACGCGTTGTGCTATTTGTCATTCAGAAGCCAATTCCACTGAACTGTATCCGGCAACGTTTAATCAAACATCCTTTAACTCTACCACGTTTTCTGCTCGACGGGTACCGGACGGGGTTCACTATCGTGTCGTAAAATGTAATCGCTGTGGTTTGGTTCGTTCAGATCCTGTCGCAGATTCAGACACATTGGCTGATCTATATTCACGGAGTTCATTTGATTACTTGCAGGAGGTGGATAACATAAGAAATACTTATGGACATTATTTGGCTAAGGCTAAGCTTTACAATAAAAGAAAAGGTGGATTGCTTGAGATTGGTTGTGGAAATGGCTTCTTCCTCGAAGTGGCAATTTCCCAGGGATATCATCCAGTGCAAGGCATTGAAGCAAGTTATCGTGCTGTAGAGAAGGCGGCATCGTCGATACGTAAGCATATCGTTTGTGATATCATGGAACCCGGAACCTTTGATCCCGGCCAGTTTGAAATGATATGTATGTTTCAGGTGTTGGATCATTTGTCTGAGCCCTGGGTGATTATTAAAGAGTGCTATAAATTGCTAAAGCCTGGAGGCCTGATCCTTATCATCACTCACAATGTTGAATCCCTTTCGGCAAAGATACTCAAAAACCGCAGTCCCATTATCGATATAGAACACACCTATTTATTTAGTCCCACGACTCTCGCCGGCCTTCTCAAGCTCTATGGCTTCAGTATTACCAAATCGGGGCCAGCGAGAAATATATATTCGATTCGATACTTAACCCAAATGGCACCCATGCCGAACGGTATAAAGCGAGCCGTTCTTTATTTAATGAGACTCACGTCTATTGGATGTTTTCGGCTGTCCCTTCCTCTGGGCAATCTCTATATGATAGCGCAAAAACCTTTTTGATATTAATGCATATTGCATATTTACCTATCAGTGTTTATTGGGGCAAATTATGAAACGTATCATCGTAACGGGTGCAACAGGATTTGTTGGCGCCAATCTAGCACGTCGTTTAATAAAAGAAGGTCATGAAATTCATCTTTTTGTTCGCCCCGGGTATGCTGTTTGGCGGATTAAGGATATTATCTATCCAATCCATATACATGAGACCGATTTAACTGATAAAGAATCAGTTGCCACACTAGTCAGTGATATAAAGCCGGAATGGATTTTCCATCTTGCCGTGTATGGTGCTTACTCATGGCAGACGGACGTTCATCAGATGGTTCAAACAAACATTTTGGGCACAATAAACTTGGTTGAGGCATGCTTGAAGACCGGTTTTGAGTCGTTTGTAAATACAGGATCTTCATCCGAGTACGGCTATAAGAGTTACCCACCGGGTGAGGCATCTTTTTTAGAACCCAATAGTCATTATGCTGTTACAAAAGCATCTGCCACCTTATTTTGCCGTCATATGGGGCAAAGTAGGGGTGCCCATATACCAACACTGCGCCTTTATTCAGTGTACGGCCCATTTGAGGATCCGGGTCGCCTTATGCCTGTTTTAGTTACCAGGGGATTGTCAGGGGAATTACCACCTTTAGTCAGTCCGGAGGTGATGCATGATTTTGTTTTTGTAGATGATGTTGTAGATGCCTATCTTTTAGCTGCCGGAAAAACTGATCAAGAACATGGCACTGTATATAATGTAGGTAATGGTGTTCAAATTTCGATGGGTGAAGTTATTGCGTCTGTAAGGCGAATATTGGCCATAAAAGATGAGCCTAAATGGTGTTCTATGCCGGATCGGAAATGGGATGCCAATGTCTGGGTTTCGGATTGTCGAAAGATAAGAAATGACTTGGGTTGGCAACCCAAAACTTCTTTTGAAGAAGGATTTATTAAAATGATTGAATGGTTCAAATCTAATCCAGAGTTTCAAAATATTTATAATCAGAGGTGAGGTTACTGGTCGCTTACTTCTTCTTACTTGAGGAAAAGGCGCTATCCGTCTGAATAAAATATCCGCAAATAATTTTTTCTATCGATGTTCAGTTTGTTTGTAAAAGCTACTATCCTCAAAAGAGAAAATTCCCTTGATGAGGACGTTAAAAATTCATCAGCGCTGTGCCGATGTGCTTGACAATAACAAACCATGTGTGATAGTCGCGGCAAGATACGTTATGATTTAAGCTTTGAAGAAATAACATCAAATTTTTAACAGGAGGAGTTATGAGTAACAAAGAGGTCGTATTTATTGATGGCGCACGAACAGCATTTGGAACATTCGGGAAGACCCTGCGGAATTTTACGATAGAGCAGTTGGGTGGTCTTGCACTGAAAGGCTTGGTCGAAAAAACGAAAATATTGGAAAAGGGCGGTGTTGTCGATGCCGTTTATGCGGGATCGGCCGGTTCCGGCCATTCAGCCCTGAACCTGGCCCGTTGGGTCACCCTGGCCAGCGGTCTTCCGGAGAGCACGTCAGCTTCTTATATTGAAATGCAGTGCGGATCGGCCATCGATTCCATCAACCATGCAGCCTATAGAATCCTTGCCGGCCATGCCGACATCATGATTGCCGGTGGCATGGAGTCCTACAGCCAGATGACCTGCAAGTTTTCCATGTCCACGGAACCCTTCAAGATGATACCCCCGATGCCGATTGGACCGTCCCTTTCTCCCACCTTTGATCCGGCGACCATGAATATGGGATTGACGGCGGAGGCCCTGCAGAAGATGTATAACATTTCCCGCCAGGCCCAGGATGAATTCGGCCTGCGCAGCCAGGTCCTGGCGAAAAAGGCCATTGATGCCGGCTATTTCGTGGATGAGATCATTCCCGTCATGGTTCCCCAGGGCAAGAAGAATCCGCCCCTGGAGTTCAAGGTGGATGAGCATCCCCGGATGACCTCCATGGAAGCCCTTTCGTCCCTGCCCCCCGCTTTCACCAAAGACGGGACGGTCACTGCCGGGAACGCCTCCGGCCGCAATGACGGCGGTGCCTTTGTTCTGATGATGACCCGTGAAAAGGCCGAGCAGCTTGGATACACGCCCATGGCCCGCTGGCTTTCCGGCGGTGATTATGGTGTGGATCCCAAGATTATGGGCATCGGTCCCGCGTACGCCGTTCCGCTGGCCCTGAAGCGGGCCGGTCTGAAACTTTCTCAGATGGATGTCCTGGAGTGCAACGAGGCCTTTGCCGTGCAGAATCTGGCCGTGGCAGCGGAACTCGAGAAGCAGACGGGTGACAAAGTGGATTGTTTCAGTGATAAGTGGAACCCCAACGGCGGCGCCATTGCCTTCGGTCATCCCAACGGCGCCTCGGGTGCGCGTATCTGTATGTTCACGATGAAGGAACTGATTCGCAGAGGCGGCAAGTACGGCTCCTTCAGTTCCTGCTGCGGCGGCGGTCTGGGTGTGGCCACAGTGATCGAGAACCTGCAGCGCTAATCTCCGATGTAATTGAAAAAGATCCGTTCTCTTGCCGGTTCCGGCGAGAACAGGTAAATAAATTCCATCTTGAACGTCTCCAGGGTTTCAAAGCCCTGGAGACGTCATCTTATGGATTGCCCCCGGTTATGCGGGGTAGTGATTCATTCTTCAGAAATGAGGTAAAATATGGCTGAAAAATTTATAAGCGACAGAAATATAAAGTTCTTGCTGTACGAGATGTTCAATGTCGAGTCTCTCCTGCAATATCCGCGTTATGCGGACCATAGTAAAGAAGTCTTCGACATGGTGCTGGAAACGGCGATGAAAATGGGAAAAGACCTGTTCAAGCCAGTTCTCCATGAAATGGATCGAAACCAGCCGGAGTATGTCAACGGTGAGGTCAAGGTTCATCCCCAGGTCAGGACGATCATGCGGGAATGCGGCGCCGGCGGATGGATCGGGGCCACATTCGACTATGACCATGGCGGTCAGCAGTTGCCCGAGATGGTCGGTATGCTGGTACCAACGGCCATCTTCGCCGCTGCCAATTATTCCGGATCGATCTATCATGGTCTGACCACCGGGGCTGCCGGATTGATCGCTTCTTATGGCACACAGGAAATGAAAGACACGTACCTGCCTAAAATGATGGCCGGCGAATGGCAGGGCACCATGGCCTTGACGGAGCCCCAGGCGGGAAGCTCTCTCACCGATATCACCCTGACCGGTGAACCGATGGGGCAGGGATACTACAAGATGAAAGGCCAGAAGATCTTTATCTCTGCCGGCGAACACGACGGAGTGGATAACGTCATTCATCTGGCCATCGGCAGAATCAAAGGCGCACCGGCCGGCGTCAAGGGGATCTCTCTGTTCATTATTCCCAAGAAACGGATTGAGGCCAATGGAGAGCTGGTATCCAATGACGTCAACTGTGCCGGCATTTATCATAAGCTTGGTTACAGGGGTGGACCCATCACCCAGCTTGCGTACGGAGAGAACGACGATTGCCGGGGTTGGCTCGTGGGTGAGGCCAACAAGGGCCTTAGCTATATGTTCCAGATGATGAACGGTGCACGGATCGACGTGGGCCTCGGCGCCGCCTGTATTTCGTCGGCTGCCTACTATGCCTCCCTGGAGTATGCGAAAGAACGGCCCCAGGGACGGAAACTTTCGTCAAAAGATCCTCTTTCGCCACAAGTGCCGATTATCGAACATTCCGATATCAAGCGCATGCTTCTTTTCCAGAAGTCTGTTGTTGAGGGTTCCCTCTCGCTGCTCATGCAGTGCAGCTTTTATCATGACATGGAAAAGATCACGGAAGGGGAAGAGCACGAAAACTACAATCTCCTGCTGGAACTCCTGACGCCCGTGGCCAAGACCTATCCTTCGGAGATGGGTATTCTGTCGTGCAGCGCCGGCGTTCAGATTCTCGGCGGTTATGGCTATTGCGATGAGTTTCCTCTGGAACAATTCTATCGTGATGTCAGAATCCATCCCATTCATGAAGGTACGACCGGCATTCAGGGCATGGATCTCCTGGGCCGGAAGATGACCATGAAAAAAGGCAAGGCCGCCCAGCTTTATCTGGCCGAGGTTCGAAAGGCCATCGCCGCTGCGCAGGACGATGCCGACCTGAAGCCTTTTGCCCAGGAGCTGGAAAAGGCCCTGGCAAAACTCGAAAAAGTGACGGCCCATCTGCTCGGTATTGCCATGCAGGGGAATCCGGAACTTTTCCTGGCCGATGCCACCCTTTACCTTGAGTTATTCGGAATCATCGCCATTGCCTGGCAATGGCTGTTGCAGGCTATGGTAGCCAGGAAGGCGCTGGCTGGCGATCTGATACCCTCGGATGTAAACTTCTATCAGGGGAAGGTCCATGCCTTCCGTTACTTCTTCGGTTATGAACTTCCCAAGATTGAAGGTCTGGCTATTCGCCTGACCAACGGCGACGGGCTGACCGTAGAGATGAAAA
The DNA here is from genome assembly GCA_964492965.1 of uncultured Syntrophaceae bacterium. Classification (GTDB taxonomy): domain Bacteria; phylum Desulfobacterota; class Syntrophia; order Syntrophales; family UBA8958; genus CAZBME01. The sequence goes on along the minus strand of CAZBME010000001.1, from coordinate 277,447 downwards.
ACGAGTATTTCGAGGAGTAATTTCATTGAATAAAAAAGGACGGGGCCTTTTTCGGGCCTCGTCCTGTTTCGTAATCCTGAAGATTAATAATCCCCTGAAAAATTCCATTGATGCTCTATCTGTCATTCTTGCGAAAGCAGGCATTCTCTAATTGCAGGGCATGCCGTCAGCCGCTTGTGTGACAGCAAGGAAACAATCTACAGATGGTTTTAAAGACTGCTCGTTTCCTCAACGCTAATCACCTTGTCGATATCGAGAAGGATCTTGACCCCCCCGCCCGTCTTGGCCATTCCCAGAATGAATTCCGTATCCAGCCGGGTTCCGAAGTTGGGCGTATCCTCGATTTCTCCTTCTTTGATATTGAGCACTTCCGACACGGAATCGACGATGAGGCCCATGGCTATCTTTTTGCTGTTTGCTGTAATCTCCACAACGATAATGCATGTGCGTTCCGTATAATCAGCGGCGTTGATTCCGAATTTCAGGCGCAAGCCGATGACAGGAATGACTTTCCCGCGAAGGTTGACCACGCCCTTGATGTGGTCCGGTGTTTTCGGCACGGGGGTGATCGTGATCATGCCGATAATTTCCTTTACCTTGAGAATGCCGATGCCGTATTCTTCTCCATCCAGGGAAAAGGTCAGATACTTGCCTTCCCGATTGACCATGGCTTTGACCGCCTGATCCATTAATCTCGTTGATTCTGTTTCCAACATATGGCCTCCTCGTAACATGTTTGATCTATCTCAACCAGCGTCTCCCCAAGTTCATCTGCCTTTTACGGGGTAGGCTGCTGAACATCCTGCTGTGCGAAAAGGCGGTTGGCGGGGAGGGAAAAAGGAGGGGGGAACCTCCCTGCCAAACCGCCGGAATGTCAAAAATCCTTGAAATCAGCCGTCCCCATCGAAGCGACAGGGTGGGGATCAAAAATATGAGCCTTCACGGAGGCTTTTTTCGCTAACCGGACCATTTTTCCGGCCGGGCTAATGGCTTTTCTCAAGGGATGCCTTGTCTGTTTATGTTTAATACCGGTGGTCGGTTCTGCTTCTGCACCGGTCCGTTGCGGCTTCAAAGCCCAATGGCTGCTACCTCCAACAACGTCGGCCAGTTCCCCGACAAAAACAGCCATCTGCTCTGCCTGGGCATTCATTTCTTCCGATGCGCCGGCCGATTCCTCCTCATTGGCTGCCGCCTGCTGGACCACCTTATCCATTTCAGAGACGGCTCTGTTAATCTGTTCAATGCCCTGAGCCTGTTCATTGGAGGCCGTCGCGATTCTGCTCACCAGATTCTCAACCTTGCCCGAAATATCCATATTTTCCTTGAAGGCTTCCTGCGTCTGACGGGTAAAGTCATGGCTCCTTTTAACGGCTTCAATCGTGTTTTCAATCAGGGTGGATGTGTTTCTGGCCGCTTCTGCTGCACGTATGGACAGATTCCTGACCTCGTCGGCCACGACGGCGAATCCTGCACCCGCTTCTCCGGCCCGGGCGGCTTCAACGGCGGCATTGAGGGCCAGTAGATTGGTCTGAAAGGCAATATCGTCAATGGTCTTGATGATCTTGCCTGTATCCTGACTTGTGCGCATAGCCTCTTCGACGGCGGTTGTGGTGTGACTGACAAGGCCATTCACCCGGCCGACAACTTTTCCGGCTTCCGCAATGAGGGATTTTGCCTGCCCGGCGTATTCGGCATTCTGGCGGGTCATGGCTGACATCTCTTCAAGGGATGCAGAGGTTTCCTCCAGATGCGATGCCTGTTCCGATGCGCCTTGCGCCAATTGCTGGCTTGTGGAAGCCATCATGGAAGAAGCCGCTTTTACCTCGGATGATGCCTCGGACAAACCGGCGACGACACGATGGATGGGATTGGTGATATTTCGGGAAAAGAGCAGGACTGCGATGACCGTGATAACCAGGAGAATGATTGCGATAATGATAATGAAATTTCGGAAAGAAGCGGCTGCCGACATCAGTTCATCCCGGTTCTGGGTTACGCCGATGCTCCAACCCGTTAACGTCACCGGGGCATAGCCCGTGATTCTCTTGATGCCCTCTGAGGTGTAAGTGTCTGAACCGGCTTGTTGTGACGTCATCTTGCCGGCCATATCTTTCATCTCGACCTGTTTGTTCAGGTTTAAATCAAACATGTATTCCTTCTTGGGATGGTAAATCATGACGCCGGTCTTGTCGATCATCCAGGCAAAGCCTGTTTGTCCAAGCTTTATGGATGCCAGGTTCTTCACAAGGACATCGATTCTGACGACGGCTCCCAGGGCGCCCACAAATTGTCCATCGCTTCCGTAAATCGGTACGCAGGCTACGGAAACGGGGTTGCCCGTTTTTCTGGATTTGATGGCTGTGCCGGCGTTGGCTTTTCCGCTTTTTGCCCCCAGAAAATAATCACGATCGCCGACTTTGATACCTTTATAGGATCCCCCCACCCCGTCTGCCTGAATAATCCCGTTGGCATCCATGAGGATGATCGCCTCATAGCCGCCGCCGATTTTCTTCATGACTTCTGCAAGCTTTGCGCTTGCCGTTTCTCCCTGTCCCGTTGATGCCGCTGCGATGATATCAGGGTCAATCGAGTACAGGGATGTAATCTTGATTTCGTCCAGGAGCATGGTCTGCATCATGCCGGCCAGCCCCTGGGCAATCTGTGAAGATTTTTCTTTTGCGGCCTGTTCCAGTGTCGTAATAGATTGCAGAACCGAGAAAATCCCGATGACCAGCACGGTTGTGAGGACAATAATGATGCCCCCTGTCGTTAATTTCAGATCCAGTGCCATCTTTTTCATAAAAAGATCCTTTCACAGGCTTAATGTTGACGCAGAAACGAAAGGCGGTCGGCAGAGAGGAAAAGGAGGGGGGAAACCTCCCTGCCGGAACCGCCGGAATGCTGTACTCGGCTGAAATCATATTTCTTTACCATTGAACAGTGTATCAAGGCGATAATCCGCAACCTTCATACTCCAGGCTCTTTTGTCGCCTGACCATATTCTCGATCACATGAACGATCTCATGGAAATGAAAACGCGATCCTAAAACAACCCTGGGTCTCAGGGTATGAACCTTTTTCATGATTTCACTGTCCGCTTCTTTCAGGATGATAATGAGCGGGAGGTCATTCAGGAGTTCTTTCAGAGGCAGAAGCTCTGCGAGATGATTTCCGTCATCAACATAGAGCAATATCGCTGCAATGCCCTGCAGGGGCTGCCTTAGGCGCTGGTCGAGGCTCTTTGTGGATTTATGCAGCTCCACGCCGAATTCCGTATCTAGGTTTTCAAGCAGCGTCCAGGTCTGGCAGGCATCCGGGTCCATAACAGGTGCGTAGAAAATGATGTTCATGAATAAACCTGCTTTTCTTCATAAAAAATCTTGTTGATGAATTTCATGCTCTGAAATCCTTATTCGCAGTCTTCTAATTCGTCTTGAACATGGAGACGCTGGCAGCAAGCTCTTCGGCCATGGAGGCGTTCTGTTGAACGACTTTTTCAATTTCAGCGACGGCCTTGCTTGCCTGGCCGATGCCGTTTGCCTGTTCTTGGGAAGCCGCGGCAATTTCGTTGACGAGATTTTCAACCTTGTTGGAGATTTCCACATTCTCCTTGAAGGCTTCCTGTGTGAGATTTGTCAGAACGCTGCTCTTCCTGACGGCACTGATCGTATTTTCAATCAGGGTGGAGGTGTTTTTGGCCGCTTCCGCCGCCCTCATGGCCAGATTCCGCACCTCGCCGGCCACGACGGCAAATCCTGCTCCCGCTTCACCGGCCCTGGCGGCCTCTACGGCGGCATTAAGGGCCAGAAGGTTTGTCTGGAATGCGATTTCGTCGATGGTCTTAATGATTTTTCCTGTTTGCTCACTCGTACGCATGGCCTCTTCAACGGCAGCCGTCGTATGGCTGACGTGTTCATTCACCTTGCCGATGATCTGTCGGGCCTCCGACATGAGATTCTTGGCCTCGCCGGCGTGTTCGGCGCTCTGCTTGGTCATGGAGGACATCTCTTCAAGGGTTGCCGATGTTTCTTCAATAGATGCCGCCTCAACGGATGAAGATTCCGCCAGCTGGCCCGATGCGGCGACGACTTCTCTGATGCTGTTGCCCATGTTTTCGCATAAGCTGTTCATCGCCTGAACCATATAGCCGATCTCGTCCCGTTGCGTCAGATTTATCCGGCTTCTTAAATCGCCGTCCGCCATTTGGCTTACCACAGATGTTGCCTCGGTTAGGGGATTTACGATGGATTTTGAAACAAGATATCCGAGAAACAGGGCAGCGGCGCCACTAAAGACCAGAAGAGCCCACAAGGCTATTCCGACGACCGTATCCACAAATATCGAGAGTTTTCCCGTTGTCTCGGAAAAAGAATCCCCCCGTTTTTTGAAAACCGCTTGATACTCGAAGATCTTCTCCAGGCTGGCGTTATCTTTTGTTTCGATATACTTTTGAATGAATGGTTTGTATTTCTCGCTGTCCTGATAGGCGCCGTCCCAATCCTGCATCAGGGTCTGCACATATTCGTGGAAACCCATCAATTTGATGAGATTGACAAGGCCTTTCCCGTTGCCGTCTTCAATGGCAATGGCAGCCGTAGACGCATGAAGTTCCTTCGCCACGGCCTCCTCATCGACTTTCTTGCCTTGTGAGACGGCAAGCATCAGCGGCCCGATTTTATCGATCCTGTAGCCGTGTTCCAGTTTTGCCAGGGCCAGATCGAGGTATTTCTTGTCCTGTGTGGTCATGTACTGGTTCAGATAAGCGAACCCTCCCTGGTGGGCGTCCAGCCATTCCCTTTCACTGCGGGCCAATACGACGACCAGATTCTCCACGTGGGCGATATATTGGCCGATGAGTGTGAAAATAGTCATAAATAACAAGGCCATGCCTACAATAGAGATGAACTTTCTTCGTATGGTTCCTACAAATAATGATATGATTTTATCAGAAGCGCCATGATCCTGATTCATATTGTATTTACCTCCTTTCGCCGTTTCATCTGGATGTTTTAATGTCCGGGATGCGCTTTTTGTGTTTTTTGATTATGTATCCACGTCTCATGCCAAAAAGTGCCTAAATATATAATGCCAATTAATTCAATGCATTATAATAATGCTGACTATGAAGGGGAGGGGGCGAATGCGGGATTTCGTATGGTTTTGCCAGACACCGAACAGGATAATTATGAATGCAACGGAATAATTACATTGTCTTAGGTGCTGTATGGTTTTGCAATACAGTTATGGCTGGACAATACTGATGGTTAGATGTTCAGAAGCTCGATCTCGTGAGATGGTGCTTTCTCAGTTGAGCGTAAAGTTGCGGGCGCGATAAGCCGGAGATCCTGCAAGCTTCGGAGATGCTCCCTTTCGTCATGTGAATCAAATCCTTGAGATAGGAAGATTCTGCGGCCGCAACGGCCGATTCCCTGACAAATTTTAATGTTGACATAGTATCCCGGGCTTTCACCTGGCTTGCCTGTTTGTTTTCGTCATCGGCCGTATAAAGTCTGATTTGCGTAGGAAGGTGTTTGGGATAAAGGGTTTGTTCCTGGAGCGCTGCCGCAATGGCCCATTCCATCGCATTGATGAGTTCGCGGACATTACCTGGCCAACCGTAGCCGACGAGGGCTTCCAGAAATTCGGGAGAGGCATTTTTATGCGATATGCCGTAACGCCTGCAAAGTTTCGTCATGTAATAAAGGACAAGCTCCGTAATCGCTGACGGATGTTTTCGTAGCGGCGGCAGTTCAATGACCAAGGCGCGGATGCGGTGCAGCAGGTCCAGTCTGAAATCTCCCTTACGGGCCATTTCTTCAAGGTTTCTGTTGGTCGCGGCGACGACCCGGAAATCGCTCTTGATTTCCTGTTTGGCTCCGAGAGGCCGGAAACGGTGTTCCTGGAGGACACGCAGGAAGGTCTTCTGAATAGATGCATTCAGGTCGCCAATCTCGTCAAGGAAAAGGGTTCCCCCATCCGCCTGCATAATCATTCCGTCCATGGGTTTGTCGGCACCGGTGAAGGCGCCTTTTTCATGTCCGAACAACAGGCTTTCCGCAAGTGTCGGGGGAAGGGCGGCACAGTCAACGGTGACGAAGCTCCGGCCTGCGCGACGGCTGTTCCTGTGTATGGCCTGGGCGAAGAGTTCTTTTCCCGTGCCCGTTTCTCCGCTGATCAAGATATTCCCGTCGCTCTGAGCCGCCTGTGTCAGGCGGCTGATGCAGGCAGACAGGTAGTCATGGTGGCCGATGATGCCCTCCAGGTCCGGCTCAGGCAGCACGGATACTCTTTCTTTTCTGGTTTCGGCGTATTGGATGGCCCGAAGCAGGGAAAGCCTGATCTTGGCGATGGAGGCGGTTTTGTAAATGTAGTCCCAGGCGCCGCTGTTCAAGGCGACCTCCGCTCCGCTACGGTCCCCGTAAGCCGTGATGATAATGACCTCCGGAGCGTCGGGAAGTTCACGGAACGTCTGAAGCTTCTCCAGACCGTTGCCGTCCGGGAGATTCACATCGAGGAGGATCACGCTGAAAGGCGTCCTGGAGGCTGTTTTGGCAGCGTCGTCAAGGGTGAATGCCGTATGGGCTGTGTGTCCCATGCCGTTTACGATATCCACGAGCATATCGGACATGATCTTGTCGTCGTCAATAATCAGTATGTCTGCCATATGTTTTACACCCAATCGTTACCCATTTCCCAGGGCCTTCCGGATCAGTTCTGCGATGTGTCGCCTTGTGACAGGTTTCATAACGAACTCACGGATGCCTGCCTTTTGGGCTATTTCAGGATCGACGGCGCTGCTGAACCCCGTGCAGAGAAAAACCGGGATTTCCGGCCTGATGTTCATGATTGCAGCGGCCAGCGACAGACCCGTCATGATGGGCATGGCATGATCGGTAATGACCAGATCGTAACCTTGCGGATTGCTCTGGAATGACTCAAGCGCCTCAATGCTGTCCGTTTTTGCCGTCACCTTGTACCCCAGGCCTTCCAGCAGGGCCTTGGTCATCTTCGCAAGCATTTCCTCATCATCGACCACAAGGATGTGTTCCGAGCCTCCAATGATAAGGCTATCCGACGAGGGTGTCTTCCTGTCCTGCTGATCTTCGACAAGAGGCAGATAAACGCTTATTTCCGTTCCCTTGCCGGTTTGACTTTCTACGGTTATCTCGCCGCCGTGATTTTTAACAATCCCGTGGACCACGGACAGGCCAAGGCCTGGTGCTTCACCAAGGCCTTGGGTCGTGAAAAATGGATCAAATATCCGCTCGATATGGTCCGGCTCAATACCTTGTCCTGTGTCGCGGACAGACAGTTTGAGATAAGGACCGGGCTTCCAGAGGGATGAAGGAGCCTTGGCGTCGGTGTTGATGGACACATTGGACAACGTTATGTCCAGGAGACCCGTATCGCTTTTCATGGCCTGATAAGCGTTTGTGCAGAGATTCGTCAGGAGCTGGTGAATCTGAGAAGGATCTGCCAGAACCGTGTCCACCTCGGTTGTGATATTTGTCCGGATATCAATGGTTTTAGGAATCGTTGCCCGGAGAAGTTTCGTGGCCTCTTTAACCAGGGGCCCGACCCTCAGGGGACGGCGCTCCTGTTCCTTCTGACGGCTGAAGTCAAGGATTTGAGATACAAGATCGACGGCCCGGCGTGTGGCCTTGAAAATTTGCATGAGATAGCCCTTCACCTTGCTGTCGGCAGGCACTTGCTCAAGAGACAGCTCTGTATAGCCCGAAATGGCTCCCAGCATATTATTGAAATCGTGCGCAATTCCTCCGGCGAGCGTGCCGATGGCTTCTAACTTCTGGGTTTGACGGACCCTGGCTTCCAATCGCTTCGTGTCCGTCATATCAAAGATGGTTCCGATCAATCCCGCGAGTTTGCCATGCCGGTCGTCGAACGTGGCCTTCGTCACGACTATCTGTCGTTTTTCTCCCTTCTCGTTGAACGCAATACTCTCATAGGCCTGAAACCCCCCTTGGCTGAACAGATCCAGGTCTGAGCGCAGATGCAGGTCGGCAAGAAATTTCGGCGCGAAATCGTACATGGTTTTTCCAAGGATACGGTCCCTCGGTACGCCGAGCATATCTTCCAATGCTTTGTTGCAACCGAGATAGCGGCCTTCCGTATCCTTGAAGAAAACAGGCGCCGGGATGGAATCGATGAGCACCTGGAGAAACCGGATCTGCTCTCTGAGATCATCTTCGGCGTGTTTTTGTTTTGAAATATCCATGCAGGCCCCTGACATGAGGTATGCCTTGCCGCTTTTGTCCCTCAGGCATTGGCCTGTATCACGCCACCAATGATAGCGGCCGTCTTTTCTTTTTATGCGGTAGTGTACATCGTAGGGTGAACCCTCGTTGAGGTGCTTTTCCAGATGTTCCCAGACCATGGCACGGTCGTCGGCGTGAATCAGTTCGTTCCAGGCCTGGATGGTATGTTCGATGTGGCCTCTCTCATAGCCGATCAATGCATCTACATTATCCGTCCATGTCAATCTGTCTGAACCGATATCCCATTCCCACAGGGCGAGGTCGGCCGCACGGGAAGCAGCGGCCATCGTTTTAATCCGGGCTTTGAGCTCTTCTGTTGTTTGTTGCTTTTCGGCAAGGCTCTTCTCCAGTTCTGAAACACGCAGGCATAGGATTTCATTTGCCGATGCCAAATCATCTTTGGCCATTTCAGACTGATTCATGACTCATATCCCCCCAAGCGGGTCCATCAAATCATGCGTTAAAAGACTGGTTGCATCTGGAGCAGGCAGGTTGTAAAGGTCAGGTATATGGCATGATCTATAAACCATGCTGTTACTGAATCTAAATTTAAGATAATATACAAATAAAATCAATCGAAATCGTGAAGCATCATCGTACGGGAGGTGCCGTTGTGACGAATTATCCGGATGAGGATCCGTTGCTCAACGAAGTACAGCAATTGTTGAGGGAAACGGATGGCCTGAATATGAACGCCAAGGTCAGTGATTTCATGCGTCCGCATCCCCTGGTCCTGAAGAGCGACGCGACATTAAAAGACGCCATCAGGATTATCATTGAGAATAAGATTGACGGTGTCCCGATTGTAAGCGACGAGGGGAAAATCGTCGGTCTGATCACCAAAACCATGGCCTTGCGGGAAATCAATCATAGCGGGGATATCGAGAAGAATATCGGGGATATCATGAAGACGGATCCCCTGGTGACGAAGCCTAACGAAGATATCTCGAAGCTGATAACCATCAATGTCGGGAGCCTGCCTGTCGTCGAAGACGGTCGTGTCGTGGGCATTGTTACCCTTTCGGATACGATCCGGGCGTACTTCAGCTCCATCCTGAACTTTGAGGAAGAACTGCACACCGTTATCAATTCCGCCTATAACGGCATTATCACCATAGATTTAAATGGTCACATCAAGCTCATGAATGATGCGGCGGAAAAGATATTATCCATTGCACGCAAAGCGGCCCTCAATCGATTGCTGTCTGATATTCTGCCCGATGCCAAGCTGGATGATATCGTCCATACGGGCAGATCCGATTTCGGCCAGAAATTGATTTTTAAGGATAAAATTCTCGTCACCAATAAAAGTCCCCTGAGGCATAAGGATAAAATCATCGGCGCCGTGGCTGTTTTTCAGGATATCTCCGACCTTGAGCACATCTCGGAGGAATTGACCACCACCAAAGAATTGAAAGAAGAACTGGTCACAATCATCGAATCGTCGTTTGACGGCATCTATCTGACTGACAATCAGGGTCGGGTTCTGCGTGTCAATGACGCCTTCACCCGCATCACGGGAATTCAGAAGAATGAGCTTCTGGGCTATAAAATGGAAGACCTAGTGGTCCGAGGGATATTTAAGCAGAGCATCCCCCTCCAGGCGATGCTGGAGGGGAAGCCCGTCACCATTGCCCAGGAAGTTCGATCGGGGAAAACAATCCTCGTGACCAGCAATCCCATTATGGACGGCAGCGGCAATGTTTTCCGCGTCGTTCATAACGCCAGGGATATTACGGAACTCAATGAGTTGAAGAATCAACTGGAGAAGGCGGAGAGCCTGAGCGATCATTACAAGGAGCAACTCAACAGGATTAAGATATCCGGCAAATATATTGCTAAATCAAAGAAATCCAAAGAGCTCGTCGAATTGGTCATGCGTCTTAGCAAAGTGGATACGACGATTCTCATTCTCGGTGAATCGGGAGTCGGCAAGGAAATTGTGGCGGAAATGCTCCACGAAAACAGCCTGAGACGTGATAAACCCATGATCCCCATCAATTGCGCCGCCATCCCCGATAATTTACTGGAATCGGAGTTGTTCGGGTACGAAGCGGGGGCCTTTACGGGAGCCCATAAAAAAGGGAGGGCCGGCATTTTTGAGCTGGCCAACGGCGGGACGATCTTCCTCGATGAAATCGGTGAAATGCCCCTCCATCTGCAATCGAAACTATTGCGGACCATTCAGCAGAAAGTGATCACCCGGTTGGGCGGGAACAAGCCGCTCAAGGTCGATGTCCGCATCATTGCCGCTTCAAACAAGAATCTGGCAGACATGGCGGCCAAAAATGAATTCAGGCAGGACCTTTTTTACAGGCTGAATGTCGTGCCGGTCAATATTCCTCCCTTGCGGGACCGCAGAGAGGAAGTCCCCAATTTTGTCACCCATTTTACAACATTGTACAATAAAAAATATAAGATCAACAAACGCTTTGACGAGAGGGCCATCAACCTGCTCATGTCTTACGATTGGCCCGGTAACGTCCGGGAATTACAGAATGTGATTGAAAGAAACATGATCACCTGTCCCGAGGATATCATCAGCAATATCGATTTGCCGGGCCATCAATCGGAAGATGCCAGGAAGCCCGATGAAGGGGTGAAAGCGTTGTCCGGATTTAAATTGGGAGCGGCTGTGGCGGAACTCGAAAAAGAGATGATCCGCAATGCCCTGATCCGCTTCGGCACAACGAGAAAAGCCGCCGCCGCAATCGGCATCAGCCAACCGACCTTCATTCGGAAAGCCTCGAAGCACAAAATCAAGGCTGATGTTGTTTGAAACGATTCTGATCAAGGGGATTCCCACCGGATAGGCTCATAAAACAACATTGATTCTAATATGGATCACTAATGTTGGTTTTGATTCATATATGAATCAAAAAAGCCATTCCCCCGGCCCTATTCTTGTTTTGGGAAAAATAAATTGACGTCAATGATATTGATAACATTTGGCAATAATTATTACATAATATGTTGTCTTTTCGTGGCACGACAATTGAACGAAAATAAACATATAAGCGGGGATCGTTAGATTTATATCAAAATCATGAGAGGGAGGTGATCGAGCAGGTATCAGTTCAAGTTGCCGGCATAAAACATTAACGTATCTGGTTTAGTTTCATCCTTTCCTTCAGCAAAAGAGGGGGGAAAGCTCAAAAAGCAGACTGAGAGAGGAGGAAGTAAAGAGATGAAGGGTTTGAAAAGTTTTATCTGTTTAATAATCGTCGGTGTGGTGTTTGCCTGGGCAGCGGTTGGTGGCGCTGAAGAAATTCTGATCGGATACACGGGGCCCTTGAGTGGACCGGCGGCAGAGTATGGTCAGGATTGTCTCAACGGTATTGAAATGGCGGTCAAAGACATGAATGCCGCCGGTGGCATCAAGGTCAAGGGGAAGAGTTATCTTTTCAAGCTGGAAAAACTGGATGACCGGGTTGATCCGACCCAGGCGATCAATAACGCCAGGCGCTTTCGTTCCAATGGGGCCGTGGCGGTCTTCAGTCCTGTCTTCAATTGCATTGCGCCGCTCATGAAGATCAATGAAGAAAAGGGGAATGAGTTCCTGCTGATGGGCTATACCAGCACACCCAAGGCCACACAGTTGGGAAACAAACTGGCCGTTTTGATACCCCCGCCCTTTACTGTTTACAATAGCTCTTTCGCCGACATGGCATGGCAGCAGGGCTGGCGCAAAGCCGCCATGCTTGTCACCCTCGGCGCCTATGGCGATGAAAATCGCGCCTACTTCAAAACTTACTGGGAAAAACTTGGCGGCACGATTACCATTGACAAGCCTGCCAATTACTATACGGAAACCGATTTTTCCAGCCAGCTAACAGCCGCTCTGGCAACAAAACCCGATGTCATGTTTATCGGAGGCCCGTCGGCCACGACGGCCCTTGTCGTTGAGCAGGCCCGCTCCATGGGCTTTAAGGGCGGTTTTATCTTCATCGATCAGGCACGGGCTGATTATGTTGCCAGTATCCTCAAAGATAAGAAACTCCTGGAAAATACGATCAGCGTGGCCGCGGTGGATTCCATTCCTTTTGCTGCCAATGCCGCCTTCAACAAGAGATATACAACGACCTACAAACGAATCTGTAACATGGAGGCGATACAGAATTATATGGGGATGCAGGCTCTGGCAAGGGCTATAGCCGCTTCAGGCGCCGTCAATAATATAGCGGCGATCCGGGCGTCTTTTTCCAAGGCCTTCCCGATGCTCGGTGATCGATTCCCGACGGAAGCGCATGGGATAACGAGCGACGGTCGGATGGAAATATTCCCCTATGCCCAGATGGTGAAGGGCGGGCAACCGACGCCGGCGGCTGTCTATGCCTGGTGGCCCAAAACACAGCAGGAATTCAACCAAGTGAAAAAAATCACGAAATCGACAAGTCCGCTGACTTGGAAGAAAGCGGAGTAAGGGCGAGGCATACGGGTAAACAGATATTTGCAGGGGCAGGATTGAAACCTGCCCCTGCCTTATATAAAATGGGGGGGAGATGAAAGACGAAAAGGTATATGAACCGGGAGAAAGCTATAACTATCAATTACTGATCAAACACATCCTCGAAACGCCCCGCTTTCTGGCGCCCAATCAGGAGATCATCTACCGGGACAAGCTCCGGTATTCATACATCACCCTTTTTGAGCGGATCAACAGGCTGGCCGCCGGCCTCGAAAAGCTGGGGGTCCGCAGGGGCGATACGATCTGCGTCTTTGACTATGACAGCCACCGTTATCTGGAGTGCTTTTTTGCCATTCCCATGATGGGGGCGGTTCTCCATACGCAAAACTGGCGGCTTTCTCCGGAGCAGATCCTCTATACGATGAATCACGCCGAAGACAAGGTCGTTTTGATTCATGTCGACTTCCTGCCTCTGCTGGAGGCTGTCTGGGATAAACTCACGACGGTCGGGAAGGTGATTCTCATTACGGATGACGACTTGCCGCCCGCATCGAAGATACCTTTGGACGGGGAATACGAGGCCATGCTGGCCGGAGCGTCGTCCTCCTACGACTTTCCCGATTTTGATGAAAACACCCGGGCCACAACCTTCTATACGACGGGAACCACGGGCCTGCCCAAGGGCGTCTATTTTTCCCATCGGCAACTGGTCCTGCAATGCCTTGTTCAGCATACCGCAACAGGTGCTTACGAATCTGTAGGCCGCTTCCGGTCAACGGACGTCTATATGCCTCTGACACCCATGTTTCACGTTCATGCCTGGGGTTATCCCTACGCCGCGACCCTGCTCGGGATGAAGCAGGTCTATCCCGGACGTTATGAACCGGAACTGCTCCTGAAACTGATTTTGAAAGAGCGGGTTACTTACTCCCATTGCGTCCCAACTATTGTACAGATGGTCATCAGTGCCGCCCCCAAGGGGCTGGACCTCTCCTTCTGGAAAGTCGTCATTGGCGGGGCCCGCCTTACAAAGGGACTGGCCCTGGCGGCCATGGAACTGGGGATCAATATTTTCGCCGGTTACGGCATGTCTGAAACCTGCCCCCTTCTGACGGTATCCAATCTGAAGCCCTCGATGCTGGGGGAGCCGAAGGAGAAGCAGATCGATACCTTGATCAAGACGGGCCTCCCGGCTCCTCTTGTCTATATGCGCCTGTTTGATCCCGCCGGCAACGAGGTTCCCCATGATGGCGTTGCCACCGGGGAGGTCTGTGTCCGTGCGCCCTGGCTGACCGCGGGTTACCATCACGATGAGGAACGGGCGAGGGAGCTTTGGGTGGACGGTTGGCTCCACACGGGAGATATCGGCTATATTGATCGTGAGGGTTATCTTCAGGTTACGGACCGGATCAAGGATGTCATCAAAACGGGCGGCGAATGGATTTCTTCGCTGGATCTGGAAAACCTGCTCAGCCAGCACGAGGCCATCCTTGAGGCGGCTGCCATCGGCATCTCCGATGCCAAATGGGGCGAGCGGCCCTTCATGATTGCCGTACTGAAACCTGAATTCAAGGATAAAACCACAGGGGAGGAACTTCGGCAGTTTCTTCTCAAACAGGCTGAGGGCGGCAAAATTCCCAAGTATGGCGTTCCTGACCGGGTAGAGATTGCCGCTGCCTTGCCCAAAACCAGCGTCGGTAAAATCAACAAGATTGAGTTGCGAAAGATTTATAAATAGCCCATTCGGTTTTTACACCGCCGGAGATCACTGATTCAACAATGGATCATTCCTATGATAACTGATCCATTGCTGAATCAAATATTTCAGTTTACCTTGTTCACCAACATTCTTGAATAACGCATCCCTTTGATATGTGGTAGTTTAATCCAAAAGAACGTAACGTTTCGTCATTGGCACAACAATTGTAATTCATATTCGGGGGACATTGTGCCTAATGGGGGTGTTTGTCCTTTGTGCGGAGATTAATGAGTGATTCTTTGCCTGGAAAAAATCCATTTTAAAGAAATGACCGAATAGAAAGGAAGCATTATGAGAGAAGTCGTTATTATCAGCGGAGCGAGAACAGCGATTGGCAACTATATGGGGTCGCTTTCAGGTTTCAGCCCTGTCCAGTTGGGCGTTTTTGCGTTAAACGGGGCCATCGAGAAGGCGGGTGTCGATAAGAGCGTGATCAAGGAGGTTGTCGCCGGACAGTGCAACCAGGCGGGTGCCCCGGGAAACACGGCCAGACACATCGCCATGCGGGCGGAATTGCCCATCGAGTCCTTCGCCTTTACGGTTCATCAGCAGTGCGCCTCTTCCATGCGCGCCTCGGAACTTTTGTCCCAGGAGATCATGCTGGGCAAGATTGATGTCGGCGCCGTGGTCGGGGTTGAGAGTATGAGCAACGCACCCTATTTATTGATGGGCGCCCGCAAGGGTTATCGTCTGGGCAATGCCGAGCAGGTTCAGGACAGCCTCATGATCGGGGGGTTGGTTGATGACCTGCTGGGTTATCACATGGGCATCACGGCCGACAATATAGCGGAACAGTATGGCATTACCAGGGAGGAGCAGGACGAATTTGCCATGATGAGCAATTTACGGGCCTGCGAAGCCATCAAGGCAGGCTTGTTCAAGGATGAAATTGTCCCGGTTGAGATCAAGACGAAGAAAGGCCCGGCAGTTTTTGATACGGATGAGCACCCGGTTGCCGCGACGACGATGGAGGGTCTGGCAAAGCTGAAACCGGCATTCAAGAAAGACGGCACTGTCACGGCGGGGAATGCCTCCGGATTAAACGATGCAGGTTCGGCAATGATTATGATGGCTGCGGAGACGGCCCGGAAAATGGGTATCAAACCTATCGCCAGGGTGGTTGCCTCGGCTCCCGGTTCTGTGGAACCCCGGATCATGGGCATGGGCGTCGTGCCCGCCGTCCGCAACGCCTTGAAATTTGCCGGTCTGAAGCAGGATCAGGTTGATTACTGGGAATTCAATGAGGCTTTTGCGGCGCAGGTTCTGGGTGTCAACCGCGAATTGAAGATCAGCCTGGACCGCCTGAATGCCGTCGGGTCGGGAATCGGCCTGGGGCATCCCGTCGGGGCCACGGGCGCCCGGCTCATCATCACGATGATCAACGAGATGAAGCGCCGAGGCGTGAAATACGGCTGCGCCTCCCTGTGCGCCAGCGGCGGCCCGGCGCATGCATTTATTGTGGAATCCATTTAAATAGCAATGACTGGAGCGTGAAGAATATATGGACTTTCAATTAACAGAAGAACATGAAGCGTTAAGAAAAATGGCCCGCAAATTTGCGGAACAGGAGATTATTCCTGTGATCCTCGAGTATGACGACAAGGAAGAATTTCCCTGGCCGGTTATCAAAAAAATGCACGAAGTAGGACTCCTGACGGCTGGTGTGCCGGAGGAGTTCGGCGGTCCCGGTATTGATATGCTGGGCCAGATCATCGTGACGGAAGAGCTTTGCTACGGCGGCGCCGGCGTGGGCGCCACGATGGCGGCGAGCACACTCCTTTCCCCTGAGCCGGTCGTGGTCGGTGGGAATGAGGCCCAGAAAAAACACTATTTTGATGTCCTCAACGAAGGAAAACTGGGGGCGTTTTGCCTGACCGAGCCGGGAGCAGGCTCCGATGTGGCGGGACTGGCCATGACGGCCCGCCGCGATGGCGACTCTTATATTCTCAACGGCAGCAAGCAGTTCATCACGAATGGCGGTGTGGCCGATATCTATACGGTATTTGCCACCACAGACAAGAAACTGCGCTACAAGGGTATTGTGGGATTCATTGTGGATCGGGACACCCCGGGCATTTCCGTCGGTCCGGAGGAGAAAAAGATGGGGATTCGGACCTCGGATACACGGCAGGTGAACTTTGAGGATGTGCGTGTCCCCGTGGAGAATCGTCTGGGCGAGGAAGGGCAGGGCTTTGGCATCTGCATGAAGGCCCTCGATCTTTCCAGGCCTTCCGTGGCTGCGGAGGCCATCGGCATTGCCGTTCGGGCCTTTGAACTGGCCGTCAAGTACTCAAAAGAAAGGACGGCCTTCGGGCATCCGATTTCCAATCTCCAGGCCCTGCGGTTCATGATGGCCGATATGGCCATGGAGATCGAGGCCGCAAGACTCTTAACCTACAAGGCCTGCTGGCTTGCCATGAACAATATGCCCTTCAACTATATGGCCTCTTATGCCAAATGCTTTGCCGCGGATATGGCCATGCGGGTGACGAACAACGCTGTGCAGATCCTCGGGGGTTACGGGTACCTCAGGGAATACGGCGTGGAAATGTGCATGCGCGATGCCAAGGTCATGCAGATCTATGAGGGCACCAATCAGATCCAGCGGGTGGTGATTTCCAATCATATCCTGAGCTGACAGGTTGCGACTCGGGATTTAATATAAAGATCATTTATAACATTTGCAGCAGTTGACATTTATCGGAATCTGATCATATTAAGGAATGATCCAACAAAAAAGCCGCGCTTCAAGGAGGAAATGGATATGGCACTGAAGACGCCTGAGCAGTATGAAGAGAGTTTGCGCAAGATGAATTTCAAGATTTACATGATGGGAGAACTGGTCAAGAATCCCGTGGACCATCCCATCATCAGGCCATCGATGAATTCCGTAAAAATGACCTACGCCTCGGCCCAGGATCCCCAGCATGAGGACCTGATGACGGCTACCTCCCATTTGTCGGGCAAGAAGATCAACCGGTTCTGTCATCTCCATCAGAGCACGGAAGACTTGGTCAGAAAGGTCAAGATGCAGCGGCTTCTGGGGCAAAAGACAGGATCCTGCTTTCAGCGGTGCGTCGGGATGGACGCCATCAATGCCGTGGACAGCGTCACCTTCGAAATGGACCAGAAACTCGGCACGACCTATCATGAGCGCTTTAAAAAGTTTTTGCTCATGATCCAGGAAGAGGATCTCACCGTGGATGGTGCCATGACGGACACGAAAGGGGACCGTAACCTGGCCCCCAGCAAGCAGGCGGATCCTGATATGTTTGTCCATGTCGTGGAGAAAAACGATAAGGGTATCGTAGTTCGCGGCGCAAAGGCCCACCAGACGGGAGCGGTCAATTCCCATTGGATTCTCGCAATGCCGACCATTGCCATGGGAAAGGATGATGCCGACTATGCCGTTTCTTTCGTGGCGCCGGCGGATGCCGAAGGGATCTTCTACATCTATGGACGCCAGTCCTGCGACACACGGAAGCTGGAAGGAAGCGACATCGATGTGGGAAACGCCCAGTTCGGCGGTCATGAAGCCCTCATGGTGTTCGATAATCTTTTCATCCCCTGGGAGAATGTCCTTATGTGCGGGGAATACGAGTTCAGCGGTCTTTTGGTGGAGCGGTTTGCCGGATATCATCGCCAGAGCTACGGAGGATGCAAGGCCGGTGTGGGCGACGTATTGATCGGCGCGGCGGCTTTGGCGGCCGACTACAACGGCGCAGCCAAGGCCTCTCACGTCAAGGACAAACTCATCGAAATGACCCACCTGAATGAGACCCTTTATTCCTGCGGCATCGCCTGTTCGGCGGAAGGTCACAAAACGGCTTCGGGTACGTACCTGATCGACCTGCTGCTGGCCAACGTCTGCAAACAGAATGTGACCCGATTCCCTTACGAGATCTGCCGTTTAGCCGAAGACATTGCCGGTGGCCTCATGGTGACTATGGCCTCGGAAAAGGATTTCCGCCATCCGGAAATCGGCAAAGTCCTCGAGAAATATTTGAAGGGTGCCGCCGATGTGACGCCGGAAGAAAGATGCCGTATTTTAAGGCTCGTGGAGAACCTGACCCTGGGAACGGCGGCTGTCGGCTACCGGACCGAATCCATGCACGGCGCCGGATCGCCCCAGGCCCAGCGAATCATGATCGCCCGCCAGGGGAACCTGGAGCACAAGAAAAAGATCGCCAAGAAGATTGCCGGGATAAAAGAATAATAACCATATCTAATTGAGACGGGGGGGTGAACGGTATGGCATCCCCCCCGTTTTTTATATTCAACACGGCTGATGTTGCCGATTCGCCTTCCTACTGAAGTATACGGTCTTTTATGAGTGTAGTGGGATCGGGAGGTTTGAGCAGCCGAGAATTGGGTCCTGCCCTCAGGAGATGGCCCGGCAAGGTTTTGCCTGCAAGCGATTCCGCCATCTTGACGCATTCGAGCAGATGTTCGATATTTATCCCTGTATGGATTCCCATCTCTTCGAAGAGATGAACAATATCTTCCGTCGGGACGTTCCAGTATCCGAATACCAATTCCATGGCTCCGGATGGTGTACCGCTCAAACCGCCGACCGAAGAATAAAAAGTCCGGGCACCGGCCTCATAGGCAGCTACACAGTTTGTCAAAGCCGTGCCTTTCGTGTTGTGGAAATGAACGGCCAGGCTGGTTCCTGTCTTCAAATCCATGACTTGCCTTACGAGTTCCTTCACCTGCCTTGGATTGGCCATTCCCGTTGAATCAAGCAGAGTAACCTCTTTAGCACCCATACAAGATAATCTTAAGAAAAGTTGTATGATCTCCTCGCAAGGGATTTTCCCTGTATAAGGGCATCCGAATGCGGTCATGAGATAGGTTCTCGACTTTTTCCCCTCCGCTGCCGCCGCTTCGAAAATCGAGGGAATCACTTTGTAAAGGGATTGCCTTCTTGTTTTCCCAGTATTGAATTGGTTGAAAATATCAGTTGTTGCGATGATCGTTAATATTTCATCAATCTCTGTCACTAAAGCCCTGCGGCAACCGATTTCATTGGGAACCAATCCGATGGTCGTGACACCCGCTTTTTTCCTAATACCGGAAACGACTTTTTCGGCATCGGCATTTTCCGGGATAAGCCGAGGGTGTGTGAAGGCCGCAACCTCGATTTGTGTTAGTCCGGCATTGATAAGAGCGTCTATATACATGATCTTGTCGGCTGTTGATACTCCTGCGCATACGGCCGGAAGCCCGTCGCGGGGTGATACCTCGACAATCGTGATATGCTCTTCAGCTTTCATCAAAGTAATACCAAACGTCTGCCCTTCACTTATAGTAGCCGCTAAAATAACAGGATGCTTCTGCCGGGATGTTTCCTACTTGCCCTGGTAATTGGGTTTTCTCTTTTCCAAAAACGCCTTCATGCCTTCCGTCTGGTCTTCGCTGGCAAAGGCCAGGGAGAAACAGGAACGCTCGATGGATTTACCGGTATGAAGGTCCGTCTCTGCCGCATTCTGCACGGAATACTTGGTCAGACTGACCGCCACAGGGCTGTGCCGGGTGATCATCTTCGCCATGGCAACAGCTTCTTCCATCAGGGTGTCTTCCATGACCACCTTGTTTATCAGGCCTATCGACAGGGCCTCCGATGCCGGGACAATTCTTCCCGTGAGACAAAGCTCCTTTGCCTTTCCGATGCCGACCAACCGTGTCAGGCGCACCGTGCCGCCGGCTCCCGGCATAATCCCGATATTGATTTCCGGCTGGCCAAACTGTGCGTTTTCCGAGGCGATCCGGATATCGCAGCCCATGGCCAGTTCGCAGCCGCCGCCAAGGCAGAATCCGGAAATAGCAGCAATAAATGGTTTCTTTGACTCCTCCATTTTAAAGGTAATGTCCCACAGGGCGGCGCCGCCGCCGAACATATCCATGGCCGTGTTATTCACCATGGCTGCGATATCGGCTCCGGCGGCAAAAACCTTCGGTCCGCCAGTCAGGATGACGGCCCGGACATCTTCGTCAGCCTCAAGTTCCGCAATGGCCCGATACAGATCATCCCGCATGGCGCCGTTGATGGCATTTCGGACATCCGGGCGGTTCAGGGTAATAACGGCAATCTTCAGATCGGATTTTTTTTCAACCAGAATGGTGGTGTAATGCATCATAAATCTCCTTTTAGGTTTGCTGACCATGGACACTTGTCATGATCGTATTGTCAATGATATTGAATATCTGAGTCTCTGAGTATAGAAAATTGGACAAATGATTTCTGAATCGATCGTTTATCGTTTTGATCAACTCCATTTCATACCAGGGAGAGGTATACAGCATGACATAATGTAGTCGATTTAAAAATGTCGTAAAGGAAAGCTGGATCGCGTGATGTTTATTGCTTGAGATAAAATTGGTATCCAATAATTCGAACTTGCCGTAATCGGCGGGTGTATCGATAAGCCCGACATTAGATAAGGTCAACGCCTGGACATATTTTTCCTTGTCCATCTGGTCTCGGTCGGCGGATTCGACGACGGTCCGGTATCGCTTCAATGCTTTGTTATTTTGGATATCCTGGTCGAGCTGATGCATGATATGCCGGCCGATCTCCGCGATGGACGTCGTTTTGCGGATAGTGCAAAGGATCAACTCCGAGGCGACAAAGCACAACAGCGCCTGGTTGCCAAGGGGAGGCGAAACCTGCTTCCGCCTGTTGACGGGATTCCTCAATAAAAGACGGAGTTCCTTATCCGCAGGGTTGTCGATGCAATCGCTGATGGCTTTCATGATGCAGGCCGCCATGAGGCCATGGATGGACACATGGACTCTTTTGCTGATGCGGCAGAGGCCTCGCATATCCCCTTCGGTAAAACTTCCTGTGATGCAATGAATCCGGCACTGACTCTTCGGGACGGAAAGATGGCGGCCCAGTGTGTCAACGGTCTCATAATCGACAGACGGTTCCGGGCATGACCGGTCAATGTCATTATCCAGGATGGCGGGCAGAAAATCGTCGAAGGGCGGCGCGGCCGACAATTTTTGATTCTCATAAAGAAGTGAGCTCTCATCCAGAGCCCGGACTTGTTCCAGAATCTCTTTGGCCAGATTCAGGATAGAAAGACCGTCACAGATGGCATGCTGGAGGGATAGGATCACATCGATATGACTGTTTTCATCGATTTCATTCTTGCTGCCGTCAAGTATCAACAGAACGCGCCATAGATTGTCATAGGGATCAATGGGCGAATTCAGTTCCTCTTCATATAATGCCTCCCGTTGCTCGGGCGTGGTGATGTTTTCCTTGATGGTTAAGGGTGGGCTGAAACCTTCGATTATTTTGAAATGGATACGGCTTTCGTGCTCATAAAAGGCAGCACCCAGGAACGGGTGTCGCTGGGTGATAATCTGAAGGGCTTGGCGGAAATGGGCTAAAGATATTTCCCCCTTTATTCTGTTGCGAGAGACCACAATACCGAATTTACGGGCATTGTATTCCAGCGTGGATACGGGTCTCAAGAGCATCTTGTCGATGTCCTTTTCCATATTCATATTCAAAGGTACCTCGCGTAAAGGCCATGACGAACCCATGCGCCATACTGCGGCGTTCATGAGTTCGTCATGTTTACAGGAGATGATTGCGGCCGGGGTTTTCATAATCATTGCTCGTCTCTTTCCTCTTATCAAGGCATGGGGACAATCATCTTGAGGATGGGGTAGGCGATGAAAGTTAACCCCAGCCCGACCAGAACATCCAAAATAAACCCATACTTGACGGCATCCTTGGGGTTAACCCATCCCGTGCCGTAGGCGATGGCTAGAACCGGCGAGAGAGGCAAAGCGAAACTCTGGTTGTAGGCCCCTGTCGCCACAATCGCCATGGCAATGGGATTGCCGACGCCTGTGGACATCGAAATGGACATGGCCAGGGGAATAAACACGGCGATCAGCCCGAAGTTCGACAACCCCTCTGTCAGGAGGCATCCGATTCCCGCCACGAGAAAGACCAGCAGGTACTCACCCCCGCCGCCCTTGACCAGATCGCCGATTGTGGCCATGAAGAAAGTAGGGATTCCCGTTGCCTGATTGGAAAGAATATCGCCCAGGACGAGGCCCGTGGCAATGATGGACAGGATGCCCCATTCGACTGAGCTTGTCCATTCTCCCCAGTTAAGAAGCATACGTTTTTCTCCGTTGATCTTCACGGGGATAATCGTGCAAGCCGCTGCGAGCACCAGGGCCGTCGCCGGCCACGTCAGGTGGCTCTTCATCCATTTCGCCAGCGGACCGGGGGCGGTCAAGCTGATGATTTCCGGTAAAAACCAGCAGGCTATGGCCACGCACATGACGATGATAGACGCTTTTTCACCCGAACTCATGGGCCCCAGCGTCTTTCGCTCCTCCTGGATGAAGCCCGGTTCCAGCAGATCCTTCATGCGGCTCACATCGATTCGGGTGACGAAGCGGATGACGAGCCAGTAAATGGCATAGGTGACGCCGGCTACGACCAAGCCGTAGATCATCCATTCCATGAGACCGAGTTGGTAACCGGTCTGTTTTTTTACCACACCGATGGAAAACAGGTTGATGACGGTTCCCCAGGCGAAGATCATCGAACCGGCAACGGCCGACCACGTGACGGCAAGAACCATAATGCTCCCGAACCGGTCACCCTTCTTAATGCCGATGGCGCTGAAAAAACTAATGAGAATCGTCGTGAAAACAACGGTGGCCACGACCGACGAGCACAAAAGAATGGGGGAGATAGCCGTTACAAGGGTAAAGATGGTAAAGAACGTCCATGGGCGGTGCTTCATGATCGGCAAACCGCATACCCACAAGGCAATGCGTCGGGCAGCCTGTGTCCGGTCCAGATTGCGGCCCAGGGCGAAGGCGCCTACTAGAAACAGGTTGATCCAACTTCCCAAATAGGCCATCGTCTTGTCCGAGTCCAGGAGGCCCAAAATCGGCGCCAGTCCCATGACAAAAAAACAAATGGCATATAGCGGCAGCGGTGTCGTAAATAGCCAGCAGGCAAACAAAAGAAACAGGCCCGCCCCCTTCATCCCCAGAGGGGTAATCGGTGCAATGGGGGGCAGCACCATAAACAAAGCAAACAAGACAATCCCGGCCATGAGCCCGATCCACTGATCTGTGCCCAGCGTCCACCCGGACTCAACGCCACCAACATCACTAGACATAAATAAAACCCCTCCCTATGTAGAAATTTGCAGAACATCGCAGTTAATTGTCGAATACTCAGGCTTGACAGGCATTAAACGATCTTATTGCTCCTTCGCCACAGGCCTCTCTCTTGGGCCGCCTTGATTAGGTCTTCACGGAAATCAGGATGAGCAATGGAGATGATATCTTCGGCAATCGCCCACGTTGATTTTCCTTTCAGGCAGACCTTGCCGAATTCCGTGACGACATAAAATACCCACGCCCTTGGTACGGAAACGATGCCCTGAATGTCGGGAACGATCCTGGATACCAATTTGTCCCCGATCATACGGGTGGACCGAAGACAGATGAAGGCTTTGCCGCCTTTCGACTTGGCCGCGCCAACGACGAAATCACCTTGGCCGCCCGAACCGGAGATGTGTTTTTTACCCATGGATTCGGAGGCGGTCTGACCGAAGAGGTCCACCTGGAGGGCATTGTTGATGCTGATCATGTTGTCGTTCCGTGAGATATGTTCCGCCGTATTCGTATAATCCACGGGATAACTCGCGCAGACGGGATTGTCATCAAGGAATTCATATAGGTCGGGGCTGCCCATGGCAAAGGTATAGATCATCTTGTTACGATCCGTATGTTTATGACGTCCGGTGATTTTTCCTTTGTCGTAGAGATCCATGAAGGCATCGCACATCATCTCGCTGTGCATGCCCAGATCCTTGAGGTCCGATTCGGCGATCAGGCTTCCAACCATGTTGGGAATGCCCCCGATACCCAGTTGCAGGCAGGCGCCGTCATGAATCTCCTGAATGATCAACTCGGCCATTTTAACTTCTTCCGGTGAAGCAACGGGCCTTGGTATGGGCATCATGGGTGTTTTTTCAGCCTCCACGACATAATCGACATCGGCAATGTGGATATTTTCACTGTGCCCGCCCAGGCACTTGGGAACCCCTTCATTGGTCTCCACAATAACAATGTCGGCCATTTCCGTCACCGCCTTGGTATAGGAGTTCGATGTGCCGAAGTTAAACAGGCCGTTGTTGTCCATGGGCGTTGTCTTGATAAAGGCGACATTAGGCTTGGGGGAAAATCCGTTGCGAAGTCGCCAAGGCTGCTCATGATAGTTTGCCGGGATGAAGAAAGTCGATCCCTGCTTGGCCAGAGCCCGATCGTTTTTGCTGTAGAATGTGCTGTTGTGGGTAAAGGATTGTCCCTCCGGATCGCAGGCGGCCACCTGAACCTGATGCATGCCGCTTGACATGCTGGTTTTGACATCGGTGATTTCACCAATCCTTTTCGCCAGGGCACGGTCCAGGGTGACAGGGGTCATGATAAAGTGGCTGTAGTATACCCAATCCCCCGTTTTTACGGCCTTGACCGCTTCCTCGGCGGTGGCTGTTTTGTTTCTGTATTCTTCCCAAATGGTCTTTCGCATCCTTTTTTCCTCCTTAAAGTATAGCAATGATCATGTAGATTTATTATTTCACCAGCCCCATCACCTGCCAGAACGGAATGCAGGCCATAAAGCCGATTAGGGAGATGATCATGTAGGCAACGGAAAGCTTTACCATCTGGCTGTGGTCAACCAGATCTCCGCCCGTGGCGTAAAAGGCGGCAATGTACGGGGCATTCTGGTAAAATACCGTCCAGGTGTTGCCCGCCGCATAGACGACAATGCCGACGATCCAGGGATTGATACCGGTCTGGGCGGCCAGCGGTGCCAGCATAACCACAAAAATGGCAATTGCCGCCGTCTGAGAGATTAATACGAATCTGATGAGATAAATGATGATGGAGAATCCGGCGACAAACAGATATGGATTCCCGGCCAAGGGGGCAACATATGGTTTCAGGACGGTCCCCAGCCACTTGTCGATTCCCAGAGCCGGAAATACTGAAGCGATGCCGACAATGGTACCGACGAAGAGTGCCGCATCCCAGGCAATGCCGGATCGGAAGTCAGCCCGGTCATAAACCTTTGCCGCAATAAGAACAACAACGGCCAGGATGGCAGAAACAGCCGCAGAAACACCATGCATTTTTTCAGTCATCCAAAGAAGAAGAGTGACCGCGATGACCAAGGCGGTTATTTTTTCAATTCGGCTCATGGAGCCCATATTTTTCAGCTGATCGGCGGCATAGCCCGCCGGCAGGGAGTCCTTCTCTTTGGGTTTGTATAGAACCATAATGGCAAAAAAACCCAGAACAAGTAAAATTATGGTCCAGGGGAGAAACATTGTAAACCACCCCATCCAGTCGAATTGGGGTTGAACCTCTTTGGGTAACAGAGATACCAGCATGAATCCCAGGTAAGATGCACTTAGAAAACCCGGGGCTGTGGCGATAAAGCCGAGGACATTTGCGCCGAACAGGCCTGCCGCGCCTCTTGATTTCCGCTCGTATCCCATGGCGTCGCTGATGCCGGCGCTAAGGGGCGAGCAGATGGCGGCCTTGGCGGTAAAAGACGGGATCAGCGGCGCGATGATGGTACCCGCTCCCAGCATGGCTAAAACCTGACCGGTAAAGGTGGAAGGAAAAATTCTCATGATGAGGAGAGAAATCCGCCGTAGCAGGCCGCTCTTTGATGCCGCCAAGCCGATGCCGAAAGCGCCGACCAGAACCCACCAGTTCGCGTTGGAAAAGAATGAAAATGCCTTGTTGAAAGGCACGGTATCAAAAAGGACCCACAGGCTGCACATCGCGAGAGTGACAATGTAATCCGGGAACACATCGAAGACCAGATAAATAATGCCTCCTGTAAATATTCCCAGCGCCCACATGGCTTTAATGGTCAGTCCTTGGGGCGGCGACATATAGGCCACGGCGATTCCGATAACAATACCTAAAACAAATCCGATCTTTTTCTTCATACCAACCCTCCTTCGGTTATCAAAAATTTTAAATAATCGCTGTTCCTGCACTTTATTATGGGGCCACGGTTTCTCGGCAGGCAATAGGCGGCGGGATCTATCTCCATTTCGCCCTTGCCTTCCCTTCTCTGATGCGGCGTCATCTTGAAAGGTGAGCGTCTGGCAGCGTCGGGGGAGGGGGTAGCCGAAAGCAACGCTTCCGAACAGGTGGCTGACAGACGCTTACCTTTCAAGATGAAAACCGGTCTCCCGGATCAAGGGGATTATGCACCACTACAGGTTCAACCCTTTATGCCTGCTCTCCCATGCGGATTTAAGGCTGATCACTCTAAAACCTTTAAAACAGGGAATGACGCAAGCTTCCCTGGGGAATTTCTAGAATATGAGGGGAGATTACACAAAGCATGCCAGGCAATCCCGGTGCCTGCCGCATTGCCCGTTAGCATGTCCTAAGCTAATGATTTAAGATATTATTTATGAAGACGTACAAGTACCGGGAGATGTGTCAAATTAAAATGCAAGGCTCGATGCGATCTGAAATGTATCTTTAAGTAACAAATGGTATCTGAATCGAAGGCGTTTTTGTCTCATGCTTCGTATAGCCGATTGCATCGAATACTATTTCATGCATTTAATCCAGGTGTGGTGAGGTTAAGGGCGAGACAGGCATCCTGAGATAAGATTGTATCGTTACTACACAACTGTGGTGTCTGTGGTTCAATGTCAGATCGGGACAATATTTTTTGCGGCCTTGATGCCATCGTTTCTTCCCGGGGCTGAACCGAATAAAGCCCCCAAAACAAATCATGGTCAGAAATGGCCGCAAAGGGTCGGTCGATATTAATCCCCGGATGTCATTTCTGAAATTCTTGCGGGACGAGCAGGTACTTTGGCCAGTCTTGAACTGGCCCTTGCCCTCAGGATATGACCTGGCAGTGCGGTTTTCGCCAGCCGTTCCCCGACACTGACACAGTCAAGAAGTCGATCCAGATCAATGCCTGTCTCAACGCCCATATCCTCGGCCAGATGAACGAGGTCCTCTGTTGCAACATTCCAGTAGCCGAAGGCATGCTTCATCGCTCCATAGGGCGTTCCGCTCATACCGCCCAGGGATGTATCAAAAATTCGCACGCCTGCTTCAAAAGCGGCATAGCAATTGAGCAATGCCGTTCCCCGTGTATTGTGGAAATGGACCGCCAGCTTGTTATCAAGCTTCAATGCGAGGATCAGCTCGATGAGTTTTTTCACCTGAACCGGGTTGGCCATTCCCGTTGTATCGGCGAGGACAATTTCTTTTGCACCCATGTAGTTTAGTTTCAGCGCCAACTGCATGACTTCATCGAAGGGGACTTTACCGGTATACGGGCATCCGAATGCCGTAAGAATATAGCTTCGCACGCTGATAGCACTCTTTTTTGCCACATCGAATACGGCAGGCAATGTTTTATACATGTGCTCTTTCAAGCTTTTTCCGGCATTCACCCTCGTAAAGGTATCGCTTGCCGCCACAAGGGTTACAATTTCATCAACACCTGCAATCAGGGCTCGACGGCAACCGATTTCATTAGGGACAAGACCGATGTAGGTCACGTCGGATTTCTTTTTCAGGCCTGCCATCACGATCTCCGCATCGGCATGTTCCGGAATGTGACGAGGATGCGTAAACGCAACGCATTCGATTTTTTTCAGGCCTGCTTTAACTAATCCCTCTATATAAGAGATTTTGTCTGCACTGGCTGCACGATCGAATAATTCAGGGAGGCCGTCCCGAGGGGATACTTCGACGATGGTTATCTGATCTTTCATGGCATATGTCCCTAAATGTTGATGGCGCTCGTTAGATATTGGTCGTTCGTATTCATATTCATCGCAAAAAACAAACTGCTTCTACAAAAGGCATTTATGATTACCATAAAATACTTACCAAATCATAGGTCTATTGCTGAATTACTTTCCTCTTTTCTCTGCAGATTATAAACCATTTCGGCTGTTCGTTGAAGAAGGTCTCATGTCGCGAGGATTATCTCGAATGATAAGATTTATCGAGGAATTGTTCAAGGCCATACTGCTTGATCTTGATATAGAAGGTCTTCCGGCTGATCCCCAGCTTTTTGATGGCCTCGGTCTTCGTGGCTGAGTTTCCTAGCGCTTCACGGATCATATCTTTTTCTATGTTCTGGACAACCATGGGGATGTTTTGTGTTTGCGGCAGGGCCGAAGAATTCTGTGTTGATTTGACTCTCTTGCTTTTTGAATCGTTTGTGGAAAAGAGAAAATTCGGGAGCGCGCTCGGTGTAATAATATACCCGGAGGCGAGGTTAACGGCATAGTATACGACGCTTTTCAGCTCACGGACGTTTCCGGGCCAATGATAGGCCTGGATGATTTCCATAGCAGACGGCAGAATGGTAAAGTTCTTTTTCTCACGTTCGCTGTTCAAGGCCAGAAAGTGGTCTACGAGCAGGGGGATATCATTCACCCGTTCCCGCAAAGGAAGCAGCTGTATCGTAAATGTATTCAGGCGGTAAAACAGGTCTTCCCGGAATTTTTCTTCATCCACATGTTTGGCCAGATCGCGGTTTGTCGAAGAGATGATACGCACGTCCACCTTAACATTACGATTTCCGCCGACACGCTTGAAGCTTCCGTCTTCGAGGACCCGCAACAGCTTGGATTGCGTTTGCAAAGAGGCGTCCCCGATTTCATCCATCAAGATGGTCCCTTCATGGGCTTCATCGAAGTATCCTGTGCGGCCTTCCTTCCTGGCGCCGGTGAAGGCGCCCCGCTCATAACCAAAAAGTTCGCTTTCAATGAGCGTGTCCGGAATGGCTGCGCAATTCACATCTACGAGGGGTTTCTTGCTACGCCGGCTGTTGCTGTGAATAGCCCGTGCGAGAATCTCTTTTCCCGTACCGCTTTCCCCCAGAATCAGCACGGGCTGATCGGCGCGAGCCGCCCGTTGGGCAAGCAGGAGTGCTCTTTTGAATCGGATATCTTCGCCGATAAGTTTTTTAAAGTCCGGGGAAAGCTTCTCCGCCTGTATTTCCGTCTCATCAAGATAAGGATTGATCGGGTGGTTATAGGAAGAAAATTTTTCTCCCTTGGCGCTGCTGTGCTTAATCAGAACCAGAAAGAATTTTTCTTTTTTCACTTTGTGAACATAATACACAAGGATGTCAGCGCCCTTATAGCTGCCGGGATATGTTCTTTTCTGCATGGTCGATAAAAGTTCACTGTCCCAGGCATGTAGTTTCAACTGTCGCAAGGCGCTGCATTCTTCTTTGCCATGTGGGCCGGGGTAAAAATTGAAGAGATGATTGAAGGGTTCGTTCGAATAAATAACGAGATAGTCCTGATTCACGATGGCTACCGCATCCGAAATCTCTTGCAAAATTGATATCAGGCCATCTTGTATCTGAAGCATACTTCCACAATCTCCTATGTATCTAAAGGATACAATAATACGGATTCAAAGTCAAGTTAGATTATAAAAAAGGTTCATGATTGAATATTATACTCGTCATCGGAAAATGAAAAATATCTGCCTTCCGGATGTATAGCCTTTAAATATATGATTAATTTTCCGTGTTGCGATTATCAAGATTCATGCAAGCAGCCGCCTGGTATGGTCTTTGCTCTTAGCTTCGCAAGCAAGATGTTTGTATGCCAAATAACATGGAAGCGGGTTGTGCTTGGGAAATTGAACCAATCAAGGGAATGGAGGAAGATAATGGAAATAAGGAATATTATGGTTATTGGCGCGGGTTTCATGGGATCGGGGATCGCGCAGGTTTCCGCCGCCGCCGGCTATGGGGTAGTGATGCAGGATATCAATGAGGAATTCCTGCAGAAGGGCGTCAATATCATTCAAAAGAATCTGACGGGCAATGTGACTAAAGGGAAATTGACCGAGGATGATAAAGCGGCCATTCTGGGTAGAATTACGACAACGACAGCATTGACGCCGGCCAAGGATTGCGATCTGGTCATTGAAGTCATCTTCGAAAACAAACAGGCCAAAGTGGAACTGTTCAAGAAGCTGGATGAGATATGTCCTCCTCACGTTATCTTTGCCAGCAACACGTCATCGATTCCTATTACCGATCTGGCGGCCGCCACAAAGCGTCCCGAGAAGTTCGCCGGCATGCACTTCTTCAGCCCCGTTCCAGTAATGAAACTGGTCGAGGTCATCAGAGGATTAAAGACTTCCCCGGAAACGGCCCAGATCATCAGAGATCTTGCGGAGAAGCTCGGGAAAAAGCCTGTGTATGTGAAGGATGGCCCGGGTTTCCTGGTCAATCGGGTCAATGCGGCTCTACGCTGCGAGGTATATAAATGCCTGGCTGAAGGTGTGGCATCGATTGAAGATATCGATACGGCCATGAAGTTCGGTCTGAATCATCCCATGGGCCCCTTCGAACTCAACGATTTTGTCGGTCTTGAAATCGGCCTCGCAGTGCTGGAAACGATGTGGGACAGCTATAAAGATCCCAAATTTGCGCCTTCCCTGATTCTGAAGAAAATGGTTGCATCGGGCGACCTTGGCCGAAAGACCGGGAAAGGATGGTATGACTATTCCTCGGGTGAAAAGCAACCACGCACGGATCTGAATATTTGATCAGTCCAGGGGGAAGCGTTGATTACGGTATAGAATAATAAACAATGATCAATCAAATGAAAGGTGAGAGAAATATGGAAAATGTAGTGATCCTCAGCTGCGCTAGAACGCCTATTGGCGGTTACGGCGGAGCTCTCAAGAATGTTCCTGTGTATCAACTTGGCAGTCTGGTCCTTCAGGAGGCGGTTCGCAAGGCAGGGATCGATCCGTCCACAGTAGAAGATGTCATCATGGGCAGTGCCTATCAGAACGGCGAGTGCGCCAACGGCGCCCGTATGGCTGTATTGGAGGCCGGTTGGCCCGATACGGTTCCGGGTGTCGTCCTGGATCGCCGCTGCTGTTCCGGCCTGGAATCCGTTTTCTGGGGTGTCATGAAGATACAGACGGGTAATGCCGATATCGTCATTGCAGGCGGCATGGACAGCATGAGCCAGGGAGAACTTTACATCCCCGGCGATATCAAGTGGGGCCTCGGCGGCAAGAATCATGAAAAATATGGTTTTATGCCTAAAGGGCATGGAGCCCTGGCCATGTGGGGCATCCCTTTATATGACCGCATTCAACGCGCCCGTGTTATGTCACAACCGGTTGATCGCTACGGTGAGTTGAGTTCAATGATGGCCTGGGCGGAAGCGGCGGCGAAACTGGAAAAGGTGACCAGGGAAGAAGCCGATCGATGGGCCTATCGCAGCCACCAGCGCGCGATTGCCGCTCAGGATGCGGGAAAGTTCAAGGATGAGATTGTTGCTGTTCCCGTCGGCAAAGGGAAAACGGGCGAAACGATCTATTTTGATACGGATGAGGGTCCCCGGCGGGAAACAACGCTGGAAAAGCTGGCCAAATTGAAACCCGTCTATGCCGATGGCGTCTGCACCGCCGGGAATTCATCTTCGGAAAATGACGGGGCGGCCGTGCTTGTGTTGGCTTCGGAAAAAAAGGCCAGGGAGCTGGGGGCAAAACCTCTGGCTTATTTCCGCTCCTGTGCCGTGGCAGCGACAGATCCCACGGTAACCTATCCGGCAGTACCGGCTGCAGTCAACAAGGCCCTCCATAAAATCGGCATGACGATCGATCAGATTGATCTGATCGAAGTCCAGGAAGCCTTTGCCGTCCAGTGCATTGCCGATGCACGTCTGACAGGCCTCAGTGATGAACAGATGGATGCCAGGGTCAATATCAATGGTTCGGGCATCTCCCTGGGGCATCCCATTGGAGCTACGGGGACCATGCGTCTGACCACTTTGCTGTACGAGATGCAGCGTAGTGAGGCCCGTTTCGGCCTGGAAACGATCTGCGGCGGCGGTGGGCAGGGCATCTGCCTGGTTGTGGAAAAAAAGTGAGCACACGAATTTAAAAAAGGAGACCTAATATGAATTTTGCATTAACGGAAGAACAAGTAATGATACAGGATATGGCAAAGAATTTTGCCGAAAATGAAATCGGTCCCCATGTAGAGGAAGACGAGAAGAACCAGCACTGGCGTAAAGAGATCTTCGACAAGATGGCGGAGCTTGGATTCTTTGGATTTTCAATTGATGAGAAGTACGGCGGAAACGGCATGGGCTTCCTGGAAGGCGCCCTGGTTATCGAGCAGGTTGCCAAAGTCCATACATCCTGGCGGATGGCCTTTAATATGCAATGCTGGGGACCGTCGCTGACAATCCAGAAGTTTGGAACGGAAGAGCAGAAGCAGCATTACATTCCCAAATTTGTCAGCGGCGAATATATCGGCAGTTTCGCCATGACGGAACCCAATATCGGCTCTGATGTTGCCGGCATGCAATGCCGCGCCGAGGATAAAGGCGATTACTACCTGATCAACGGCAACAAGATGTTCATCACCAACGGCACGATCTGCAATCACGGCCTTCTGTACGTCAAAACGGATAAGGATGCCGGCGCCAATGGCGTAACCTGTTTCCTTATGGATTACAGCCTTCCCGGTATCACGCGGCGTAAGCTTCATGATAAGGTGGGTTTGTGGGCTTCCGACACAGCCGAAATCGCTTTTGAGGATGTGAAGGTCCCGAAGAGCCTTGTCCTGGGTAAGGTCAACAGAGGGTTCCAGATTTGTATGGCTCAACTCAATTCCACCCGTCTTGGCTGTTCTGCCGGCTCATTGGGGCTTTCCGGCGCTATTCTGGATGCCGCCGTCAAATACGCCACAGAAAGATCGCAGTTTGGCCAGGTGATCGGCAAATACCAACTGATTCAGCAGCAGATTGCAGAAATGAAGGTTGGACACGAAACATTGGCGGCCTTGGTGTACAAGGCGGGCTGGCTAAAAGATAAAGGGCTGCCCAACGTCATGGAGACCTCCATGTCCAAGCTTTATGGGGCGAAGATTGTCGTTCACGATGCCAATGAATGTATGAAACTGCATGGCTCGTATGGCTATTCCGATGAGTACCCCTGTGGACGTTATCTCCGTGATTCGAAACAATTCGAAACCCTTGAGGGAACATCCAACATGCACACCATGATCGTAGCCAACGCGACCATGGGTTTTGCTCAAAACAGGGCTTGATATTTAAAAATGGTTCTCAAAGAAAGCTTCACAGATTAATGTTGATGCCATGACGGCGTGCGGAGAGGATTGCTACTCCTCCCTTCGCCTCTCCGCATACTGTTCATGTGCCTCAGGTTTGCTCAATGTTGCGATAGCGAATGGAACGCCGCCTAACAGGCTCTCCCCCGGAAACCCCTCTGCACATCTCATCATCACGACAGCCTATATTCCTTCATCTTGCGGAAAAGTGTTGTACGGGAAATATTCATTCGCTCGGCGATCTGTTTTTTACGGAACTTCAGGCTCAGCATGCGACTGATTAACTTTCGTTCCGTATCCCCGGGCGACTCCATCTCCATGTCCGAACCGGTGGCATGACGGGTATTGAGGATTTCCGACGGGATGAGATCGGTGGTCAACTCATCTGAGCGGGCATAATTCATCATTCTTTCAATCACATTTTGCAGCTCCCGGACATTGCCGGGCCATGAATATCGCATGAAAGCCTCCATGATCTTTTCATCAAGGGGGCTAATATTCTTTCCTAAGGTTTTGCCGTATTTCTTCATAAAAACATCCACCAGAAGGGGAATATCGTCAAGCCTCTCCGTCAGGGGCAGCATATGGATCGTGAAAACATTCAGGCGGTAGTATAGATCTTTCCTGAAGTTGCCTTTGCGGACCTCTTCGAGAAGGTCTTTGTTCGTTGCGGCGATGATCCTTGTATCTACCGGCCGGACCCTGCTTCCTCCGATGCGGATGATGGATTTATCCTCTATGACGCGAAGGAGGACTGCCTGCAATTCAAGAGGCGTCTCGGCGATTTCATCGAGAAAGATAGTGCCGCCGTCGGCCAGCTCGAATTTGCCCTGATTGCCGCCGCGCCGTGATCCTGTGAAGGCCCCCTCGGAATACCCAAAAAGTTCGCTGGTAATGAGATCCCGCGGAATTGCCGCACAATTGATGGCCACGTAAGGACCGTCTTTGCGTTGGCTGGCGTTATGAATGGCCTGGGCAAAGATGTCTTTTCCCGTGCCGCTTTCACCCAAAAGAAGGGCATTGGAGCTGCTTTGAGAGATCAGGCGCGCCTGTTCCAGGGTCATCTGGAACCGGGGGTTACGGCCGCAGATATCCTCGAAGCGTATGTTTGCCTTGGCGCCGATCATTCTGGTGACCAGGGTTTTGATCCGTTTGATTTCGGAGAAGATTAGAATTTTGCCCATGATCTTTCCCGTGGGCGTTCGTATGGGATTGCAGGTGAGTGTGTAATCGTTGTAGCCATTTTTATGAAAGATTCTGACCTCGGCATCCGTGAAGGGTTCATCCGTTTCGATCATACTGAGGAACCGGTGATTGATCTCTCCGCTGATGTTTCGTATATGCTTCCCCTCGATGTTCCGGTCCTTGAGGTAAAACTTGTCCCGGGCCTTGTCGTTAATAATAGAGATATATCCCTTGCCGTTTATGGCAACCAGCGCCTCCGGGATGGACTCAATGACGGTTTTCTGCAAACTGTAGGCTATTTCAGTTTCTGCAAAGGCGGCTTTGCATTCAGTCAGGGCTTTCTGTGCCCGAAGCTCGTTTTCAATGGCTTGAGCCGCGGCAACGGCCATGCCCAGGGTATGGGGGTTTGTGCCGTAATAAAAGGCTGACAGGGTAATGCCGCCTATCAGTTCGCCTTCGGGATTGAAAATGGGGGCGCTGGAAACCGTCAATTTGTGGAAGGTCTTGTTGTAGTGCTGGGTCCCGAAGATCCGGATAGGCTTTTTTGATGCGAGGACCGTTCCGGCGGCGTTGTTTCCGGCGCATTTCTCATCCCAACGAACGCCCGGTAGCCATTGCATGTTGAGGTTTTCCTCTATCGCCTCATCATTGTCCTGCATGATATCAAGCACGTATCCCTCACGATCGAAAAGGCCGACGACAAATCGGGACCCTTTCACGAATCGATAAAGATTGACCAGGAAAGGATTGCTGATGGAGATAAATTCTTTGTTGTCTGACAGTAATTTCTGAAGGTTATTTCCGGTCAGTATTTTATGGTTTGGTTTGCCCAGGGGATCGACGTTCAGCAGGCGGCAACGATGCCAGGATTCCAGAACCTCTTCGGGGACGATAGCGGGATCGACATGATCGGCCCCTTTGATATATTTTTTCCATTCCAGATAGGTTCTCTTATAACGATCCTCATAGACTGCATCCAATTTGATCGGCTCATTCGGTGACGGATGCTTGGTCCCGGGTTTTTGAACGGCCATCCCGCTTTCTCCTTTCCATCTATTCTCGGTGCTATACATAAGCATAGTGTTTCAAAATAGTTTCTATTATGTTCCACAATGGAATGTATCGTGGAACGCCTCTGGAACATAAAATATGTGATAAAGCAAGTGAAAAAGTTCTTCAGCATGAGATGGCGGATCTGCCAGTGTCCATTATACCAGCCCCCAAAACCAGACACAAATGCATTAGCTTGCTCCGGGATGCACAACTGTCACAGCGGGGGCTTAAATCTTCTCCCATCAGTTTTCATTTAATAAATATTGGGAGGAGACGGCTGAATACGCTTTTGATAGCTTTATCTGTTATTGCTCATTTACATCGACATCCCCGTCTATCCATAGTATATGCCCCTTCATGATCGCGCTTAGCCCCACGAAAGACCAGAAACGCAACTACTGGATTTTGATTCTGAGTTGTGTCGGTCTTCAAATAACCTCCTCTACAATTTACATGGTACTCCCCATTTTTTTCCAGGATTACGGGATATCCAACGCCGGGGTCGGTGTTCTCATAAGTATCGGCACCTTTGGGGGGGTTGCGAGCGGTATCTTTGCCGGTAAACTGAGTGACAAGTATGGCCGCAAACCGTTCCTGATCCTTGGGGCATTCCTCTACGGCATCGTATTTTTTCTTTTCGCCTTTCTCGGCAAGAGCTTCCTTACCTTCTTTGTCCTGCGATTCATCGAAGGCTTTGCCTTTTTCATGATTCCCGTGATCGTCATCTCCATGGCCGCGGACACATTCCCGCCCATGCAACTGGGACGTGCGGTGGCTCTCTTCAGCGTGAGCAGCGGCATCGGCCAGCTCATCGGCCCCATCTTTGCCGGATATTTTGTCGAGGCGTCCGACTTTATCACCTACTTCATCTTCTGCGGGATATTCAGCCTTATCAGCCTGTTTGTTTTCTTCTTCGTCAAGGAAACCCTGGATAAAAGCACGGTGCCGTACGTCAAGGCAGCCGGGGGAAAAGGCATGCCGGAATGTATCCGGACATTCCTCCTGCAGACAAAGAGTCTTGGGCGAATCTACCTGATCTTCCTTGCGGCCGTTGTCATCTACCGTGTCGG
This sequence comes from uncultured Syntrophaceae bacterium, assembly GCA_964492965.1. Lineage (GTDB taxonomy): Bacteria > Desulfobacterota > Syntrophia > Syntrophales > UBA8958 > CAZBME01. Next base: position 240,510 of record CAZBME010000001.1, on the reverse strand, counting down.
CTATACCATGGTGGACCCTCTCTTCAGCCTCTTTCTGAAAAACAACCTTCATCTGAACATGAGCAGCATGAGCTATCTGTTTGCCGTTCGCGCCCTGTGCACCATCATCTTTGCCCCCGTTTGCGGATACTGTGCCGACAAAGTGGGGCGGAAACCCACTTTCCTGGTCGGCATGTTTCTTAGCGGTGTTACCATGCTTGCCTACACGTTCGTCACCTCCTATGAGCATGTTATGATGGTGCGCATTATAGACAGCATCAGCATCGTTGTCCTCCTCACGGTCATCCGCACCATGATTGCCGATCTCGTCAAGCCCGAATTGCGCGGCTTCGGCCAGGGGCTGGCCAGCAGTCTCAGCCAGGAGAGCAGTACCATCGGCGCCATCTTTGGAGGCGTCATCACTGATATCTATGGATTCAACGGGGTCTTCCTGACGGCAGCCGCAGGCGCAGCCATTGCATTGGCGATTGTCCATCTCTGGGTGCCGGAGCCCTGGAAACACAGGACCTCGAAAGCTTTCTGACGGAAGAAATTTCGTATAAGCTCTATGAATGAAGAAAAGTATGGCTGAAAGGTGCAATCCCGACTCGTACCGAAGATCTAAAATGTTAAATGGTTCTCTGCGAAATAGTAACTTTTACCCCTAAGCAAAAATACCTTACACAAATATCAATTAATCACTCAATATAGTCTAAAGCACATAGGCATGCGTAAGCGGCCCCAAGGAGCTTTTAATAACCAGCAAATCTGATGCATTCGCCGCGGTTGCGGAGGTGTGAATGTTTCATAAACGTTACATATCAGTTACAATGGCGATGATGTTTGCAACGATACTGAAACATCAATATCGCTAATCATGAGATCGTCGCCTTTCGCCTAATTAAATAAATAAGTTAAATAAGCATGTTAGAAAGATTCTGCCGTTCTGGTACGCACAATGCAATGGCTTCCCCAATTTTACAGAAGCTTGCATCAGGGCGGCATGAATTATTGTTCTCCCGGTAGATGGCCCCGATGGTGGAATTCCCGGTTTGTGTGACCTTTTTCAGAATGGATGCCACCATGCAAAGATTGATTGATTCAGGAGGTAGTTGTTGTTGGAAACACGTTTTTGGCAAAGAAATTACGATTATAATGTTCCCACCACCATCCGTTACCCGAAATTCCCCATCCAGAACCTGGTCCACCTGGCGGCGGCTCAGTTTCCTCACAAGGCAGCCGTCGATTTCTATGGAACGGAGCTGACCTTCCGGCAGGTGCGCGATCAGGTCCTGCGTCTGGCCAATGCCTTCATTCGCTTCGGCGTGAAGAAAGGCGACCGTATCGGCATCGCCCTGCCGAACTGTCCCCAGTATATCATCGCCTACTATGCTGCTCTGTCTGCCGGGGCCATTGTGGTGAATATGAACCCTTTATACACCCATGACGAACTTAAGTTCATGATGGAAAACACTCATTTGGAAACATTGATCACCTTCGACGGCGCCCTTCCTACCATGCGGCCCCTGGCCATTGAACTGGGGCTCAAGCAGATGATCGTGACAAGACTGACGGACTATATCAAGGCGTTTGATGTGAGCACGGCCAAGGATCTGGAACTGGAAGAAGGGTGGCACCACTTCTCGGAACTCCTGGCCGGTTCAATGGATACAAGAATCCCCCGGACGGCCTTCAGCCCTGATGATCCGGCCCTGATCCAGTTTACGGGTGGGACGACGGGATTGCCCAAAGGCGCTCTCCTGTCACATGGCAACGTCGTTGCAGCGACCTTCCAGTGCGTCCAGTGGGGGAACTCGACCATTCCCTATACCCCTCATGAGAAGCGAACGGTTCTGGGCATCATCCCCTATTTCCATATTTACGGCAATCTCTGCTGCATGAACTGGGCGTTTTTGAGCATGGCGACCCAGATTCAGCTGCCCCGCTTCGACATGGATGAATTGCTCGGCACTTTTGCCCGTTTTGAGCAAATCACCTTCTTTCCGACGGTGCCGACCATGATCACGGCTATTATCAATCACCCCAAGGCCGATGAGATGAAACTTCCGGAAAAGATCCGTTACTTTAATTCCGGGGGAGCCCCCATGCCCGTCGAACTTATTCATAAGGTTAAGGATATGGGGATTTTCTTCAGCGAAGGTTGGGGAATGAGTGAAACGACATCCATGGGGGTCAGCAACCCCGCCCTGGCCCACAAGACGGGTTCCATCGGCGTACCTTCCATTGATAACGAAGTCCGCCTTGTCGATCTCGAAAACGGCACGGAGGATGTGCCGCAGGGCGAACCGGGAGAGATCATCATCAAGGGGCCTACCGTGATGCTGGGTTACTGGAACAATCCGGAGGAGACCAATCTCCAGTTGCGGGACGGTTGGCTCCGTACGGGGGATGTCGGACAGATGGACGGGGATGGATATATCACCATCGTGGACAGGAAGAAGGACATGATCATTGCCGGTGGCTTCAATATCTATCCACGGGAAGTGGATGAGGTCCTCTACCGGCATCCCAAGGTGGCGGAGGCGGTTACGGTGGGTGTTCCCGATCCGTATCGGGGAGAAACCATCAAGGTCTTCGTTGTTTTGAAAGCAGGTCAAACGGCCACGGAGGCCGAGATCATTAAATTCTGCAAGGAAAAGCTGGCGCCGTACAAGGTTCCGAAATTGGTGGAATTTCGCGATGGCATTCCGAAGTCAGCGGTCGGCAAGATTCTCCGCAAGATCCTGCGGGAAGAAGAAATGGCCAGAAAATAAGGAAACGCAATCAAGCGCTTTTGTCTGGGTTCCTCACCCTCTGTTTTACCCCCTCTTTTTGGAGGGTGGGGAATTCCACTCAAGCTTTGAGCACTTATAATGCTGCGAGAGCGGTATGCGTCATAATGGTAGTAATAAATTCATTGAAGGAGGAAAGTAGATGTCAGTTGCAGTAGCGGGAAATGGAACTGTGGGAGGTGGGATTGTTGATGCCGCCAAGTACAGGGGGAAGGTGTTGGCGATTTCAATCGCCGGTTACGCCTTTGACGGCATGGATATTATGGTTTTTGCACTTGCGGCGCCTTTGTTATTAAATGCGTGGCCGACACTCACGATTCTGCAACTTGGTGTTATCGGCACATGCATGCTGCTGGGCATGAGTTTCGGCGGCTATATCTTTGGCCCCATCGCCGACAAGTTCGGCCGGAAAACGGCGTTGGTCTGGTGTATTGCCTTCTTTGGCATTACCACAGGTCTTGCCGGTTTTTGTCAAGACTACATCCAGCTGTCAATTCTGCGATTCCTTGCGGGTTTGGGGCTTGGCGCGGAATGGGCCCTGGCCGGCACGCTTTTACAGGAATTCACGGAGCCTGCAAGGCGGGCTAAAATAAGCTCCTACATGATGTTTGGTTGGCCGATCGGTTACGGTCTCACTATTTTAATCTCTTATTTTCTTACCCCCTATTTTGGCTGGCCGATTCTTTATTTTGCCGGCGCAACGGCTGTTTTTCTTGCCATTTACATCCAGGTTGCCATTCCGGAATCGCCCATGTGGATGCAACTTCAGGCGGACAAGAAAAAGGGCATCGCTGCCGGCGTTCCTGTGGCTGAGGTTGGCATGGGTGATCTTTTTAAAAGCGATAACATTCGATCGTTTTTGTGGGTTGTTGTTCTATGCACGTCGATGATGATCACTTACTGGTCAGTTAACACGTTCCTTCCCACGGTTCTGGCCAGGGAAAGAGGCCTGAGCCCGAAAGTATATTCCACGTTCCTGATGGTTTTGCAGTTTGCCGCCGCTGCCGCTTATCTGATGGGCGGCATTTGCGCCCATAAATTCGGCAAGCGCGTTTCAATGGCCGCCTTTGCGTTTCTTTCGGCAGTCACGTTTTATGTGTGGCTTGGATTTGAGTGGGAAGACGACAGAATATTCTTCTTATGCGGAGGTGCAAACTGGTTTGTCGCGTCGGCCATCTGGGCTATTCTGGCCGCTTATCTGGTTGAACAATTTCCCACCCATATCCGTGCGGTGGGTGTTGCTGCCGGATTCTCGACAGGACGTCTGATCTCTACAATCGTCCCGCTCGCCATGGGCGCAGCGGCTTCGCAACTGGGGTTGACGACGGTTATGACAGCTATCTCGGTATTCTATCTCATTGCGATGATTGCCATCCTCATGCTGAAGGAATCAAAGGGCCATATATAAGATAAAATCAAGACAATAAAATCAGACAATAAAATATGAAGGAGATGCTTATGAAAAGATTTAGTGTGGTCGTTGTGTGTTTGGTCGTTATGGGTTTGGCAGCATCAGCAACATTGGTTCAGGCACAGGGCCCGAATATTACCGGTAAGTGGTTTTTCACCGTTGTTACCCCCAAAGGCAGCGGCAATCCTGTCGTGACATTCAAGCAGGAAGGAGAAAAATTGACGGGACAATATGCCGGTTCTATCGGGGAAGCGCCCTTAACAGGGACTCTTAAGGGCAACGATATTACCTTCCAGTTTACGACGGATCCCAAAGCAGGACCGGCTATATACACGGGTAAAGTGATTGACCCCAAGAAAATGTCCGGCACCGTTGATTTTGCGGGCAAGGCAAAAGGTACCTGGGAAGGTAAAAAGATAAAATAGGAAGTTGACTTTATGGCTTGAGGAAGACGTTCTCTTCTGCGGTCTGCGAGGAAAATGCCCTTTGTTTCCCAAACCTCTATTTTGAACTCCTCTTTTTAGGGGGGAGGGGAACGAGGGCTTTTGCAGTATTTGAAGAAAGGAGAAGATGGATATTGGACATTAAAATGTTTTTAGCCAAAGTGGCTCTGGTCACGGGTGGCACTTCGGGAATCGGGCGAGCCGCGGCTTTAGCCTTCGGGCGGGAAGGGGCGAAGGTCGTCATTGCGGGACGCCGGGAAAACCTTGGAAACGAGGTTGTCGAAGAAATTAGAAATAGTGGGGGTGAAGCGGCCTTTGTCAGGACGGACGTCCGCAAACCCGAAGAAATCGATCATCTCTTTAAAACAATCCTTGAAATGTATGGACGTTTGGACATCGCTTTCAACAATGCCGGCGCATCTCTGCCCCATATTCCCACCGCCGCCAAGACCACATTGGACGAATGGAACCTGGTCATGGAGACCAATATGCGTGGCATCTGGCTGTGCATGAAACAGGAAATCGCGCAGATGCTGAAGCAGGGGGGAGGGATCATCGTGAACACGGCCTCTATCCTCGGTTTTTCGGGCGAATACGGTCTTACCCATTATTGTGCCAGCAAGCATGGCATCCTGGGTCTGACAAAAACGGCGGCCCTCGAGTACGCCCGGAAAAATATCCGGATCAATGCCGTTTGTCCCGGTCCGATCATGACGGAAATGATCGAAAGCGCGGTGCCGTTCGTGCCCACCATGCTGGGCATGCTGAAAAACGGTACGGCCATGAAGCGGATCGGCTCTCCGGACGAGATTGCCGGTGCGGTGCTCTGGCTCTGCTCGGATGAGGCCGCCTTTATGATCGGCAAGGAGATTGCCATAGACGGGGGCTACACGATTTAATATTGGAACAAAGGAGGCGCAAATTGAACACAAAAAGATTTCAGGACATGGTTGCACTGGTGACTGGAGGGAATTCCGGGATAGGCCGTGCGGCCGCTCTGGCTTTTGCCCGGGAAGGCGCGAAGGTCGTCATTGCGGCTCGCCGGGAGAAACTTGGTGTTGAAGTCGTGAAAGAAATAGAAGATAATGGGGGAGAGGCGATTTTCATCAAAACCGATGTTGCACTGCCCGGCGATATTGAAAACCTTTTCAAAGCGATTGCCGAACGATACGGCAGGTTGGACTGCGCCTTCAACAATGCCGGCGTCGGGGCTTCCGTCCGACGGCTTGCCAATACGACCATGGACGAATGGAACACGATCATGGACACCAACCTCAGAAGCGTCTGGCTCTGCCTGAAGTATGAAATCCCCATGATGGTGAAGCAGGGCGGCGGGGCTGTCGTCAACTGCTCGTCGATGGCCGGCATCCGCAGCGAAGAAGGAATGAGCCTCTACGCCGCCAGCAAGCATGCCGTTTTGGGCCTCACGAAGGCGGCCGCCCTCGAGACCGCCCATCGGAACATTCGTGTCAACGCCGTCTGTCCGGGGTTTGTACAGACGCCTATGGTGGAGGCGTTATGTACGGAGAGCCCTCAAATGAAAGATGCGATTATCGCCACAGTGCCCTTGAGACGTTTCGGCAAGCCCGAAGAGATTGCCGGGGCCGTTTTGTGGCTCTGCTCGGATGCGGCATCATTCATGACGGGCAAGGAGATGGTTATCGGAGGCGGTCAGGGGATCCGTTTCTGACGAATCTTCACTCAACGATAGAAAAAAGGGGATGATATGACAGCAAAAGCCGAAGGGCTAAGAAAAAAGGTCATCAGCAAGGCTGTTCGCAATATCAAGCGGGGCTACGCCGATGATGAGTCGAAACGGGGAATGTACCGGTCGGAAATCAGGCTGGATTTGCAGCGGTCCCGGTTGATGACGGAATCGTTCAAGGAAACGGACGGACAGTCCATGGTCGTCCGCAGGGCCAAGGCCCTGGCCAATCTCTTGGATAAGATGGATATTTTTATCCGGGATCATGAGCGGATTGTGGGGTATCAAACATCTGATCCCAACGGCATTTATCATCCCATTGATCAAAACTGGAAATCGGTTTTGAGGCTGGTGAACAGCGAGGCGGGGAAGACGCTTCTGGATGAGGACGGCCGCAGAGAACTGGATGAACTTTGTGCCTACTGGAAGGGGAAGTCCATGAGCGACCGTCACCAGGAGATCCTCCCGCAAGACCTCTCGCCCTATTGGACCTATGAAGGCACCTATCTGTGGAGCCAACTCTCCGAACTGGGCATCCCCGATTACGAGACCCTCTTTCAAACAGGTTTAAAGGGCCGGATTCAGTCCGTCCGTGCGAGGCTTCAGGAGATCGACGGGACCATCCCCATCGACTATGTGGAACAGCGGGAATTTTACGACGCCATGATCATCGCCCTGGAGGCAGTCATCCGTTTTGCCGGGCGTTACGCCGAACTGGCCCGAAATCTAGCCAAACAAGAAACCCGTCCGGCGAGAATCGCGGAATTGGAAGAGATTGCCCGTATCTGCGCCTGGGTTCCCGAAAATCCGCCAAGGACTTTCGCCGAAGCGGTGCAGTTTTTCTTTTTCATACACTTGATTCGCTATCTCGAATACTCGACATTAGGCGTCGGCATCCGTATCGACCATATCTTCGGACCCTATTATGAAAAGGATCTGGCAGAAGGGCGGATCACAAAAGAAGAAGCCCTGGACATCCTCCAACTCCTCTGGATCAAGCTCAACGAACTCGGGCTGGTCTATTCGCCGACGGTGAGTTCCGTCTATGGCGGTGTGGCTTCCCTGCAGGCGGTCACCATCGGGGGTACTGACAAAGATGGTCGGGACGTGACGAACGATCTCACCTACCTCGCCCTGGAGGCAGCCAAACAGTTGCAGCTCATTGAACCCAGCATCTGCTTGCGAATCCATGAGGGAACGCCTGAGGGCGTCTATGAGAAGGCTGCCGATGTCATCAAAACCGGCGTGGGCTATCCCTCCCTCTTCAATGATGAAGCCCTCCTTCCCCTTCTGGATCGTTGGGGGGTGCCACCGGAAGATGCGAAAGATTATGCCGTCACAGGCTGTGTCTATATCGAAATCCCCGGGAAAAATATGATGCGTCGTTCCGTAGGTTATTTTGTCCTCCCGAAATGCCTCTGGTGGGCTCTCCATCAGGGTGTCAATCCCAAGACGGGAGAACAGCGGGGGGCCAGAACACCCGATCCGGCGACATTCAAATCATGGGAGGATGTCCTTCAGTCCTATCTGGAGCAGGTTCAATTCTTCACAAACAAGATTGAACAATTGGAGAGGATCAACCTGGAGTTGTATGCCAAGTACTGCCCACGGCCTTTTTACTCCGCCGTCGTCGAAGGTTGTATCGAAAAGGGGCAAGAGGCCCGAAAGTGGGTCTATCCCTCCATGATCCATCATTTTGCCCAGGTCATCGGCGGGACCAATGTGGCCGACGCCATAACGGCGCTCCGGAAGGTTGTCTTCGACGATGGTCTGGTTACCCTTCCCGAATTGATCCGGATCATGGATAATAACTGGGAAGGCCGGGAGGATATCCGCCGGGCCTGTCTGAACGCCCCAAAATTCGGTAACGACGACGATTATGCCGATCTTGTCGCCAAGGAAGTCCACCGTTTGGGCGAGGCGGTCATGGAAACGGTGAAAGACCGCTATGGCTTTTCCAATCGGGGCGACGGGAGCGCCGTTTCCGCCACTTACGGACTGGCCATCGACACCCCGGCCACGCCGGACGGCCGTATGGATGGAGAGCCCTTTGCCGACTCGACCCTGGCGCCCTCACCGGGGATGGATAAAAAAGGGCCCACGGCAGTCCTCAAATCCTGCGCTAAGATCACGGCTCTGGAGACTTATAACCACCTCCTGAACCAGAAGTTTCTTCCCAAGTTCCTGGAACCGGATTTTCGGCCGGCGTTTATCGGTTACCTCAAATCCTGGAAGGAATTGAATGTTCCCCACATCCAGTTCAATGTTGTCGATAAAAAGGCCTTGGTCGCCGCCCAGACCTACCCAGAGAAGTATGCCGAGATGATCGTTCGTGTTGCCGGGTTCAGCGCCTATTTCGTCGATCTATCCCGGGGCCTCCAGGACCATATTATCGCCAGAACGGAGCAGAGCCTTACATAATCTATGAACGACGAAGCCTCAGGCCTCATCTTCAATATTCAGCGTTTCAGCGTCCACGACGGGCCGGGGATTCGGACCACCGTGTTTATGAAAGGTTGTCCTCTGCGTTGTTTGTGGTGTTCCAATCCCGAATCGCAGGGGTTTTCCCCGGACCTGTTGGCAAGGGATGTCCTATGCAGTGGTTGCGGTGCCTGTGTCGCCGCTTGTCTCAACAAGGCCATTACCCTCTCAAGAGATAAAGGGCGAATCATCGATCGCAGCCGATGCAATCTTTGTATGCTCTGCGTTCCCGCCTGTCTCTATGGTTCGCTGATCGTCTGCGGGAAGGGGATGACACTTGCCGAGGTTTTGGAGGAGGTTCTTAAGGACCGGATCTTTTATAAAAACTCCGGTGGCGGTGTGACGATATCCGGAGGGGAGGCATTGTCTCAGGGCCGGTTTGTCCGTAACCTGTTGGTGCAGTGCAAAAATGAGGGATTGTACACGGCTCTCGATACATCCGGTTACGGTTCTTGGAAGGCGCTGGAGGCCCTCCTGCCCTGGGTTGATCTGCTCCTTTTCGATCTGAAGCACCTTGATGCAGGCGAACATGAAAGAACCACCGGCGTGAGGCATGATGTCATTTTGAGTAACCTGAAAAGGGCCGCGCAAAAAACCCCCGTTTGGCTTCGTATTCCCCTTATTGCCGGGCTCAATGATTCTGAAGATCATATCAAGAAAATTGCCTTTTTCGGGAAGGATCTGGGAGTACAAAGGATTTCCTTCCTTCCCTATCACGAAGGAGGAAGATCAAAAAACAAACAATTGGGACGGCCCGATCTTCTGCCCGATGCCAAGGCGCCTGATGATGATCGATTGCAGTTATTAAAAGGCATTGTTGAAGGTCTGGGGGTAAACGCAGTTGTCGGCCATTAATCTTGTTCTCATCCCGCCGCTTTCAACCATGGATGAATAATCCTGTATTTTACGTGTATATTTTGTTATTGACGTTTCTAATCATACGATATCATTAATGGTGAAACTTATAAAGGAGACTGGCAGCCGATGAGGAAAAAAGAGAAATACAATGAGATGCGTCAGGTGAAAAAGATTCTATGGTTGGTTTTGGTTGTGCTTGTGCTTTTGCCCAACATCGCAGCTTTTCACGGTACGGATGTTTGGGCCCAGGAAAAGACAAAAGCCGCCGAGTCACTGCTTGCGGTGCGTCAGACCACGGAAGGCGATGTTGTAGGTGAGGAGCAAAGTGCAACCCATACCCTTTCCTGGAAAGGGATTCCCTTTGCCAAGGCGCCTGTCGGCGACCTGCGCTGGAGAGCCCCCCAGCCGCCCGACAAACGGTCTGCTCCTTTTAAAGCGGCCGGTTTTTGCGAGATATGCCCCCAGTATATTGATCATGACCGAAATCCCGCAACGCCTCAGGTGATTCAGGGCAATGAAGACTGCCTTTATTTGAATATTTGGCGTCCTAAAACGGATGCCGTGGATTTGCCCGTCTTCTTCTGGATTCACGGTGGCGGAAACAGTATTCAATGGCCCCTGCTTTCCAACACGGATGGCGCCATCCTGGCGGGGAAGCAAAACATGATTGTGGTGACGGTCAATTATCGTCTGGGACCATTGGGGTTTCTCAGTCATCCCTCCCTCCGCAATGGCATGAAGGGAGATGAGAACGGCGATTCAGGTAATTTTGCCCTTTTGGATCTGATTCAGGCTTTGTCCTGGGTGAAGGCCAACATCAAGAACTTCGGCGGCGATCCTGCAAATGTAACCATCGTCGGGGAATCGGCCGGAGCGCAGAATGTCATTTCTCTCATGGCCTCGCCTCTCTCCCGGAATCTCTTCCATAAGGCTATTTCCCAGAGCGGAGTTATCCGAATGTCGACGCCTCATCAGGGGGCGCAACACGCGAATGGCTTAATTTTGAAACTTTTCGTGAAAGACGGGATGGCATCCGATGAAAAGTCGGCTGAGGCCAAACTGAAGAAAATGTCAGGTAAAGATGTTGCTGATTATCTGAGAGCGAAGCACGCCCGGGAATTGCTGGCCCTCTATGCCGAGGGACCGGTGATCGGGATGTTCAGGTTTCCGAACAGCTTCAGCGATGGCAAGGTTCTGCCTGTTGATTTTTACGAAGCCATGAAAGCGGGGGCGTATAATAGGGTTCCTGTCATTCTGGGAACGAACAAGGAAGAGGCAAAGCTTTTCCTGCGTAACGACCCTCTCTTCGCATCCTGGAGAACCGACGGATCGCTTTTCAAAGATCCAGCCAAAGCAGAGTTATACGATCTTGCCGCCCAGTATCAAAGCGATGGGTGGAAGGTCATGGGTGTCGACCAGTTGGCAGGAATCTTGAGATCCAATGCCGATCAACCTATGATTTATGCCTATCAGTTCCTGTGGGGGGCAGGCAGCGCGAAAAAGAGCGTCCTTGCCCCTCCTTTTAATGTCCTGTTGGGCGCCTGTCATGCCATGGAAATCGATTTTGTCTTCGGAACGGGAAAAGCTTCTCTCGGAGGGCTGGTCTTCAACGACAAGAACAGCCCCGGCCGGGTTGCCCTGTCGAATGCGATGATGGACTATTGGGCTCAATTTGCCCGTTCAGGCAGTCCCAACCGGGAGGGTTCCGGATTGCCCGGCTGGAAACCCTGGTCCAATATCGAAGGATATCCGAAAACCATTCTCCTCGACGCAGATTCCAATACCCTCAAAATCGAGATTTCCAGGAAAGAATTGACGGAAGACCATATTCTTAAAGCCTTGCAGGCGGAGCCCCGGGTGAAGGAAATCCAGCCCTTTTGGGATAATTCCCGTTATCGGCCGTCTGTTCGGTAACAATTTTCCTTTTACCGTCCTACCTCCCTGCCCGTCCTGAGCAGGGAGGTAGGACGGCTTTCCCCATGCTTTCCCATGGCTGATCCTACCTTTCACTCAACCCGTTCAGGAGGGCTGGGCTACGCCCGTTGAAGACCCTTTTCGTTGAAACTGTAAAGGCGATGTCAAGTAATTGACGATAGCCCCGCCTCTCATGTCAAATAATTTACCATGCAAGTCAGGCCTATCTGTTAAATCGGTGCCTTTCTCTTTGGGTCTAACGCATTCAACCAGAATAATGCCATAAAGGGGAACCAATGCCATCCTGTCAAAATCATGGCGTAAAATCCCCCGACCGTGCCCTGAAAAGGCCTTTTACTGACAGATGCTTTCCATAGCTGGCACCGTCTTTGCTGTTAGAGTACAAATCGATGGCTTGTTATCGCGTCAGCTATGTCGATTTTGGATCGCCTGTCTGGATCCAAGATTTATTTACGTTTAAAGGTGTCTTAAACAATCTCAACATTTTTTATTGAAGAGGACATAAATATGAGAGATTTCTTTAATAATTTGAAATTGGCCAAGAAGATGCTCCTGGCACCCATTGTTGTCCTCATCTTCCTTATTCTCCTGGCATGCGGAACGTACTTCAGCCTTTCCCTTCAGAAGGATGCCATCGACGACATCTATAACAATCGGTTTAAACAGTACCAGAACAGCGCCAAGATCCTTAACGACATGTCCACCGTTCATGGGAATCTTTCCCGAATTCTTAACTGGATGAAATTAAACCTGGATGCCAAGAAAATTGCCGATGCCTCTCAGCAGCTGAAGGATATATTGAATGCCGATGTCGAAATGATCAAAAAGCTTTTGGCCTCAGGTCTGCTGACCTCGGAAGAGAAAAAAAACTTCCAGTCGGCCCTTGATAATATGGTCGAATATCAGAAAGGCGTCCTGGGCGTTTTCGATGCCGCCGCCATGAATCCGGACATGGCTATTCAGCTCATGTCCATGACGGATGATAAATATCAGGCCTTAAACCAGTTCCTGTCGAGCCTGCTGGCCTTCGAAGACAAGCTTAGCAAGGAAAAATATGAAACGGCGGTTGCGACCTTCAACTATACCGTCATGGTCTTTTTGGCGGTTGTCGTCATTGCCGTTCTTCTTTCTTTTGTGGTCAGCATCCTCGTGACGCGAATGGTTTTGAAGCCCGTCCATGAGACAACGGCAATTCTGAGTCATCTGGCGGAAGGAGATCTTACCCGCAGTATTGACATTGAGCAAAATGATGAAATCGGTATGCTTGCCCAATCCGTCAACACCATGCGGGGAAAGATGAATGACGCTGTCGGCCAGGCCCTTGCCATATCGGAAATACTATCCGACTCGGCCACCCAGGAGGCGGCTGCTATCGAGGAAACATCGGCCTCTCTGGACGAAATTGCATCCATGACCCGCCAGAATGCATCCAGCACGCAAGAAGCTAATCAACTGATGATATCGGCGCAGAATGCCATCCAAAAGGCCAACGAATCTATGGCCGGTTTGATGTCGTCGATGAAGGAAATTACCCAGGCCAGTGAACAGACCCAGAAGATTGTCAAGAGCATTGATGAGATAGCCTTTCAGACGAATCTGCTGGCCCTGAATGCCTCGGTGGAGGCCGCCCGGGCTGGGGAAGCCGGCGCCGGGTTTGCTGTTGTCGCCGATGAGGTTCGGAATCTGGCCATGCGGGCCACGGAATCGGCAAGGGGCTCGTCTAATCTCATTGGCGACATTGTCACGAAGGTGCGCAATGGTGAAAGCCTGGTCAATAACACAAGCACGGCCTTTTCGCAGGTGACGGCCAGTTCGGGCAAGGTCGTCGAACTCATGAGCGAGATCGCCGCGGCATCAGAGGAGCAAGCTCAGGGGATTGACCAGGTGAACAGCGCCATCGCCGAGATGAGCAATACCACCCAGCAGACAGCGGGCAATGCCGAAAATTTATCGAATGTCATGTCCATCTTCAAGACGGAAAGCAGAGGGGAAGGGGAGGGGCGCGAAAGATTCACTGGAAGCGCCCGCGCATCCCGGTTTGCAGGAAAGAAATCTCAAGGGAAAAAGCCGGCGGCTTTAATTCCCTTTGAAGAAGAGTGAAATCCATAATAATATATAGGGAGGTTCAAAATGAAAGGAAAGAGTTGGTTTGTGTTGAGTATAGCCGTAGCAATGACCGTGATGTTTCTGGCAGGCGTAGCCTGTGCCCAGGATAAAATGGCCACGCCGGCCCAGGCGAAGGAATTATTGAAGAAAGTAGTGGCCTATGCAAAGGAAGCGGGCTGCGACAAGGCGTTTGCGGAAATAAACAAAGGGACCATGTTCAAAATTTACAAGAATGCCTATCCGACAGCCGGTGAGTCGAGCGGTATCACGCTGGCCAATGCCAAATATCCTTTCCTGGTCGGTCAGAATCATATTGATTTGAAGGATGCAGATGGCAAACCCTTCATCAAAAACGCCGTTGAAAAATGCAAAACAGGCTGTGCGCCGATGGAATATAGATGGCTGGATAATGTTACGAAAAAGATTGAAACCAGGACGCTGATCGGCGAGTCCACGGATTGCGGTCCCAAGGGCAAGGTCAATTTTACGATTACCTATGAAGGAAAATTATAAACCTCGGATCAGGAGGTACAGATGATGAAAACGAAATCAAGCTGTGTTGCCATTGCTTTAATCGCCTTGTTAATGATTCCCGGGTTTGTTCAAGCCCAGGATAAAATGGCCACGCCTGCCCAGGCCAAGGAATTGCTGAAAAAGGTTGTTGCCTACACAAAGGACGTCGGGTGTGACAAAGCCATCGCAGAAATCAACAACCCCAAGGGGCAGTTCAAAATATATGCGAATGCCTATCCCGCGATCGGCGATTGGAACGGCATTACCCTGGCCAATAGCAAATATCCGTTTCTTGTCGGCCAGAACCACATGGACTTGAAAGATGTCGACGGCAAACCGTTTATCAAGCTGGCCATGGAAAAGCGAAAAAAAGGTGATAACAGCCCGTCGGAATACCGATGGAAGGACTCAAAAACAAACAAGATTGAAACACGAACCCAGATTGGTGAAGCCTACAACTGTGGCGGTAGCCGCGGCATGGTTAGCGTGTCTGTCACCTATGATGGAAAATTTTAGGCTGTCGGTATCGTAAACGCGTAACCGCCACGCTGAAAAAGCAAAGGCCCTGATCTGTCAATTGATTGACAGCTACAGGGCCTTTGTCATTTATTCCGAGAATCGCGTCAATGACATCAGATGGGAATGGAGATTGACGCGCTTGTTGGTTAATCCCAATTTCTTGCGGATGTTGTCTTTGTGAAATTCAACGGATCGGGCGGAAATATTAAGGATTCCGGCAATATCCTTGGCTGTTCGCCCACCATGGACGAGATTGGCTATTTCAATCTCCCGGGGCGTGAAATTCATATATTGAGCCGACAGGCTTTGCAGGAGGGGGGAAATGATGTCATTGAGGTTAGCCCGCATGACATCGAGGTAGCCCGACTGCCCGGCCTTCAGTCCGGAGTTCTGCAACTTATCCACATACGGCAGGACCAGCTTGCTGATGTTGGACAACACCTTTTTCTCGATTTCCTTGCGATCCTCTTCCCTGTGCTTCAAAAGGACCTTCAGCGCCGTATTGGCCTCTTGCAGGTGTTTTTGCTCGCTGGACAGCTTCTGCTTCTGGCTGTTTAGCGCCTTCTGGGTCTTCTTATGCGTTTCGATTTCGGCCTTCAGTTGTTCCTGTTCCCGCAACAGCTCTACCGTCCTGATCTCAACAAGCTTCTCCAGATGATTTTGCGCCTCTCTCAGGGCAGCATCGGCACGATTGAGGTCTTTCAGAGATCTTGCCAGTTCCAGGTTACTGTAGCTGAGTCGTGAGATCAGGGATGCAAATCCCGTATAAAAATTCATGATGGCTTCTACTTTTGATCGGCTCCATCTCGGCACCCGTTCGAGGGCATCAAGATAATCATCTTTATCAAAGCCATAGGTTTCGGCCTGCTTGATGAAAACATCGTAATCGGCGACTTCATCTTCGAAGAAAAACTGGCCAAGAAACAGATTTCCCAAATGCCTGTCTCCGACGTAAATGGGGGTTACCATATCCCACATGTTGTTTTTGCACTTGTAAACCAGATATTCTCCGGGGCGAACATTTTGCGACAGATAGGTGTCACTCTCGATGCAGTTGTTTTGCGTTGTGGGATGCATCCTGTGAAATTTGACACATACATCCTGCCACCCCGTATGCACCAGAATTTCTCCTTTAAGATCCAGAATGGCGATGCCTATTCGGGTAAGAGAGTAAAAGTAATCCATTAACGATTGAATTTCATGACTCCCGATCACATCTCTGAATTCTTCACTTCCTGACGATAATTCTTGCATAGGACTCCAGCGGCGATAGAATAGAATATGAATTAATATGAAAAATCAAAAAGATAATGAGGCCAGCCTTCATGGCCGGCTGAACTGCCCATCAATATAAATGATTTGCGGAATATTTCAAGTGAATGTTTTAATGTGAAGATATTTAACGGGGAAGGTCACATTTGATTGTGTCTTATCGTATCGTTCATGAAAGGAGACATTGGAGCAGATGGTTTCCGGGGGGCTCGTTCATATCGATTATCTCTGCTCAATTGAGAAATCTCTCCGGGACAAAACATCGGGGTTCATTTCTCGCAAGGGCATTGTGATGCAACCGCCCCTGGGGCCGGCGACGTCTTGTGATCTTTAATTATCCGGACTTTGCACCTGCGACCCAGGATGCTTGCTCAAGATAATCTATCATCCCCTTAATGGAGGTTTCTTCGTCCAAGAGATCAAGCGGGACGGAGTTAGAGCAAATAACCGCCCATGGGAAGTATGAAAGCTGTTTTCACTTCCATATTCTTTCCAAACCTGACGGGATGCTCCGGGTCGTCTATACGATTTAAGCTTTTTCCTTTTTGGCTGTCTCCTTCGTCGCTTTTTCAGTTGTCTTTACGATATTTGAGGGAATAATCGTTTTGCAGAGGTGAAAATAGTTTTTGGTTCTTTCGCTTGTAGCTGTTTCAATCAGATCAATCATATTCGTTGCATTCTCAAGGCAGGTTTCCCATACCTGTTCAGTATTGCCTTTCATGGCCGCCCGGCTCATTTCCTGTGCGCATTCATACAGGGATTTCTGTAGATTTGCAGCGTTCTCCTGTTCGCTCTTAATCAGTTTCAACACCTCGCCTGCCGATTCGGTTAAGTTTGTTGCGGGCACGAATCCCTGAGACATGAACTTTTTGATGAAGTCGACGGTTTCCGCAGGCCTGGTTGTTTGCCCATTCATTTTAAATGGTTGCGAAAACATCTCCATGTATCCCTTCGACCATTTTGAAAACATTTCCGAATAAGGTTCCATATTGAGTTGATTGCCTGAAAACATGATGGTCCTCCTCATCTGCTCTAAAGGTTAATTGATTGGTCCTTCTTTGATGCAAGAAGGCACCCATGACTTACCGGAGATTGTAAGCGTTAGAGCCTCCGATAGCAATACTAACAAACTTTCCGTAATATACGGGGGAATATCCCGTATTGGACGAAGGGCAAGAGGAAGGGAATAGGGCCATATATTTTGATTGGTTTATTGAGAAAATATTGATAAATGGTGGGAGTAAAAATCATACTACAGCAGGATAATTCATTTCACTTATGCTTGAAGGAAAAAAAATCATAGTGGTCATGCCGGCTTATAACGCCGCCAGAACTTTGCTTCTGACCTATCAGGACGTCATGGCGCAAAACATTGTCGATCTGGTTCTTGTCGTCGATGATGCCAGCCATGATGATACCGTTGCGATTGCGCAAACGCTTCCGAATACCAGGGTGGTGGTGCACGAGCGGAACGAGGGATACGGTGCTAATCAGAAGACCTGCTACCATGTCGCCCTTGAGGAAGGAGCTGATATCATCATTATGGTGCATCCTGACTATCAATATACGCCAAAGCTGATTCCCGCCATGGCGAGCATGATCGCAGGCGGTTTGTATCACTGTGTTCTGGGTTCCCGTATCCTGGGCGGTTATGCCCTGAAGGGGGGCATGCCTCTGTGGAAGTATGTGGCCAATCGTTTCATTACCCTGTTTGAGAACATGGTCATGGGAGCAAAATTGTCCGAATATCATACGGGATATCGCGCTTTTTCCCGGGAATTGCTGGAGTGTTTGCCTCTTGAAGCAAATTCCGACGATTTTGTTTTTGACAACCAGATGCTGGCCCAGATTCTCTGGTATGGCTTCACCATCGCGGAGATCAGCTGCCCGACAAAATATTTTGCAGAGGCTTCCTCCATTAACTTTACCCGAAGTGTCCGTTACGGAATAGGGTGTCTCTCGGTTTCCGTCCTGTATCGTCTGGCAAAAATGCGTCTTGTGCAATCAGAACAATTTCCCCCTGGAGTCATGACCCGTTCAGTTCTCTCATGATAATATCAAGTATATCCCATCCTTCAAGAGTAGCCCCTTTGCGATAAAAAAACTTCTTGACAGGTTGCGAAAATTTTCGTATCCGTCTGGTAACCATCGGTCAAAAAATGACTGTCAGTCATTTTATTTTCCATGGGGCATCCATTATTCCTATCTAAGGAGCATCTCCCATGGGGATTGAAGCCCGTCGAAAGCGCGTCAGAGAAATCCGGCGTCAGGCCATTTTAAAAGCTGCCCGGAAGCTTTTCTTCGAAAAGGGTTTCAAGCACGTCACGGTCGAAAGCATCGCCAAGAAAGCAGATATCAGTAAGGGAGCCGTTTATCTTCATTTTGAGAGCAAAGAGGAGATTTATGCTCAGATTCTCCTCAACGATGTCGAGAGACACCATAAGCTGATGACCGGTCTGATTAAAAAAAGTCAGAGCGCTGTTGATGATCTTCTTGCTTTGGCGCAAAGTTACGTGGATTTCTTTTTGAATGATCGAGAATTGTTCAGAATCCTTATGAACTATATGCTGCATACGGACCACATGAATTTACCCGAAGAGTTGGACAAGCAGATTGTCAAAGCGGTCAACAAAAACATGGATATTGTTATGGAGACCTTTCAGAACGGTATTGCTGCTGGTGAATTTCCAGCATCCATGAATCTTCTCCATAATCGGAATGCCGTCTGGGGTTTGTTGAACGGTATCATTTCTCTCCATCTTTTCACAGGGCCGGAGGCGAGGCGGGAAACACGTATTCGCATCACCATCCAGGAAGGGATGGAAACCTATCTTAAAGGTTTAAAAACAGCCCATCAGAATGCCGATGTAACAAAAGCATCCTGTGAAGCGAATGAATAATGCGGAGAAGCATGCCGTGGGATTTTTTGCGGCGTTATTTAAACATTAAACCCTTATGGATGACGATGAAACATGCGACCTATCGTGCATACATGAAGTAACCGGCATCTGGAGGCTATCACAAGGAGGAAGATTATGGGTTATGAAATCAGGAAGGCTGCCGTTTTAGGGGCAGGCGTTATGGGAGCGACCATCGCGGCGCATCTGACCAATGCGGGCATCGAATGCTATCTTTTGGATATCATCCCGTTTGAATTGACGGAGGCTGATAAGAAAAAAGGTCTGACAGAGAAGAGCCCGGCATGGCGGAACCGTTTTGCGGCCAATGGTTTGGCCGGCGTGACAAAATCAAAGCCGGCCAGTTTCTTCACCAAGAAGAATGCATCCATGATCAAGATCGGCAATTTTGAAGACAATCTCGGCTGGCTTGCCGATGTTGACTGGGTTTGCGAAGTTGTCGTCGAGAATCTGAAAATCAAACAGGAACTTTTTGCCAAGGTGGAAAAGATCGTAAAACCCACCTGTATCGTGTCCACCAATACCTCCGGTATTCCCATCGTGGATATCAGCACAAAATTCGGTCCGGCCCTGAAGAAGCATTTTCTGGGAACCCACTTTTTTAACCCCCCACGCTATATGAAGCTGATGGAAATCATTCCCGGGAAGGAAACCGATCCGGCCGTTGTTGATTTCATGGTTAAATTCAGCGAGCAGGAATTGGGGAAGGGCGTCGTGGTTTGCAAGGACGTACCGAACTTTGTCGGTAACCGGATTGGTTGCTTTGACATGTCCAATGCCGTTCGCCTCATGATCGAAAAGGAAATGAAGGTTGACGAAGTCGATGCCATCGTCAGCAAGGCCATCGGGCGTCCCGGCACGGCCATCTTCGGAACCATGGATCTGGTCGGCCTTGACACGGGATATCATGTTGCAAAGAACCTCTATGATGCCGTTCCCGATGATGAATCCAGAGAGATGTTCCAGTCTGCGCCTTATTTGGATAAGATGATCGAGAACAAATGGCTCGGCAACAAGACCAAGCAGGGTTACTACAAGAAGATCAAGGATGCCAAGGGCAAGAACGCCAAACTCATGCTTGACATTAATACGATGGAATACGTCCCGGCAGGGAAGCCCAAATTCGCCTCCATTTCTGCCGCCGGGAAGAAAGAGGATATCGTTTCCAAGATGAAAGCCGTTTTCTTCGGCGATGACAAGGCCTCTGAATATGTCCAGGAATATTTCTGCAAGAACTTCATCTATTCGGCCAACCGGGTGGGAGAGATCTGCGACAACATCGTTGCCGTCGACAACGCCATGAAGTGGGGCTATAACCATCAGTTGGGGCCCTTCGAATCCTGGGACGCCGTCGGTGTCAAAGAGGCCGTCGAGGTCATGAAAAAGCTGAAATTGAAGGTTCCCAAGAAGATCGAGGAGATGGTTAAAAAAGGCTTTACCTCCTTCTACACCCGGAAGGATGACGGGCTGTATTATTATGACTTCGAGAAGAAGGATTATGTCTTGGCGGTAGCCAATCCGCGCGTGATTCTTCTGCCGCCCCTCAAAGAGCGGAACAAGGTCGTTGCCTCCAACGGCAGCGCAAGCCTGATCGACATAGGCGATGGTGTGGCTTGTCTCGAGTTCCATTCCAAGATGAATGCCATTGATGAAGATCTGACTGCCATGATGTTCCAGGCTTGTGACATTGTGGAGAAGGATTTTGTGGGAATGGTTGTTGGTAATCATGCTGCGAACTTCTCTGTCGGCGCCAATGTCTTCAAGGTGATCGTCGGTGTTCAGATGGCCCAGTGGGATGTGATTGAAAAGGGGATTGAGAATCTTCAGAATGCCAATATGCGGATGAAATATCTCTCCAAGCCTGTCGTGACCGCCCCTGCCGGTATGGCTCTCGGCGGCGGTTGCGAGATCGCCATGCACGGTACCCGATGCCAACCCTGTGGTGAGTCCTATATGGGCCTCGTCGAAGTGGGTGTCGGTGTCATTCCTGCCGGCGGCGGCTGCAAGGAATTGCTGCTTCGCCTGACGGAAGGCATTCCCTCCGGTGTTGTAGAGAATGGTCTGAATATGCAGTATTATGCCGCCAAGGCATTTGAAAACATTGCCACCGCCAAGGTGTCCACCAGTGCCATGGAAGCCATGGAACTGGGGTATGTCCGCAAGACGGAAAATATCAGCATGAACCGGGAACAGCAGATCTGGGATGCCAAGAATCTCGTCCTGGCCCTGGCCATGTACTACAAGCGGCCCCGTCCGGCGCTGATTCCCGTCATGGGAGAGAATTTCCAGGGCTTTGTCGATGCTCTGCTCTTCAATATGCGGCACGGCAATTATGTCTCAGACTATGATGTTCATGTCAGCCGAAAGGTTGCCTATATTCTTTCCGGCGGTGATTGTGCGGAAGGTACCTTCGTGACGGAGCAGAGTCTCCTGGATCTGGAGAAGGAAGCCTTCTTGAGTCTGCTGGGCGAAAAGAAGACGCAGGATCGTATCATGCACATGCTGAATACGGGCAAGCCCCTGCGTAACTAACAATAAACTAAAACGGGAGCGGCGGCAGGATCGGCCGAAAGGGACCTGACGCCGCCCCTTCAAGAATTGAAGGAGGAATATCATGATCGATGCTGTTATTGTCGAAGCTGTAAGAAGTCCCGGTGGACGCTACAAAAGAGGCGGTCTGGCCGCAACGCGTGCGGAAGAGTATGGTCTTCAGGTAATCAAGGGCCTGATGGCCCGGGTTCCCCAGTTGAATCCGGCGGATGTGGATGATCTGATTGTCGGCTGTTCCTTCCCAGAAGCAGAGACGGGAATGAATCTCGGAAGAATCCTGGCTATGGGAGCGGGTTTGCCGATTTCTTGTTCCGGCATGGTGGTCAATCGTTTTTGTTCATCAGGTATTCAGGCTATTGCCGACGCCACGGCGAAAATACGGGCAGGCTGGTCGGAAGTCATCATTGCCGGCGGTTGCGAAACTATGTCCCACATCCCCATGGGTGGGGCAGCTATGCGTCCTCTGCCCGGCTGGAAGTTTGACGGCAGCGTGCCCTATGTTTATGTCAACATGGGCATCACGGCGGAAAACGTGGCGGCAAACCACAATGTTTCCCGTGAAGACCAGGATAAGTTCGGCGTGGAGAGTAATCGCCGGGCTCATGAAGCCATTCAGGCGGGAAAATTCAAGGATGAAATCATCCCCATTACGGCCCAGAAGTACAAGGTCACCAAAAGCGGAAAGCGTGTTCGCGAGGCTTTCGTTTTCGATATGGATGATGGTGTCCGCTGGCCGACCACCGTGGAAGATCTGGGCAAACTGAAGTCGCCCTTCAAGCTGGGAGGTTCCGTTACGGCAGGTAATGCTTCCCAGATGACGGACGGCGCTGCATTTTGTATCATTATGACGGCGGATAAGGCCAAGGCTCTGGGACTGAAACCCTTGGCGCGGCTGTCTCACTTTGCCGTTGCCGGCTGCAAGGCCGAAGAAATGGGTGTCGGTCCGGCCTACGCCATTCCGAAGGTTTTGAAGATGGCGGGATTGACGACCAAAGATATCGATGTCTATGAAATCAACGAGGCCTTCGCTTCCCAGGCCATCTATTCCTGCCGCGAAGTCGGTATCGAAGACCGTTACTGGGCGGGGGATATCAATCCGAACGGCGGGGCCATCGCTCTGGGTCATCCCCTGGGATGCACCGGCGCAAAATTGACGGCCCAGTTGCTTCATGAGCTGAAGCGCCGCAAGGGAAAGCGCGGCATCGTTTCCATGTGTATCGGTGGCGGTATGGGTGCTGCCGGGATCTATGAAATGATTTAGTTGCCAACACAACGTTACAAAAAAAGCCCTGCTCCATTTGGAGTGGGGCTTTTTTTGTGTGACATTATGCTTCTTGATATTTGTTGCATTTGCGATTAAATGAAGACTTGTCTTTACTGTGGCGGAGGGTGGTTCATGGGGCGCATGAAAAAGAACATGGCGGAATTCAGGAAGGAAATGCTCAAGCTGGAAGCCAGATCCAACTCGCAGTTCATCGCGGCTTCTTCCAACGCTGCACAAAAAGAGGAACCCCGAAGAAACGATTTGCAGAAAACGGGGACGGATAAACTTCCTTTCTGGCTGCAGAAAATCCTGCCGCTCATTGCATTTCTCCTGATGCTGATACTCTCTCTTTGCCATGATGAACCGGCGTTGAAGGTTGTTTGAGAATATTGAGGTTGCCGGGGCATTATTTCTCTTGAAAAGAGCGGCTCTTTAGGCTATAGACCTCAAACAACGGGCGGTTAACTCAGCGGGAGAGTGCTACCTTCACACGGTAGAAGTCACTGGTTCAATCCCAGTACCGCCTACCATGGAAATCAAGGGGTTATGCTGGATGGCGTAACCCCTTTCTTGTAGAACCCTATCGTTGTTTGTTTCTTGAGAAGATTAGGCAGGAGGCCAAATTGATGCTTCTCTTCAAATCGGGAATTTATCGAACCATACTTGCAGCAGGAATCCTATGCACTGCCCTTATTGATCCAAATTTATCGATGGGCGCAGATCTCTATCGCTGGATCGATGAAGACGGCGTTGCCCATTATTCAGATCAACCGCCACAGTCATCCGGTTCGAAAGGGAAGGACGTCAAAGTTTCAAAGATGCGCGAAGGTACCTCTGTACCGCCAAATATCACGGGGGAGGAACGGGGGCGGGAGTTTATTATCCCATTCAAAAGGGCCTATGGCGGCATGCTTGTCGATCTGGTCATAAATGATCACCTGCCTGCCAGGATGATTGTGGATACAGGGGCGACGACGGTGAAAATCAATGTGAAGCTGTTGAAGAAGCTGAACCAGAATTTACCCGCCAATCCGAGAAAAGGGAAGGCTGTAACCGCAGCGGGTGTTGTCGAAGCCCATGAGGTATTTATTGAAAAAATTGATCTTGGCGGGGCCGTGAAAAGATATGTCCAGGCGAGTTATATAGACGAAATGTATGACCATCCCAATTACGACGGCCTTTTGGGATTGAGCTTTTTCTCCGATTTCAAGATGACCATCGATTACGACAAAAACGAGATCCATCTGAAGCGCTGAATTATCTAGAAGATGGACATCTTCAGGCTTCCTCCCCGGCCGAGGATATCGTGGAGATGGACATAGCCTTTTAGCTTGTTCTGGCCGTTAACGACCACAAAGGTAGTAATTTCATCCTTCTGCATTGCCTCAAGGGTGGCCGCAAGAGACGTGTTTTCATCAATGCTCTTGGGGTTTTTCGTCATAAGGTTATCGATAGGCTGATCCTTCAGATGCCGCCCACCCCTCACAAGGCGCCGAAGGTCTCCATCCGTGAGGATTCCCATCAGAATTCCCTTTTCGTCTGTAATCAGAACAAAACCTTTGTTGAGTTCATCCATCGTTTCGATAGCCTGGGCAACCGGTGTCCCGGATAGGACTTTAGGAATCTGCGTTCCGCGAATCATAATATCACGCACTTTTTCGAGAAGGCGCAATCCGAGAGTTCCGCCCGGGTGGAATTTATAGAAATCATTTTCACTGAAATTGTGCTTATCGATCAGGGCCACCGCCAGGGCATCCCCCATGGCCAGGGTTGCCGTGGAACTCGAGGTCGGGGCCAGCCCGAAGGGGCAGGCCTCGCGTTCCACACCAACATCCACGACAATATCGCTGCATTGGGCCAGCGTCGATTTGGGATTTCCTGTGAAGACGATCAGTGAGCCCCCGATCTGCCGGACACTGTGGACGATCATGTTTAGTTCCTGCGTTTCTCCGCTGTTGGAGATGGCGATCATGATGTCATCCTTGGTGACGATGCCGAGATCCCCGTGCATCCCTTCTACGGGGTGAAGAAATATTGCCGGTGTTCCTGTGCTGGTTAGCGTGGCAGCAATTTTCCTGCCGATGATTCCTGATTTACCGATGCCTGTGACAATAACGCGGCCCTTGGATTTGTAGATGGTTTCCACGGCCCTGGTAAAGTTATCATCCAGCTTGTCGATCAGCTTTAGAATACTGTCCGCTTCGACCTGCAAGACCTCTATTGCTTTATTCAGTGATGTATCCCGTGCCATGGCAAGTAACCTTCTCTTTCCAGTAGAAAAAACGCCTTTTGTTGATTGTTGCGAGACCTATCAGAAATTCCCGATGCTGGCAAGATTGATTTTCCCTGAAGCTTTAATATGAGGGCAGGATTCTAGCTGGATGCCATGATGCCTTCTTCCCGAAAGCTGAAGAATCGGTTTTCGCCGATGATCACATGATCGTGAACGAGGATTTCCAGCATTCGGGCGGCTTCCTGAATGGTTCTGGTAAGGCGGATATCAGCATCAGAAGGCCTGACATGCCCTGATGGGTGGTTGTGAACAAGAATTATCGCCGACGCCTTTTGCCGCAGGGCATTCTCAAGAACCTGCCGAGGGTACACGACGGCCTGGTTGACGATGCCTTCCTGGATGGTTTCCATGTCGATGAGCTGGTTCTGGGCGTCAAGGTAGATTACACAAAACTGCTCGTCTTTAAGGCCTCCCATCCTCGTTTTGCAGTAGTTGAGGAGTTCTGACGTACAGGAAATCTGAGTTTTTCCCTTGGCATGATCTTTCAGATACAGACCACTGATCTCTTTAATCAATTTAATCAGGATAGCCGTGTGATTGCTGATTCCTGATACAGTGCAAAGCGTTTCAATATCCGCATCAGACACCCCCTTGATGCCGCCGAAGGTGTTCAAGAGCGTTTTTGCCAGGGGCTTGACGTCTTTTTGAGGGATGGCGTAGCCAAGCAGCAGTTCGAGGACTTCATAATCATGAAAGGACTCAACGCCGGAATGAACAAACTTTTCCTTCAGGCGGCTTCTGTGGCCTCTATAATGAGGGATGTCTTCCTTCAATATCTGCTCAAGTCCTGTAACAATTTAATTGAACTTAAATGCTTTTCATCTTATCGCCGGTGAAAAAAAGTGCGGATGATCTTTACATCCATGATCATCCGCACGAGGTTTGTTAACGCATATTGGCGTTTGCGAAATCCCAGTTAATCAGTTTGTCGATGACGGTTGCGAGATAATCGGGACGCCTGTTCTGGTAGTCCAGGTAATAGGCATGTTCCCAGACGTCAATGGTCAACAGGGGTTTCAGTCCGTGGGCAATGGGTGTATCGGCATTGGCCGTTTTGGTAATCTTGAGCTGGCCATTGTCAAGCACCAACCAGGCCCAACCGCTGCCGAATTGCGTGGTCCCGGCTGTTTTCAACTCTTCGACAAATTTGTCATAACTGCCCCACACGGCAATGATATTTTCGCCAATGGGACCCGTGGGCAGGCCTCCGCCAGCCGGTTTCAGGCATTGCCAGTAAAAGGAGTGGTTCCAGATCTGGGCCGTGTTGTTGAAGATGCCGGCTTTGGCTGCATCACCGGCGGTTTTGCGGATGATATCCTCAAGCGACAGCGATTCCAGTTCTGTTCCCGCGACCAGTTTATTGGCATTATCCACGTAGGCCTTGTGGTGCTTGCCATGGTGGAAATCCAATGTGTTTGCAGTAATATAAGGCGCGAGGGCATCTTTTGCGTAAGGTAAATCCGGTAATAAAATAGCCATAGTTCTCTCCTTCCGTCGTTAAATTTTCTCTAAGTTAAGACACGTTAATGGTTTTGGCAAGTCCTTTTAAGCCCTTGCCTTATATTTCTTCCGGCGAAAGTCCAGCCAGACAATATAAACAATGAGAAATATGGTGCCGACCGCTGACGGCAGGGAAGCTTCCCGGTTGAAAAAAGTCAGGGCCAGACCGCCGGAGAGTCCATAATTCTTGAGCGTTCCCAGAAGGTTGAGGCTGGTGAGGGTTTCCTGGGGGATGTGATAATAGCGGCCGATGAGCTCAATCAGATACCCCATGAGGAAGATCCCGACAAAAGTGATAAGAATGACGGGCATAATAGCAAGAGGCTGACTGACAAGGGCGGTGCGATTCAGACCAATGATTGTATAAAGAACGATGAAAAAGCTCCAATTGGTCAATGCACCGCTGGGGCGGGCCAGGGGCTTGTGCCAGCCTTTCCAGAGGAGCAGTCGTGATACAAGAAGGGGCAGGACGATCAACTCCAGCATCACGGTGGCCAGTTTCCAGGGTTCTATAAAGGATGCGCCGATAAGATTGAGGGTGATGGCAGGCATCACGATTAACGCAGCCATATAAGCCCCTACGGTCCCGATAAGGGCCAGCGTTTGATCTCCTTCCAGTAAATTGGCGAACGGAATCACGGCAACGGCAGGAGGGACGGCGGCAACGAGGATGAATCCCACCCGGAGAGCTTCATCACGTATCAACAGGGCGCTGAGGGCAATGATGACTGTGGCAAGGATCAGATAATTCATCAGAATGCCCTTGAGAGCCGGAATGATGAGAGAGCGGGGTGAACGGAAGACGCTGTTCGGAATGCCCAGGGTCGAAATAGTCATTACAATCGCAAGACCCGGGATAACAAGGGGCTCCGTCCAGTCGGCGCCATGATAGGCAATCAGGCCAGCAAAGATGGCCAGCAGGAATATAAAATTACGGTTGCTGAAAAGGGCCGATATTTTAATCAAGGGTACCGGGTCCTGTCATATATTTACTTCTGAATGTTCCTGATCGTTAGAAACATGGTGTTGTCTTCTCTTTTGACAAGAAACATCAGGGACTCATTCTTGCCGCTTCGCGTTATTTCCCCCAGGAAATCCTTCAGGGTATTTATATTAATCCGGTTAATCTGAAGAATAATGTCTTGGGGCTTCAGCCCACCCTCATCGGCCGGGCTTCCCCTTTTGACGTCAGTCACGATAACGCCTTCCTTCCCTGAAAGCCCAAAGTGCCTGGCCATTTCCGGTGTGATTTCCTGAACGGCCATACCGAGCTGTTCGCTGGTGTTGCCGGCCTTCGCCATCGTTCTTGTTTCCTTCCTTTCCGCGATGACCAGGGACAGCGATTTCGTTGAGCCTTCCCTTAAAACCTTTATTGCTACCGTTTTACCGACGGGCAGGGCTGCAACGATTCTCAATAGCTCCTGGGTGTCCTGGATGGGGCGCCCGTCTATGGCAATAATGATGTCCCCTGTTTTAATGCCGGCCTTGTCGGCAGGATCTCCTTCAAAGACCTGGCCGACCAGAGCGCCCTTCTTATCGCCTAGCTTCATGTTTTCTGCTATGTCCGGGGTTATGTTTTGAATGGAGACACCCAGCCAGCCGCGGGTCACGGAACCTTTCGTTTTTAAATCGGAGAGGATGCTTTTTGCCATATTAACGGGGACGGAGAACCCGATTCCCTGAGCCTGGGCGATAATAGCCGTATTGATGCCCACGACTTCACCGTTAAGGTTGAAAAGAGGACCGCCGCTGTTGCCCGGGTTGATGGAGGCATCCGTCTGGATGAAGTTATCATAAGGGCCGGAGCCCAGAGCCCTGCCTTTGGCACTGACAATGCCGGCGGTCACTGTATGTTCAAGACCGTAGGGATTGCCGATGGCGAATACCCAGTCACCGACACGGAGTTTATCGGAGTCACCCAGGGTTATGGCGGGCAGGTTCTCGTTTGTTTTGATCTTGATAAGGGCCAGATCCGTATTGGGGTCTCTACCCTTGATCTCTGCGTCATATTCCTTGCCGTTTGCGAGTTTGACCTTGATTTTGTCGGCCTTGGCTACAACGTGGTGATTGGTGAAGATATAACCGTCATTGGAAATGATGAAACCGGATCCAAGGCTATTTTTTTTATGTTCACGCTCCGGCATCTGCCCGAAAAAGCGCTGAAACAACTCATCATTGCCAAAGAAGCCGAAGGGGGCATTATTCGCAGGGCCGCCGCCGGATTTAACCGTTTGGATCGTACTGATATTAACGACCGATGGGCTCAATTTTTCAACGAGATCGGCAAATGATGCCAGTGTCGCCTGCATTTTAGCAGGTGCCGCATCTGCGCGATATGGAGATACGCCAAGGAAAATCAGGCCGAGCAGAATGTATATGGCGGTCTTTAGTAAAAGCTTTCTTCCGGAATAATGGGCAACCATGTAACAGACCTCCGCAATAGTTATTGTGCTGGGAATCCATAACGTAATCCATAGAACCTTGTCAACCGTTATAAAACACTGGCCTTTTCAGAGGCATTTTAGTATAAATGAGTGCCGGCGGACATTCGGTCTGTCATTTGCAGAGAAACCCTTAATTGCCGGATGGGCCATGTTACAATTCGTAACAATCAAGGAGAGAATCAATTGAAAAAAGGGGCCGCCCAGAAGAAGAATGAGCAGGATTTGCCATCTGTTATGCCTCCGGCAAAAAAAATCGGTTTGGCCCTGGGCAGCGGATCTGCCCGTGGATGGTCACATCTGGGGGTGATCAAGGCTATAAAAGAAGCCGGCATTCAGATCGATATCGTATCCGGGACATCAATGGGGGCCATGGTCGCAGGCGCTTTTGCCGCTGGATTTATCGATTCCCTGGAGGCTTGGGTCCGTAAGCTGACCTGGCCGGATATCATCAGCTTCATGGATGTGAACCTGCCGCGGGCGGGGCTCTTTGAAGGCGACCGTCTGACCAGGTATTTGCGTGAAAGGATGACGGACTTACAGATTGAGGAATTGCCTATACCCTTTGCTGCTGTGGCCACGGAACTGAACTCGGGGAAAGAAGTATGGCTGCAGGATGGTTCGTTGATGGATGCTATCCGGGCGAGCATGTCCATGCCGGGGATTCTGACGCCATTTCAAAGGGGAACGGAATGGCTGGTAGATGGGGGACTCGTCAACCCGATTCCCGTATCTTTATGCCGATACATGGGGGCGGATATCGTAATAGCCGTCAATCTGAATTCGGACATCATGGGCAGGCGCTTTCTAAGCCGGGACAAGCGACCGCCGGTTAAGAACGGCAAGAGTGCTTTATCCCAGAAGCTGGCGTCTCTCATTAACGGTAAGTTAAAATCCGGGCAAGTGTCTAATTTTAAAAGGCTCATTCAGGAGCAGCCGGAACGGGGGCCATCTCTCATCCAGGTTATTTCAAAATCTGTTTACATCATGCAGGACAGGATGACAAAGCAACGTCTGGCCTCTGATCCCCCCGAAATTTTAATCTCTCCCCACCTGGCCCATATCGGGCTTCTCGAATTCAATCGTGGCGAGGAGTCCATTGAAGAAGGTTATCGGGCCATGCGGCTTATGATTCCCGTCTTGGAGGACCTGCTCTCGCCATCATGAAAAGAAGACTTCAAATCGCCTTTATGGCTTTGTTGCTGATCATCGTCATCGGCACCCTCGGATTTCAATGGTTAGAGGGGTTCGGCTACTTTGAGTCCCTTTATCTGACCATCGTTACGCTCTCAACGGTCGGTTATGGCGATATCTATGCCCATACCTGGCAGGGCAGGCTTTTCGCCATGGTCCTGATTATTTTCGGTGTTGGAACGATGTTCTATGCCGGTTATCTCCTGGCTGAAACCATGCTGGAAGGCCATATAAAAGATATCATGGGAAAGGGAAGAATGCTGAAAATGATCAAAAACATCAAGAACCATCATATTATTTGCGGTTGCGGCCGGATTGGCTATCTTATTGCGAAAGAACTTTCTGCCGAGAAAGTACCATTTGTGGTTATTGAGAGTAATGCCGAGATCATAGAAAAAATTGAAGAAGAAGGGTTTCTTTACTTCAAGGGGGATGCGACGAGCGATAAATGCCTTCTGGAGGCAGGTATCAAGCGTGCGGCAGGTATTGTCTGCGTTTTGCCGACGGATGCTGAAAATCTCTATGTCATCCTTACGGCCAAAGAACTCAATCCCAATGTTTTTATTCTTTCCCGATCCGAGCAGGAAGAGTCTGAACACCGCCTGCTGCGGGCCGGAGCGAACCGGGTCATGTCGCCTTACACTCTGGGCGGGATGAGAATGGCCATGGCGATCCTGAGGCCCGCCATGCTCGATTTCATTGAAATCACAACGAGCCGCCAGAGCCTTGATCTGAGGATGGAGGAATTGCCCGTCTGCGAAGGGTCATCCATTATCGGCAAAACCCTTGAAGAGTCGGAGATCCGTCTGCGTTTCGGTCTGATTATTGTCGCTGTCAAAAAGGCTTCCGGGAAAATGATCTTCAACCCTCTGGCTACTTATCTGATTGAGAAAGGTGATGAACTGATCGCCATGGGCGAAGACGAGAATGTGAGGCGCCTGGCCCAAGTCTGTCTGGGATAAAAAAGCTGAAGGCGAATGGTCTGAAAGAGAAGAAGCAAACCCGATCTTGCAATGGCAATATGAGGGGGATCCGCTAACGGATTGTCTGTTATCGCACGGATCATGTCAATTGCCTTTCGGCCGAAGTAGTGACTTCTAGCCGCTGATTAATGCCGGCCTCATGATGTCTTCGAGTTGCTGACGTCTGCCTTCAAAGGCCGCTTCATCGTCAACAGCTTTCACCGGCATCATTTCTCCAAAGCGGATGGTTACCCGGGCAAACGGCTTGGGAATCATAAAGCGATCCCAGCTATTGAAGTACCAGGCCCGGTCTGCCGATGTATAGAAGGGTACCACTACGGCATCGGCTGCTCGCGCAATACTGATCACACCGGCCTTGACGACGCCTGCCGGCCCTTGCGGACCATCGACAATATGACCGGCCAGTCTTGATTCACAGAGCCGCTCAATCACTTCCTTCATGGCTTTCCCCCCGTTTCTTGATGATGACCCCCGAACGGGATGCCATCCCTGTGCTTTTGCAATCCGGGCGATAATATCCCCGTCGTTGCTTTTGCTGATCATCAGGGAAGGATGAAAGGATTCGTAGGACTTGAAGTGTCCGATGGCGGCAAAAAACTGTTGATGCCACACACAAAGAAGAACCTTGCCGCCTTTTTGAAGATGTTCAAGCCAGGGCCTCTCATTTTCCACGGTCAAACGGAAGGTCAGTGAATATAAACGGATCAACCAGCAAAGAAAATAATGAATGTATCCGGAAGCCATCATGTAACGATACTTTTTAAACATAGGTTTTTACCGGAGGGGAAAAAAGAAGAGGCACTCTCATTAATATATACGAGAGCGCCTCTTGCATGTCTATGATTTCTTTTTAAAGAGATTTTACGTTGACGGCAGCCAAACCCTTCTTGCCCTTTTCGACATCGAAACTGACGCGCTGGCCCTCGGTTAATGTCTTGAACCCGCTGTCCTGAATTGCACTGAAATGAACAAAAATGTCTTCACCATCATCCTTTTCGATGAACCCGAAGCCTTTTTGCTCATTGAACCACTTTACTTTACCTTCTGACATCGCATGCAACCTCCTTTCCTAGTATTAGCAAAGTCGGATGGTCATGATGACAGAAAGCCGGAACAGCAAATGGCTTGAGGTCACAATAACTGACCCGGTACTGCAAAATGTTCATACCCAACTTTTACTTTTGCACCTGTTTCAAACTGCCGGTTAATAATAACTTCCTGTATGAATTACCCATTATGACAACGTTTTCCAAATGTCAAGCCATAACTATAAATAATTCAGCCATAAAATTAAAAAAGAAAAGATATTATGCTAATATTAAAATCATTGTTGGCTAATATTTATTTTTTGTTTTATATGATTCATGATTCCGGTTCTGAAAAAATTGAAAAATAAATGCTCTTTTAGTAGAATCCACCCATTCGTTGCGGAATTTCCGTTGCGCTTTTTTATCCGTAAGTAATTAACCGTTTTACCCGAGGAGGTTATAATGATGACAATGTCCGATCCTTTAGGGCAGGGCAGGGTAGGCCTTGTTTCCGCAAGTTGGCTAATGGCCCGTTTAAATGGTGGGCAGGTCACAATCATCGATTGCCAACCCAATGTCCACGATTACATCCAGGAGCATATTCCGGGCGCGATTTACATTAACGAGAATCTGTTTCGCAGCCATATAGGTGGCCATCCGGCCCGCTGGGTGCCGCCGGAGGCCATCCGTCCTATTATTGCTGAAGCGGGCCTGAAAGAGGATACCCCGGTCGTTGTTTATTCGGGGGTCGGTGTCAACAAGGGCTGGGGAGATGGACTGGGGCAGACGATGGTGGCTTACAGCCTGGCGCGCTACGGCCATCAAACTGTTTATGTGCTCAACGGAGGGATCGACCAATGGAAGCTTGAAGGCGGGCCCCTGTCCCAGGAATTTCCTCTTGCAAAATCCACAGACTTCCATATTGACGTCCAGCAGAATTTTTATATAGGCCATGATGAATTTCTGGAAATCAAAGACCGACGAGACGTGATACTCCTTGATGCCCGTCCGCCTTCTGTCTATGAAGGACAGGGCTGCTGGTCGAAACCCGGGCATATACCCGGCGCGTTGAATTTGCCCTGGGCGGGTTTGATGGATGAGAAAAATAAGGC
Source organism: uncultured Syntrophaceae bacterium (assembly GCA_964492965.1). Lineage (GTDB taxonomy): Bacteria > Desulfobacterota > Syntrophia > Syntrophales > UBA8958 > CAZBME01. Next base: position 207,213 of record CAZBME010000001.1, on the reverse strand, counting down.
GCTCCTCAAACCGCTCGAACAAATAAACGCGCTACTTCAGGAAAAAGGCATTGTCAGGGAAAAGACGATCATATGCTCCTGCGGGACAGGGCGGGAGGCCACGAACGAATTTCTCCTGTTCAAGTTCTATCTGGGTTATCCCAGTGTCCGAATTCATGAAGGCGCCTTTACAGAGTGGGTTTCATTCCCCGATAATCCGACTGTGCAGGGAAAAGATCCCCGATAAATTGAGAAAGATAGAAAATGAAACAGCACAGGTGATCGGTTTGGGATATTGTTCCCTCGATTATGCAGGACGGATCAGAACCTATCCGCAGCCTGATGCAAAAGGTGATTTTACCGATCTGCTTATTGAGATTGGTTGACCGGTGGCCACTGCCCTTGCGTTATTTGCGGTCTTGTCGGAGATGATCCTGCCGGGGGATTTAACAGAGCTTCACGGATGCATGAAGACATTTAGGATAAAGTTGAAGGCCTATGACAATGGCTCCTCAGCGTTCCGCCAAATCTTCCTTACCGGCCATTTCTTCAATATCGATCCGTACTACCGCTGTTATCGCGATTTTCCCTTCCGGAAAGTCATCGTAACCGCCTTCCGGTTGATATTTCTCCATTAACACCGTCAGGGCCTGACGCTTTTCTTTCATGTCCTCAATGATAGAGGCCCGTCCTCTGATGATAACGCTTCGATATTGGTAAAACGCACTACAGGGATTGGTCTTGGCTTTTATATAGCGAACCGGTACGTCCACCTCAAAGCAAACCCGGTTGTCACGGCGTATGTCCTCGATCTTTTCTCCTTCCATGGCGCTGTGGAAATAAAGGCATTCTCCTATATGAACGAAATTCAGCGGCTTGATCATGGGATAGCCGCCTTGGCCCAGGGTTCCCAGGCGGCCGACGGGGGCCGTAGCCAGGATATGGTTGATCACTGACCGGTCTTTTATTTCCTTTTTTTCTCTTCGCATTTTAAACCGCCTGAATATATAATAAAAAAGGCAGGACCCGCAATGGGCCTGCCTTTAAAGCAGACTTGGCAGCATGGCCATTATTTCCGGAGGACCCGCCTGAAACCTGCCAGTCCGATAAGCCCTGAACCCAGGAGCCAGAGAGCGGCAGGCAGAGGGACGGGCTGCGTTTTGACCGTCTCATAAATAACATCATTGGCGCAGGTCGTTTCCCATCCGATGACAATTTCCTTGTTCGCACCGAGGTATAAACCTTTTGCGGATAGGCTTGTAAAATCGTAGATGGAATGACCGGCGGTGGGATTGTCTTTGCCCGGCCAGCCTGAATAGTATACGTTGCCTATTAGATTAGTCAGGGTGTTGGCCTGTAACCCAATGGGGTGGTTATCTCTGATGTCATATCCGCTCCATGCGCCAGTGACATCTTGACCTGATAAGATATAGGCGGTGTTGTTTGTGCCTTTCACAGCACTCACATTGACACCGAAGAGACTATAATTACCTGCCGCAAGATTATTATGGTCGCGAGTCGTCGTTGAATTGGAATAACCCATGGTATTGACGACATAGTTCCAGTTGTTGTCGGCGGCATTGGTCTTGATGTTGATAAACAGGTTGCCCGGTGTCAGCATATTCCAGTCGGATGCCGTATAATTAAACCGGATAGATTTGAGATAGCCGTCATTGGTGAGGGTTGCCACGCCGCCCGTGATATTGGGATTTCCAATGACATCGCGAGTGTTGTCCGGTCCATATGCATCAGTGCTGGTAGCCCAGGTGGGCCAGTAAATCGATTTATCGCCAAATGAAAGCGTATAATCCGCCGAGGCTAAGGACGAAGTTAACACTATCCCAAGGCTGAGTATTAGGATCCATTTTGTTTTCATCTAAGAATCTCCCGTATCAAACTGATATATCAGCATATTAGAATTGTTGTACAAAGTAAACTGTTTTGTCAACAAATATCTTTATGACAAAACGTAATACATCGCAAGACGTTTGTCAAGCATTTTTTATTTATCCAGACATGATTCATCGAAAGCTATTCCCTAACAAGGAAGGTGCAGTAATAGGTGCGTTGCTTCCAGGCTTCTTTCGACAATCCGGTCTTGTCCATGAAAAACGGCCCTTTTCCATCCCTTGCCAGGATAATGCCGTCTCTTCCTATGACGATATTTTCGGCTGTTTTTATCTGATGGAATTATAAAATAACGAATAAGCTAAGTCAACGTACGTGTTGACAAATATCATATTTTTACTGTATAAAACCGCTTTGCCGCCTGTCGGCAGATGTCCTGTGAAGGAGGGCCGGATGGAGAAAATATATTTATCGGAATCGGATCGTAAAATCGGCGGTGTTTGCGGCGGGTTGGGCGAATACTTTGACAAGGATCCCACCCTGATCAGGATTCTCTTCATCTTGATTATATTGATTTCATTCGGATTCGGTATTCTGGCCTATTTGGCCATGTGGCTGGTGATCCCGAAAAGGTCGGTTCAAAAGTAAAAGGCCTTTGTCAATTAAATCTGTATTTTTTTATCCCTTTGTTGACCTTCGGTCATAAATCTGCTACAAGGCTCTACCCAATTCAGGAAGGAGGCGCCCGATGATTGATCTGCATACCCATTGCCTGTTCAGCGACGGTGAGCTGGTTCCTTCCGAACTGGTCCGGCGGGCCAGGATGACCGGTTACCGGGCCATTGCCATTACCGATCATGGAGACACCTCGAATATCGATTTTATTATCCCCCGCATTATCCGCGTCAGCCTTCAGTTGTCCGAGACCTCTGAAATACGCGTAATTGCAGGTATTGAGTTGACACATGTCCCGCCCGGCCGGATTGCCCAACTTGTCGATGAGGCGAAAGCGCTGGGGGCGCAAATGATTGTTGTTCACGGTGAAACCATTGTTGAACCTGTTGCTCCGGGGACAAATCTGGCCGCCATCAATGCCGGCGTCGATATTCTGGCCCATCCCGGCCTGATTTCGGAAGAGGAGGCGTCGCTGGCGGCCCAAAAGGGCATCTATCTTGAGTTAACGACGCGAAAGGGCCACAGTCTCACGAACGGCCATGTATTAAAGATGGCGCGGCTATCCGGCGCTTCTCTGGTTATGAATACGGACAGCCATGGTCCCCAGGACCTGGTGTCCAAGGAAATGGCGGTAAAAATCGCTGCCGGCGCAGGCATGACCGAAGAAGAAACGGTGCTCATGTTTGCGAATTCGGAAAAACTTGTGGCAAAGGCATGCGGTTAATCTTCTTTGGAGTAATTGCGGGTCATGGGAAAATCGATCAAGCAGTCGTCAAAACGGAAAAAGAACGGTAACGGTAAGTCGCTCAAAATCTGTCTGCTGTCCTATCGCGGCAACCCGACATCGGGCGGGCAGGGCGTTTATATCAAGTATCTCAGTCGGGCACTTCGCGATTTGGGACATAACGTGGATGTTATTGCCGGACCGCCTTACCCGGAGCTGATGGAAAATATTTCCCTTCATCGACTGCCCGGCCTGGATCTCTATAATCCGAATCATCTATTCAGGGTCAAGAACTATCGGGATTTACTCAAGCCACTCAATCAGGTCGAATTTCTTTCCATGTGTTCCGGGGGGTTTCCTGAACCGTTTACATTTGGCCGTCGTGTTTACGAATTTCTCCGGGAGAAGAAACCCTGCTACGACATTGTTCATGATAATCAGTGTCTGGCCTATGGCCTGCTTCGTATACCGGAGCTGGGTTTTCCCATGGTGGCGACGATTCACCACCCCATCACGGTCGATCGAGATATGGAAATCGAAGCGGCGCCGAACTGGTTCAAGCGCCTGAAGGTTAAAAGATGGTATTCCTTCCTGAGGATGCAGGTGCGCGTATCGCGCCAGCTTTCCAAAATCATCACGGTCTCGGAATGCTCGAAAAAAGATATCAGCCGGGAATTCGGCGTTTCGGCAGACAAGTTCCGGGTCGTCCCCAACGGGATCAATACGGACTTTTTCTATCCCTTGCCCGGTGTCGAGCGGAAGCCCCATCATCTGCTGGTTACCAACAGTGCGGATACGCCGTTGAAGGGTCTGCGCTATCTGCTGACCGCTGTGGCTTCCATAAAAAAGACACGTCCCATCCATTTGACCGTCGTCGGCAAGCCAAAAAAAGATGGCATGATTGAACGCCTGGTTGGCGAGTTGGGCGTGCAGGATACGGTTCATTTTACGGGGCGTATTGCCTATGAGGATTTTGCCCGATATTATGCCGAAGCCACAATGGCCATTATCCCGTCGCTGTATGAAGGATTCGGTATGCCTGCCGGGGAGGCAATGGCCTGCGGCGTCCCGGTGATCAGCACAACCGGCGGCGCCCTGCCTGAAGTTGTGGGTGATGCAGGGATTCTCATTCCGCCCGCGGATAGCGAAGCACTTGAAAGATCCATTATCGACCTTCTGGACAATCCGCAAAAGCGGGCATTCCTGGGTCAGGCAGGCCTGAAGCGGGTGGGTGATTCTCTCACCTGGGAACACGCGGCCAAGAAAACGCTGGCCATTTATAAAGAAGAAATCCATGCTTACCATAGACATTCATAGATTAGGACTGGAGCCCGGCATGAGGGTCCTCGATGCCGGTTGCGGCGCCGGCCGCCATCTATGCGAGGCCTTTCGCGGTAATGGGATCGATGTCGTCGGGATTGATCTGAACTGGGCCGACCTTGAGAAAACCCGAAGCTTTCTGAGCCTCATGTCAGGCGAATGCAGCGGCCGTTGGCTCGTCTCCAAAGGGGATGTTACCCATCTGCCCTTCAGGGATGAGGCCTTTGATGCCGTCATCTGCTCTGAGGTCCTGGAACATATCCCCGATAACCACATGGCCGTTCAGGAACTGGTACGGGTTTTGAAAAACGGCCATAATCTGGCCGTGAGTGTGCCGAGGTTCATCCCGGAACGAATCTGCTGGGCCTTGTCGGAGGCCTATCATAATGAACCCGGTGGTCACATCCGCATCTACAAGAAAACGGAAATGCTGAACATTCTGAAGGCAGCCGGAACGCGCTGTTGGAGTATTCGATACAAGCATGCCCTTCATTCGCCCTATTGGTGGTTACGTTGTTTTGTAGGCCACAAAAATGAAGATTCACCACTGGTAAAACTCTATAGACGTTTTCTAGAGTGGGATATCATTCACCATCCCGCTTTAACGCGATTTCTGGATAAACTCCTGAACCCGCTAATGGCAAAAAGTATCGTTTACTACATGAGGAAGGGATAAGTAAGTCATGAAGCTGAATGTTGAGCCCTGCAAGGCACTACTGCCCGTTAATGTGAGCGGTTTGGCGGCTTTCATTGCCGATATCCAGAAGGATAACGGAGAAATCCCCTGGTCCATAGGCGGCAAAACCGATCCGTGGGATCATGTCGAAAGCGCAATGGGATTGACGGTCGCGGGTTTTTATGAAGAGGCGAAAAGGGCTTACGACTGGATGATCGTGAATCAGCAGAGCGACGGCAGCTGGTGGTCGGCCTTGCGTGACGGTCAGGTGGAGGACTGGACGCGGGAATCAAACTTTTCTTCGTATATTGCGGTCGGGGTGTTTCATTATTACCTGGTAACGAAGGATGAGGCCTTTCTTGAAAAGATGTGGCCGACAGTCTGCGCCGGCATTGACTTTGCGGTCGGCATGCAGGCGCCCACGGGTGAGATCTACTGGGCTAGAAACAAAGCGGGCGTGATCGACAGGACGGCTTTGCTGACCGGGTGCAGTTCCATTTTTATGAGCCTTAAATGTGCCCTGGCCCTGGCCTCCCTGCGTGGAGAAACTAGGAGAGGCTGGCTTACGGCAGCCGAGAAGCTGGCGTATGCAATCAAAAACCTGCCGAACCATTTCAACATGATCAAATCGCGCTTTTCCATGGACTGGTATTATCCTATTCTCTGCGGGGCGATCACAGGATCCGAAGCCCGGACACGTATTGAAAAATCCTGGGAGAAATTTGCTGTGCCCGGCTGGGGAATCAGATGCGTGAGCGACCGGCCCTGGGTAACCATGGCGGAATCATCGGAACTGGTTCTTTCCCTGGCGGCTATTGATGCCTATGAAGATGCCGAGACCGTTTTCTCATGGATTGGCGATAAAAAATATGACGATGGCTCCTACTGGATGGGTGTTACCTTTCCTGATACGGTCATCTGGCCTGATGAAAAAACCGCCTGGACGGCCGCCGCCGTTATCCTGGCCTATGACGCCCTCAATGAGTTAACCCCCGGAAGCCAACTTTTCCACCATGGCTTCTGGAAGGGGTCGGGAAAGGATTCGTACAGCATTGCTCAGAGATTCAAGGCCTTATATCGTTAAGCGTCTTCACCTCGCCTATCAGGCATGGTACGTTGAGCATTTCCTCCGGCCGCAATTTGCCCGCCTGGGCAAGGGACACTGGTTCATGAAGCCCTGGCATGTGGAGGTGTTCGGCGGGCCCGTCAGTCTCGGTGATTATGCCCATGTGATTGCCTCACCGGACAAGAAGGTGCGGTTGACGGTATGGTCCAATATGGACGGCCAGGGCCGGATAGACATCGGCAGCTATTGCCTGCTTTGCCCCGGGATTCGCATCAGCGCCGGCTATGAAATCACTATCGGCGATAATTGCATGTTTGCGAATGAGGCCTTTGTGACCGATTCCGACTGGCACGGGATTTATGACCGCAGCCTGTCCGTCGGGAAGAGCGCCCCCGTGAAAATCGGCAATAATGTCTGGATCGGCGACAGCGCTATTGTTTGCAAAGGCGTTACGATAGGAGATAACAGCATTGTCGGCGCCGGTTCCGTGGTTCTCAAGGATATTCCCGCCAATGTCATTGTCGGAGGCAATCCAGCCGTCATTGTGAAAGAGCTGGATACCGACCGGCACATGAAGACGCGCGCCGATTGGTATGCCGATCCTAAAAAGCTGGCCGGCCAGTTTGATGCCATTGACCGGCAATTGATGAAAAACAACACCTGGACCGGATGGCTTCGCGCCACCCTGTTTCCGAAACAAGGAGATTGAATGCGAGTCGCTATCATTGCCTCACCCTATCCGCTGGAAGAAGCCCCCGCGCCGCCCCTGGGATTGACCTATGTGGCGGCGGCCTTTGAGAGGGCCGGGGCGCAAGTTCGGATATTCGATTATATCGTCACCCGTTTTACACCGGAGAAATTGCAACAGAGGCTTGAGGAATTCAAACCCCAGGTCGTCGGCACATCCTCTGTGACCCTCAATTTCCCGGGCGCCGCAGAAATCCTGCAAACGGTCAAACGGATCAACCCGGACATATTCACCGTCATGGGCGGCCCCCATGCCACCTTCGACGCTGCAAACACTCTGCAATCCTACCCGAAGATCGATATGGTGGTCATGGGCGAAGGAGAGCGGACCATTGCTGAGCTGATGGCTTGCGAATTTGACCCGGCGGCCTTTTCCGGCATAAAGGGCCTTGCCTATCGGGAAAACGGCGACATCCATATGACGGAGACCCGGGAATTCATCGAAGACATCAACACCTTGCCTCTGCCTGCCCGGCACCTGCTTCCCCTTTCCCGCTATCAGGCACTGGGGTTTCCCATCAGCATGATTACCAGCCGCGGTTGTCCCTACCAGTGCATTTTCTGCCAGGGGCGCAGAATGGTGGGCAGCAAGATTCGCCAGCGGCAAGTGGCGTCTGTCGTTGATGAAATCGAAAATATTCTGTCCTATGGCATTACCCGTATTAATATTGCCGATGATCTTTTCGTTTCCGATAAACAGAAAGTGAAGGATGTCTGCGGTGAAATAGAGCGGCGGGGCTTGAAGTTTGCCTGGAGCGCCTTTGCCCGCGTGAACACCGTCGACATGGAAACCCTGCAAATCATGAAAGACACGGGTTGCGACGGGATCAGCTTCGGTGTGGAGTCAGGCAACCAGGAGATGCTTGACCGGATTAAGAAGAAGATTACCCTGGATCAGGTCCGAAGGGCCGTCAGTCTTTGCAAGGATGTCGGCCTTGTGGTCCATACGTCCTTCATTGCCGGGCTTCCAGGTGAAACGCCCCAGACGCTCCAGGACTCAAAAGCCTTTGCCGAAAGTCTGGACGGTGTTTATTACGGATACCATTTGCTGGCTCCCTTCCCGGGCACCACGGTTCGCGAAAAGGTCAGCGAATACGATCTGCAGATCTTGACGAACGACTGGACGCAATATGATGCCAACAAGGCCATCGTGAGAACATCGGCCCTCGCTCCTGAGGATATTCGCCGGTTTGTCGACGAGTACGACGCGGAAATCGATGAAAAATGGCAGATCATGGTTCGCGGATATAAAGAGGGAACCAACACGCCCCTGGACGATCTTCGCGTGGAGGGTCACGCCAGGACCCAACTGGTATATAAGCTTTTGTCTCAGGATCTGATTGAAACGGAAGGTGTCTTTACAGGCATGCAAAACGCCGAAGATACGGTCCAGCAATTGTGTCGACGGATTGAAGCCAAATCGGACGCCGGGCTTCCCCTGGTTGAAAAGGCCCTCGGCGATTTCATCGCCAAGGGTTACATCAAGGCGAAACCCGCCGGTGATGGTTGGCTCTGGTATTGGACTCACAACAACCGCGTCAATGAACCTTCATCTGTAACCCCGCCATAAGCACCTGCAACTGATCAGTGTTAAAATTGGCAGATCGCGGCAATCATCAAACGCGGGGGCCTATCTGTTGATATATTCAGGGTAAAGCTTAATCATGCATTCGGGGCAGATGCTATGGCTGAATTCGGCATTTGAGTGGTCTCTTAGGTAGGATTCTATTTGTTTCCAGTAGCCCTGATCATCACGAATCTTTTTGCAAGAAGCACAGATGGGAAGCATGCCGCTTAAGGTCTTGATTTTGGAAAATGCGTCTCTCAGTTCAAGAATAAGTCTTTCCTTTTCCTCCTCTGCCTTTTTGCGTTCACTGATGTCATGAATGATCGAATAAAGCAATCGCTTGCCCCTCAGGTCGATAGGACCGCTATAGACCTCTACCGGACGGATTTCACCATTGGCCAGGCGATGGTAGAAATAAAAGTGATCCCGTTGTTCAGCCTTGGCGCGCGCCATTTCTTCAAATACCTGTTCAGACGTCAGAACATTGATCTCCGTTATCTTTTTCCCTGTCAGGCTCGAAAGATCATAACCATAATATCGGCATGCGGCAAAATTGGCGTCCATAATCCATCCGCTTTCAGGATCGATGACCAATAGCGTGGCATGGTTATTATGAAACAGATTCCGGTAGATTTCATCGCTTTCGCGGAGTCGATCTTGCATTGTTTTGCGGTCGGTGATGTCTATGCCAAAGACAGCCAGATGGCTGACTTGATGATCCTTCCCGTGTATCGGATAGATCGAATTCAGAATCGTTCGCCCGAAGCGCTCATCTTCAAATTGCAAAGGTTTACCGGTTTCTATCACGTGCTGAATATTCTTCTTCCTGCTTTCAGCGACATCGGGTGGGAGTAAATCAAAAAGATTTGCCTTTTTCAATGTCTCCATGTCGGTTTTCAAACGATCGGCGGTTATTTTGTTGGCCGTTAGAAGGCGGCCCTGCTTGTCCATGAGAAATATGGTCTCCGTGGATGCCTCCAAAATGGCCCGTAAATGTTTTTCGCTTGTTTGCAGATCATCTTCCACACGTTTCCGCTCTGTGACATCGCGGTTGCTTGCACGTTGCCCTGCATAGGATCCATCCTCTAAATAGACGGGCTGGCACTTGTGCTCAAGCCATACGATCGCACCGTTTTTTGCAATGATGCGGAATTCCATCTCCGGGCAACTGTTGGATAACCCTTCATGACACTCTGCGAGATGACGGGCAAAAATATCCTGGTCATCAGGATGTACAATCTTTTCGAGCAATTCAGGATCATTCAAAAAGTCTGACGGGGCATGGCCCGTTATCCGTTCTGATGATGGGGAAATGTAGAGGAGATTTCCGTCCAGGCCAAGCCAATATTCCCAGTCGTAAGCGAAATCTGCAACAATGCGATATTTCTCCTCGTTTTTTCTTAGCAGAAGCTCTATCTTCCTGCGTTCGTTGATATTACGGGTAATGCCCTGGATATGCGTCACATGGCCCAGCGTGTCGGTTACAAGGGTCGTCGTCACCTCGGTGAACACGAGGCTTCCGTCCCTGCACTTTTGTTCCATTTCATAGGATTGGACACGGGCCGTCTCATCTCCGGATTCCAGGGCCAGTATACGTCGCGGCAGTTCTTGAGTCAGCAGCCAGGTGGATTCAGGCAGCAGGGCGTCGTTTAGTGTCTGGTTCATCATCTCTTCAACGGTAAACTTACGTAATCTTTCCACAGACGGACTGACGTAAACATATCGGTTGGCGGATAAATCCCAGAGCCAAATAACATCATCGGCATTTTCCGATATCAGGCGGTAGCGTGCTTCGCTTTCCATAAGCATAAGCTGAGCATGTTTACGGTCGGTAATATCGCTGACGATATGAGAGTATCCGGTTATTTCTCCTGAAGCACCAGATACCACATCCACAATCACTTCAAACCATTGTCCGCCTATTTGCAGTTCCGATGATGCCCGTTTCCTTGTTTCGATTGCCCGGAGAATAGGGCATTCAGGAACTGGCTGCGACGTTCCATGTGCGATTTCCCAGCAATGCTTTCCAATCATATCGCTGATCGGCCTATGAAATATATTCTCAGCGGCTTTATTGGAACGCCTGATACAGCAGTCTGCGTCTAATAGCCAGATGGCACTACCGATGACGTTGAAGATGGTTTCCCATTGCTGTAGCTCTTCTGAGATTTTAAGAGGGAGTTGCTGTTCATCTGCAGAAGAAACTTCGCGCCCGTGCGTGTGCAAATGGGCAGGATTTTGCTGAAACGACAGGAGTTGTTGACGGAGGGCATTGATTTCTTCAAGTAGCTGGTCTTTTGTCCTATCTTCACCTTCCATCGTAAATCCTCCCTCAAGGATGCTAATGACAATCGAAAAAAAGAGAAGATCCGATTTCCCCAGACTGTGGTATCGGAACAGGGAAACAAACCTCATTTAAAGTGTTGCCGATAGATGGCGATTCCGAACTTATCGTATTTTCTCTAAGTTTATCACGAATGGCAATCGAAATCCATCGAGATGAAGCGAAATCGGATTGTGAAGCTGGCTGGGCATATCAAATATCATCGGAGCAATATTGACGGAGTCGAAAATGACCAGGAATAGTCATGCCGCTGAAAACCGGAACCCAGAAATTTCTCGGCATTACAAAAACATTGGACACCGGTTTCCGATGGTGTGATTGTTTTTTTAGAGAGCATGAATATTGTCCTTGTCATCTCCGGGAATGAATGGTTATGGCTGGTGGTTGAGCTCGGTGCGGAGGGCGCCGGCGATCTTTTCAAGGGTATAGGGCTTCCTGATATAAGCCCCGGCTCCAAGGCGCTGGGCTTCTTTCACCTGCTCGGATTCAGAAAAACCGCTGGCAATGATCGCTTTCTGCTGAGGATTTGCTTTGATGATTTGCCGGTAGGTCTCGCAACCATCCATACCGGGGTCCATGATCATATCCAGAACTAGAATATCCGCCGTCTCAACCCTCAGGTATTCTACAGCAGCCTCGCCGCTGGCAACGGCGACGACATGGTAACCCAGCTTCCTGAGCATCATCGTTGCGATCTCCCTCTGCTCGGGAATATCATCCACAACAAGCACTTTTTCCGTTCCGCGGCAATCTTCGAGATGAAGAGGGGAATCCATACCAGCCGTTTTTTGCCTTGTTGCCGGGAAATAGAGATCAAAGGACGAACCTTTGCCTTCCGTGCTCTGGATATTGATGAATCCGCCATGATCTTTTGTCGTGGACCATATCAGAGTCATGCCTAGTCCCGTGCCGCTTCGTCCCATCTTTTTTTTGGTGAAAAAGGGTTCGAAAATTTTTCTCATATCACCTTCATTAATACCGATGCCGGCATCCGATACATTCAATACGACATACTCACCTTCACTGATCCGCTCATAGGCATCCAGGGGTTGATCCAGGTAGCAATTGCGAGTTGAAATTCGAACGGTTCCCGCGACCATATTCGCTTCAAAGGCGTTATTGATAAGATTCATCAGAACCTTGGAAAAATGAAAAGGCGACCCTTTTAAGTTCAGCAGGTCCTCCTGAAGATCTGCTTCCAGGTGGACGTGAGGGTGATTTGATAGTGATTGCCGATATTCTGGAGAATTCAAATAATCCTTAATAATCGTATTGAGGTTGACAACTTTCTTTTCCGCCATACCCTGACGTGCCAGTGTTAGCAAATCCTGAACAATAGCCGCTGCCTTTTGACCGGACTGTTGGATGGTGACCAGGGGTTGACGCCAGGGGCTGTCTTCGGGAAGATCCAGGAGCAAGATATCGGGATAAGTCACAAGACCGCTGAGAATGTTGTTGAGATCATGAGCCACGCCTGCGGCAAGCTTGCCTACCGCCTCCATTTTTTCAGCCTGTTTCAATTGGATCTCCAGGCGTTGCCTTTCCTGTTCTGTCAGTCGGCGTTCCACAATCTCTTCGGCCAATTGGCGGTTCATCTGCTCTAAGGCCTCGGTACGCTCGGCGACACGATGTTCCAGCTGATCGTTCACCTCTTTTATTTTATGTTGTTCCTGATCCAGGAGCTGCATCAAAAAATAGCTTCGGCGGCTTGCATACTCGATGGTATAGCAAACCAGCATGCCGGCGATGTTGGCGCTGACGAGAAAGAAATTATTGCTGATCATCTCAATGGGCGGGGTGTGCGTGAGGATCGCGGCAATATTATACAGAACCACGATGATCCAGCCGCTGAGTGAGGCCCAGAGGAATTGGAGGTAGATGAAGGAATAACCGAACATGAATACCAAAATTAAACCTGCATAGTAATAATAATTGATTGGTGGTGGTGCAATGATGATCATCAGGACGATTCCCAAACCGCCGAATGCGATCAGAAAGGATCTGACGGGTTGCAGATGGCGGAGCATCTGCGGGATGAATGTTGCGGCAAAGGTGGCCAATATGGCGGGGCATACGAATCCGTAGCGGATCAGCCATGCAATGTGTTTATGACAGGGCAGGACCAGGGCATCGAGGATCCCGAAGCTGCCATACATCAGTGTTCCCATCAGAAGGGCGATGCGGACATGCAGAAGCGTGCGGGCGACGAAGTAATCCTGGAAGGGTTGTTCCAATGCGGCTGTCGAACCTGTAAATGTGAGGCTCAACCGGTTAAGCTGCATGGCCTTAAGGTCGCTGTTGGTCGATAAATCGGGTCCAGTGGCTTGCATAATGTTCTTGCCTGAAGGGTCAGCGCTGTCAATGTCCCATAATGATTGATAATTGTCAATGTTCTGTTTTGAAATTTGAACTATCGTCGCTCATAAGCGGCATGGGTTGGTTGACTGGACCTTTTCCGATATGTTATGGTCCGGCCCAACAATCCAGACAAGAAAGGAATATACCATGAATCTTTCGCAGTTTTCTCTTGAAGGAAAAGTCGCTGTCGTCACAGGCGGGAGCCGGGGAATCGGGCGGGCTGCCGCTCTGGCCATGGCCGACGCCGGTGCCCATGTTGTGGTGAGCAGCAGGAAGATCGCCGATCTCGAGCCCGTCGCCGCGGAAATATCGGCCAAAGGCGTGAAAGGGATTGCCATTGCGGCCCATGTCGCCAAGATGGACGATTCCAGGGCGCTGATCGATCAGGTGATGAAAGAATTCGGACGCCTCGACATCCTCGTAAACAACGCCGGTACCAACCCCTACTTCGGAACGATGATGGATCAGGATGAAAAAACCTACGACATCACCATGAATGTCAACCTCAAGAGCATCTTCTTTCTGAGCCAGATGGCGGCGAAAATCATGAAGCCCCAGGGCGGAGGCAGCATCATCAATACGTCATCCATTGGCGGGATACGCGCCGGTGAGTTGGGTGTTTACTGTGTGACCAAGGCAGCCGTTGTGATGCTGACCCAGGTCATGGCCAAGGAGTGGGGCCAGTACAACATCCGGGTGAACGCCATCGCCCCGGGAATCATCAAGACACGCCTCAGCGAGGCCCTGTGGAAAAATCCGGAGGTCAATGCCAAAGCGGTGGCCCAGATTCCGATGCTGCGCCTTGGCGAGCCGGAAGAATTGGCAGGCATCGTTGTGTTCCTGGCCTCGAATGCAGGAAGTTATGTCACGGGAGAAACCATCGTGGTTGACGGCGGCCGTGTCCATGGCGAACCGTCCTGGCTGGAAACGAAATAGAGATAGGCAAAAAGGCTGCGAGGAAAGGTATCGGTGCCTTGACAAGGCCAGAAGTTCTCGGTTTGATGGCAAGTGCCCCGGCATTAATAATCATCCCTTTCAGCCTATCAACCTGATAAAGGAGAGAAAGAACCATGAAAATTGAATCCGTTGATCACATCAGTTATGCCGTAACGGATATCGACCGGGTGATGGAAAGCTGGTCGCGGTTGTATGGCATCGGACCCTGGACCTTCAGGGAAAACGGTGGGTCGGACGTCAAAGGACGCCCCTGGAAAATACGCATGGCCTTCGCCTATCTCGGCCCCATGGAGATTGAACTTGTTCAGTGCACGGAGGGTAAAATCTTCCAGTCCAAATTCATCGATAAATGGGGGGAGGGCGTCCATCACCTCGGTTTTTTCGTGGATGATGTCGATGCGGAAGTGGCAATGCTGGTAAAAGAGGGCGCCAATCTTCTCATCCATGATCCGGGCCGGTTTGCCTATGTGGACGCCGGAGGGCCGGGGGGCGCGATTTTCGAACTGATGAGCAGAAGAGATTAACCGGACGTCTGCCGTCTCAGTTTGTGTTGTTATTTTTGTTAATAACATTGACCTAAGTAGCTCGCTCCCCTCTGTTCTGAGGGGTCAGGGGAGATTTTCATTTTGAGAAATCCCCCCGTCTCCCGCTTAATAAAGGGGGACTTGAATGAGATAATATTCTTAAGTCAATCACATTCATCTTGCTTTGCAACCGTGGAGAGGAGGGAGTCATGTCACTTAGACCGGAGGAAGGCGATTTCTGCTACAAAAGCGCTGTTGAACTGGCCCGGATGATTCGTATGAAGGAGATATCTCCGGTGGAGGTGGTCACGGCTTTTATCAGGCGTATTGAAGCGGTTAATCCGAAGGTCAACGCCTTCTGCACATTGACCTTTGACAGCGCCCTTGAAGCGGCCAAACAAGCCGAGAGGGACGTCATGGAAGGCAAACCGTTGGGCACCCTGCACGGCGTTCCCTTTTCCGTCAAGGACCTGATCCACACCAAGGGTGTCCGTACCATGCGGGGTTCAAAGATCTATGAGCATTTTGTCCCTGATGATGATGCACCGCTGGTGGAGCGGCTCAAAGAGGCGGGCGGCATCATGATGGGAAAGACCACCACGCCGGAATTCGGTTTCAAAGGGACGACCGATTCACCCCTGACAGGCGTCACCCGGAATCCCTGGAACCTGGAGATGACGCCCGGTGGGTCGAGCGGCGGTGCGGCAGCGCAGGTAGCCGCCGGAATGACGCCTCTGGCCGTGGGTACCGATGGCGGCGGCTCGATTCGCAACCCTGCTTCGTTAACGGGTCTTTATGGACTGAAGCCCACCTTCGGGCGGGTTCCTGTCTATCCCGCCAGTTCCCTCGATTCCCTTTCCCATGCCGGTCCCATGACCCGCACGGTCGAGGATGCGGCACTGATGCTTTCCGTCATGGCGGGGTCCCACGAGGCGGATTCCCTGTCTCTCGAAGCGGTGCCTGACGACTATGTGGGAAAACTGCATGAGGGAATCAAGGGACTGCGTGTGGCGTGGAGCCCGAATATGGGATTCGTTCCGGTTGTGGAAAAAGAAGTGGCGGAGATTACGGCCCGTGCGGCCCGGGCCTTTGAAGAACTGGGGTGCCATGTGGAAGAGTTGACCGACACGGGGCTTGAAGATACCCTGTCCATCCACGTTCCCCTGTGGCTCAGCGGTCTTGGCGGCATGCTGGGGCATTACCTGCCGGAATGGGAATCGCAAATGGACCCACTGCTCGTGTCCTGGACCAAGATCGGCCTTGAGGTATCGGCGGCCGATTTTGTCCGGGCCCAGATCCAACGCAGCGAACTGCGGGACAAATTGCGCCGGTTCTTTCAGAACTATGATCTTCTGATCACGCCGACACTGCCGGTCGCGGCGTTCAAGGCCGGCGTTTCTTCACAGGAAGGTCTAAAGGATTCCGCCGTGGATTATCGCAACTGGTCGCCGTTCAGTTCCATTTATAACCTGACCCACGTCCCGGCTGCCTCCATCCCCGCCGGGTTTACCAGGGACGGTCTGCCTGTCGGCCTCCAAATCGCCGGTCGCCGCTTCGCAGACCTGACGGTCCTCCAGGCCTCAGCCGCCTTCGAATCGGTACGACCCTGGGCGGATAAGAAACCGGTGCTATAAATTCTCTTTTAAACCTTACCGGATACATAAAGCACAAAACCCCGCTTCTTTTCAGAAGCGGGGTTTTAATAATCATTCCACAACATCACTTCCTGCAAAATCCGAAATCGTTGTCCTTCATCGGCCCCTCACCTTGAGTGCCCCGTTTCCGGCATATTTTCCATGACGAATCGAGGCAGTTTGGCGTCCCGCCGGAAGGATTGGAGATATCCTGGCCGGTGCCCACATTGACGGGTTGCAGCGCTACCTTCATTTTTACCCCACCATTAGAGACATCGGTAAAATGACCGGACAGGCTCTTCGGACAGTCGACAGGTGAAGTGAATTGGAAAACCACGCCCTGGCCGGCGCCATTAAAGTTTTGCTTCTTGCTGCAATCTTCCGCGCCGGTCGGCGTTGCAATGCACATGGTCAGTTCGCCAGGCCACCAGTAGTCATTGGATATAGTTACCATCCCTGCAGAAGCCCTGCCTGACATCCCGGCAATCATACAAAACACCGCAAAACCTAAAATCAAATTGGGTCTTTTCAAAATCACGTCTCCTTTTGCTATTAAAGAGGTCATTCCATATTTATTGATTTAATCTGGGAAGCGTCGCCTTTTTTGATCCCTTTTATACCGTTTTGGGCCATAACTCATTGTTTGCAAAACCCGTAATCATTGTTGCGGACTTCTTTATATCCCTCTCCTCGCTTTCTACAGATTTTCCAGGAACTATTCCAACACCCCGCGCTGAAGCCGGCCGTACCCGTTTCATGACCGAGGATGCTTGTGGATGCCAAGGATGGATATTCAAGATTTTTAGGGTCTTTAAAAATTATGCCTGTAAAGCCGGAAGGACACCAGGCTCCCGTTTCGAATGTCGCGGTCGATCCCGTCGGCACAAGCTTATAACCGTATTCCTTATTCCCCTCGAGTGAAGTATAATATAAGTTCACGCGGCAGGTTTCCCCCGTATCGTTCTTTACGGTTACCGTCCATGCATGCAAATTCGCGGCAATGCCCAATAAGATCGCAGAAACGATACCTGTCAACAGAACCAAAGTCACCAACTTGTTTTTACACATACGTATTTCCCCTCCTTTTCATTTTTTTTCGGTCCGTTGCTGTTTAGCATCGCCATTTCACTTGAACTGGCTTGAATTACCAATATTCCAGGAAAAAGACAACGCCCTTAAATTGGTCCACTCTTTAGCCGCCTTTGCTTTTCTTTCTGTAAAAGCACATTACGTGCCACGATAAAATATGCTTTTATTTGATATAGATATAAGCGACGCCTGCTTTGGCAATATCCTCGCCTGCCAACAATGTAGGCAATGGCGCCCACAGGCCAGACGCCTACCAGAGAAAGCGGGCATCAACGGCCTTGCAGCCTCCGGCATCGGCCATCAGGGGGTTGATGTCCAGCTCCGCCAGGTCGGGAATCTCCGTGGCCAGGAAGGATAGGCGCTCCATGGCTTCCAGCAGGGCTTCCCAATGGACGCCGGTCTCGCCGCGTATACCCTTCAGAAGGGGATAGATTTTCAGGGACGTGAGCATCTTGTCCGCCTCTTCCCTGCCGATGGGGACAAGCTCCCGGCTGATGTCCTTGAAGACCTCCGTATAGATTCCTCCCAGGCCGCAGATAATGGCCGGGCCGAAATTGGGGTCCCGCTTCAGGCCGAGAAGGAGTTCCTTCCCCTTTGCCTGCTCCTGCAGTTGATAGCTTTCAATACGGGCTTTCTTGTCGCGGTTGCGGACCCCGTCCGTCATCGTTTGAAATGCCCGGCAAAGATCTTCTGCGTTTTCCATTCCTGTCGCCACGCCGCCCCATTCGCTTTTGTGGAGGAAGTCTTTCCCCGAGAGCTTGAGGACCAGGGGATAATCGAGGTTTGCTGCACCCTTCTCGATCTCTTCCCAGGATCGGGCCACAATCCCGCGGACAACGGGGATTCCGAAGGTGAGGAGGAGTTGGAGGGCGTCATCGCCTGAAAGGACCTTTTCATTTCTCCCCTTTTGCATGAGGGTTTCAGCGAGATCCCGGTCATATGAGAAGATCTTCTGGGAAGGGATATGCCGCCGCCTGATCTGATGGTAACGGCGGCAGTAGGACAAGCCCTGCACCGCCTGTTCTACGGAGGCAAAACAGGCGACGCCATCAATGGTCTCAAATTGCGCTTCCGTGTCCGGATTTGTCATATACAGCCACATGGCCGCCGGTTTATCGTAGCCGGCCTCCTGCCTGGCTTCCCGGAGAGCCTCGAAGACTTCCGTGTCCGGATGCAGGGGAGATTGGAAATCCGGAATGATGCTGAGCACGGCGTGGACATCCTCAGATTTTAATAATTCTGCAAGGGCCAGTCGGTAAATCTCCCGGTAATTGCGGCCGATCATGCCCATCGGCCAGATATCGAGGGGATTTCCCGCATGAACCCAGTCGGGAATGCCTCGCTTCAGCTTTTGTGCCAGATCTTCCGGAAGATCGGCGACCGTCAGCCCAAAATCTTCGCAGGCATCCGTGGCCATGATCCCGGCGGCCCCTGTGGCCGTGATGACCCCTAGCCGGTTTCCTTCCAGTTCGCCGAAGCGCAAAAGCGAGCGGATCGCCACGACCATTTCAATGTTGTTTCTGACCCTGATGATGCCGGCGCGGTCAAAAGCGGCGTCATTGATGGCGTCTTCGCCGACCATAGAGCCGGTGTGGGAGAGGGCGGCCTTTGCGCCGGCCTGGCTCCGTCCGGTTTTCAAGACAATGATCGGTTTGCTGAAGGTGATCCGGGCAGTCGTTTCCAGAAATTCCCGGCCGCGAAGGACCCCTTCCATGTGGAGGACAATAATGCGGGTTTCCGGGTCATCTTCGAAGTATTCCAGTAGATCGACAAAATCCACACCGCAGGCGTTGCCGATGTCGACGGCTTTCCCCCAGCTTTGATAAGCGAAATTCTGTGAGGCCACCTGCATCAGTCCGGTTTGGGCGATGAGGGAGACGGGAGGCACGCCTCGGGGAGGACGCAGGTCAATGAAACCTGTCGAAAAGTAATGGAAGTTGTTCAAAACGCCCATGGTATTGGGGCCGATAACATGAACCTTGTTTTGCCGGGCAATTCCGGCAATCCGGTCCTGAAGGTCGCGGCCGTGCTGGTCCGCGTCGGCGAATCCCTGGCTGATGATGATAACGCGGCGTATACCCGACTGGATGCATTCCTCAAACGCCTTGATGACCTGGTCCCTGCCTACGGAAATCAGGGCGAGATCGGCCACTTCCGGCACGCGGGAAACGGAGGGATAGGCCTTAAGACCGCAGATTTCATCGGCCTTGGGATTGATGGGATAGAGCCGTCCCCGGAAACCATAGCGGAGCATGGTCTCGATCCCGTTATACGTTCCCGGTCCCGTCTTTCTGGGAGCGCCGATCATCACGACTGAATCTGGCTGGAAGAATTTCAGCATTGTTTAGGATAGGTTCCTCGATGCCACTAACTTAAGGCGGTTATCTTTATTCAAGTCCCTCCTTTGTGGGGGAGACAGGGGGATTTTTCTTGAAACACTGATAAAAAAGCTTTCCCAACCCCTCTTTAGAAAAGAGGGGCGTTACCAGGCGAAAGTCAACTACATCGGTTATTTCTTCGTATTTTTGTTTTCGGATACAGGGATCTGATGCTCACAGGGCACGCCTGTCTGGCACAGGCCGCAGCCGGCATACATGCCGATATATCCCGGCCCGTGGGCGCCTTCAATCCAGGGTTTCTGTTGTACGAAAAGGATATCGAGACATTTCGCCTTATCGTGGCCTTCTTCGCTGAGTGCGTCACCCGGGCAGCGCCGGATGCAAACACCGCACTTCCCCGTGGCGTAAAACAGACAGTTTGCATGATGGTCTGCATAGGGTCTCGCGGAAGGCGTCAGCTTTATATTGGTCACAACACTGCCGCAGCGCATGGCCATGCCTTTGGGGGTGATGAAGCCGTCGTTGAGGCTGAAGGTTCCCAGACCCGCCGCATAAGCCATATGCCTATGCGACCAGTTGGAGGCAAGGGTGCCGGGTGGCCGGAAAATCTGGAAGAAGGGCGTCAAGTCAGGTGCAAGGGCCACGACCTCCACCCCTTCAAGAACAGTTACCAGATGCTTGGACAATTCCGTGATGAAATCCTGGCCCTTCCAGCGTGTATGATTCCAGCGCAGGGAAGGTCCTTCTTTCTCCCGGGCATTGCTCTGCAGGGTTTCACGATTAACGGGTAAAACAAAAGAAATTACGCTGACGTTTTCGAATGCCGGCGCTTCAACCTTCAGTGTCTCCGTCATATGTTTCGTGAGTATTTCCCGCGGGCTGTAATGGTCCTTGTGTACCACCTTCTTGTATTCTTCGAATAGAGGGTCATCGCCATCGGCGAAACCGATGAGGGGCTCCTCGAAGATAGGCGCATCCTCGAAGGCCTCCAACCGGTTCATGGGACTGGAGCTTACGAATTTCCTGATTGTGTCCTCGATAAAACGATTCGGGTTTGACGCGAACTGGCTCTTGCTTTGCTGATCCATCGTAGATGTTGCCATAAGCGGAATACCTCCCTGTCCGGTTCTCCTTTTTCTGGCGATACTACAAGGCAATGCTACGGCATGTCAACAGAAAACGGCCGTTCTGCATTCGCATTTCAGGACAATACGCCTGATTGGCCTTGACATCTTCGATACGTACCGATATGTTTCCTGCTATAAAAAACGCTTGTCTTATTTATGAATCGGAGTCACATCACATACTGGAATAGAACATCTGCTGTCCTGCCGGGAGTTTTCAATGCTTCAGTAAGATATCACTATTGGAAGCCAAAGGTCCGGAGCAGCGGAAAAAGATACAATCAAAATATTGGAGGTCATTATGGAGTACAAATGGATTAAGGTCACCACGGAGAATCAAGTGGCAACGGTCGCACTGAACAGAATTGACGCCTTGAACGCCCTCAGCTACGAATTGGCGACGGAAATTACGGATGTTTTCCGGGAACTCTCCACCAGGAACGACGTATGGGTTATTATTTTGAAGAGCAATGCGCGGATCTTTTCCGCCGGCCTGGACCTCAAGGACGCCATGTCACGTGGGCTGGTGGGTACGGCAAAAAATCTGCTCGATATTCCCATTCATGAAAAGAATATTTTTGAGTGCTGCCACGCTATCGAAGAGTGCAAGAAACCTGTCATTGCGGCTGTTCACGGTATGTGCGTCGGTGCGGGCCTTGATATCATTTCTTCCTGCGATCTGCGGCTCTGTACGGAAGACGCGACCTTTTCACTGAGAGAGGCACGAATCGGTATCGTGGCCGATATGGGTGTCCTCCAGAGGCTGCCCTTTATCATCGGTCAGATGTACACGCGCCAGATGGCTTACACGGGGCGTTTCTTCAGTGCAGCGGAAGTGGATAGAATGGGCTTGGTGCTGGCGGTCTATCCCGATCAGAATGCCATGCTGGCTGCGGCCCTGAAACTGGCTGAAGAAATGAAAGAGTGCGCCCCTCTGGCCGTTCAGAATACAAAGGAAGTCCTCAACTACAGCCGCTTCGCTCCCCTTCGCGACGGGATTTCCATGGCTGTGCATAAAAATATGCTGCTTCTTCCTTCAAAGGATTGCATGGAGGCCATGGTTGCCTTTGCCGAGAAAAGGAAACCCAACTTTAAGGGTGAATAATCGGTTCCAGGGATCGTCCGGGCTTACCCCCTAAATAATCCCCTTTGAAGTGGAGCATTGGACGTAGGGGCGGGTTTGAAACCCGCCCCTACATTATTTTCAGATCCCGTCAGGGCTTGCTTTTCATTTTCTTTCTGGCGTTCATCAAATGGTCGGCCTTTGCCATCATTTCATCAAGGGATGATGGCTTCTCCGGATCATACAAGGCCATGCCGACGCTCAACGAAAGCTTGCGGCGATTATTCCCCTGTTGGTTATAGGCTTCAAGGCAACGCCTCAAGCGATCCCCGATGACCTGTGGCGCCACACCCGTTATCTCGTTGCTCAGTACGGCGAACTCATCACTTCCGATGCGGCCGATGATATCGGATTCCCGGAAGGTCTGGCGCAGAATATCGGCCGTATCGACAAGGGTCTTGTCGCCTTCCTCATGGCCCAGCGTGTCATTGATCCATTGCATGTCATCGACGTCGACGAATGCAAGCATCAATTGTCTTTTTGTTCGCTTGGCGGCTAGGAAATGTTGCTCCGCGAAGGCGAGAAATCCATGCCGGTTGTATACATCCGTCAGTTGATCCTTTAAAGAAATCTCCCGAATTTCCTCGGCCAGTCGTCTGCGTTCTGTCAAGTCTTCCATGGCCAGGAGGATCAGCGGAGCATTGATATCTTCACGGTCTATACGACGGGCGTTGAGGCGTATTATTTTGTGACCGTTTCCCGAAAAGACATGGTCCAGGTCATAGTCGACCCGCTTGCCGTCGCCTGTATGAATCTGTTCAATCAATGTTCGAAGTTCCGGGATATCCCATCGCCGGTTTCCGGCTTCATATATGAGGTGATCCAGTGTTTCTTCCGGCGTCAATTGGAACGTGTCATAAAAAGCCGGGTTGGCCTTGAGAATGATGAAGTCCGCAGTCAGGACCAGAAAGGGTTCGCGAACGGTTTCTATAATAGCGTCGATGATATGGTTCACTCCCGACATAATGCTCTCCTTCATCAAATCGAAAACGAAAAACGACTCCGCCAATGGGTTCCAACGACAAAGAAACGCCGGAGACAGCCAATGTAAAACATAATGAGACATGCCCTGTCAAGTTAAGGATTAGAATGGAGTTTGGGTTTCAGATACTGATTGATACTTGACATGTGAGCGGTATTCATGCATTTGAGGGAAGGTGGATGGGTTGCTTGAAGATCTTTAAGGCTGAACAAGCGGAAAGGAATACCGGAGATGTCTTATGCATACATGGGCAAGATCCTCCTGGTCGATCTTGGGTCCGGTGAGATCAACGAAGAGATGCTGCCTGATGAAATCTATGAGCGGTATCTGGGAGGGACCGGCCTGGCTGCCTGGCTGCTCTACAAAATGATCCCCGCGGCTGCGGACCCTCTGGGCCCCGATAATGTTCTGGCCTTTGTCTCCGGCCTCCTGACGGGAACGGGTAGCCTGTTTACGGGAAGATGGATGGTGGCAGGCAAGTCGCCCCTCACGGGAACATGGGGAGACGCCAACTGTGGCGGTAATTTTTCGCCAGCCATAAAAAGATGCGGCTATGACGGCATCTTTTTTCGGGGAATCAGCAAGACCCCCGTCTATCTCTATGCCGACGGAAGAACGGTCCAACTCCGCGATGCCTCTCATCTGTGGGGAAGGGACACCGTAGAATCGGAGAAAATACTCTTTTCCGAGTGCTCTGCCACGGCCCGTGTCGCCCTGATCGGGCAGGCGGGGGAGAACCGTTCGCTGATATCGGGGATATGCACCGATCGCGGCCGGAT
>CAZBME010000001.1:0-183258 GCA_964492965.1 uncultured Syntrophaceae bacterium | reverse complement strand
AGCATGTACAGGAAATGGGGGACCAGCGCCCTGAATCAAATGTCCATTGAATGGGGCGATTCGCCGATCAAGAACTGGGCCGGAAGCAATGAGGATTTCCCGTCGTCGCGGTCCAATTCCGTAAATCCGGATCAAATCATTGCCCATGAAAAGGTGAAGTATCACTGTTATTCATGTCCCCTGGGGTGCGGCGGGATCTGCACCCTGCCGGGTCAGAAGGGAGAGACGCATAAACCGGAGTATGAAAGCATCCTTGCCCTGGGCGGCCTGTGTATGAACGAAAACGCGGATGCCATTTTCCATCTCAATGAAATGCTCAATCGTGCCGGGATGGACACCATTTCGGCCGGTGCGACCGTCGCCTTTGCCATGGAGTGTTATGAGAAGGGCATTCTGACGAAGGACGACATGGAAGGCCGGGAGCTTTCCTGGGGGAATTCCGAGGCGGTTTTTTATCTCATTGAAAAGATGATTTCCCGCGAAGGCATCGGTGATCTCCTGGCTGACGGATCAAAGGCCGCTGCCGCGCGTTTGGGGCAGGGAGCGGAGAAATATCTGGTTCATGCCGGCGGGCAGGAGCTGGCCATGCACGACAGCCGTCTCGACCCCGGATTTGCCCTTCATTACAGCGCCGAGGCGACGCCGGGACGGCATACCCTGGGCTCCTGGATCTATTATGAAATGTGGCAACTCTGGAAATCGGTTCGGGGGCTGCCGCGGGCGCCTCTTTTTTATCACAAGGATTCAAAATACAGGACGGATGATGAAAAGGCCCTCATGGCAGCGGTCAACAGCCGGTTTATGAATGTGGTGAACGGTGTCGGCATGTGCATGTTCGGATCGTTTCTGGGTGCAAAACGGATTCCGACTTTCGAATGGATGAATGCGGCGACAGGATGGAATAAAACGCCGGAGGCGTATCTCGAAATCGGGGATTCCATACAGACCCTGAAGCAGGCCTTCAACGTCAAGCAGGGGATAGATCCCGGAAGCCTTCGCATTTCCCCGCGAGCGTTGGGCGCGCCGCCTATGGCCCGGGGTGCGAATAAAGGGCGGAGCGTGGATATTGAGAAGCTCATGCGGGCTTATTGGATCCAATTCGGATGGGACCCTGAAACGGGAAAACCTACCGAAGCCAGCCTGAATAAGGCAGGGATCGAGTCTGTTTAAGGTTCAGGAGGCTTACCATGCCATTCAGTATATCGGAAAAATGTAACGGGTGCGGGGCCTGTGCAAGGCTGTGCCCGGTCCAGGCAATAACAGGTGAAAAAAAGAACCCCCATGCCATCCAGGCCGACGTCTGCATTGAATGCGGGGCTTGCGGCAGGGTTTGTCCCCATAAAGCGGTGATGGATCCCCGCGGTGAATCCTGCATACGGATTAAACGTCCCGAATGGCCGAAACCTCGGATTACCATAAAGACATGCATGGCCTGCAACATTTGCGTGGACGTCTGCCCTGCCGGATGCCTTGCCATGTCCGAAGGGCCCAGGGAAGGCGGCGTGGATGCCTATTCTTATCTGAAAGACGAGAAGGCTTGCATTGCCTGTGCATTTTGCCGTCAGGAATGTCCCGTCGATGCCATAACGATGCTTAAGCCTGTATCGGAGGTGGTATCAACAGAGCCGGAATAATGGCCGGATGGCCTGGGGGTTTCCGGCAAAATGAAGCTAATAAATCAGATCATATTCGGGCATATTATAAAGCCGCCGCACATAGGAGCTTAGCGTTTCGGGCAGGTATCTTCCCCATAGTTTGATCGGAGCCTCGTCGATATCGATTCTGGGGCTGAATCCCAAGGCAAACATCGATTCTACAATGAACTCAACATTCAGGGGAATATTGCCTTTATAGCGTTTATTATCCCTCTGGGTAATGATTCTCTCCTCGTGAATGCTGCTGCCGAGTTCGGATTCGACCAGATCAGAAAAAGTGGTGAGTATTACTTCTATATTTATTCTAGGCTCCGTATCCTCCAGGAAGATTTCCAGACCCTTTCTCAAATCTCCTTCCGGAATGCCCCGGTTCAGGTAGCGTTCCCAGGCTTGGCATTCGCAATATCGTTGGCAGACATAGGCTGCATCCCAGGGAACCTCAAGGATCAGTTTTGTGGCCTGATACTTGCCGGAGAATGTCTCCCGTTTGATAATGGTCATGTCCGGACAGCGCATCACGTCCTGTTCGAGTTTTTCCAATTCTTCATTATTGCCTACTATCTTGATGGCACCGACGTCATCTATGGTCAACGCGGCCCTGTCAAATCTAATGCTGCTGTCCCTGAAGCGTCCGGCAATGACTTCTTCAGCCTCAATAAATTCATCCAGCATTTCCGCTCCGGAGGTTATAAGCTCTTCCATGCTTATTCTTGATCGGCGTGCCCTTTCCCGTGCGGCCTCTTCGGCCCGTGCGAGAATTACGGCATATATCCAGTCGGCGATTTTCCGATGCGCCTTTTCAGCGATCCTTTTCGGCCGTTTGATTCTGAAAGATCCGGTAAGATGGTTCTTTTTATCGAGGGTGACCATGGCATTTATGGGGGCTTCCCGGTAATAGTAATCGGGATTATCCCTGTACTTGTTCAGAAGCTCAGCCACCCGTTGCGTGGCCTCTTGCTCGTCACGGCAGATCATATCCCGCAGCTCCCCTTTGGAATTGATGCGCCTTTCAATGAAAGGGCTTCTGTTTGTCATGTCAAGCAAGCGCCGGGTCAATACGGCCAGGGTTTCGTTGATGACAAACCCGTCACAGATGAGGATCTTCGTGAGAGATCGGCCGTCATCCGGTTCCAGGCAATTGCAGAACCAGCGCTCGGCGATGGTGAACAGGGCATTTCGGTGGATGAATGAGGTCAGATACACGTTTTCGCTCCTGGTATGATGAGGCAATCTTTTTCAGGCAGTGCTTAAGGGCGACGGGCATCAACAGATGAGGTCCCGGCTTGCCGTTTTCATTGCGCAGCTATTTTGCTCTCATGTATTCCTTCTCCTGCAAGACTCTCCAAAGGATCTTTCCCGCTGCATTTTTGGGAAGTTCCTTCACAAATTCGACGATGCGGGGATATTCATAAGCGGCAAACCTTTCCTTGCCCCAGGAGATGATCTCCGCTTCCGTGACCTTGTCGTCATGCCCCTGATGCAAAACCACACACACCTTCACTTCCTCGCCGACCCGTTCATTGGGGGTGCCGATAATGCAGGCCTCCTTGATGGCGGGGTGTTTATAATATTCCCCTTCTATGGCCGCGGGCCAGACTTTTAATCCCGCCCGGTTGACCAACCTCTTCAGGCGATCGACAAAATAGTGATTGCCGTTTTCATCCATCCGGACGATGTCGCCGGTGCGGAACCACTTCTCGCCGTCGATCTCCACAAAGGCCTTGGCTGTTTCTTCCGGATTGTTCCAGAATTCCTTGAAAATGCTGGGGCTTCTCATGATCAATTCACCGCTTTGACCTGTGGGCGCTTCCCGGAGCGATTCGGGGTCTATGACCATGGAATCGATATCGAACAAGGGCAGCCCCAGGCACTGTACTGTTGCCCGGTCGCGGGGATTGACGTGTGTCCCGGAACCGGCCTCCGTGAGGCCGTATCCTTCCGTATAAAGCAGGCCCAGAGCGGTCAGTTTTTCCCCGACAGCCTTGGGTACGGCGGCGCCTCCTCCGCCGAAGACGATCAGGGAACTCAGGTCCCTTTTGTCAATGTCAGGGACCGCCAGAACGTCCACGATCATGGTGGTGATATTGGAGAAATGGGAGCAGCGATACTTCTCAATGGCCTGGAGGGCCGCCTCCCTGTCCCACCGCGACAGCAATACGATGGTGCCGCCGGTGAAAACAGGCGCCGTCATGCAATAATGCATCCCTGTGATATGAAATAAGGGCAGGGCGGTAAGATGAACGGAAGAGGAAAAATTGTGGTTCCAGACAGCCGCCCGCAGGGTGTTGACAATCATGCTCCAATGGGTGTGCAGGGCGCCTTTGCGTTCTCCCGTGGTGCCCGACGTGTACATGATAAGCGAAGGGTCGTCCGGACCCACCTCAATCGCCGGAGGATCGATGGCGCCTTCCATGACGCTTTTCCAGCTCCGGGACGGTAGGTCAATGCCTGCCGGCGTCAGCATGTGGGGTTGCACGGGCAGGGTAGGCTTTTCGGGCAGATAATCCACAAACTCACAGGCAATTACCTGTTCCAGAGATGTGCTGCCTTTGATTTCATTGATCGTCGGCAATGACGGCGCCATGGTCACGATGGCCTTGCTCCCGCTGTCGTTCAGAAGCAACTTTAAGCCATCGGCGCTCAACATCGGGTCCGTTGAAACCACAATGGCGTTTGCTCTCAGGATGCCGTAGTAGGCGATGACACACTGGGGGCAATTGGGCAGGTTGATGGCGACGCGATCCCCTTTCCTGATGCCGATACGCTTCAGGTAAGAGGCAAACTTGAGGATGGAATCCCAAAGCTCTTTATAGGTTACCTCCCGGCCGTAATAGACAATCGCTGCTTTATCCGGGTATCTGGCGGCCGTGGTTTGCGCGGGTTCAAAAAGAGGAATTTCCGGGTAGTCCAGTGATTTCGGCAGAAGCCTTGGCCAGCTTTTGAACCATAAACGGTTTTTATCAACGGTAATTCTGATCGGCATTGTTCCCCCCTGTATTTATTATTTGTTCATTCGGTTGTGCAATCATCTTTATTTGCTTATAGCCAACGGGAAATCCATCCCCCGTGAATCCACCACGGGATATTGAGCTTCTTGTTTATACTTTTTTGTGATCTCCGGCAACTTCTCCTCCACGTAGCCCATCAGTTTTCTTACGGTCACCGCCTCACCGCGACCTGCTGCCTTGCCGCCGAGTCCTTCTAGCAGCGTATAAGTGAAAACGCCGTGACCCAGATCTTTGACTTCTGCGGCAAACTGGTCTTTGGTGGATGCCGCCACGATATGTACACCGGTGGACCTGGAAAGTTGCGAAAGAGCCTTGCGGTCTTCAAAGCCCCGGAAGGCAATCAGCACTGCGCCCGCTTTGCAGGCGTCAATAAGCAGCAGAATCTTTTGCGCTTTGATGTTCTTCATATATCCGGAGAGATCATCTGACGAAATCCCTTTGATCTTTACATCCTCTTCTCTTTCCGGATAGGTCAGTTCATGAGGAATGAAGTACCATTTGTCGTTGATGTTTTCGCCATGCCCCGCCAGATAGATCAATACCGCATCCTGTGAATTTATGTTCTGCAACTGGCTTAATTGGGAGATAATATTTCCCTTTGTTGCCTCCTCATTGTAGATTTCCCGAATGGCAACATTTTTAAACAGTTCTTTGCCCTGACGGTGGAAGAAATCAGTGATTCCCCGTGCATCCGGCTCGGCATAGTTCAGATTCAGGGCTGGATTCTTGTATCTATTGATTCCCACGGCCAAGACATAAAGGGAAACATCCTTGGAAGGGGCCGAAAGCTTGACGGTAAGCTCGTAGGGATTGGATTCCGTCCTGTCCTTGCTGAAACCAACTGCTCGGAACGTATTGAGTCCATCTACGAGGGAAACGGTATATTGCCTAATTGCTTCATTGCCCTTAGAGACGATCTTGACGGCTCGAGCATCACCGCCGATAGCCTTACCATTATGATAAACCCGTATCTCGTCAATCCCGCCACCCATGTCTTTGGCCGCAACCGTCACAGTAAGCGTGTCTGTGCTGAACTCCCGACCGGGAGCAGGTGAGGTAATTCGGACATCCGGCGGAGTCAGGATGCCTTTCCTGATGTCGGCTGTGGCTTCAATCTTTTTGCCTTGAAGCACGGTGGCGACATAAACAGGATTAAAAAACTTTTCATAGAAATTGTCGATGGAATAGACCAAATTGCCGACACGCACATTGATATATTTCGCACCATTCGGCGAAGCATTGAAGTAGCCTTCGGGAGTGATGGTAATCCACTCACCGTCGGTAAAACTGATAAACTTGGCAAGCTCTTTTCCTGTGGCAATGTCCCAGAGGCGGATGGTTTTATCAGCAGATGTATAAAGCAGTTTCTTGCCATCCGGGGAGAACTTTAGTGATCTTATCCATATTGTATTTCCTTTTAATGTCTTGATCAATTTTCCGGATACATAATCCCAGATTTTTATTTCACCTTGGGCATCCGCAGAGGCGATTATTTTCTTACCATAAATGGCAAGACTTGATACCTGGTCGCCGTGCCCGGTAATTTTTTTTAATATCTTCCCGGTAACGATATCCTGCAAGACAAAACCATGTTCAAGCGCCGCAGCTTTAGTGCTAGGAAAATTGCGGCCTAACAAAATATATCTTCCATCTTCCGATACATCAATTGCACCGGTTAAACTCCAATAGGTAAATTCTTTCAAGATATTTCCCGAAGCAAAATCCCAAATGGTCTGCTTGGCTCCATAATCTTTATTAAAACTCGACTCTACAACAGACATAACTCTCTTGCCGTCAGGTAAAAAACTTAAATTTTGAATTGGGCCTTCACATTTGTGTTTGAATTTCCGGATGGAAAAGTCTTGCAGATTAAATACATAAATTTCGTTAGGTTCATAATGGGAAGCGATAACAGATTTTCCATCGGGACTGAATGTATAATTGCTGACATATTCTTTCATTGGCCAGTAATAAATGAGTTTGTTGTTTTTGATATCCCATAACCTTATCCCCTTCCACACGGCGCCTACGGAATAACTTTCAATCCCGTAATTTTTATCTTTACTGACGGCTGCAATATCCAGCTTTAAGGATGAATCAGGCATGCCCGAATGGATATCCCAGGACAGAATTCTATCACCCAGTGCTAATATTTTATTGTTGTCCGTGTACTCGGCAAATGTTGAGAATTCAACGTTCATAAATGGTGCAATATAATCGATCTCCCCCGTAGCTAAATTCTTCATATGAATAGCTTCGCTAGTCCTGCCGGAGGCATGAGCCCGGTAGTTCATATAGAATAGAATATTGGAGTCGTAACTGAAGGAAACAGGCCCACTGCCCGCCAATACCATAATTTGCTGCCAAGATTCCGCATCATACAATAACACTTTACCGTATGTTCCTACTGCACAGTACTTCCCATCTATCGAGAAATCCACAGACCATGGAGAGTCCTTCTCATAGGTAATGGTTTTGATAATTTTGCCAGTTTGCGCGTCCTGCACATTCAGTAGGCCGCCTTCCGCTCCAATCCTGTAAACCCCGGCAATGCGCTGATCGTTGGGCGACCATTTTATTCCTGTCAGCGATCCATTAATCACCGGAAATTTTCGTATTATTCTTTTTGTAGAAACATCGAAAATGTCAATTCGCCCACCATCGCCTTTTTCCCTGAAAATAGAATAGCCGATTGCTATATGTTTCCCACTGTTAGACAAAATTGAGTTAAATTGTTGGTTGCTGTTGTTTGCCTCTGCCGGGTCTTGGTAGTCAAATATTTTTCTGCTGCTTTGAATATCCCAATAAGTCAGTTTAGCACCCGAAGATATGGCGTACTTGCCGCTCGCTGATAATTGAAAGTTGGCCACATATTTAGAATAATGTTTAAATTTTTTGAGAATTTTCCAATTATCAAAATCCCAGATAATCAAGTCTCCATTAGAATCTCCTGTTAAAAGCTGTTTGCCATCCCGGGAGAATTGGACGGAATTGACACCTGCTGCTAACTTTATTGTCCTGACTTCCTTTTTTAAAGGAATATTCCAGAGCTTAATGGTTGAATCAGAACTTCCGGAAATGACATGCTGACCATCAGGACTGATAGCCATAGCGATTACGTTACTGGAATGTCCCAACTGCACAAAAATCTCCGGCTTTTCATCTGCAAACACTGAAACGGGCATGAGGAATAATAGGGCAATCATTCCAATCCAGAGAACTGCAAGGCGGCATATTTTTTTAATCGTAGACATATCCACTCCTGTTATTTGTCGTGATAAATACTCTTTCCCAAGGAGAGAAGGGATGCAGAAATTCATGATTCTCCGTTTACTGTCTAGTTTCCCTGCGGTGCCACAGCATGGCAACAAATGATACATATCCCGGTGTTAAAGGTTAAAGGGGACGGTTTACGCTATTTTCCCTTCAACGTCGTTGCCTGTCAACTAACGAGAACAGCCCCCTTTTAACCCATTATCAACGGTATTTCTGTTCGGCATTGTTCCCCCCTGTATTAATTATTTGTTCATCCGGTTGTGAATTCTTTTTCATTGATAATCTCTTGAATTGATCCTTGACTTACTTCATCTATCAACTCAGTAAGAGAACAACTTTAAAAGACAATGAATCCGGTTTGTAATGGTGGATTTGCCACTTCCTATGTTCTATCCAACTCCTTCCGCACAGCCAGTCCCAGTTTCTCTTTGATATAGGGTTTTCTCACGTAGGCACCCGCACCGAGGTCTTTGGCGGCCCGCACCCGATCGGACTCCGAGAACCCACTGACGATAATAGCCCTCTGTTGCGGGCGAATCTCAAGGATGCTCCGATAAGTGTCCAGTCCATCTATACCTGGATCCATAATCATGTCCAGGAGCATCAGATCAACTTCATATCCCTGCAAGTAAGCCACAGCCTCTTCACCGCTGGAGACGCTCGATACATTATAATTCAACATCCTGAGCATCCCTGCTGCCAGATCACGCTGTTCTTTAACATCATCCACCACCAGAATTGTTTCACCTTGCCCCATGTATTCGGAAATGGGTACAGCAAAAGCATCGATGGTAATGTCTTCCCTCGTCACGGGAAAGTATAGAGTGAAGGTGCTTCCCTGCCCTTCTTTGCTCTCTACGTTGATGTAGCCATGATGATCCTTCACTGTACCCCAGACTACCGCCAGACCAAGACCCGTCCCGCTTCGTCCCATGACCTTCTTTGTATAAAAGGGCTCAAAGATCCGCTTCAGATCGTCCTCCTGGATGCCTTCCCCAGTATCGGATACTGAAAGGACCACATAGTCGCCTTCCTGGATCTGGTCATAGCCCTGAATCGGCTTGTCCAGATACTGATTGGTTGTTTTGATGGTTAAGATGCCGCCCTTCGCCATGGCCTCACTCGCATTGGAAATCAGATTATATAGCGACTTGCCGAGATGTACGGAAGAACCGGAGATGTTCAGCAGGTCTGGATCAATATTCGTTTTGATCTTTACAGCAGGATGGTGAAAGGACAAACTCTCAAACTCAGGCGACTTTTGACAATCAGAAATGATCTTGTTCAGGTTGAGAATGCTTCTGGCGGGAACGCCTCTTCTGGCCAGGGTCAGCAGATCGTCCACAATCGCGGCGGCCCTCAAGCCTCCGTTCAGAACATTCTCAAGGCGATGCCTGAGGGGGCTTGTCTTATCCACGCCGTTAATGAGCATTTCGGAATAACCCACCACAATACCCAGGACATTGTTGAGATCGTGGGCGACACCGCCTGCCAAGGTCCCCAGGGACTCCATCTTCTCCGCACGATTCAGGCGTTCCTCCAGCCTTAGCTTCTCCTCTTCCGCCTGGCGGCGCTCGGTGATGTCGCGAAACGTCCAGATGCGCCCATAGCTTTTCCCATCTTGGCCCAAAACAGGTGCAGAATACCTGTCCAGAATCATTCCGCCTTTGAATTCGATCACATCATGGCTGGTCTCGTTAGGGTGATCATAGAGATACATTACCTTTTCTAAAAATAACTCAGGATATTTGGTCAGGCCTACAACATGCTTGAGTAATTCTGTGTCATCCTCATCATATAGAATTTGCTGGGGTACATTAAACAGCTCAATGATTCGCTGATTAATAATAATCCGTTTCTGATTCTCGTCGATTACCAATATTCCATCGATAGTCGCGTTCAGCTGCGCCTCAAGTAAAGCTGCGCGTGATCGGTACTTTTCCTCACTTTCCCGCAGCGCCTCCTCCGCCTGTGTGCGCTCGGTGACGTCCAGGTGCTGGATGATCGCGTGGACGACCCGCCCCTGGGAATCCAGGACCGGGGAGATCGTCACTTCCAGGATGAGCTGAACGGTATTTTCAATCCGAAGAGATCCGAGCTGGGCACTGTCATAGCGAAGGGGAAAACGGACACTCTCGCCCCTCTCAAAGACTCGTTTAACCAAGGGCATCGCCCCTTGCCGCTCGACGATATTGTCCTGAAGGATGTTGTACTTCCCGACCAGTTCCTCGTCGGTGACCCGGAGTAGGTCCCGGCAGGCCTGATTCATCCGGATCAGGATCCCCTTTTCGTCCGAAACCCACAGAGAGAAGGGACTGTTCTCGATAACGGTTTCCAGGAATGTCTCCGAGGTCCGCAGCTCCTCCTCCGCCCGTCTACGGTCGGTATTGTCGGTAATAATGACACCAAGGAGCGGCGCCTTGTCCTTTTGGGCAATAGCGAACTTCCTGGTTTCAAGAATTCGTAAGCAACAATCCCTGTCATTCCACTCTTCCTCGTACGTTACGAAACCTTCCAACAAAGCCTTGAGATCATTTGACCGCATGGCGTCAGCGATTTCCGGGGGGAAGGTTTCCTCTGGTCTTTTGCCCAGCCATTCCTTTGCGGGGAACGTTTCATCGAATTTTCGGTTAAAGAACAGAGGCCTCAACTCTTTGTCCTTGATTA
This sequence comes from uncultured Syntrophaceae bacterium, assembly GCA_964492965.1. Taxonomy (GTDB): domain Bacteria; phylum Desulfobacterota; class Syntrophia; order Syntrophales; family UBA8958; genus CAZBME01. The sequence continues at coordinate 172,652 of CAZBME010000001.1, read as the reverse complement.
TAACCATACTTGGCATGTTGTCCATAAATGCCCTGAACCTCTCCTCGCTCTCCCGCAGTGCATCCTCGGTAAGGTGGCGCTCGGTGATGTCTTTAGATGAGCAGACCACGGAAAGTATTTCCCCTTTCGTATCCTTAACCGGAGTAATCGTCGTCATGTAATACCGGTCACCGTCTACACGTGGAACGTGCACCTCAATGACTTCCTCGTTCCCAGTACGGAAGACTTGGCTCAGAGAGGCGAAGCGCTTGTCTGCTTCATCCTTGGGGAAAACATCCCAAATAGTCTGACCGATAATATCCTCAGCCGGCTTACCGACTCCTTCAGCGAAAGCTCGGTTGACATATCTGTATTGCCCTTCCGGAGTAAAGGAGAATGTGGGGTCTGGTGATTCTGAAAGAAGAATTCGATATTTCTCCTCGCTCTCGCGCAGCTCATCACTTGCACATTTACGGTCTGCTTCCGATTGTTCCAGTTCCTGGATTCTCTGCTTTAAGGCGAAATTCTCTTCGATCAATGCTTGCTTTGTTCTGGATGGGTCTTTCATTTCATGCCCCTCTGTCGTGATAAACGGTGTAGGCTGAAAAGATTATGAACAGTATTTCTTGAAAGTATAACCTATTGAAATTTACCGGATACAACTTGGCATGTCAAATGGAATGCGTGCCATCAGATACTAAATGCAGTTTGAAAGGTTTGATGTCCGTCAAAATTGCTGGCTGCATGGTTGGAGGAAGCCCTGTTAGACATCAAGATTTTCAATGGATAGCCCCAGGGCATCAGCAATCTTTTCAAGGGTAGCGCGACGCGGTCTCGCGTTGGGCTTTTCTACTTTTGCGATCGCGGCTTGACTCATACCCATACTATTTATAACCTATAGTCAAGAGAAGAGTTGTTTTTGTTATCCCATGAATTTAGCCGCCAGTTCTTCCAGTTCATTCCAGCGCAGATAGGCCGCATCCAGTTCCTTTTCCAGTGCCTGGATCTGATCGCCGGCTTCTTTCGCCCGGGTCGGATTATTGCCGGTATAAAATTCGGGGGAACTTAAGGAAAGAATCAGCCGCTGTTTATGTTCTTCCAAGGCCTCAATTTTCATAGGCAGCTCTTCCAGTTCCTTTGATTCTTTATAGGAAAGCTTTGTTTTTCCCTTCGGCGGCCTTTCTTTTTTCGGTTTAACTTCTTTCCGTCCAGTATCCGAAGGATCAGGAGCCGTCAATTGACTTTGTCTGAGCCAATCATCATAACCACCGATGTATTCCTGCAGACGGCCCCGACCCTCAAAAACGATTGTCGAGGTGACCACGTTGTTGAGAAACGCCCGATCGTGGCTCACCAGCAAAATAGTGCCGTTGTATTCCAGCAGGCGGTCTTCCAGGAGTTCAAGCGTTTCGGCATCGAGGTCGTTCGTGGGTTCGTCGAGGACCAGAACGTTGGATGATGTGCTGAAAAGCTTGGCCAGGAGCAGGCGGTTGCGTTCGCCTCCCGAAAGGGAGCTGACGGGCGCCATGATCTGTGACGGGGGAAAAAGAAAATCCTGGAGATAGCCGACGATGTGGCGGGGCACGCCGTTCATAAAAACGGTATCGTTGCCGTCGGCGATATTGTCCTTGAGGGTCCTGTTTTCGTCCAACTGGGCCCGAAGCTGATCAAAGTAGGCGATTTGAAGCCCCGATCCCAGGCGTAGGCGGCCTTCTTGCGGTTCAAGTTCTCCGAGGAGCATCTTGAGGAGCGTTGTCTTTCCGGAGCCGTTGGGGCCGATGATCCCGACCTTATCCCCGCGGATGATGGTGGTGGAGAAGTTGTCCAGAATCTTTAGATCGCCATAGGAAAAGCTGACTTTTTCGGCATCGACAACCAGCTTGCCGCTGCGTTCGGCTTCCTGGATCGTCATCCTGGCATTTCCTTCCTGTTCCCGCCGGAGGGCTTTTTCCTGACGCAACTGCACAAGCGCCCTCACTCTGCCCTCGTTCCGGGTGCGTCGGGCCTTGATGCCCTGCCGGACCCATATTTCTTCCCTGGCGAGTTTCTTGTCGAAAGTATCCCACTCTTTCTCTTCCGCTTCCAGCATGGCCTGTCGTCGTTCGAGATAAACCCTGTAGTCACAGGAAAAGGGCAACAGCCGGCCCCGGTCGATTTCCACAATCCTTGTTGCCAGTTTTTGAAGAAAGGCCCGGTCATGGGTCACAAACATGATGGTATTTTCGAACTTCAGCAGGAAATCCTCAAGCCAGAGGATGGTGTTGATATCCAGATGGTTCGTGGGTTCATCGAGGAGCAGAAGATCAGGTTCATTTACAAGGGCCCTGGCCAGAAAGACCCGGCGTTTCAACCCGGCAGAGAGAAGGCGAAACTCGGCATTTTCATCCAAGTCGGTACGGGTGATGACCCTTTCGACCCTCTGATGGTAATGCCAGGCGCCGGATGCCTCCAGCTGGTGCTGGATTCGTTCGAGCTTTTTAATCAGGCCGTTATCATGGTTCCCGGCGATGTGTACGGTGAGGTCGTGGTATTGCCTGAGCAGATCGATATGTTCCCGGCCGCCGGAGGCCACGATATCATAAACCGTTCCCGGAAGGTCATCGGGGACGTTCTGGGGAAGCATGGAAATCCTGCTGCCGCTGTTCATGGCAATCTCCCCTTGATCCGCGGCGATATCGCCGTTGAGCATTTTCATGAGGGTGGACTTACCGGAGCCGTTCCTGCCCAGCAAACCGATCCGTTCGCCATTTTCGATCTGGAGTGTGGCGCCGTCCAGCAAGAGCGGCCCGCCAAAACTCACAGAAACATCATTGATCCATATCAATCCCATGTCGTCTCGCTTCTTTCCTAAAATCGTCTTGACATCTATAACCCATACCGTTATCTTTTTTTAAAATATTTAGCAGTTCCTTTAACATTCCCAATATTCCGCAATGGAAGGATAGGTATGTATATGACGGAATCCGCTTCCAAGGCCCTTTCTATCCTTAGAGACCCCTCCCTGTTCCAATGGTATCTGGTCCCGTTCCTGCTCATCGTGATCTATATCTATCACAATGAAGCCCGGAACAAGAACTGGAATGCCATCTTCGCGGGTCTCGCCTTGTGGGGATGTGACTGGTTCAATGAAATCTGGAATGCCCTCGTGTTTCACTTCACGCAATACGCGCCTGTATGGGGTGCGCCCGGCAAGACGGCCTACCTGATTCTCATCGGCCTGAATATAGAGATCTGCATGATGTTCCTTCTGATGGGCGTTGCCTGCACCATCATGCTTCCGGAAGACAAGAAGATGAAGATCCTCGGTGTGCCGAACCGTTGGTTCTTCATCATTTTCTTCACGACTCTGTCCGTGATCGTGGAGATCATTCTGAACGCCCTCGGTGCGCTCACCTGGGATTATCCTTGGTGGACGGCTAAAGCGCCCTGGCTCATCTGGGTCACCGGTTATTTCTATTTCTTCCTGGTTGCCTACTGGGTTTACGACATGAAAACGATCCGGGCCAAGGCCATTACGGTCGGATCCATCCTTGGATTCGATCTGGTCTGCCTTGTCGTGTTTATGGGCATCCTGAAGTGGATATAAGGCGTTTGCTTCAGCCCTTGAAAGCCGCTACCGTCCCCTTTAACCATTCGATCCAGTCCCCGATTCCAGCCCCGGTTTTGCAGGAAATTTCTATGATCCTGATGCCGGGATTCAGGGCCAGGACGCGTCGCCGCAAGGCCGCCATATCAAAATCACTGAGAGACATATAGTCAATTTTATTGACCAGCAGTACGTCGCAGATGGAGAACATGAGAGGATATTTAAGGGGCTTGTCATCCCCCTCGGGAACACTCAGGATCATCACGTTTTTGTGGGCCCCCGTATCGAACTCGGCGGGGCACACCAGGTTTCCCACATTCTCAATGATGAGCAGGTCGAATTCGTCAACGGCCATGGTGTCGATGCCCTGATTGACCATGGTGGCGTCGAGATGACAGAAGCCTCCCGTCCTGAGCTGTATGGCCGGAATCCCCATGGAGGCGACCTTCACGGCATCAACGGTGGAATCAATATCCGCTTCAATCACACCGAGACGCACGCTGTCTTTCAGGCCTTCACCCGTGCGAAGCACGAGGCTGGTCTTTCCCGATCCCGGGGAGGACATGAGATTCAACAGCATGGTTTTGGACTTCTGAAGCCGCTCACGAAGCTCTGCGGCAACCTTGATGTTATCGGCCAGGATTTCCTCCTTGACTTCGATGAGTCTTATCTCCTCCATTACTGCACCTCCATGTCTTTGATATAGTACTCCCGGCCGGAAATCAGTTTGCCGTCTTTCTCGCCGCAGTCGGGGCAAACGGCATCAGCCATATGGGTCATTTCCACTTCATACGAAGTCGAGCAGGTGTTACACTGGACGACAATGGGCGTCCGCTCGATTTTGAGCTTGGCCTCCTCCGCGACGCTGCCCTTGCTCAGATAATCGAAATAGCGCTGAATCCATTCATCTTCGAGGTCGCTGAGCTTGCCGACCCTGAGGTGAATAGTCACGATCTTCTGAACTTTGTTCATGGCGGCATGTTTCAACACTATCTTCAGAATGCTCTCGGTGATGGGTAGTTCGTGCATGCCCGTCTCTTTTCCCTTCTTTGCCGGCTAAGAAATTTGCAGGCTATCCTATACCAATGAAAGGATATTTCAAGTGTTTACTTTGGCCGTTGGGTGTTTGCCCGATTTACCCTGCACCTGCTTCAATGAGGCTTTATTTTCAGATAGTCTTGCAGGCATCTTTTGAAAACCTGAAATGGTTCAATGTTTTTCAAGACCTTCATATGCATGACCGCGCCTTCGAATCCGTGAAAAATGAATCGCGCCGAATCCGCGCTGTTCAGTGAGTCCGGAAGGGACTTGTCTCTCCGGGCTTCTTCCAGGCAGAACGCAATCTGATCGATCAGCGATTCAATCACTGTTTTCAGATGTTCGCGCAATCGGTCATTGGCATCGGCAAGCTCAAGGGAGAGATTGCCGATGGGACAGCCCAGGGCGCCGCCGGTCTGTATGAAGGCGGCCTGGTAATATTCGAAAAGCCTCTCCAGGCGCCTCAGCGGCGGATAGGCTGTGTCGTTCAGATAGCGCCTGAAATCATCACTGATCATGGCGGTAAAATGATCAATGACCGCCAGACCGAAATCTTCCTTGCTTTTAAAGTAAAAATAGAAAGAACCCTTGGGAATGCCGGATACCTGAAGGATCTGCTGGATGCCGGTGGCGTTGTAGCCCCGGGCATGGATCAACTCGGCCCCCTTGCGAATGATTCCCTCGCGGGTATTGCCTCTTGTCGCCATTGCCGATATTCCTTCCGAAACGATTTTACCGCATCATGATCTTCATGAAGGCGTCGAGCCTTCCTTTTTCCTGAAGGACCTTCATGGCCAGATCCTGAGTCGTTGCCGGGACGGCGGGCATCTGATCCCGCTCTCTGAGCTCAATGGCCCCGGTCGGGCAGCCTGTTACGCACAGGCCGCAGCCGATGCATTCTCCGGGATTGACGACGGCAGCATTATCCACGATGTCTATGGCCTTTACGGGGCATCGATCCTCGGCACAGATGCCACATGCTGAGCAATCGTCGCTGTTCACCCACGCTTCAAAACGGCTGGGCTCGAATGCATGGGGGTGCTTCAACTGGGTTTTTCCGCGCAGGATGGTGCAGCAGCAGGGACAGCAGTTGCAGATCACGCTGGCCCGGTCTGCGCTGTTGTTGCTGGTATGGACCAGTCCCGCCGCCTCCGCCTGATCCAGCACCTTTATGCCTTCTTCCTTTGTGATGGCCCGCGCAAAACCGCGTTCGACAAGAAATTCACCAACCCCGTCAAAAATGAGACAAACCTCCTTCGGTTTATCACACTTCGACACACTGACCCGGCAAGCGCACTGTGTCAGTGCAAGAGATCCTGCATTGTTGATCAGATTCCGGACTTCTTCATAGGTATGGATGGTGTCTTTGGCCGTAATGGATTTCTCCACGGCAACGACCCTCATCAGCGGGGTGGGATTCCCCGCAAAAGAGGCGCCGAGGGCTTCGTGATGATACTCCTCCCAAAGCTTGGCCAGGCGATCATGCATGGGTGTCCCGCCGCCTTTCATGAAGGGAAATTCAAAGACGCCCGGAATGATGGGAACCAGCCCATAGCTCTTTTTGCCGTCCTTGTTTCTGGAAAAAATGATGCCCTTGTCGGCCATGGATTCCAGAAGATCGTGCGCCTTGTCTTCCGCAATACCGGCCGTAAGGGCTATGCCTGAGGCGCTTTTGGGCTTGAAGCTCATATCGACGGCTACGGCCGCCTCTTCGGGGCTGAAGAGCAGGCGCAGTATTTCGTCTATTGAAGCTGCTTTCGGCGCTGTCGAGGGATGTGAATCCAGAATGTCTCTGAGTTGTTCATAAAGATCCATGGGCGTGCTCCTTGATTATGAGCTTATAATTCTTAAGGACAAGCTCTTAATATTTTGCATATAATAGACCGGTCGTCTATTCGTCAAGGGATATTTTCTTGCCTTGATAAGTGAGCGGGAAATGACACTCAGGTGAGGGCGAGCAAGGATACTTTGTCAAAAAACAGACGGCCGTTTATTCTTGACACAATGTTTTTTTTCTCCGATACTCAGGCAAATTCACAAAAAGGGGGAGGCAAAGAAAAATGGCGGACATGGCATTATCTAAACAGTTGGCGGAAGCGGTCGGCGCAGGGGAGTCACCCCTGGTACCGAAGATTTTTGAGGCCTTGGTTAATGATGATGAGGCGAAGGTCATGCTGTTGGCGCAGCCGCCGGCAACAATCGAAGATCTGGCGCAGAAATCCGGGATGCCGCAGGAAAAAATAGAAGCCATGATGGATTCCCTGTTCCATCGGGGCATGATATTCAAGGCGACAAAGGGTGGGGAAAAGAAGTTCTATCGTGTGAAAAATATCCCGCAGATGCATGATTCCACCAGCTTGACGCCGGGCATTGCCAGGAGTGTGCTCGATCTCTGGAAAGAGTACATGGAGAAGGAATGGCCGGATTATGGTCAGAAGATCATGGATTTTATGCCCGGCTCCCTTATGCGGGTAGTGCCGGTGAACGAAAGCGTCGAATCGGAATCTCGGATTCTGGCCTACGATGATGTGGTGAAAATCATCGAGGATGCCAAAACGCTTTCCGTCACGAACTGTTCCTGCCGCGTCATTGACGGGACGTGTGATAAACCGCTGGAGGTCTGCATGCAGGTGGACCGTGCCGCCGAATACAATATCGAGCGGGGGACGGGCAGGGCGCTGTCCAAGACCGAGGCCATCGACATGCTGAAACTGTGCCGCGAAGAAGGGCTTGTACACGTTGTGGACAACCGTCAGGTCGTGGGCCATGTCATTTGCAACTGCTGCAAGGACTGCTGCCTGAACTGGGCCGTTATGAAGGGGACTAAGAAGTGGGTTGCCCCGAGCCGTTTTGAGGCATTTGTGGATGCCGATCTTTGTATCGGATGCGATGCCTGTGTGGATCGATGCTTTTTTGATGCCCTTGCCGTAAATGATGACCTGGCTGTGGTAGACCCGGAAAAATGCCTGGGGTGCGGTGTTTGTACCGTTGTATGCCCGACGGAGGCGCTGAAGCTCAAAGAAGTCAGAGCGGCGGATTTCGTTCCGGTTTGATCCCTGAAAACCGTTGTGTGGCCGGAAAAACAGATGGGATGAGAGATCATTACAGGATGATACCGCTATGGAATTGAAGGATAAGGGCCTCTTCCGCCAGTTATGCTATGTGAACGGCCTGTGGGTGGGTGCAGACGATGGCCGGAGCTTCCCGGTGAAGAATCCCGCTATGGGGAGCATATTGGGCAATGTTCCCACATTGGGGGCCGTTGAAACAAGCAGAGCCATCGAAGCCGGTGAGCGGGCATTCCCCTCTTGGAAGGCGAAGACGGCCAAGGAACGTGCTGCCATCTTGATGAAATGGCATGATCTGATGTTTGAGCATCAAGAGGACCTTGCCGTTCTCATGACGCTGGAACAGGGGAAACCCCTGGCGGAGTCGCGGGGAGAGATCGCCTATGCCGCAGCCTTTATCGAGTGGTTTGCCGAGGAGGGGAAGCGCGTTTACGGGGATGTTATCCCCCCCTATCATGCAGACAGGCGCCTATTCGCCATAAAGCAACCCGTCGGTGTGTGCGCCGCGATCACCCCTTGGAACTTCCCGGCAGCCATGATTACGCGCAAAGCCGGGGCGGCCTTGGCTGCCGGATGTACGATGGTCGTCAAACCCGCCTCCCAGACCCCTTTTTCAGCACTCGCCCTGTGTGAACTTGCCGGACGGGCCGGTATGCCACCGGGGGTTCTCAATGTGATCACAGGTCCTGCCGCGGCCATCGGGGGGGAACTGACATCCAATTCTGTTGTCAGAAAGTTGAGTTTCACAGGATCCACGGTGACGGGAAAGTACCTGATGGCGCAATGCGCCGCGACGATGAAGAAGATATCCCTGGAGCTGGGCGGCAATGCCCCTTTTGTCGTTTTTGACGATGCCGATATTGATGCTGCCGTTGAAGGTGCCCTGGCCTCGAAGTATCGCAATACCGGCCAGACATGCGTTTGTGCCAACCGTTTTCTCGTACAGGAATCGATCTATGATGCCTTTGCAGAAAGACTTGGTCAGGCCGTTGCGGAAAATCTCCGCGTGGGCAACGGTCTGGAGCCGGGAGTCTCCCAGGGGCCATTAATTGATGAAGCCGCCCTGGCAAAAGTGGAGCTTCATATCGCTGATGCCCTGGAGAGAGGCGCCCGCATATTGACAGGGGGACGGCGTCACGTCTTGGGGGGTACCTTCTTCCAGCCGACGATTCTGGTGGACGTAACGGCGGATATGCTAATCGCCCGTGAAGAGACCTTTGGACCGGTGGCGCCTCTCTTCCGGTTTCGCACCGAGGAGGAGGCCATTCGTATGGCCAATGATACGCTGTTTGGGCTGGCTTCCTACTTTTACAGCCGCGATGTGGGCCGTATCTGGCGTGTTTCGGAAGCCCTCGAGTATGGCATGGTGGGTATCAATACCGGGATGATATCTACCGAAGTCGCGCCCTTTGGCGGAGTGAAGGAGTCCGGAATAGGTCGGGAAGGTTCGAAATACGGCATTGAGGAGTATCTGGAGATCAAGTACATCTGCCTTGCCGGTATCAACCGTTAACAGCCTGCTGAATATGTCAGAATCAATTATTCTCCTTTGAGAGGGATTATCCGCACCGTCGCCTTTCCCTTTCCCAGGAATCCGAGTTTGCTTGCCGCCGAACGGGACAGATCGATGAATTCGTAGTCCCGTTTGCGGCAGCGATCGGTGACCGTTACAATAACCGAACGATTGTTGGTAAGATTGATGACTTTCACCTGTGTCCCATGGGGAAGGGTCGGGTGGGCCGCTGTCAGCTTTTGATGGCGATACACCGCTCCGGAGTGAGTTCTTCTTCCGTTATATCGTTTGGCATAGTAAACGGCAACACCAATGGATGGTTCCGGCGCTTCTTCTATGGAAACATCCTTCCGTTCTTGTTTGCGGGGTGTCTCTTCTGCTTGCAGGGGATATACGGTGACCGGAATGGCTACGAGACATGTCAAAACCAGCCGGACCAATATCCCCCCCATCGGTTTCTTAAAAACCATGGGTACCTCCCTGAGAGAATCGGGGTCATAATCCTTTAAAAGACATACAGCTGTCAAGAAAATAATGCGAAAATGAATAATAAGCTGTTTATATAATAGCAATATTTCTTCCCCTGTGATGGTTTGGACATCATCTGGAAGTCTTTATTACTTTAAAAAGAAGGGCATCGTGAATTAGCCCGTATGGGTTAAGGAGGTTTGAAAAGCTTTTGACCAGTATTTTTATTGACAAGTTCCGCAAAATCAGGATATTTACACCGATTAATTTATCAGATCATCTATTCATAAATATTGTGAATAGATAAAAGTATTGTGAAAAAAATACCCTTTGGGCGAAATTTCTCCGAATTATAGGAAACCCACGTATGGCAATCGATGCAAGTCATCACAACCAGTTAGAAAAAGGAGCCGGGCGACGTGGTGCCATATGGCTGACGAGACCTTTCGCCTATTTGGGACGGGTGGTGATCAGTTGGGTCGGCAATTTGGGGGCTTCGGCCATATTTCTGCTACTGGCAGTGGTGAAGGCGTTTCACCCGAAACAATGGGCCAAGATCGTTCATCAGATCTATTATATAGGTGCAAGTTCCACCATGATTATCCTTTTGGTGGGGCTCTTCACGGGCATGGTATTGGGATTGCAGTCTTATCATGCCCTTGTCAAAGTGGGCGCGCAGGGGGCTCTTGGCATGCTCGTGGGGCTGACACTGGTCAGGGAATTGGGGCCGGTTCTCACGGCCATCATGATTGCCGCCCGGGCAGGCTCTGCCATGACTGCGGAACTTGGTATTCAAAGGATATCGGAACAAATTGACGCCCTGGATACCATGCGCATTGATCCGCTCCGATTTCTCATCACCCCGAGAATCATCGCCTCCATCATCAGCTTTCCTATCCTGACCGCGGTTTTCGATCTCATTGGCATCGTCGGAGGGTACGTGTCAGGGGTAATGCTTCTGGGAGCGAATGCCGGCGCCTATGTCCATCGCGTTCAGGCCAGCCTGGAGATGAAGGATGTTACCGATGGATTTGTCAAGGCGATTGTATTTGCCGTCATTGTGTCCACCGTCTGCTGCTATCAGGGGTATTATGCACATATGCGGTCCGACAGCCATGGCGCAAAAGCTGTCGGGTTGTCCACCACGTCCGCCGTCGTTATTTCGTGTGTTCTGATCCTGGTGTCGGATTATGTCGTGACATCGCTTCTGATTTGAGGAAAGACACATGGAAACGCCGTTAATTGAATTCAAGGATGTGACTAAACGTTTCGGCGCCCGTACGATTCTGGATCGCATCAATCTGCAGATCTTTGAAGGGCAGGTCACAACGATCATCGGTCTGAGCGGTTCCGGCAAAAGTGTCCTCTTGAAGCACATCATCGGGCTTCTTAAGCCGGATGATGGGGTCATTCTGTTTCAGGGCAAACCCCTGAACGAGATGAAAAAAAGCGAGAGAGAGACCAAACGAGCACAGATCAGCTATATGTTCCAAGACAACGCTCTTTTCGATTCCATGACCGTTTATGAAAATATTGCCCTTCCGTTGAGGGAAATGACGAACCTGGATGGTCATGAAATCGACAACCGGGTGATGGCCAGGATCGAGCAAACGGAGCTTAAAGATGCGGCATTCAAGTATCCGTCAGAACTCTCCGGGGGGATGCAAAAAAGGGCAGCCCTGGCCAGGGCGCTGGTAACGGATCCCCAGATTGTTCTCTTCGATGAACCCACATCGGGGCAGGATCCTGTGAGAAAAAATGCCATCCTGAGCATGATTGCCCAATATCAGCGGAAATTCGGTTTTACGGCGATACTGGTCAGCCATGAGATACCGGATGTCTATTTCATCTCCAACCGAATTCTGGCGCTCTATGATCGAGCCATTGTATTTCAAGGGTCTCCTGAGGAGTTGGAAAGTTTCGAACATCCATTCAAGGATGAGGTGATCAAAAGCCTGGAGGGACTTCAGCGGGAGTTGACAGGGTTATACTCAAAGAGGCAGTTTAAGGTAATGCACCATGCCCAGCTGAAACAGCGGGCCCGGGGAGAAACATATTGTGTCGCCGTTTTTACGCTCGATGACCTGGACATCATCATGACGAGCTCAGGGTATGAAGTGGCCCAGGAAGCCATAAGGAAAATGGGAGTCTTTATCGATAAACATTTCGGAGCCATCGGGGGGTTTTCCACGAAACGCCAGACCAATGAATTTGTAACGGTGCTTCCCTATTCCGATATGACGGAAGCTAAGAGTATCCTGAATGAGTTCGCCAGAGATTTTCAGGAACACGGCATTTATGATTTTGGGGAAGGCGAAGGCAAGCAAGAGGAGCCGGGGGAGTGTGTAGAGTTTGTTCTCCTGGCGGGTATCGCCCAAGGGCAACCCATTGCCGATATCGAATCCGCCATCGATTCGGCAAAATCCGAGCAGATGGAAATTGCCCGACTTCGGTGCGACAGCAGGAGGGAATGATGAAAAAGTATACCATGGAAACAACGGTCGGGATTTTTCTCGTTTTCGGACTGATCTGCATCGGTTATATGACGGTGAAGCTCGGCCATATAACCTTGATCGGTGATAACGCCTATTCTCTTTTTGCCCGATTTACAACAGTAACCGGTTTAAGAGCCGGCAGCATCGTTTATATATCAGGCATTCAGGTCGGGCGTGTAGAGCAGCTCACCATGGATCAGGAAACCCAGAAGGCCGTGGTGGAGATTCGTGTCCACAAAAATGTGAAGATATTTGATGATGCCATTGCCTCTATAAAAACGGAAGGACTGATCGGTGACATGTATCTCAGCATCGACCCGGGCGGAAGCGGCACGCTCCTAAAAGCGGGAGGAATCATTACAGAAACACAACCGCCTATAGACGTTGCCGATCTGATCAGTAAATACGCCTTTGGAGATGTAAAAAAACAGGAGGAACCGAATACAGCCAGGAAGGGGAAACCATGAAAAAGCTGTTCGCTGTTATATTGAACATTCTGCTGATCTTTCTGCTTAGCCTGCCGGCACATGCCGGGGTGCCCCTGGACACGGTACAGTTGAATGTGAACAAGGTGCTGGATGTGCTGCGCGATCCGAAACTCAAGGCCGAATCAGCGAAAGAAATCAAGAAAAATAAGCTTCGGCCAATCTATGATCGCCTGTTTGATGATATAGAACTTTCAAAGCGGACTTTAGCCAGAAACTGGAATAGTTTGAACGTTGCGCAGCGCCAGGAGTTTGTCCAGCTATTCCGGCAGGTGCTGGAGAAGGCTTATATGGATAGAATCCTGGCTTACAGCAATGAAAAAATCGTTTATGACCGTGAAAGCATCAATTCTGAAACCCAGGCGGAAGTTCAGACGAGGGTCATCACCCCCTCCAAGGAGATCCCGATTTTTTACAGAATGATAATGAAAGACGGGAATTGGAAAGTCTATGATGTCGTGATTGAAAATGTCAGTCTGGTCCAGAATTATCGCACCCAGTTCAATGAAATCCTGGGAAAGAACAAACCTGAACAGTTGCTTGAGACATTGCGCAAGAAGGTAGCGACGCACTAACACCCCTAAGGAATCCTTAAGATGGCCTCTTGCCTGCTTCGAGTGCTGCTGTTTCTATTCATATCGGGATGTGCCCATAGTCCTGCGCCCGTAATGGACTCTGCCGTGACCGGCACGTCCTCCCCGTCCCGGCAAGTCATGTTGGCTTCAAATGCAGAAATGATTCCGTTGCCGGCCCAGGAGCCGTTGGCTAAAACGGCAGATAAGAAAGTCGATGACTATCTGGATATCGACGATCCGGGCAAGGAGAGTGCAGAGGAGAAACCGACAATTGCCGATCCCCTGGAACCTTTCAACCGGGCCATGTTCCAATTTAACGACAAGATGTACTTCTGGGTTCTCAAGCCGGTGGCGCAGGGTTATAACAAAGTGGTGCCGCAGCCTGCGCGGATCGGCGTCAGCAATGCCTTTACAAATTTCGCTTTCCCTGTTCGTTTTGTCAATTGTCTGCTCCAGGCGAACTTCAAGGGCGCTGCTGAGGAACTGGGCCGTTTTTTCATTAACACCGTCTGGGGTGTCGGCGGTCTCATGGATCCGGCATCAAGCCAGGAAATCAATCTTGCCAAACGCCATGAGGATTTTGGCCAGACCCTGGGCGTTTATGGGGTAGGCCAGGGGATTTATATCAACTGGCCCTTCCTGGGGCCTTCAAGCCCGAGGGATACGGTGGGAATGGTCGGTGATGTGTTTTTGTACCCAACCCTCTATCTCAACCCATGGTATGCTTGGTGGGGAGCCAGAGGCTATGAAAAGGTAAATGATGTATCGCTCAAGATCGGAGACTATGAAGCCATCAAGGATGCGGCCATCGATCCTTATGTAGCGGTTCGCGATGCCTATGTCCAGTATCGCTACAAGATGATCAAACCCAAGATCATCAAGTTCAGCCCTGATGATCTTTCTATACAAAAGAAATGATAATACTTGAAGGGAGATGTCCCTCTGAAATATTTTAAGGTCGTTATCATATTTGTATTCATTTTTTTGCTTGTCCAGGAGAGGGCATTGGCGAGTGGGCCCTTTGGGCCGCCTCAACCAATTGCCAGGGATGGTGGAGGAATGCACACCGCCATCGGTTATTGGCTTCAAGAGGATAAATATAAGGGTAATACGGAATACATCACCAGGCAGCATCAGATGTATTCCGAGTTAGGCTACGGATTTAAAAATTATGGGGAGATCTATGGCAGGCTTGGCTTGGCCGGGTTAAAGGTTTTCGATGCCTTCAGTTCCTCCACCGCTACGACGACGACATCTAAAAATGATTTTGAAGAGAACTGGAAATTTTTCACGACCCTGGGCGCAAAGGGTTTTTATCCCATTAGCAAGACTTTCGGAATCGGGGCCTTTATTCAGGGGACTTATTATTTTAGCGATTTTACGGACAATGTTTCGGGAACTCGCAACGGTGCGCCTTTTACGGTTGAGATCGGCGTGAAGGATTGGTGGGATGTAAATGCCGGTATCGGTTTACAGGCCACCATCCCTTACGGTATAAAGCTTTACGCGGGTCCCTATGCTTATTATTCAGAGGCAAAGGTGTCGCCGACCGGCAGCGTAACCGGTCTGGAATTGACATCGGGAGGAACCATCTTCAGGAACAAGACGAACATCGGCGGGTTTGCCGGGTTTGAGGTACCTCTGGCAAAGGGATTCCGCCTGAATCTTGAGGGGAAGTATTCCGATCGATGGTCCGCCGGCGTTGCTGTCAGCTACGTATATTGAATTACATGAACATCCCGCTATATTGCATTGAATCAAGACCGTTTCATCACCCTCTGTGACCCACTAATGCCGGCTACATCAAGCAAAATGAATTAAGAGGAAACCATGTTAAAGGTTATCGGAATAGATATAGGTTCTGTCGCCATTTCCCTGGCGGTGCTCGATGGCAAAGGGGAAATCGTTCATTCATCCTATCAGTTCCACAAAGGGGCCATTGCCGATACCCTGCGTTTGATGCTCAAGGGGATAGACCCGAGGAGGATCGGAGGCGTCGCTGCGACCCTGTCCGGCCCCGAGGTTCTGTGCGGGATTTCACGCTATGATACACAGATATCGGTCATTGCCGCCGTAAAGGACCGCCATCCCGATGCCGGCAGCATTCTCTTTATCGGCGGTGAGAATTACGGGCTTATCACCTTCGATGAAAATGGCGATTATGAGCGCTATAAATCAAATACATCCTGCGCGGCCGGCACGGGAAGCTTTCTCGACCAGCAGGCCAAACGGCTCAATCTTAAAAGCATCGACATGCTGAGCGCCGTTGCCTTTTGCAACCAGGATATTGCACCCAGAATTGCAACCCGCTGCGCCGTATTTGCCAAAACCGATCTCATTCACGCACAGCAGGAGGGTTTTTCCGTCAGTCAGATCAGCGACGGACTTTGTGAAGGGCTTGCCAAGAATGTCCTGGATACGCTGCTCCCTGACCGGTATGTCCGGACGCCGTTGATTCTGGCCGGTGGCGTTTCCATGAATCAAGCCGTTGTTAAGCACTTTAGCCAACTCCTCAAAACAGCGCCCGTCATCGGAGAACACAATCATATCTACGGAGCGATCGGCGCAGCTCTCCTTTGCCTCGAAGAAAACCCCCCGGAACACCTGAAAATAAAGGATTGGGAGGAATTGTTTGCTGATGAGCCGAGAGAGAAGCCTTACGGCTATCCGCCGCTCCGGCTTGCCCTGTCGGAATATCCCGATTTTCTAAGCATGGAAAGCTATTTCTATACGCCGGGCGGAAATCTATCCGCCGTAGAGGTGGACGTCCATGCATCACTGAAAAATGATCAAGCCGTTTACCTCGGAATCGATATCGGTTCGACCAGCACAAAAGCGGTCATGATCGATGAAGGAAACACGGTATTGCTCAGCCTCTATACATACACATCGGGCCAACCCGTCAAAGCCGTTCAGGCCCTCTTCGAGGCGATCGATGATCTTGGGTCCCGATACGGATGCCGCTTTTATATCCGAGGCGTCGGTACGACAGGGTCCGGCAGGAAATTTATCGGCCGGATCATCAATGCCGACCTGATGATCGATGAGATCACAGCACATGCCCGCGCCGCTTATGAACTCAATCATGAAACCGACACGATCATCGAAATTGGCGGCCAGGATGCAAAGTTCACCACCATGACCAACGGCATGGTGACCTCTTCCGTCATGAATAATGTATGCGCCGCCGGAACGGGCAGCTTCATCGAGGAGCAGGCGCAAAAGCTGGGTGTGCCTCTGGCCGAATATGCACAACGCGCAATGGATCGGCCGTCTCCCGTTGCCAGTGATCGCTGTACGGTCTTCATGGAGCGGGATATCAACAACTATCTTACGGAAGGATATTCCGTCGATGAAGTGTTGGCAAGCGTCCTCCATTCGGTCTGTGAAAACTACCTGGCCAAGGTGGCGATAGAGGGGAATATTGGAGAAAAAATATGCTTTCAGGGCGCAACGGCCCGCAACAAGGCGCTTGTTGCCGCACTGGAGCACCGTTTGAATAAGCCCATCTTCGTTTCCCGGTTCTGCCATTTGACGGGCGCATTGGGAAGCGCATTGATTTTGGCCGAAAACCGGGTGCGGCAGTCTTTGTTCCGCGGGCTTTCACTGTACAAGGAATCTATCCCCATTGAAAATGAAGTATGCGAATTGTGTCATAATAACTGCAAGATCAACAAGGTCACTGTTCAGGGTGAGACGGTGGCCTTCGGTTTCATGTGTGGTCGGGATTATGATACGAAGCAGTATATCGGAGCGACAAAGAAGCAATATGACTTGATTAAGGAGCGGCAGAAGGTCTTCAAGACCATACCGGGGCAGGCATTTTCGGAAAAACCCGTCAGAATCGGTATCCCGAATGCCCTCTATCTTGCCGAGGAAATGCCTCTTTGGAAGCACTTCTTCTCCATTCTCGGCGTGGAAACGATCACCGGAGATAACTTCAAAACGGCCATCAAGTCAGGCAGAAAAATAGCAGGCGCTGAATTCTGCGCCCCCATGAACGCATTTTTCGGCCATGTACAGTATATTGCGGACAAATGCGACTATGTATTTCTTCCCGTGTATCTCGAGGCGAAAGAACCCAACCGTGAAGCCTACCGATATTACTGTTATTACACCCAGTTTGCCGTTTCGCTGGCAGCGGGAGTCCGGAGTCTCAACCTGAAAAACAGGGCCATAATGCCCGTAATCGACCATCGCTCTTTCCAGTCCAAGATCGAACTCTTTACGATGCTCAAACCGATCCTGAAGGCCAGCTATTGGGAGATCTATAACGCTTACGAAACGGCTCTGTCATTTTATCGCGAGAGTTCAGATAAGCTCCTGAATCTCTATAATCGTGAAATGCGGAGCAAAACGGACATCGGCATCGCCCTTCTCGGCCGGCCCTACACCGTTCTCCAGCCGGCGATGAACAAAGGTATCCCCGGCATTTTCAGTAATCTTGGAATAAAGACCTTTTCAAAGGACATGTTGCCTTATGATAATGAGGATAATTCTGAAATCGACTCCTTACTGGGGCGGGTGCACTGGAATTATGCGGCAAAGATTCTGAAGGCCGCCCTCTTCGCGGCGCGTACCGAAGGCCTTTATCCGGTTTTTATCACCTCTTTTAAATGCAGCCCCGATTCCTGCACGATCGAATACTTCCGGCGGATAATGGACCGTTACGGCAAACCGTACCTCATTCTTGAAATCGATGAGCATGATTCGAGCGTAGGTTACGAGACAAGGATCGAGGCGGCTGTCCGGTCTTTTCACAACCATTTTACCAACAACGATATCGGGGCACGCGTTACGCGCCATCTGCCGATCCATGTCGATCGTCCGGCAAAAATCCGCGAGAAAACGTTGCTTTACCCTTGCATCGATCCTCTCAGTTCAAAGCTGGTGGAAGCCGTATTGATCAGAGAAGGCATCGATGCGCGGATGGTGCCGCTGACCGAACAGACCATGCGGCGCGGACTGCGCACCAATACAGGCCAGTGCCTGCCTGTCAATATCATTGCTCAGAGTTACATGGATTATATTGAAGAGAACTTTCTCGATCCGGCACAGATTGCCGTCTGGATTCTTGAAAGCCATGCGGCCTGCAATATAAGAATGTATCCCCAAATCATCAAGAGCCTGTTTGAGACCAAAGGCAAGGGGATGGAGAATGTGGACGTCTATGTCGGCAGTATCAGCATGATCGACATCTCTATGCCGGCTTCCGTCGAAGCTTACTTTGCCCACATGTTCGGCGGTATGCTGCGGAAGATCGGTTGCCGGATCCGCCCATATGAAAAAGAGAAAGGAATGACAGATAGGATTATTGCCCAGTCGTTGAATATCCTTTACAACACGTTACTTGGCGGGAGAAACAAGGACGATGATGTGGCCAAGGTCGTCAGCCTGTTCAGGAAAATTGAAACAATACCCGGCAAGCGTCCACGTGTTGCCATCTTTGGTGACATGTATGCCCGGGACAACGATATCTTCAATCAGGAGCTGATTCATTGCATCGAAGATTACGGCGGCGAGGTCATAACCACGCCGTTTAATGAATTTGCCAAACTCATCGCCAACCCATATATCCGGCGTTGGTTCCTAGCCGGCGAATTTATGGATGCCTTTCTGACGAAAACCATTATTGCCCTCGTCAATCAACTTGAAAAAAGTTATTATAAACTGTTCAACGAACTGCTTGATGAACCGTCGCTCAGCACGGATATCGGCTATGAGGAGATCTTGGATACCTTCAACATCAAAATTCAGCATTTCGGTGAGTCGACGGATAACCTGATCAAAATTGCGGCACTTACCAGGCATTACCCAGATATCTCCCTGTTTGTGCAGGCCAATCCCGCATTCTGCTGCGCCGGTCTCGTCACGGAGGCTATGGCGCCGCGCATAGAGGAATATGCCGATATCCCTGTCGTGACTCTGAACTATGACGGAACGGGCAACAATATCAATGATAAGATCCGGCCTTACATCAAATTTCCGAGAAAGAAAGGAAGAACCGCCCACCGTCATATGTAGGCATGAAAGCCGACATGCCTATTCAGAAAAATGATTTGCGCCGAACGTTTTAAAAACTGATTAACGGCTGGAACGATAGGAATACCCATTAATCAGGAAAATTCAAGATGAAGGAGTCATTATCGTGTCAGACAAATTTTATGAAGAATTCCTTAACAGGCTTGAAATGCCCCTTCCGGAAGCCAAAATCGTCACTATGGCCGACAAGGTCCGGGAGGTTCATGTCGCCTGCATGGGCTTTGCCGGTGATTGCACGCGGCATGTCATGGATGTAGGCGCTACCTCGTTGGCGTCACTATTTTTCTGCAAAAAACTGGATTAAAGTGGGCAGCCCTCTGGCGTTCCCCTGATGCAATAGACTGAAAGCATGCCCCATCTTAATTTCGATAGATGAAAGTCGGTTTTGTTTTTCATAAAGATCCTTTTTCGCCGAAAATCGGCATTGACATTATTCGTCTTTATGCCCTCACGGAAGGATTGAGAAAACGCGGGCTGCAAGTAGATATTATTGCTCCTGTGGAAAGGCATGCTGTAACAGCCGGTGGGGTCCCGGTATATCCTCTCCGCCGCCTCCTGGGCAAGACCCGTTACGATATTCTGAAGACCTGTTATCATTTTTCAGTAGAGCTGATCGGAGAGTACAGAGGGCCAGTTGTGTCCCGGATTGTAAGGGTTGTTGATGAGCATCTTCCGGAGCGTGATACGACGTGCCGGGAGAGACTCATGAGATGCCAGGAGACGATTAAGACACGATCGTCTGTAGTCGTTCTCAATAATATGGAAAATGCAAAGCGGTGGCGGGATATTTATGGAGAAAGCCCTTCCATAGAGTTAATACCTACTGGCTGTCCAGCCGTTCTTCCCCGAATAAGCAAAAACCCGTATGAAAAAAAAGAGCAGGCCATACTCTTTCTCGGCAGCCTTGCCTCGCGCAGAATGGTCGCCATGGTGAATGCTTTGGCGGAAGCGCTGAAGGGGGTTTCCCGAATTCATTATATAGGTCAGAATAAACATCATCTTTATGGTAGCGGGGAAACATGGGATCTTTCTCCCCTGATTGTTCGGCACGGCGAAATGCAAGAGGGCAATATATGGAATTACATCCGGCATGCCCGTCTCGGGTTGGCCGTCGCAACGGGCCCATATCCCTTCGATAACGATCTGTCAAAGATTTACAGCTATCTGCGCGGTGGCCTCCCGGTGCTGTCCGAGGAACGTATTGTCAATAATGATCTGGTAAAGACTACAGGATTGGGTGAGCTATTTCGCTATGATGATGTGGATGACGCCGTCAAGAAAGCGCTCATGATCATGTCAGGTCCCCATCGCGGCAGAGAAAAGCGGGTTATGTCCTATATGGCCGGGGCGCATGCGTGGGAAAGGCGGGTCGATCAATACTGCACCCTCTTCAAAGACCTTCAAGCTGAAGCGCAAAAAACCTGCCCATATTGATTGCGATCTTTGGATAGATATTCATCAGGTCCCGGATGTATTCATGATTGATGGTATAAAATTCTATGAAATCCGAGGCAACGACATAGGTTTCCTTGGCGGTATGGCCTGTGAAAAGAGGAAGTTCCCCAATGATGGCGCCGTCGGCAAGGGTCCTGATGACTTGCTGATCCCCTTGCCCGTATCGGCACAAGACATCGATCTCGCCGTTTATGATACAGTAAAGGCTGAAAACTTCTTCACCCCCCTTGATAACGACATCGCCCCGTTTATAAAACCTCTGCTTCACAACGGAGGCAATCGCCTCCATGGCCCGTACGCTTACACCATCAAAAAGAGTCGTTTTCTTCAAGATATCCATGTTTAATATGATTTCCGGCATATAGGCATTCCCCTTTTTTATTTTTTTCATGGCATAAGCGGCTGTCTGTCTGACATTCTCTTCGGGATCGTCGAGAAGCCGTTCCACCGTTGGATAGAAAAAGCTCTCCGGCGCGTTTTCCCCGATGACAAAGGCCGTGAGCATGCGGGTAGTCGGATCGAGACTCTTTCCCAGGAAGGACAAGGTGTGTTTCATGCTCAGCGGATGTCTGAGTATCGTAAGATCTCTGCCTTTTTCTATCCTTTCCGCCGGCGAAATGTTATCGATCAGCGGCACGAGGAAGCGAGCCACCTCCGGATGAAGTGTGGCTTCCAGGAGTTCCACAGCCACGGCGGCCTTCCCGGTATGGAGCGATTCAAAAACGAGCCGCATATCGGAGAGATGAATCATTAGGGCGGAAAAAATCAGACGTAACGAGTCTTTGTTATCTTCCCTCAAATGTGTCTTGAGCATGTCCATGCTTGCGGAGGGCGTCTCGTCACCTATGGCCTGCATGATCTCAATGTTTTGATAGGTTTTCATGATTTCGTGATGGACAAAGGAAAAAGGAATTTCTCGCTTCCCGGAAAGCTTCAAGACTTCCATGATTCCCTGTTTCACCCGCATAGGAGCGTTGATAAGGGCCGTTTCAAAAAAAGGTTCAAATTGATTGCCGTAGCTTGCCAGGGCATCAATGGCCGCCCGATGAACACTCTCCACGTCATTGAGCCTTCCCACCAGCAGATTGAGCGCCCGCACATCCTGATTCCCGGCAAAGGAGACCGCCGCCTGCGCACGGATATCTGCATGGGGAGCATCAAGAAGCCGAAGTGCCATTTCGGGATTTGACGACAGGTCATGGTCGATGCGACCACCATTCTTCTCCTCATACGATATGCGTGCACCCACTTCCATATAGGGTACATCATGGGTCATGGTAGGCCCTGCTTCTATCAGGTCATAATCGATGGTTCGGTCCTTGAGCGCTTGCTTCAAACCGCCTGTGAAGCGCTTCTTAAAGAGATAGGTTTCATAAAGCCACCACAGCGCGAGCACGGCGGCGATGAAGGCCATATCATGGGCAGGATATAATTTCTGAAGGAGCACCATGACCAGGGCGCTGATGATCATGGCCGTTTTGATCACCGTCCCGCTGATGAATACCCTGCTCCACTTTGTGATCCGTTCCGGGATCATATTAAAGAGGACTTTATTGATCGGTCCCGCTATGGCGCGTTGAATGAAGATGATGGAAAACTGGCCGTAGGCCGCGATGAAAATGTTGAGAGATACGGCAAGTCCCGTGAAAACAACCGCAAAGTTAAGGGGATGGAGAAAGGAGGCCTTCGCCAGCCCTATCTTCACATAGAATCTCCCCATGGCAAACAGAAGAAAGAAGATGATCATCGTCGTCGCCCCGCGAAAAACGCCGAGAAATGTCAACAAGGCTTGCTCCGACTGGAAGGCCTTCTGGGCAACGAGGGAAAACTGGTAGGTGAAAACGGGTAAGAGGAGATTGGGGAAAAAGGCATTTGCGATGAGATATCTGATGATGGGGTACCCTTTGATCAGCGAAATGACCTCGGCGGGCCTTTTGCTGGTCCCTTCGGAAGTTCTTCCACATGGCCCCGCCGCAGAAACGAAAAGGGAGGCGGTGCTGATCAGACTGATTCCGATAAGCAAATAAGCCAGGGAAACAATGATGAGCAAGGAATCATAACCCGCGATCCCGGCCAGCGGTGCGACCATGAAGCTGCCCATAGTTGTCCCCAATACCTGCCCAGCCATGATCAACGGGAAGATCCTTTTCCCCTGCCGGGCGTCAAAGAGATCACTGGCAATATTCCAGAGGTAAACGAGAAAAAATGAGTCCTGGAGATTCAGGAGCTGGTAGAGAAGCGGGTAGGCCAGTCTGACTCCCCGCAGCACCATGAAGAAGAGGATGCCCGTGAGCAGGGCGCAAAGGATCATGAACCACGCAACCAGCGAGTAATCCACCAGTTTTTTGAAGAAAACGCCGACAAACCAGAAAAAAAGAACGGTGAGGACGCCGTTGACCAGCATCATGAGGGGGATTTCTTCCGCTCCGTATCTTTTCAGAAAGGTGGCATCCACATAACTGCGGAAGATGGCCATGAAAAGAAATATCAGGAAGAAGAACGAGACGGTGAAGAGGAACGGACGGCGCTCTCTGTCGTAGATTTTCAATGTTCTTTCGAAGAAGTTCTTCATCGCAACCTTGGCAGTACGGGCTATTGCAGGAACATTTTAGCTATTGCGTCCTTGAGAACGGCAGTGTATTCCTATCATGAAAATATTGGGATGGCAACGGACTGTGAACATGAAGGCGATACAACGAATTCTTTACTACACCCATAATTCCGTCGGCATCGGCCATGTCTTCCGGGCGCGGGCCATCATGACGGGTATCCGGCGCTGGCGGCCCGATATGGATTTCCTCGTCCTGTCGGGAACGTCCATTCCCCATATTCTCCTTCGTGAAGGGATCGAGGTGATCAAGCTGCCCGGCGTGGAAAAGGTCATGGGCAAAAGAGAGCCGGTGGACGCAAGCGGGCAGTGCCTGGCCGGAGGCGACAGTCTTTTGTATAAACCTCGTCATTTGCAGAGCATGATGCTGGGTGAGGTCATGAAACTTCGCCGGAAGATCATCAGGGAATCATGCCGATCATTCCAGCCCGATGTCATCATGGTCGAGCATTACGTGGGTGGGCTTCTGGACGAAATGCTGCCGATTATAGCAAATAAACGTTCCGGTGGATATTCATCCGGGGCTGTCAGGGTGGCTCTCTCCAGGGGAATCATGGGCAGGTACGGGGAAACATTCACCGCCTGCGGACGGCGCCGGGCCGAAACGATCTTGAGTCACTACGATTTATTGTATTGTTTCGACGACGATACGATTGCGGATCGAGACAGTGGGCCCGATGAGCAACATGCCCCCTTAGCGCCCAGGATTGCCCATGTCGGCAAGATTACCGACAAGTGCCGCGAAGAGCTGCCTGACAGGAACAGGGTATGCACAAGGTTGCGGCTTCCGGAGATGCCCATTGTTCTTTTGTCATTGTCACGTCATGGGGATATTGCCGGATTATGCCTTCGCTTTCTCGATGCCTTCAAAAGGATTGGTCTGGACAGGACGCATCAGGTGATCTTTGTAATCGACCCATACCTGGACAAAGGCGTCGTTGAAAATCTCCAGAAGAATCCCTTAACGGCGCAGGTCAGGTTTCTCCCTTTTTTCTATCCCCTCGTTGATATCATCCACATATCGGAACTCGTGATCTGTCGGGCGGGATACAACACGATCAACGAGCTGCTTCTCACGGGTGCAAAGGCCATTGTTATCCCCGAGGCTCATCCAAGTGGAGAACAGGAGATCCGGGCGGCGACCATCCATCGTGATAATATCGCTGTGCTCGGCGTGGAAGAAGTCCTGCAGGCAACGCCCGACGCTGTGGTCCGGGATCTTCTCGAATGTAAAACGCCGCCACTTCGCTTCGATTTCAACAAGTACGAAATCGGCAAGCGTATTATGACGGATCTGGAAACCTGTTTTTCGTCACGAAGCGATTCCTTTTGACAACCGTCTCTTCTATGCTCCGGGAAAGAAAACGGAATGTCCGGGATGTCATGTTCATGCTGAAGCTGTTGAGAGGGCTCTGGTGACCGAATAGCGAGGGGCTGTAGTTCTCGGGAATGAGGCCCTCCGCCTTGCACAGCCGGAAGGCTTCCGTGCCCGGATAAGGGGTGAAGAGACTGTAGATAATCTTCTCGCAGGGGATCTCTTCAATGACCTTCCGGGTATCCAGAAGGGTTGCTTCAGTTTCCCAGGGAAATCCCGCCATAAAAAAGGGATGAAGACCGATGCCGTGGCGTGTGATGAGCCGGCCGGCGGCAAGGGCCTCCTCAATGGTGAAGCCTTTCCTGATTATTTTCAGGATGCCGTTGTTTCCCGACTCGATGCCGAGTTGAATCGTCACGCATCCCGCCCTTTTCATGAGGGCAATGTTTTTTTCATTCACCAGACGCACATGGATTTCGCAACTCCAGGCGATTCCTGGGCAATGGGTCTCCAATGCCCGGCAAAGATCCTGCAGGTAAGCATTATTAACGCCGAAGGTGTCGTCATCGAAATGGAATGATTTCAATCCCATTCCCTGCATGAAAGCGATTTCCCTGACCACATGCGCCGGTGACCGGAAGCGGACTTTTCTTCCCCATACCTCCCGGGAACCGCAGAATAGACAGTGCCCTGGGCATCCGCGGGTGGCGAAGAGATACCCGAAGGCCTTAAGCGGGTAGTCGTCATAGCCGATCAGTGCCTCCGGGGCATGCCGGACAGGAAAACCCAGCGTGTCGAGGTCAGCCAGGGCTTCACGCCGGGGAGCAGCCGAAGCATCCGTTCCGGATCGGGTGAAAAGACCCTTGACACCGAGAATGGGAACGCCTTTTTCAAGGGTTCGGAGAAGATCGACAAGCGTCTCTTCCCCTTCACCGGGAATGGTCACATCAATATCTGTATTGGTAAGCATTTCCGGACCCGTGGCGGAAGGATGGGGTCCCCCGGCTATAACCATGATCTTGCTGTCCATTTCTTTTACGATCCGTGCAATCTGACAGGCGGAGGCCAAGGTCGATGATTTTACGGAAACCCCGACAACCGAAGGCTGATAGTCCGATAGAACGGAACGGATGGATTTCCATATCGGCGCATCGGTATTTTCGATGTTTTCCGTGTACCTGCGGAACCCTTCCCCTGTGAGGTATGTCACATCGAAGGGCTCCGTGGATGGTGCGAAGTCCCCGTTTAACACCTTCACCTCCCAATCTGTCTTTTCCCTGACGGCAAGGGCGAGATAGGCCAGGGACAAAGGATATTTCACGAGGGCGTAGTTCTCTCCGTAAAGCCTGTAGAAGGGCGGCTCTATAAGGAGAATGCGCTTGTTCTGCATGCAGTGAGCTTGTGTCATCTCTGAACCATCAGTCCTGTTCCCTTCTCGCCGGCGGCGTTAAGCCAGGAAATGCCTTTGGCGTCGATCGTATAGAGAAGATCATGGGGATGCCTTATGGACAGGGCCTCTTGAGGTTCCAGGGCAAGCCATATTTTAAGAAAGATCTGATTGATCCCGGCATGACCAACAATAACGGTCTGGTTATGGGAGAATTCCTTGATGCGACGAATCGCCTCTGCCACTCGCACCTCTGCGGCACGGCAGCTTTCGCCGTCCGGTGCGGCGTCTGTCCAGGACGAGCGCAGCGGTCGCCCTTCCGGTATGACTGAATGTCGGGGGCAACCCTCCCATTGTCCGCAGGAGAGTTCACGGAGGTCATCCATAATGCATATCCGCCAGCCGGAGACACGGGCGAATACCTCGGCCGTCGCAACGGCACGGCCCAGAGGCGAGGCGACAATGATCCCCGTTTCTCCACATACGAGCGCATCAGCCAGTTTGCCCGTCGCCGTGAGGCCGGCGGCTGTCGGCGGCGAATCTCTGTGGCCGAGAATAATGCCTATTTGGTTGGCTGTCGTCTCTGCATGACGGGCTATATGTATGCACATGATTTTTCACTTGTCAGACAGAAAATAATCATGCAGATAAAATACCATAGAAGTAAAAAAATGTATCTCATCAGTTTATGATTGCAGCCGGCCTGACGAAAACGGATATTCGCCACGATGAAATTTTGCAGCGGAGTCTTGTCTGCGGGTCCCTGGAACCGTCAACGCGGGATTGTCTCCTCGAACAAAACCCTTGCCGGTTGTGCCTCACCGCTGATCTCAATAATCACGCTCTGACAGATTTCAACCAACTATCCCTGGGGGTGTTAAACCGCTCTTCGATCCCCGTTCTGGTGGAAATGATCCTTTCCGGCAAACCCGCGGAAGGCGGGAAGGAAGCCATATCTCTTTTTTCCGGCGGGCGTGAGTTGCTTGTTTCCGGACAAAGGCGGGAGGTAAAGTTTCCCGCCGAGGCCTTCGGTTTCTACGGGCCGAATAGAGATTGGCGGGACATCACCCGGATCGAAATCATCTTTAAAAAGGAAAAAACCGAGGAGGGCGATGATCCGATAGACATCGACATGGAGCCCATCTATGGGGAGCGCCGCTCCCTTCCACCGGGGCCGAGATTGACGGCCGCCGGGCTTTCCATGCGACTTCGGGAAAACATCTGCGGCTCGTCAGCATCACATGGCAGAAATAATACCTCGCCCATACAGGCGCCCCACGCCCATTTCTATCCGGAAGGCACGGCGGACGAGATCCTTGGCGGATACATCCTGGGTCAAAAACTTCCTTTTCCTGTCCCCTGGGACTTCAGCCCCGACGGAACCCAAGAATGGACACATTTTCTAAATCGACACCATTTTCTCAGACCCGTTTTGCAGGCGTTCCTTGATACGAAAGACAGAAAATACACGAAATTCATAGAAGATATTATGTGCCACTGGATCATGAATAATCCCGTCCCTCTGGGTTCCAACGGCGGTGCCGGTCCTTCCTGGGAAACCCTTACCGTGGCCTGGCGCCTCAGGGAATGGCTATGGATCTGGAAGGCTACCGGTAACGCTGCTTTTGGGGGAGTGGAAGGGAAGAGGATGATTCACCGTTCTCTGTGGGAGCATTGCCGCCATCTCATGGATCACCAAGGCCATCCGAACAACTGGATCATTATGGAAGCGGGCGCTTTAGCCCTTGCGGGGATGGAATTAGCAGAATTTCAGGAGGCGCCTTCCTGGCAAAAAGAAGGAATTTCAAGACTAAAGCGTGAAATCGGAAGACAATTCCTGTCCGATGGGGTGCATTTCGAGTTATCGCCACTTTATCACGCCCTCTGCCTTCATATCCTTCTCGAAATCAGGAAGACGGCTTTACGTATGAAAAAAAGGCTTCCCGCAGCGTTCAATTTGCCTCTGAGAAAGGCTGCCGGCTATCTCGCGGCCCTATGCCGCCCCGATTTCACCTGGCCGTCCCTCAACGATTCCGGCGGCGCCATAAATGATTATTCATCTGTTATGAGACTGGCGGGGGACGTTTTCGGCAGAGACGATTATCTCTGGATCGGCACGAAGGGGAGGGAAGGGAAGGCGCCCCGAAGGAAGACCCTCCTGTTTCGATCCTCTGGGATTGCCGTCATGCGCTCCGGCAACAGGGAAGATTCCGACTATCTTCTCTTCCGGGCGGGCCCGCCGGGGGCGTCCCATTGCCACGAAGACGTCCTCTCGCTGGATGTCGGGATCGCCGGCGTTCCCTGCCTCATCGATTCCGGCATAACGACCTATGCCCCGAGCTCCCTTACCGATTACTACCGCTCGGCCGTTGCCCATAACATGGTCCTTATCGACGGGAATGGTCCAATGCGGGCGGGACGGCCTTACAAAGAAAGGATACAGCCGGAAGACAACCTTCTTCTTTCCTCCGATGAACGCAACAGGCGGACCATCAGCGGCGTCTGTCGCGATTACGGGGGAAAAGACGGAGGTCTGGCCATCACCGTCACCAGAAGGATCACCTTGGCGAATCGAGGTGGCTGGGTGTTAACCGATTCCATTGTCGGCTCCGGAAATCATCGCGTTACGGTATGCTGGCAGTTTGCCCCCGGTCGTGTGACCTACAACCCGGAAACAGGCAGGGCGTGCTTTGAAAATGGCCGGGGAACCTCTGTCACCCTCACCTTATCGCCCGGCGACCATCAACCTGGCGCCGTTCTCTCCCAAGGCGATCTCCATCCGCCCTGCGGTTGGGTCTCCATCCAGGGCCGGGACATTCCCGCCGCGCATCTGCAGTATTTCTTCGACGCCGTCCTGCCCTTATCGATCGTCTGGGAAATTCGTCCGGACAAAAAAGCCGGCCCTCCCGCATAAAGCCGTCATATTCGCAGTTCTATGGCCTGGGGATGCTTTTCTTCCTGTGGTCAATGGCTCTGACGTTGACGCAGCGAAACAAGACTCCAAAAAGTGAGAGGTTGGGTGATCGTGCCAAATCAATGAAAACGGTTTAAATATAAGTGTATGCAGAATAGCCTATTTATTTTTTGGAAGCGGGCTGATTCCTGTAGGTAATGAAAATGTGTTTCTGTAAAGATTAAAAGATTTCAAATGGTAATTCTTGAGGTAAGAAGAATAAAAGGGCAGAGCCATTGCTGACCCTGCCTTGAGAATAATACAGACTCGCTATTTCTTAAATCTTTTCCTCAGTCCTACGAGGCCAATCAGACCAGAACCGAGGAGCCAGACGGCGGCGGGAATCGGGACGGGGGTAGCAACGCCCACGCCTTCAGGTACGCCGGTCGTCGGCATTGTAGAAATGGTAAAATTGTTTCATGAGATGACGTACGTTTTCCGTGTCGGGATGAAAATTTTCCCGTCCTTCGGCGAAGACGGGCTCCCTGGAAATCATCCGGTGCGTTGTGGCCATCTCCAGGGCGGGAAAATAGAAAACATGGTCATGGCGGGCGGCGCATTCGTCGGCCATGGCCCGTAGGGTGGCCTTGGCATTGCCGCCGGCGCTGATGACATCTGCGTCTTCTCGAAAGGTGGCCCAGAGGTGGACGGGGGAGATCATGAGGATAATCTGGCAGTGGGGATTGTGGCGGGCCATGAGTTCAAATATATATTCCATATTTTTCATGTTTTCTTCATAGCGGCTGACGCGGAACCGGTAGCGGCTCATATCGCCGCCTTCCGATACATAGGGCCCTGCGGGCAGGCTGATCACGGCTCCGTCTGCCCGATCCTCCCAGACCTCCGTCATTTCGAGGGTGAGGATGAGGACCTCCGCCTTTTCGAGGACGCGGCGTGAACAGAGGCGGTGATTTTCAAAGTCCGTCACGGCCTCTTCCATGGTTTGATAAAGAACGATCCTGCGATAAGGGTCTTGGATGATTCCGGTTTTTGGTCCTTGCCACCAGCGGAGATTGGGCTGCCAATCCTCAAAGGTGTACTGGAAGATCTGCCGCATGGAGAAGGTGTTATAGACGCGCTCCCAGGCGGCGCTCGCATGTTTCGCCGCCTTGTGGCCCTCTTCTTCCGTGATGAAATTGTAGCCATCCTCAAGGAGGCTTTCCTTGATCTGACGGCTGAAACAGGACCCCATGGAGACAATGGGGGTCTCTTTGGAAATCGTCAAACCCGTAGAAAGCGGCCGGGGATACCCATCGGCGTTGACGGGGTTGTCGTAGGCACCGGGCCAGACTTGCCAGGGGTGAAAAAAACGATCCGGATAGACGTCACAAGTTACCATGCCGGTTAAATATCATTGTACGGCCGAAAAGATAAAGAAAAAAACTTGTCTTTCTTTTGCGCCATCGTTTATGTAGAAACAATATCTATGGATACGCCTGATATATGAAAATCTGTATCGTTACACCGGAATTTCCGCCGGACAACTGGGGCGGTCTCGCACGGACGGCCGAGCGTGTGGCCCGCCACGGCTATGGCCTGGGGTTGGATGTCCATGTGGCGTCATTCACCATGGTCGATGACCCCCTTGTCCTCCTGGATGAAAATCGTTCCACGATGATGAGAGACGGCCTTGTCATTCATCGGCTCAAGGCAGGCAGGCAAAAGAGACTTGAAGGCTACGGGGGGATGGGAGATTCGCCCCATATCCGGGCGATCAAGATGCTTTATCAATCCCTTGAGATTCTTCATGAAAAAGAAAAGTTCGATCTCTTTCATTCCTTTTACCTCTATCCGGGAGGCTACGTATCGGGCATCCTGGCGCGGCGTTTCGCGGTCAAATCTATCGTCACGCTGGTCGGGAATGACGTAAAAAGGCATTTCTTTCAGCCGGAGGCCGTAGCCATGTGTAAAAGCGGCCTCGATAACGCCGACATTGTCGTCGCTTTAAGCGGAGAGCTATTGGAGACGGCCAACGCCTTAACCCCCGTCATTCATAAAGGGACTATCATCTACAACTCGGTCACTATTCCCGTCAAGGCATGGCATCATCATTCGCCCCATACAGAGCCATACCGGATCGGAAGCGCCGGAATCTTCAAGTACGCAAAAGGTTTGCCATATCTGCTGAAAGCTGTTGCTGGGCTTAGGGAACGGCATAACATCACACTTGAGTTGGTGGGTAAAGTCAGGGAATACGAACAGGATGCCTTACATAGGATGACGGAGAGGACCGGCGTTGGAGAAATTCTGACACTGCGCCAAGCCGTCCCGCACGAGGACATGCATGACTGGCTGATGTCCCTGGATGTGTTCGTTCTTCCTTCAGTCTCCGAAGGTTGCCCGAACATCCTCATGGAGGCCATGGCCTGCGGCGTACCCTCCGTATCAACCAGGGTTGGCGCCGTTTCTGAACTCATGGAAAGCGGTATCTCCGGCTTTATTGTACCTTACGGGAACGCCGATGCCCTGAGAGAAGCGCTGGAATCATTATTGGCTATGCCCGACCGGGGAGATTCTTTAGGTAAAAGAGCAAGGGAGCGGATGGCGTTATTCTCCCCGGAAAGGGAGAAAGATCAATGGGCAAAGGTTTATCAACGAGTCACGGGGAACTGATCAAGGAGCAGGGGAATATAAAATACCGACAAGATCACTGGATAAGATCTGACGATGCCGATGAAGCGCTTAGGCGCTATTGCGATCAGCAGAGCAAAGCCTACAGCCGGATAAAGAATTATTTCGTCCGCGAATTGATCGGCGAACTCAAGGGGAAGGATTTTCTTGATTATGGCTGCGGTGCCGGTCATTTTATCGTCCACGCAGTCAGAAATGGAGCGAGGAGGATTATAGGCGTTGATGCAGAAAGGGCCATTCTATCTACAGCCCGGGACTATATGGCGCGCGAAGGTATTGCAGGCAGTTATGAATTTATACTGAGCGAGCATTTTCCTGCCTTCGTTCCGGAGATGAAATTTGATGTCATTCTCATGAAAGATGTGATCGAGCATGTCGAAGACGATGACGGCCTCCTGAGACGCGCCGCGAGTGCTCTGGCGCCCGGCGGTGTGTTGATTGTCAGCACCCAGAATGCCCTGTCCTTGAATTACCTCATCGAAGGTTTCTATCACCGTTTTCTTAGAGGGGATAAAGGTTGGTTCGGTTGGGACGAGACGCATTTGCGCTTTTATACGGCATCCGGTCTGCAAAAAAAATTGCATAAGGCCGGTTTGCGTCCCCAGGCATGGCGAGCGAACTACCTTATTCCTCATAAGTTTCCCATATGGTCAGCGACTGGCAGGAAATTCTACCGTTTAGAAACGCTGGCCCAAATGGATTTGCTCCTGGGCCGACATTTTCCATGGAACAGGTTAGGATGGAACATGATCGTAAAGATCGTCGCCACATAAGGAAATTTGATGTCAATCCCCTGCATCTTTCCACTCAACTCAATGAGCTGTGCCGATAACAAGATTTATGCCTTTGCATTCGAAGTCATGCTGGTGCGCGATAAGGGTAGATTATCGGAATCATGGTAAGCGGAAGGATGCATCAACCTTTATTTTTTTCTTTTGACGCCGGCAGCCTCTTTATAAATAATCAATTCAGGCGTATATACGATCACCTTGTTGCCTTCTCCCATTCTGAGATTCATCTTCACGCCTAGAATGGAATACCAGACACCGATCGATTGTCCCTGTGTGTCCTTCATGACAAAGCCGCGCTGAAACTGGCCGTGATCATGGGCCTTATCCTGCATCGCCTGAATAAGCTTCCTGAATGACTGGGGATCAGGCGCTATGGGCTTCCATAGATCATTATCGAGGACAAATTGTTTTTTCAGACCAATGAGGGCATTGGGATAGGCATCCGGCCCGCTATAATAATAATTCATGCCCGGATCCATCTCGCAGGCTTCCAGGGCCTTCATCACCAAGTCATCAGGAACGATTGTCCCGTAGTTTCCCATTGTGGCGCATCCGAATAGTCCGCAAAGGATAAGGACCACGAGCCCTATGGGTGCAGTTTTCTTTTTCATATAGCCTCCTTGTCATCACCGATGGTGCGGCCATTATATCTGGTCTGGAAAATGTTTCCACAAGAGAATATCATTTTCTGATCTCTTTCAATCAAGTTTCGTGCCGGGAAGGGTGGTCATTCTAAATAAATGAATACATGGTGCATTTATAGAAAACGATCATTGGGATCAGGGGGTATTTAGGCCATCGTGCCAATAAAGTTGACAATGCTGATTATTTGTATAGTGTTCCAAAGGAGGCGGAGGAGATATGAGTGAAAACAAAGTCGTTATTGTAGGCGCCGGTCTCGCCGGTATGGCAGCGGCTTACGAGGCCTGCCGGGAGGGCGCCGATGTGCTCCTGCTGGATAGGGGGCCGGCTGGGCTTGGAACCAACTCATCTTTGGCAAACGGCTATTTTACAGCACCGTCATCCTCTTATGGCGCGGAGGCCTATATTAAGGATACGCTGGAAGCGGGAAGGCACATCAATCAGTTTGACCGTGTTCAGCTCATCGTCCGGGAGGCCCCCAAGGCATTTCAATTCCTCCGTTCATTGGGGCTTCGGGTCAAGGAAACATCCATTAGCCGGATTGTAGAATCTGATGTTTCAGGCGTCATCCCCGGTGTCTGTATGATGAAAAAGTTCTCGGAGCTGATCTGCCGACAGCGCGGTATTCAAATAGCCACCGGTTTTTACGTCACGGATATCGTGGTCAGAAATCATCAAGTCTGCGGCATAAGGGGCATTCATAAGACCGGCGAAGAGACTTGCATTTCGGCCTCGTCGGTTATTCTGGCGACGGGTGGGGCCGGGGCCATTTATAGCAGAAATGATAACCAGAAAAAAATACTGGGGCAGGGGTATTATCTTGCGGCAAAAGCCGGCCTGAAGCTATGGGACATGGAATTTGTCCAGTTTTTCCCACTGGTTATTGCCGAGCCTCATTTGCCGCAGTTGATACTGTTCCCACCGTACCCGAGTGAGGCGAAGCTGATGAATGCCCGGGGTGAAGATATTCTTGCCAAATACGGCCTTGGCGATATCAATCATGCCATCATGAAAAACCGGGATGTTTTTTCCGCTCGACTGGTCGAGGAGAATCAAGGCAGCCAGGTTTATATGGATTTTCGCGAAATTCCTGATCCTTTATGGTCGGTTCATCCGTTCACTGTTTTGAAGAAATTGCGATTTGATTTTCGCCAACATCCCGTTGCCGTGTCTCCGGCGGCCCATTTTTCCATGGGTGGTGTGAGGGCAGATGAAACGGGACAGACGGAAATGGATGGCCTTTTTGCGTGCGGGGAAATTCTCTGGGGGCTTCATGGCGCAAACAGAATGGGCGGCAATGCCCTGACGGAATGTCTCGTGACCGGTGCCATGGCAGGACGGCATGCTGCAGGTTATTGCCGAAGCTGGTCGGGCCCTTCTTTGCCTGATGAAGATAAGATTAGGTCGGCTTTTGTTCAGGGTTTCCCTTTCAGGGAGACAATCAAGGGGCTACTCCTGAAGGTCAGGGAAACCGCTTCCCGCCATGGCGGTGTTGTGAGATCGGAGGAAGGCATCATGGAAGGTCTTCTGAAGGTGGCGGAGCTGAAAAGAGAGGCCGGGGAGATTACTACGGTTTCCCGTGATCGCGGGGAAAAGGTGCTCAAAGAAGATTTGATGAGTGCCCTCTTTGTCCTTGAGGCCATCCTCACGGCAAGCCTGGGGAGAAAGGAAAGCCGCGGCAGTTTTATCCGCACCGATTTTCCTCGGGAGGATAATATGAACTGGCGGGGGAATTCATGCCTGCAATATGACCGTGAAGAGAAGCGTTTTTCCCTGTCCTATGTGAACTGCGAGCCGTGACACAGAGGAATGATATAGACCAATAATCCGTTGACACAACGGAAGAACCTGATACTATTCCAACGCTCAAGAGAGGCGCTACTCTTGGCTGAGCATTAATTTATAGAATATGGGATGACGAAATGATTACACTAAAAATAGACGGTAATGAATATGTTACGAAAGGTGATGTGACCATCATTGATGCGGCCCGTGCAAACGGCATCGATATTCCCGCACTGGGATATGACCCGCGGGTCAGCCCTCCCAGCAATGTTGAGGCGGCATTTGTTGAAGTGTCTGATGGCGGTAAATCAAAGTTTGTTTCGGCGACATCAACATCGGTTAAAGATGGCATGGTCATTCGCACGGACTCGGAGGCCCTGAAAAGTTATCGGAAAATCTATCTCCAGGCCCTTCTTCGTCACCACTACGGCGATTGTGCCGCTCCCTGTGTCATGAGATGTCCGGCGCATATTGATATCCAGAAATATATTTATCATGTGGATTGCGGGAATTTTACGGAAGCACTTGAAGTGATCAAGGACAGCAACCCCCTGCCTGCCGTCTGCGGGCGAGTCTGCCCTCATCCCTGCGAGTCCGATTGCCGCCGTAATGCCATGGATGGCGCCGTCAATATTAATGGGATCAAGCGCTTCGTAGCCGATTGGGATCGATATCAACTCTCCCCATACCAACCGGATTGCCAGCCGGATAACGGTTTTAGGGTTGCCGTTGTCGGAGCGGGGCCGGCGGGCCTTTCGGCTGCCTGGTTTCTGCGCCGCAAAGGCTATCAGGTGACCATTTTTGAGATGCAGGAGGCCGCCGGAGGAATGCTCCGTTGGGGGATCCCGTTTTATCGTCTGCCGGAGAAGGAGCTTGATGCCGAAATTCAGTCCATCGTCGACCTGGGTGTTGAGATCCGGTACGGCAAAAAGCTGGGTCGTGATTTCACCCTGGATTCCTTGAAAAATGAAGGCTTCAACGCCGTATTTGCCGGGTTGGGTGCTCAGAAGGCGACGGCCATCGGTGTGGCCGGGGAAGACCTGCCTGGTGTCTTGACCGGCCTCGATTTTTTAGCCAGGCTTGCCCGAAACGAGAGACCGGAACCAGGCGAACGGGTTGTTGTCCTGGGAGGCGGCAATACGGCCATGGATGCGGCCCGCAGTGCCGTCCGCCTTGGTGTGAAGGATGTGACCATTGCGTATCGCCGGACACGGCATGAAATGCCTGCTCAGGAAATAGAGATTGATGAAGCCCTTGAAGAGGGAGTCAGTATTCAATACCTGACGGCGCCAGTCTCGATTAAAGCCTTAGACGGGATGTTGCAATTGAATTGCGTCAAAATGGCCCTGGGCGAACCTGATAAAAGTGGGAGGCGCAGACCGGAGCCTATCGCCGGCTCCGAATTTTCGATCATGGCCACGACCATCATTTCCGCTATCGGCCAGACCGTTGATGGGGCATGCATGGGTAATGACGCCCTTGTTGATAAATGGGGAAACGTGAAAGCAGATGCGTGTACGATGCAGACAGCCATGCCCTGGGTCTTTTCAGGGGGGGATTGTGTTACAGGACCCGATATTGCCATTGCCGCCATCGGTGCAGGGCAGAGAGCGGCACACGCCATCGATCAATATCTTCTGACGGGGAAAGTTGAACCGGTTCCTGAGCCCTATACCTGTACAAAAGGTGAATGGCTTAATTTACCGCCGGATACCTTTGCGGACGTCAAACCTGCTGAACGCCAAGAAATAGAGGCTCATCCTCCCCAGGTTAGGAAAAAGAGTTTTGATGAGTCTACGCTGACATGGCGTCCCGAAAAAGCCATGGCGGAGGCATCGCGCTGTTTGTCCTGCGGGTGTACGGAGCGGTATGATTGCGGTTTAAGGCATTATGCCACGGAATATGGCGTTCAGTTTGATGATTCACAGAAAGCGACGCCACTGCCCATAGATGCAAATCACCCGATTATCACACGGGATACGGGGAAATGTATTTTATGCGGCCTGTGTCTGAAAGTCTGCCGGGAAATGGAAGGCGTCTCTGCCTTGAGTTTCTATGAAACAAACAATATCCTGACCATCGGACCCAATGACCACCGCCCATTGGATTTGACAACGTGCGTTGCCTGCGGACATTGTGCTACCGTATGCCCTACGGGCGCTCTGACGCTGA
Source organism: uncultured Syntrophaceae bacterium (assembly GCA_964492965.1). GTDB lineage: Bacteria > Desulfobacterota > Syntrophia > Syntrophales > UBA8958 > CAZBME01. The sequence continues at coordinate 135,664 of CAZBME010000001.1, read as the reverse complement.
AGCCCACACTTCCCCAGGTCTACAGGGCGCTCAATAATCCGGAATTAACAGTTGTGGCTCAGATTGCACCGGCGGTGCGTGCAGCATTCGAGGAGCATTGCCAGATCAGCGGTGCCGATGTCATGCCGATCCTGAGCGCCGGATTGAAGCAGCTCGGGTTTAATCACGTATTTGACACCTGCTGGGCTGCGGACCTGACAATCATGGAGGAAGGTACGGAATTCCTCAGCCGCCTTGCCGAAGGAGGCGTTCTGCCACAGATAACATCCTGCTGTCCTGCCTGGGTCAATTACTGTGAAAAGATGGCGCCGGATCTTCTCCCTCATTTGTCTTCCTGCAAATCACCGCAACAGATGTTCGGGGCCGTGTTGAAACAATATTTTGCGAAGCAGCTTAAGGTTAAGCCTGAACTGCTCTACTTTGTTTCGATCATGCCCTGCAATGCAAAGAAATATGAATCAAAACGGGCGGAATTCCAAACAAACGGCATCCCCGATGTGGATATGGTTTTGACGACCAAGGATATCATCGCCATGTTTACAGAAAAGCATATCGATCCCCTTGCCCTTCAGCCGATTCCTGTCGATGCCTTTTTCGGAAAGGTCAGCGGCGCCGGCATCATCTTTGGCGCCAGCGGCGGCGTGGCCGAGGCTGCACTTCGCCTGGCGGCGGAACGGGTCATGGGTAAACGCATGGACGGCTTTGCCTATGAGGGTGTCAGGGGGCTTCAAGGCGTAAAGGAAGCAACCATCACTTTAGGCGATTCACAGGTTCGCCTGGCTGTGGTCAGCGGCTTGCAGAACGCCCAGAATTTGATAGACCGAATTCGCTCCGGTGACGCCCCTTATGATCTGATCGAGGTCATGGCCTGTCCGGGAGGTTGCATCAACGGTTCCGGGAATCCTGCGCCACTGTTGACCAGCGACACGGAGCACCGCCTCGAAGTTCTTTATCGTCTCGATCAGGATGCACCGATCAGGACCAGCCAGGATAATCCCTCAGTACAGGAAATATATACGAACTGGCTGGGAGAGCCGGATAGCGAGACCTCTCATCAAGCTCTCCATACCCACTACCGAAGGCGCTCCATGCGTTTTCAGGAAACGGTGGAAGCTCCCCGTAAAGAATCTCCGCTTATTGACGTCGGTGTCTGTATCGGAACGAATTGCTACATCAAGGGGTCGTGGAAACTTCTGGAAGGCCTGGCTGCAGAATTGCGGAGACGGGGCATGTCGGAACAATTTCTCGTCAAGGCCAGATTTTGTACCGGTGAATGTGCCGGGGGGCCGAATGTCACGATTGGGCAGAAAATTATTCCAGGTGTTGATCCTACTGCAGCATCGACTTTTATCGATGAACACCTGATACCCTTGATTGATCAAAAAGTTGAAACAGAGGATTTGTGAGAAATGCTTCTTATTACAATTTGTGTCGGCAGTTCCTGTAGTCTGCGCGGTTCGGATGAATTGGCCTCTGGGATACAGCGTTTTATTGAAAAGGAAGATCTGGAAGGTATGGTCGATATCGTGGGGGCTTTTTGTATGGACGCCTGCTCCAAAGGCGTTTCGGTGCGCGTCGGAGAACGTGAATTCAGCGGTATTCGTCCCGAAGATGCGGAGTCATTTTTCTATAGGGAAGTGATGGGCTGTCTCGATCATCGGTTAACCGTAAAGCAAAAAGATAAAGAAGAGGTTCCTGAGTCAGGAACCCCAGAGGATCATCCATGAATGAGGCCGTTATCATCACCAATCCCGCCCGCTGCCGCGACTGTTATCGATGCGTCCGCAATTGCGAGGTGAAAGCCATTCGGGTCAAGGAAGGCCAGGCGCAGGTTGTCCCGGAACTTTGTATTATTTGCGGCATGTGTGTTCGCGTCTGTCCGCAGAAGGCAAAAGATGTCCGCAGTGCGACGCTGGATGTGAAGCAGGCGAAACTGGACGGGAGACGTCTCATTGCCTCGGTCGCGCCATCGGCGCCGGCCTACTTCGACATTAGTGACTTTTCGGAAATGGCGGGGGCTCTCAAGTCTCTGGGTTTTTATGCAGCCGAGGAAACAGCCATCGGGGCGGAGATCGTTGGTCTGGCCCATCGGGAATATATGGAGCAAATGCGGGAACATAGGCCCGTCATTACGTCATCCTGCCCTGTGATCGTCAATTTGATCGAGCAATATCATCCCGATCTGGTCCCTTATCTCGCACCCATCGTTTCTCCGATGATTGCTCACGGGCGGCTGCTGGTGCAGAAATACGGACCTGATGCCTACATTGTCTTTATTGGTCCATGTATCGCGAAAAAGCTTGAGATTCTTGATGATACCGTGTCGGGCGTGATTCATGCGGCGATGACATTTCGGGGCCTTCAGGAATGGTTTCTGGAGGAAGGGATTACATGGCAAAAAAATGAAAAGATGACTGATAAAACGGAACAGGTCGATGCCCGTCTCTTCCCCATTGAGGGCGGATTGATCGGTACGGCCGGGATGAACACGGATATTCTGAATAACCATATTGTGATTGCGACCGGACTGGAGGCCTGTCAGGATGTGCTCAACGACATTCGGGCTGGGCAGTTGCTGGGCGCCCGCCTGGTGGAGTTAATGGCCTGTAAAGGGGGGTGCATCAATGGACCGGCGATGGCGGATGTGATGGGGGGGATCTTCCTGGCTCGCCAGAAAATTATTGATTACCAAGAAAATCGTCAACCCTATGCGCATATTCCGAAAGAGGAATGGCCTCTCCTGACGCGTAACTATAAGAATAAAAAACAGGTTATACCGGAATTCAGCGAGGAACAGATCCGGGAGGTTTTGCACAGGGTCAATAAATATACGCCGGATGATGAATTGAATTGTGGGGCTTGCGGCTATTCCAGTTGCCGGGAAAAGGCGGTTGCCACCCTGCGCGGCATGGCGGAGGTGACGATGTGCATCCCTTATATGAGACGCCGGTCTGAATCTTTGCGACAGGTGGTTATGGACGTTTCTCCGAATTCGATCATCATCATTGACGATAAACTGACCATTCAGGATATGTCACCTTCCGCGGAACACCTCTTCAAATGTTGCCTTCCGGAGATGAAGGGGAAACATTTGTCCTGCCTGGTTAACGTGCTTGACGATTTCATCCATGTCCGCGATACGGGAACGCCGATCATTGCCAAGGTCGGCCGCCTGAGAGAAGATATTGTTGTTGAACAGAACATCGTCCGTGTTGAAGGTCAAACACTTCTGGTTGCCATCATGCGTGATATTACGGAACAGGATCGAGAACGGAAAAAGTTCCAGACTCTCAAGGCCCAAACGCTGGACCAGACGAGGGAGGTGGTGCGAAAACAGATGCGTGTTGCCCATGAGATTGCCCATCTTCTAGGCGAGACGACAGCGGAAAGCAAGATGATCGTCTCTCATTTGGCAAAGCTTCTTGAAGAGGACAGCGCCAAATGAGGCAAGTCGTAGAATTTTCATGGAACAGTTTAAACAAAGCCGGCGAAGAGCTTTGCGGCGATTCGGTCATTATCCGATCCGGCAGGGATTCCTTCGTCGCCGTCCTGTCCGACGGTTTGGGCAGCGGCGTCAAGGCCAGTATCCTGTCATCCCTGACGGCGGAAATTGCCGCCGGGATGTTTGAATCGGGCGGTTCTGTTGAAGAGGTCATGCAGACGCTCGTGGAAACCTTGCCGGAATGCAGCGTTCGCAAGCTGGCGTATGCCACATTTGCCGTCCTGATGGTCTATAACGGACGAGATGCCCACCTTGTGGAGTTTGATTCGCCGCCCCTCATCCTGGTTCGCCAAAATATGCTGACCAATCTGCCTTTGGATGAAAGGGATATTAAGGGAAGGATCATCAGGGAAGCCCACTTTGAACTTCAGGAAAACGATTACATGGTCCTGATCAGCGACGGTTATGAACATGCCGGACTCGGAGGCATCTATCGTTTAGGGTGGGGATGGAAAAACATCGCCCAAGCAGTGCAGCGGTTTATCCAGACGGGAGTTGACACGGTTCGTTTAACGCAAGCCCTTTCCCGAACCTGCATGAAGCTCTACGACGACAAACCGGGCGATGATTCGACCGTTATCAGCATGAGGGTGAGGCCCGCCGTTTCTGTCTGCATTCTCACCGGCCCACCGAACAATAAAGAACTGGATGCATTCGCCGTTTCCCGACTCATGAGCGCAGAAGGGGAAAAGCTGATTTGTGGAGGCAGCACGGCGCAGATGGCTGCCCGGGTTCTGGAGCAGAAACTGGAGGTGGAATGGATACCTCCCTGGAAGAGAACAGATGATTCACAAAAAAAGAAAAAGGGATCTCCGCCAACGGCCCTGTTAAAAGGTGTAGATCTCGTGACAGAAGGTATTCTGACACTTGGCCAGGCGATTGAAATCATGCATCACGCCAAGACGATTCACGATCTCCCCAACGATGAAGACGCCGCTACCCGTCTGGCACGATATCTTTTGAAGGCGGATGATATACACCTGATCGTAGGAACCGCCATCAATCCTAATCAGGTTGCTGATCTCATTCGCGGAGAACCCATGAGAATGGTCTATATAAGAGAAATCGTTCAGGAACTGACACAGCGGAATAAGCAGGTGACGGTGGAAAAGATATGAAAAAGATATGATTTATCCGGTTGAAGCAGAGCCTCCTGCCCCCAAGCGTTTCATAACATTAATGGAAATTCAGACCTTCATTCCAAAATAGTTACCCCTTGCCTTGATCTTAGGACCCGACCAGCTCTGCTTGGTAGGACTTGACATCTATCAAAAATGGTATAAGTAAGGTCTGTTTTTGCGGGGCGCTATTAAACCAGTCATTGCGGAGGAAATACATGAATTGTTTCAAGTTATTAGTATCACTAACGATGGCTCTGACATTAGTTTTGATGGTTTCCGGATGTGCAAAACCCCCTGAAGTAGAACAGAAGGCTGCGAAGATTGCCATGGATGCTGCCATAACAGTCAGAGCCGATAAATATGCAGTCGCCGATATGGAAGGCGCCATAAAGCTTTTCAATGTCGCGGAAGTCCAAATGAAAGAAAAGAAGTATGCGGAATCCAAGAAAGGTTATATGGATGCCAAGGCCGGTTTTGAGAAGGCATGTAGCTCTGCGGACATGGGCAAGAAAGCTATCGCCGCTGAAGCGATTGTAGCACTGGCGGCATTGGAAGAATCCTGGAAGAGCCTCCAGGCTGCGGCGAAAAAAGTCGAGAAGTCCATGAAGGAAAAGAAAGAAGCCTGGGAAGGCGACGTTAATACCTTTGAAGAAGGACTGAAAACAAGCAAAGAGATGATCACCACTGACCCCGCCGGAGCCAAATGGAAAGCTGATACATTGAAGGCCGTCATTGAGAAATGGGATAGCACTTTTAAGGAATTGGCTTTGGCTCCCAATCCGGAAAAGAAAAAAGGTAAGAAGTAACGTTGCTTATTTTTAGCCGCGAAAATATATGAAGCGCAAGAGGATTGAATCTGCTTGGGTTACGAATAGGTATTTTTGAAAAACCGTTTGGTTTATTAACGAGATGGTTGAAGTGAAATAATTGACACCTCTCCCTTTCCGCCTATTCTTCCCCGTGAATAATCAGAGTCCCCTTGATATCTTTTGAAACCAGGCGCCGTGGGAGGACCATGCGAATCGTTGTTCCCGTCTCACCGTAATCCGGGTCAGCATTTGATTCAATCGTCAGTTCTCCGCCGTGGGCCTTGATGACGCCGAAAGCGGATGGCAAACCCAACCCCGTTCCCTCACCGACAGGTTTGGTCGTAAAGAATGGGGTAAAAAGCTGATCCAGATGGTCTGTGGAAATACCTTGGCCTGTATCCTGAATGGAAATAAAAACCCGATCTTGATTATCTTCAACAAGGATAACCAATCGGCCCCCATGGGGCATGGCCTCAACAGCGTTTGTTTCCAGGTCGATCAAGGCTTTGACAATGCGTTCATGATCAATCCATACGACCTCATCGGCAAGGTTGTATGTGGTTTCGAGCATCACGGCGTCGGGCTTGTGGATGGCATTCAAACTATCGTTCACGATTTCCCGGATATTGGTCTCCCGTAATTTCAATCCCTGCAAGATTTTTGTCCTTTCTCACTATTGATAAAAAAAGGGGCTTGTTCCGGTATGAACAAGCCCCTTCATATGATTCAACGAGAGCACTTCTTATTGCTTAGCCCTTCTCATGCGGTGCATCCGTGCCTCTTTTGGTGTAGTGGGTATGAAGAAGCTCATGGGACTTGTGTCCCAGGGGTTCTTTCAAGAAAGTCTCATAAATCTTCGTGATGGATGGATTTTCATGAGACTGGCGTTTTGTCTGGACACTGGCGTCATCTTTATACAGGGCCGCAGATCGAAGTACGCGAATTTCGTTTGTTGTGGGGATTGGTTCTCCACCGCCGGCGATACAGCCGCCAGGGCAGCACATGATCTCGATAAAGGCATAGTCCGCTTTGCCTTCCCGGATTTTATCCATGATCTTGCGGGCGTTGGACAAGCCGTGAGCCACGGCGACCTTGACTTCTCCCAGGGGGCCGACCGTCAGCGCGGCTTCCTTAACGCCTTCCAGGCCACGGACAGGGGTGATATCCAGGCTGGGAAGATTATCACCCGTTACCACGGCATAGACCGTGCGAAGGGCTGCTTCCATAACACCGCCTGTAGCGCCGAAAATAGTGCCGGCGCCGGTGTATTCTCCCATGGGGGCATCATAATCTTCGTCGGGCAGATTCAGAAAATCGATACCGCCTTCCTTGATCATGCGACCCAGCTCCCGTGTCGTGAGGACATAGTCCACATCCTGGAAGCCGCTGCTGTTCATTTCCGGCCTCTGGGCCTCATATTTCTTGGCTGTGCAGGGCATGATCGAAACAACGATGATGTCCTTGGGATCGATACCGGCTATCTGGGCGTAATAGGACTTGGCCAGGGCGCCGAACATCTGCTGGGGTGATTTGCAGGTGGAGAGGTGATCAAGCAGGTCAGGGTAAAAATGTTCGCAGAATTTGATCCATCCGGGGCTGCAGGAGGTGATCATGGGGAGTTTTCCCCCTTCCTTGACCCGTTTAAGCAATTCGTTCCCTTCCTCGATAATGGTCAGATCGGCCGTAAAGTTGGTGTCGAAAACCTTGTCGAAGCCGAGCCGGCGAAGCGCCGCAATCATTTTCCCCGTGACCAGCGACCCCGGGGGCATGCCGAATTCTTCACCCAAAGCCGCACGGATTGCCGGGGCTTCCTGAACGACGACATGTTTTGTCGGGTCCTGAAGAGTCTTCCAGACGGCATCCACATCGTCTTTCTCATAGAGAGCACCCACAGGGCAGGCCATGATGCACTGTCCGCAGGCGATGCAATTAGATTCGACCAAGGGCAGGTCGAAGGCCGGGACGACCTTGACATCGCTGCCCCGCCAGGCCGGCGTCAGGACGCTGACCGTTTGGATGGATTCGCAGACGGTGATGCAGCGATGACAGTTGATACACTTGCGGTTGTCACGGACAATAGAGGGGCTGGAGCGGTCAATAATGCCCTCTTCGGCAAATTCCGTGCGATTGAATCGGATATTTTTCAAGCCGACCTGTTCGGCTACTTTCTGCAATTCGCAATTACCGTTGCGGATACAGTAGTTGCATTCCTGGGGATGATCGGCTAGGAGAAGCTCGACGACCATACGTCGAGCTGTTCGGACACGTTCCGTATTGGTATGGATGACCATACCGTCCGTGACCGGGAAAACGCATGCGGCGATCAGATTGCGCTGCCCTTCAACATCTACCATACAGACCCGGCAGGCGCCGGGCTTGTGGCCGATCTCAAACCAGGCGCACAGTGTCGGAATGCTGATACCGGCCTTTTTGGCTACATCAAAGACCGTAGTGCCCGATTCGACTTCAACTTTCATGTTATCTATGGTTACTGCGATTAAAGACATCTTATCCTCCAGTTATATCTAGGGTTCGTCCCTCAAGATAAAAGAGGGACGAACCGGCAAAATGGTATATGACTAAACCTCTGCATCACAGCGCAGGCAGCGAATGGCCTCCTTGATGGCGTCTTCTTTCGTATAGCCCAACTCCACTTCGACAAAGCTGAGTTTCCTCGTGGGCCCATGCAGTTCCGGCATTTTTCCCTGAGGAGCTTCTTCGGAGTCTTCATCAATAATAAGCGGGATATCAATGGTCTCTTCTGCAACTTCCTGATAAGGCGCTTCGCCGTTAACAAGACGGATGGCCGCATCCATATCTTTTGCCGCCTGATGACCGGCAGCAATGGCAGCGATAACCGTATCAGGTCCTGTGACAGCATCACCGCCGGCAAAGAATTCGGCATGGGTGGTCCGGGACAGGCTGCCCTGGGCCAGATCGAAGGCATCCCACTTGTTGATGGAGATTCCGCTATCCTTCGGTATGAAGGATAGATCCGGCACCTGGCTGATGGCGGAGACAATGGCATCCACACTGAGCGTAAATTCGGAGCCGGCTATGGCGACAGGCTTTTTGCGGCCGCTCCGGTCAAACTCACCAAGAGTCATGCGCTCGCAGGTGATGCTCGTCAATTTGCCGTCCTTGCCTGCAATCTTCAGAGGTGCAACAAGATATTCAAACTTGATGCCTTCCTCTTCGGCCGCCACGATTTCCTCAATGGCCGCCGGCATGTCCTTACGCTCGCGACGATAAAGGATGGTGACATCGGCGCCGAGTCTAAGGGCGACCCTTGCTGCATCGATGGCTGAGTTTCCGCCGCCGATAACGACCACTTTGGCGCCCAGAGTCTTGCTGCCTTTCACCCAGGCCTCCTCGTTGACGTTGAAGTCGCGAAGGAATTCGACGCTTCCGAAAACACCGTTGAGGTCCTCACCTTCGACACCCATCTTCTGGCTCTTGTGGGCGCCGGGAGCCAAATAGACATAATCGAAACCGTCCTTGATGGCTTCAAAGGAAATATCTTTCCCTACGCGGGTGTTGCATTTGATCTCCACACCCAGGGCTGTGATATCGGCTATTTCATTGGCCAGAATATTCCGTGGCAGGCGGTAGGCCGGAATAGCCCAGCGCAGCATGCCGCCCGCTTCTGAAAGTTCTTCAAACACGGTCACCTTATAGCCCCGCAGAGCCAGGTCGCGGGCCGCCGTGAGTCCGGCGGGTCCGGCGCCGACAACGGCGATTTTCTCTTTGCGTGTAGCGGGCACGAGGGAAATAGCCGGACGGGGCGCGTTGTCCGTAATAAAACGTTTCAGAAACTTAATGGCAATGGATTCATCCATTTTACCGCGGCGGCACTTGGACTGGCACTTATGGTCGCAAACACGCCCGCACACGGACGGGAAAGGATTCGTTCGCAGAAGGATCTTGTAGGCATCCTCGAAGCGTTCCGCCCTGATAAGTGAGATATAGGACGGTATATCCATTTCGATCGGGCATGTATGCTGGCACGGCGATTTGAAGAGGGACGTGCATACGGCTGCGTCGCAACGATGGTGCCTGATGTGATCTTCATATTCCTTGCGGAAATAGCGGATCGTACTGAGAACGGGATTGGGGGCCGTCTGGCCGAGACCGCACAGAGATGCATCTTTGATGACAGCCGCCATCTCTTCGAGGAGTTCGATATCTCCTTCCTTGCCTTTTCCGTGGGCAATGTTTGTTAAAATCTCAAGCATCCGTTTCGTGCCTTCGCGACAGGGGGTACATTTGCCGCACGACTCGTCCTGGCAGAAATCCATGAAGAAACGGGCCATATCAACGGCACAGGAATCTTCATTCATGACGATGAGACCGCCGGAACCCATGATGGCGCCCAGTTCTGCAACTTTTTCATAATCAACGGAGGCGTTAAGATGCTGGACGGGGATGCAACCGCCGGAGGGGCCACCGAGCTGAGCGGCCTTGAATTTCTTTCCCTTAGGAATGCCGCCGCCGATGTCATAGACGATCGTGCCAAGGGTCGTTCCCATGGGCACTTCCACGAGACCAACGTTATTAACGTCGCCTGTGAGGGCGAAAACCTTTGTGCCTTTACTTTTTTCCGTTCCGACACTGGCATACCAATCGCCGCCCCGGAGCATGATCTGCCCGATGTTGGCCAGGGTTTCGACGTTATTGAGGACGGAGGGCTTTTGCCAGAGACCGGCCACAGCAGGGAAGGGCGGCCTGGGCCGCGGCATGCCGCGTTTACCTTCAATGGATGTCATCAGGGCCGTTTCTTCACCGCAGACGAAGGCGCCTGCGCCCTGGTAGATTTCCAGGTTGAAGTCGAAGCCCGTACCCAGGATGTCTTTTCCCAAAAGACCGGCTTCCGTGGCTTGGTCGATGGCGATATTCAAACGCTGAATGGCCAGAGGATACTCCGCGCGGCAATAAATGTAACCATGATGGGAGCCGATTGCTTTGGCGGCAATAACCATACCTTCCAGAACGGCATGAGGATCAGCTTCCAGGACACTGCGGTCCATAAACGCTCCTGGATCGCCTTCGTCCGCGTTACAGAGGACATATTTAACATCGCTGGGGGAACCTGCGGCAAATTTCCACTTTAACCCTGTCGGGAACCCGGCGCCGCCACGGCCTCTCAGGCCGGAGGTGAGCACTTCATTTACAATCTGTTCCGGTGTCATTTCCGTCAGGGCCTTGGCCATGCCCTGGTAGCCGTCTCTGGAAATGTATTCATCAATCTTTTCCGGATCGATAAGACCGCGGTTTCTGAGGACCCTTAATTCCTGCAAAGCGAAGAAGGGAATATCCTGCATCGTCGGGATGACGGCCTCTGTCGTCGGTTCACGATAGAGAAGACGGTCGAGAACCCGGCCTTTCACCAGGTGTTCTTCCACCAGTTCGGGGATATCATCGGGCTTGATCATCATATAGATCACGCCTTCAGGGTACACGACCATAATGGGCCCCATGGCGCAGAATCCGTTACAGCCTGTCTCTACAAGCTTAATTTCATCGGCGAGATTTCTTTTATCCAATTCGGCGAGGAGCGCCTTTTTCACGTCCAGGCTTCCCGAGGCGTGACAACCCGTACCCCCGCAAAGCAGTAAGTGTGATCTGAATACTTTCATCTGGATTTAAATCCTCCTTAACATCTATTTTTGAATTTCTGCGCCCCTGGCCAGAACAAACGGTGTTTGGATCTCTCCCTCAAGAATATGCTTTTTGAAAACCTGGCGCATCTTGTTGGCATTCATGTATTCATACTTGATGGGTTCCTGGTTGAGGATTTCGACCGTTACCAAGGGTTCCCGGCTGCACAGTCCCATGCACCCGGAGGTTGTGATCGTTACGTCTGACGTGCCGGCGGCTTCCATTTCACTCATCAGGGAATCCATGACCTCTTTTGCACCAGAAGCGATTCCGCAAGTGCCCATGTGCACCGTTACTTTCACGCGTTGATGCCCTTCACGCAATGCGGTTTCTGTAAGGACTTTCTCCTTGATCTTCTTTAAATCGTCTATCGTCAGCTTAGCCATATATGGACCTCTCTCTATTGATATTGGTTAAGAATGTCTTTAATCTTTCCCGGTTTCACACGGCCATGCACCTCTTCATCAATAACGACGACAGGTCCCAGGCCGCAGGCCCCCAGGCAGCGAACGGATTCATAAGTAAAACGTCTGTCGGGCGTTGTTTCACCTTCCTTGACACCAAAGGCCTTTTCCAGGGTTTCAGCGATGGCTTTTCCACCTCTCACGTAACACGCTGTACCCAGACAGACGCGAACCGTGTGACGGCCTCGGGGGGTCATGGTAAAAAAGGAATAAAACGTGACGACCCCATACACACGACTCAAGGGGAGATTCAGCCCATTTGCGATTCTCTTCTGGACAGCCATAGGCAGGAATTCTAGCGCCACCTGTGCCTCTTCCAGAACAGGGATCAGACCGCCCGGTTTATCACGATACCGATCGATGATCTCATCCAGGATGACTACCTGTTCTGCTGTAAAGTCTTTCAATAATTCTTCTTTTTCCGCTTTCATTTACACCTTCCTCCTTCTTCTCATCAAACAGAAGTCATGCTTCTGAATTAATCTCTCTTAGTCCTTCATGGACATGGTCCCTGATGAACTTAAGGACCTCAATATGGTTAATGGGGACATCCCCCAATTCCTGCTTCAGTTCTTCCGTATCCAGTCTGTATATCTGACCATTATGTTCATGCTCATATAAAAAGTGCGTCTCCGGGTTGCCGGCGATCAGAGCAACCAGAGTTCCCGCCACATCGCCAAGGGGTTGGCGGTCCAGATGGCTAAGACCGAAAGTCACACCCAACCGCGTTCCTTTACCCAGTGATGATTCAAGTATCAGGCCGCCGCCCGTTTTTTCCGCTGCCTGAGCCAGCATAGGAAGACCCAGGCCAACGCGACGAACCTTCTTTGTCGTATAAAAGGGATCGAGTGCTTTCGACCTCGTTTCTTCATCCATGCCTTGCCCATCATCAGTAATATCAATTGAAAGTCTATCCCGCGCCATGTCTTCACGGACCCTTATAACGACATTCTTCGCGCCGGCCCGGGTCGAGTTTTCCGTAATATCCAGAAGGTGGAGAGCCAACTCCAACATGAGTCACTCCCTTACGTAACGGCCGTGTTGACATTCGAAAGCCATCTTCAATTCCTCTATGGAAACTTTTTCAAGAACAATGTCGGTATAGCCTCGACCAATGTCCCTGATGAAATGGGCGTCGGAGGAGACAACAAAGGTTCGACGGCTCAACTCGGGAAAGCGGTGACGGGCATCCTGCAATCCTACTCTTGCAGAAACCTCCAGGGCGTCAAAGGGCATATCATCGCTGATAAAGCCCAACTGGCTGATGGCGCTAAAACTTTCCCGGTCAATGTGAGAGGCAATGGCCAGCCCATCCAAGGCATGGATATGATCGATTAGTGCCGTAAGGGGCAAGTCTGTCGCTCCGATCAGCAGATGTTCGTTGAATCCTTCTACCTCATTATGATCATTGACAATGGCCTGGCATCCAAAGACATCTTCGTCATTCTTGCCGGGCAGATGTTGATAAACAATCTCCTGCATGGTCAATAAAACATCCAGCTTGTCAAAGAGCGCCAGGAGATGAACTTCTTCACGACTGGTCAGTTCCATCCCCGGTAAAACAACGATGGGCAGGTTCTTCGCCGATTGCTGGACAAAAAAAACATTTTCTCCAGCATTGTGATCACATATCCCTATGACATCAAGTTTCCGCTCCAGTGCCCGCTCTATGATGGCCTTCGGATACATATCAAGTTCCGCACATGGTGAAAGACATGTATGGATATGAAGGTCACAGCGATATGCCTTTGGCATGAGCCGGGTCCTGAAAAAAAAACAAAAAAAAGAAGACCATGCTACCATGGTCTTCTTTTGGCGTTTAAGGCATTTCGGCCTTCTTCTTCGTTACAATCAAATTATATACCTTGCCGATAGCTTCAAATGCCGGGAGATCAGATACCATAACCGGGATATCTTCTTTTCTGGCTTTATCGAGCGTGTCCGAAGCGGGTTCACTTCCCTGAACCAGAATAATCCCCGCGTGTTCCTTCAGGCTGGCGACAGCGACAATGTTTTGGTGAACCTGACGGGTGATCCAGACGTCCCCTTCCTTGCTGTTGGCCATAACATCACTCAACAGGTCGCCGACATATCCTCCATGCACTTCCACGTTCAGCTTGTTTTCGCCGGAGCGTATCTGTAGTTTTAGTTCTTGCGCAATTTCTGCCAAAGTCATGACTGGAAACCCCTAAATTCCGTCACCATCCTTATTGATCTTTACAATCATCGTCAAATGGGTTCCTTTGCCGATTTCCGATGTAATCCGAAAATAATCGGAAAAGGTATCAATGTTGCACAGGCCCATTCCGGCGCCGAATCCCATTTCCCGTATTTTGGCGGTGGAGGTGGAATAGCCTTTCTGTCTGGCAAGTTCAATATCTGCGATGCCCTGCCCTTCATCGATGGCTTCAATAAGCACTTGCTCGGGTGTAACCTTGAGAACAATCTGACCTTTGTTTGCATAGGAGACAATGTTGATTTCGGATTCATAAGTGACGATGGCGGCTCTCCGGACAATTTCTTTGGAGAGTTTCAGGTGCTTCAGAAGGGCTTTTACCTGACTCGACACAGACCCGGCATTGTCAAAATTGCCACCTTCAACGGGGAAAGAATTCTCGTAGAGCGCCTCTTCATGTGGGAGCACGTTCGTCGTCAACCCTTTCCACGCAGCCTACAATACCCTTTGAATAGAGCCGCCCGGCCGTCTCGAAGAGAATATACTTGGTCGCCAGAATTGGAATCTGCAATTCCTCTGAGAGTCGAATGGTCTCGGGTGAGGGCTTTTTCCCACGGACCATGATAATGGCCGCAATGTCAAGCACATCCGATGTTCTAATCACTTGAGGATTCGTCAGTCCCGTTAATAGGAGGCTTCCCGCTTTGGCAAATGCCAGGACATCGCTCATCAGATCGGCGCCAAAGGCGGTTGTAACCTCTTTGTCCATCTGATCGTGCCCGACAAGAACTTCTGCGTTAAGTATATCTTTTACGTCTCGAAGCGTCACCTTAATCTCCTTCAATGATATGATACGGCATTGAAACAAAAACGTCACAAAAAACAACACCGTAACAACCTTGTAATTCGCAGTTGCGATTATCATATGCCCCGGGTGATGTCAATAGATTTATCTCATCGCACCTATTAGGAAAAATCTTTTGCGTCGGCCGTCGATTTAAGCTAAAAATAAAAAAATGAATGGACGGATTGATGCTTATCTCAATTACCTGGCCGTTGAAAAAGGGGCATCGCCACATACCCTGGAAGCTTACAGCCGGGATTTAATCCGGTTTTATGAGTTTATTCGGGACCGTCGGATTCAGCTTCCCGATGAAGTAGAATCCGATGATGTGATTGCTTTTGTGACGAATCTGCGGCAAGAAGGCCTGTCTCCGAAGTCTGTCAACCGCACCCTTGCAGCGATGAAGGGGTTTTATAAATTTCTGATCCGGGAAAAGGAAGTTAAACGCAGCCCTGTATCAGATATAACAATGGCAAGGGGATGGATGCGTCTGCCGGGCGCCTTGAGTCTGGCAGAAATAAATCTTCTTCTTGCGCAGCCTGGGCTAGGGACAGCCGCAGCCATCCGCGATACAGCCATAATGGAGCTCATGTATGCCACGGGTCTCAGAGCAACGGAAGTCATTAAATTGAATATTAAAAACGTCAATTGGCAGGTTGGATATCTTGCGACTCTTGGCAAAGGGGGAAAAGAACGGGTTGTGCCGATAGGGAAAACGGCTTTTGATCTATTAAAAAAGTACCTGGAAGAGGTCAGGCCACGATTGCTTTCTTTACACTCGGCAAATATCCTCTTCCTGAATCGTTTTGGAAAAGGGTTCACCCGCCAGGGCCTTTGGAAGCTGATCAAGAAATATGCCGCCATGGCCGGCATGGAAAAGAAGGTTCATCCACACACATTTCGGCACTCCTTTGCGACTCATCTTCTGGAGGGCGGGGCCGACTTGCGGGCTGTCCAGGTTATGCTCGGTCATGCAGATATATCGACCACTCAGATTTATACCCATGTCACTCAGGAACGCCTCAAGGCCGTTCATAAAAAATACCATCCGCGGGGATAACGCAAACCTGGATACGAAGGGGCAGGGACAAAACATATGGAGCTGTCGTTTAAGAGGCCACAATCAGAGGAAGACAAGGCATTAAAAGTACGGCGCCTGAGGCGGGTCGTTCGTCTGGCCGTCGGAGCAATCGTCATGGCCGTTGTCATCGGAACCCTGATTTACCTCTTGCCGAAAGATCTTTCAGGTACCTTTCGAGGAATGGCAAGAATAAAGAATGTCGCATCCTTTATGATTTTCGGTAATACCCCTCATTTCTATTATCTGGAGGGAGAAAAAAATGGAAAAGATATCCGCATTTCAGCGAATGATATCTTTGAAGTGTCCTATCGCGATGAATTTGTTATAAAAAATATCATTTCAGACGACCTTCGCGGACGAGATGTCACGGTGGATATCGATGGTATCGGCGGCCAGAACGATCTTGGGAAGCTTTTCAAAGGCATCGAACTGGTGGATAAGGTCCTGCCCAATATACCGAACCTGACGGCAGGCAAGCTGGTTACAGATTATCGAATCCGGATAAAATACAAGGGCCGGGAAATAGCAACCGTGACAATTGATATTGATGTCAAACCGCAGGATTTGATCCGCTATGCGAAGAGCTCCGGGAATCAAAAACAGCAGATCGATTATCTCAGGAAGGCTTTGGATCTGAGCGGTGAAGATATGCAGGTCCGCAAGCTCTTGGGGGACGCCTATCTGCGTAACGGCATGATTGAGGAAGCCATTACGCAGTATAAGCATATCCTGAAGATCAAACCTGACGACATCCCGGTTCTGGGTGAATTAGCCAAGGGTTATACACAGAAAGGGGCCTATGAAGATGCCGTAACGGTTTATGGGCGCCTGGTCCGCATTAACCCCCGGGATGGCGCCGCCTATGCCAATATGGGGGCCGTATATGGTCGCTTGGGGCAGTGGGAGAAAGCCCTGGTGCCCTTTCGTGAATCTTTAAAGCTGATGCCGAATGTTGCGCCAATCAGACTCAAATATGGAGAGGCCCTGGAAAAGAGCAATAAAGCGCAGGAAGCTATTGAGCAATATCGTCAGGCTCTGAAACTGGAACCTTCTTCTGTGGCGATAAGAAATGCCTTGGCTGATGTATATTTGAAAATCAAGCATTATGACGAGGCTATCGGGGAATACAGGGAAATCATCAGGCGGGAACCCAGAAGTGCCGTCGCTTATGCCAATCTGGGGGTGGCTTATGGTGCGAAAGGTTCAATCCGTCAGGAAATAGAAAGCTACGATAAGGCCTTGAGCCTGAATCCCAAAGATCCCATTATTTATTATAATATGGCCGTGGCTTTGGAAAAGAACGGGCAGGGGAAGGAAGCACAGAAGGCTTATCTGAGAGCGTGGGAGCTCAAGCCTGGAGATGTGCATACGGCCCTGCGCCTTGGCGAGATGGAAATGAAGGCCAAACGTTATAATGCTGCCGTGGCCTATTATGAAAAGGCGATGAAATTGTCGCCGAAATCGTCATCGCTTTACGCCGCTATGGCCTTTGCCTATGGGGAAATGAAACAGTATCGCCAGGCCGCTGACCTTTATGAAAAAGCAATTAAACTGGGTGCCAATGATCCGCAGATCAGGAGCCATCTGGCCCATACCTATGAAAAACTCGGCAAGGGGAAAGAAGCTGTCAGCTTGTATGAGAAGGCTGCTGCGGCCCGTCCCAGCACAGAAACCTATAATATGCTGTCTTCACAATACATGAAAGAAAAGCGATACGATGATGCTATCCGTATCTATAAAAAAATGATAGCCATGTCGCCGAAAAAAGCGGTTTATTATGGGAATCTTGGTCGGGCATATGGTTTAAAGGGCAACACGGATAAAGAAATTGAAAACTATAAGATTGCCATGAAATACGATAAAGAGGATGATGGCATTTATGCGAGCCTGGGTGAAGCTTATGAAAAAAAAGGGCAGCTCCAGGATGCCCTTGCCGCCTATACGACGGCTTATGAGCTGAATCCAGACTCTCCTGCATCGCGGAGGATTCCCGGCCTGAAAATAAAGATGCTTCAACAGAAATATGAAAAATGACGGCGATATAAACGTCCATAAAGAAAGGATCTTATGAAACAGATTGTTTTTGATGATTTTGCACTAGGTGACGGAGCGCCTCTAGTCCTCATTGCCGGCCCTTGCGTGATTGAGGAAGAAGATAAAACCTTTGCCATTGCATCTTATTTAAAGAATCTCGCGAAGACTTTAAAGATCCCCTTCATATTTAAGGCATCCTATGATAAGGCCAACCGCACATCCGTCGACGGTTACCGGGGGCCAGGGCTGGTAAAGGGTCTGGAAATTCTGAAGCGCATCAAGGAAGAGCTTGAGGTGCCCGTTCTTTCAGATGTGCATCGCTTTGAAGAAATCAATCCGGCCGCGCGGATTCTGGATGTGATGCAGGTGCCGGCGTTCCTCTGTCGTCAAACGGATTTTGTGATGGAAGTGGCAAGGGCTGCGAGGGTGATCAATATTAAGAAGGGACAGTTCCTGGCGCCTTGGGATGTGGCCAATATCGTGGAAAAAGTCCGCAATGCGACAAATGATAATCTCATGATAACCGAGCGGGGGACCAGCTTCGGGTATAATAATCTGGTCGTCGATTATCGGGGGCTGCCGGTGATGCGATCTCTGGGATATCCAGTGATATTTGATGCAACACACAGCGTTCAGCTTCCAGGAGGTGCGGGCAAAGCATCAGGCGGTCAGCGTGATATGGTATCATTCCTGGCCAGGGCCGCCGTGGCCGTTGGTGTGGACGGTATTTTTTTTGAGGTTCACCCGGACCCGGACAAAGCCCTGTGTGACGGACCTAATTCGTTACACTTGGATGCCCTGGAAAAGCTTCTCCCTGAATTGCTGGCTATCCATGACGTTGTGGCAGGCCGGTTTATGACGGCAGCAGGTAGTTTAACGCAGTTGAAGGGATAATAACTATGACTGAAGCAATCGAAGCATTCTTAATTGAAAAATCTAATAAAATCAAATTATTGATTCTTGATGTGGACGGTGTTATGACCGACGGCAGTATTGTGGTGAATGATCTGGGGCAGGAATCAAAGTTCTTTAATGTTAAAGACGGCCATGGTTTAAAAATATTGATGCGATATGAGATAGATGTTGTTCTTCTCACCGGCCGCCAATCGGCAGTTGTCGAGCACAGGGCAAAGGATCTGGGTATTAGCGAGGTGCATCAGCGCATCTGGAATAAGCTGGAGGTCTATGAACAGATCATTCAGCGGCGGGGCCTCTCAGATGCCGAGGTAGCATTTATCGGCGACGATATCGTCGATATACCGGTTCTCAGGCGAGTCGGTTTCGCTGTTGCGGTGGCTGATGGAACGGAAGAAACCCGGAAAGCGGCTCACTACGTAACATCCAAAAGAGGCGGACGGGGAGCGGTTCGCGAGGTCTGTGATCTTATACTGAAAGCAAAAGGACATTGGCCGGATGTTGCGCAGAAATATCAAATTTATCAAGATGTTTGAAAAACAGCAATTCCGGTCTTTCCTTTACTTATCGCAGAGAGAGTGTTATAGTTTTTAGAGGATCTGTTATTGAAAATATGGCGCGGAAAAACCATCAAAGTGGGAATAATCATCGTCGTTATTATTATGGCGGCGGCGCTGTCGGCCATGTTTCTCATGACGGGAAAAAAGTTAAAAACGGCTCCGCTGAAGATCATTCCTGAAAACGTGGATGTTCAGGTAAAAAATGTCGTTTACACGGATGTGGGCGCTGAGGGGACAAAATGGGAACTCATAGCGGATACAGGCACTTACCTCAAAAAAGAGAACAAGGCGCTCTTTGACAGGGTCCGGGTAAAACTTGTTCTTTCGGATGGTCAGACAATGCTGATGACGGGTGATAAAGGCATTTTCGGCACGGAAAGCAAAAATGTGGATATTTCAGGCCATGTGGTTATCATTACCGACAAGGGCGACAGAATAACTATGGATGAGCTTCACTACACGGATGCGGACAAGACGTTCAGGACGGATTCTAAAGTGTTCCATGAAAATAATCGCATGAAGCTTGAAGGTAAAGGGATGAATCTTTCCCTGATAACCAGAGAAATGAAACTAATGTCGGCAGTAAAGGCCTTCATAAAACCTAACAAATGAGATGGGTAATGGTAAAAATGAATAGGCATTGGGTGAGCATTTTCTCCTTGGCGATTATTATCCTTGGTTTGCCCCTATTATCGGAGGGACAAGTGGCCAAGGATGGGAAGAAGGAAAAGATTGACAGAAAACAGCCAATCCAGATCACGTCCGACATTCTGGAGGCCTTCAACGATAAGCGGATGGTTGTTTTTTCAGGCAATGCAGTCGCTATCCAAGGGGACAAAGTCATCCGTGCCGATAAGCTTATTATATACTACAAGAAGGCTTCGGATGAGGGAAAACCCAAAGAAGCCAAGGACGTGGAGCAGGCAGGTGATCTGGACAGGATTGAGGCAAAGGGCCGTGTGAGCGTTACCCAGGTAAATCGTGTGGCAACCGGTGACGAGGCCGTGTATGAACAAGATAACGAAAAGATTGTCATGACGGGCAATGCGGTAATGCGGGAGGGGAAAAATGTTGTCCGAGGAAATAAAATTACCCTTTTGATGAATGAAGACAGAGGTATTGTTGAGCCGCTAGAGCAAAAAAGGGTGACGGCAACGATTTATCCTTCAGAAAAAAAGGAAACCAAGGGGGCCAAGGCGCCTAAAGTGACGGTTAAAAACAATAAAACCGATGTGGCCAAGGAGTCTAAAGAAGAAAAGGGAACTGAAGAGACGAAAGATGTCAAGGAGATAAAGGAGATAAAGGAGCCCGGGCCTGTAAAAGACAGCAAGGAAGCCAAGGACAATTATAAATGAAGGCGATTGTCCCGGAGAATTCTGCTGTAAGTCCTGCGGAAAAGCTTTTTGCGACTGGTTTAGTGAAAATATACGGGGGGCGAAAAGTTGTCAACGGGGTTGATCTCCAAATTTCTCCAGGTGAGGTTGTTGGACTTCTTGGACCGAATGGCGCGGGGAAAACGACCTCATTTTACATGATTATCGGTCTCGTGAAGCAGGATGGCGGATCCATATTTTTAAATGGCGAAGACATCAGTCGTTACCCCATGTATGTGAGGGCGAGAAAGGGGCTGAATTATTTGCCCCAGGAACCCTCAATTTTTCGGAAACTGACCGTCGAGCAGAATATCCTGGCCATTTTGGAAACGCTGAACCTGGATAAGCATGAGCGAAAAGAGCGTTTGGGGTTTCTTCTGGGAGAGCTGGATCTTACCAGTTTGGCAAAAAATTATGCTTACTCCCTGTCGGGTGGAGAGCGCAGGCGTGTTGAAATTACAAGAGCCCTGGTGACTTCGCCACGATATATCCTGCTTGATGAACCTTTTGCCGGAATAGATCCGTTGGCTGTTGCCGAGATTCAAAGAATTATTTATAAATTGAAAGCAAAGGGGATTGGGATTATCATATCCGATCATAATGTCCGGGAAACGCTTTCTGTCTGTGATCGGGCGTATATCATCAACGAAGGGTCCGTTCTTGTTGAAGGCGAGCCCGATACCATTGCCGCGAGCGAGATAGCCCGAAAGATCTATTTTGGAGAAGACTTTGTTTTTAACGGATAAACCTTATGGCGTTTGAACTTAAGCAGAACCTGAAACTGGCCCAGCAACTGGTAATGACGCCACAGCTGCAACAGGCGATCAAACTACTCCAATTGTCCCGGCTGGAAATGGTTGACATGATCAACCAGGAGTTGGAAGAGAACCCGCTTCTTGAGGAAAATGCACCGGACGATTACCCGGAGGAAGAGGTGCCGTCGGAAAACGACACACCCATGACCCTCCAGGGTGAAGAGATCAAGGCGATTGAGCATACTTCGGAGATTACGGGAGAAGGGGACGGTCGCGAGGATTTTGATTGGGACAATTACCTTGAAGATTATGGAGCTGTCGGGGCAACTTACGAAAAGCGTGATGACGATTCCCCCTCCTGGGATAATCTTCTGACCAAGACACCGTCTCTTACTGACCATCTCATGTGGCAATTGAAGCTGTCCATCTTTACCGAGACGGAGATGCGGCTCGGTGAGCAACTTATTGGCAATATCGATCAGAACGGATATCTAGCCGCCACCATAGAGGAAATTGCCACGCAGGAAAATGTTGATGCGACAATCGTAGAAGAAATACTTTACAAGATTCAAACTTTTGATCCACCGGGTATCGCGGCCAGGAACCTCCAGGAGTGCTTGCTCATCCAAGCTCGAATGCTCGGGATCAATAATCCCATTATCGAAAAAATTATTTGCGACCACCTGAAAGATCTGGAGATAAAGAATTATGCCCTGATTGCCAGGAAATTGAAGGTTCCCTTTCAAGAAGTAATGGAGGCCGTTTCGTATATCAGCAACATGGACCCCAAGCCTGGGAGCATTTTTCAGGAGGACAGGGTACAGACCATCATCCCCGATGTTTATGTCATTAAAGCCGGGGACGACTACAAGATTATCCTGAATGACGATGGTTTGCCCAGGCTCCGCATAAGCAATTTTTATAGGGAGATTATGGCGGGCCTTGAGGGAAGCAAGGAAGGTGAAACCGGTAAGCGATATATCAAAGAAAGGGTTCAGTCGGCGACCTGGTTGATTAAAAGCATCCAACAACGCCAGAAGACCATCTACAAGGTCGCAGAGAGCATTGTTCGATTTCAGAAAGAATTTTTTAATAATGGAATAAGTAATTTAAAGCCACTTGTCCTGAGAGATGTGGCCCTTGACGTGGAGATGCATGAATCAACCATCAGCCGTGTTGTTACGAATAAATATATGCAGACGCCCTCCGGCCTGTTTGAATTGAAATATTTTTTCAGCAGCGGTATTTCCACGACGGGAGGGGATGCCATTGCCTCCAAAAGTGTTAAAGAAGAAATCCGAAAATTAATCAGTGAAGAGGACCCCAAGAAACCTCTCAGCGATAGCGATATTGTCGAACGCCTTGCCGCATCGGGCATCACGATTGCCCGGAGGACAATAGCAAAATATAGAGAAATGATGCATGTCTTGCCATCATCCCGGCGGAAGAAATATTTTTAAAATGAAAAAACGGATTGACTTTTTTTTACGACATCCATATAAGGCAGGACTTTGCCATGATAGAATGGATCTTTCGCCGAAATAATCAAGTCATAGCATAGGGAGGATAGAATATGAAAATATCTGTGACCTTCAGAAATACGGAAGGTGAAGAGTGGTACAAACAGTATGTTGATGAACGGCTGCAAAAGCTCAAGAAGTATCTCGATCATCCGGTTGAGGCCCATGTTGTCCTTTCCGTAGAAAAGTTCAGGAATGTGGCGGAAATCAATCTTTCGGATAATGGGTTGAATGTCAACGGCAAGGAAGAAGCGAAAGACATGCAGCAGGCCATTGATAATGCAGTTGAAAAAATAGAACGTCAGCTGAAGAAACATAAGGAAAAGATCAGGACCCACAAAGCCAATGCATCCAAAGGTGATAATTTTGTTGAGGGTGCAGAGGAAGAGGGCGAAGAGTCCGCCGAGGGAAAAATCGTGGAGACGCGCAGGGCTGTGCTTAAACCCATGTCTCCCGAAGATGCAATTCTTGAATTGGAAACATCGAAGCACCGGTTCCTGCTTTTCCGTGATGCATCAACGGAGAGCATTTGCGTCATTTACCGTCGTGACGATGGCCGGTACGGGTTGATTGAAACTAACAGTTGAACATTGAGGGATGATTCATGAAAATCACGGAAATGCTCAAGAAACAATTTATTATTGATGCATTGACGTCGACGACGAAGAAAGATACTCTATTGGAATTATCGCGAGTTATTCTTCATGATAATCCTCAATATGATTCTGAAAAAGTCGTAAAGGTTCTGCTGGAGAGGGAAAAGCTCGGAAGCACAGGGATTGGCGATGGTATCGCCATCCCTCACGGCAAGCTGGCCATGCTCGATGAAATGGTTGTTTCCTTTGGAAGATCCAGAGAGGGCATTGATTTCAATGCCATGGACGGGAAGCCGGTACACCTGTTTTTCCTTCTTTTGGCTCCGGAAAATTCCGCCGGTCTTCATTTAAAGGCCCTGGCAAAAATATCACGCATGCTCAAAGACGTTGATTTCCGATCAAAGCTGGTCCATGCGGGATCGGTAGAGGACATATTCAGAATCATAAGTGATAAGGATGACAGCTGTTGAGAAAGACGGTTCTTGATCCTTTATGGAAAAGGATTTGACATCAACGGTTGTCGGGGCATGTCATGAAACGACTCACCCTGGGTAAACTCATCTCCGGTTCAGAAGATCGACTGGGGATTTGCTTTATCAGCAGCAGAAAAGGGTTGGCGAAAAAGGTGGCTAAACCTGTCGTTAGACGTTATCCCCCGGAGAAAGAACTACGCAGAAATACCTTGCTCTTACTTAGCCCAGACGATTTGGCGCAAATAGGCTGTCCACCCTTCAAAAAAACTCCATTCTGTTTTACATACTTTAAAGACCAACAAATAGCGCTTATTTTCATTTCCGGGAATCATTTTCCGCCAGCAGATGTGGTAGCCTACGCTGAAGCAAATAACGTCCCCCTTTGCATTTCCCGGCACGATTCGTTTTTGCTGGAGAGTCGATTAAAAGGCCTTATCAGAGAAAAATGGGATGGTGTCAAAATGTTGCACGCCAGTCTTGTCTCCGTTGATGGTATTGGCATTTTATTGACGGGGGAGGCAGGGGTTGGAAAAACCGTTTGTGCCGTGGATCTCGTCCAAAGAGGATATGGGTGGGTTGCTGATGATGTCGTGATTGTCCGGAAGCGTTCATCCGACACGATAACGGGGTATGCCCATCGGGGTATCGAGGGCTTAGCCCATATTCGCGGTAGAGGCATCCTGCGAATTGCGGATTACGTGAACGTTGCGCCTATTGAAGAAGTGTGCATCAGGCTGGTTGTTGAAATCAATCCGGCCGGCTGTGAGTTAAGGGAAACCCTACCTGCCACAGATGTACAAAGGTTTTTGGGGGTGCCGATAACACGTGTGATATTAAATAATTGGAATAATGGAGAAAGTGTCGCTTCTCAGCTATTGAAAATCGTCCATGGATGTCGATGAAGGGGGATTGAGCATTGAAAGCAATGAAAATTGTTATTATCACGGGATTATCAGGGTCCGGGAAAAGTACAGCGTTAAGAGCCCTAGAGGATATCGGATTTTTCTGTGTCGATAACCTTCCTGTTGTTCTCCTGCCGAAGTTCATTCAGATTCAATCCAGCGCCTCGAAAAAAATTTCTAAAGTGGCTATTGTCATGGACCTGCGTGAAGAATCCTTCCTGGAAAAATACCATCAGATTTTCATGACATTGAAGGAAAAAGGTTATATTATTGAAATTATTTTCCTGGAGTCGAGTGATGAGGCACTGTTGCACCGCTTCAGTGAAACAAGGCGTGTTCATCCCCTTGCGGTTAAAGGTTCTGTGATGGAGGGAATCAGTACGGAGAGGGCCAAATTAGAAAAACTTAAGGTCATGGCCCACCATGTCATTGATACCACATCTCATAATGTCCATCAGCTCAAAGATGCCATACAACGCATCTATCTGCCTGCGACCGGTGTAAGAAGACTCACGATCGATGTGGTATCTTTCGGATACCGCTATGGTCTGCCTGCCGATGCAGATATGGTGTTTGATGTGAGGTTTCTGAAAAATCCATATTTTGTAACGGAGCTGAAATCCTTCGACGGCCACAACGAACAAGTCAGGAATTATGTCCTGTCCTCCGATGACAGCCAACTGTTTGTCCAGAAGCTTTTTGAGTTAATGGCCTTTCTGATACCCCTTTACGAAAAGGAAGGGAAATCGCGATTGAATATTTCCCTGGGCTGTACAGGGGGCAAGCACCGTTCAGTGGTTATGGCCAATGAGCTGGCAGCCTATTTTACAGACAAGGGATATCATGTGAATACCAATCACCGGGATATCACTAAAAGCTAATAAGACACGTTCATCTTTTTTGTAACATTGTCCGCGATCCAGTGGGGGTCCCACCATTCCGTCGGATTGACGAACTGGCCGCCGACAATGACAGAGAAATGGAGGTGATCGCCACCCGCCAAACCCGTCAGACCGCTATTGCCTATAGTTTCTCCCTTTTTAACATTCTGCCCTGTTGTCACCTTGGTGTTGGAAAGGTGGGCGTAAAGCGTGAAAAGGCCGAACCCGTGATCGATAATAACCGCGTTGCCGTAAATGCCAAGAGGACCGGAGAAAACAATAATGCCATTGTTGGCCGCCTCGATCGGGGCATTGGCGAGAGATGCCAGGTCAGCTCCCATGTGAATACTGTCTCCTACAGATTTCCCTTTATACAGCCAGGATCTCTTATCACCAAACGTAGCCATGGGCGAGGCATCCTTCATGCGCAGGAAAACCTCCTGCCAGAGTTGCTTCGCTTCGGATTTCTGGCAGGCTGCCTGGATTGTCTTAAAATTCTCACTTCTTAACGTAGTATTTGCATAAATAAAGATCTCGATGGGCGATTTGTCCCGCAAGGCCGGATTGAGCGGCAGAAATTCAGGCATTTTCTGTTGCAGGAAATTTTCCGAGAGAGACATCTTATCGTTCCGGAATTTCTTTTTCAGGATGAGCCGCGGAATGGAGGACAGCGTTTCGTTTCCCCCCTGATCCCTGGCATATATCTTTATGTTACCGCCGCCGGCAGGGACATCGACGGGCAAAGCGAAATAAGAAATATAGCATGGTTTGCCCGACACATTGGTGGGGTAGGCGGGGAAAAACAAGTCTTCCACCTTCACGCCTGTAGTCATCACCGGTTTTGACGTCCGGTATAGAATCATACAGGTTCCGCCTGGGTTGATATGATTGGTCGGCGTGAGAAGGAAGATTTGGGGTGGGATAACATCGATACTGATGATTTTGCCGACAGTGGCCGTATTTTTCCAGAGGGCATTGTCAACAGCCGTAATTGTCAGGACCGCGGGTCCGTCATGCAGTTTTAAGGCAATGGGATCGATGGTCACCGTAATGGTTTTTTGCCTGATGGTTTTCCCACTGAAATTCATGGAGGATAACACGCGAGTGTAATTGTCCTGGGTGATGGATACGGTTATCTGACCGAGACCGCTTTTGTTATCCTCAAAAGAAGCGTCAAAATTGCTTTTCTGGCCGATGGCCTGAATGTCCCGCATCAGCTTTATCTCTGGTTGCGCAAATTCCCCGTAACTGTTGAAAAACCACCAGCCAAGACCGGCAAGAATGATCAGAATTGCAGAAATGATATATAGCTTGTAAGTTTTCATCAAAGACCTCTTGGAAGTAAAGTTGACGGGGGACATATAGTTATTTTCCACGCATTATGCAAGGCAAAAGAAAGAATTAACACCTTGATATAGACTTTGATTCTTGCTATATTTCGATAGTATAGAAGCATATTAACGGACTACTTGAATTCGGCTTCAGAAGAAAAGGATTGATCATGCTCAAGGGGAAAAATATTGTTCTCGGTATCACGGGTGGAATAGCTGCCTACAAATCAGCCGAGCTGACAAGAGAACTGATCAAAAGAGGGGCTAATGTCAGAGTGATCATGACAAGAAATGCCGCTGAGTTTATCACGCCATTAACATTGCAAGTATTGTCAAGCAATACCGTCTATACGGACATGTTCGAGCAGGAAGTCTATGATATCAACCATATTGCTCTGGCAGAATTTGCTGATGTCCTGATCATCGCTCCTGCCACGGCAAATGTCATCGGCAAAATTGCTTACGGAATTGCCGATGATCTACTGACGACGGTTGTGATGGCCACCCGCTCACCTATTCTGATTTGCCCGGCAATGAATACGAATATGTACATCAATCCCATTGTTCAGGAAAATATCAGCAGGCTGAAGGCTTACGGTTATCAGTTTGTCTCTCCGGCGTACGGTGAATTGGCATGTAAAACAGAAGGCGTGGGAAAGCTTGCCGATATCAAAGATATTATCGAAGCCCTCGAATCGATGGTGACAGCGAAAGATCTCATTGGGGAAAAAATACTGGTTACAGCGGGTCCCACGAGGGAACCTTTTGATCCGGTTCGTTTCATAACCAATTATTCCTCAGGAAAAATGGGCTATGCATTGGCTATCATGGCTAGTCGCCGGGGTGCTGAAGTGACTCTGATCAGTGGACCTTCCGCATTGCCCGTACCCTCAAACGTCAATTTTGTGTCCGTTTCCAGTGCACAGGAGATGCGTGATGCCGTCATGAGGCATTTTCAAAAATCGACGGTTGTGATTAAAGCGGCTGCGGTTGCCGATTACAGGCCATGCTTGCAGTCCACCCAAAAAATAAAAAAGACCAAAGGTCCCCTGGTGGTTGAACTGGAAAGAAATCCGGATATCATTGCCGAGATAGGCAAGAAAAAAGGAAAACGGATCATTGTCGGCTTTGCCATGGAGACTGAAAACCTTCTTGAAAATGCCACGGCAAAGCTTAAGGAAAAGGGGATGGATTTTATTGTAGCCAACGACCTTCGTGAAGAAGGTGCCGGATTCCAGGGGGATACGAATGTCATCAAGATCCTGGGCAGCGACGGCAGCGTGGAAGCCCTTCCCATGATGGACAAGCTTGATGTGGCGGATCAGATTCTCAACCGTGTAAGGCTGTTTCGGGGCAATAGGCATGAATGATACCGTGTCAATGGATGATGAGCGTTGGGAGTTCCTCCATCTGGTCCGATCGTTACGCTGCCATGTTGATGTTCTGGATGAATTTCCCATTCTGCAAAGAAGACTGATTCATATGGATGTCGGTTCCTCAACTGGCGAATTAAAACCTTCGGAGAATATAGCATCATCTCTTGAAGACGTGAGAATAGAATTGGGCGAATGCCAAAGATGTCCTCTTCATGCGGAAAGGAAATCCATCGTCTTTGGCGAAGGTCATCCTTCTGCGACACTTGTCTTTGTAGGAGAAGCCCCAGGTGCGGATGAAGATGCCCAGGGCCGTCCATTTGTCGGCCGGGCGGGGCAACTATTGACGCGGATTATCGAGGCCATGAAACTTGAGCGCAAGGATGTGTATATTTGCAATATTCTCAAGTGCCGACCGCCGGGCAATCGCAATCCCAAACCGGACGAAATTGGTGCATGTGAACCATTCCTGATCAAGCAGCTTTCAACCATAAGGCCCAAGGTAATATGTGCTTTGGGGACCTTTGCCGCTCATACCCTCTTGAAATCTGAAACGCCCATTACGGCTTTGCGGGGGCGCTTTCAACAGTACCAGGGGATTGATTTGATGCCGACTTATCATCCGGCTTACCTCCTAAGAAATCCGGCTGCGAAGAAACAGGTCTGGGAAGATATGCAAATGATCATGAAAAGGCTCCAGGCGGTCGGAGGGGAGGACGCCCATGTGTCTTAAATTCCGAATAGCCATGAGTATAGTAGTGTTGCTGGTTTTTTTCTCCCCTCAGGCAGCTATAGCCGGGAAGGAGAATCCTGCTTATAACCTCATTACCATCAATGGCGCCATCACCCCGCCGATTGCAGAATATATCCTCCAGAACATTCAGGAAGCTAACAGGGAGGGCCGTCAGGGTCTGGTGATCCTTCTTGATACGCCGGGAGGCCTCGATCTGGCGATGCGTGATATCGCCAAGGGTATTCTGAATGCTCCCATCCCCGTTTTTGTATTCGTTTATCCTTCGGGCGCAAGGGCCGCTTCGGCAGGCGTTATTATTACCGTGGCCGCCCATGTGGCCGCCATGGCGCCGGGAACGAATATTGGAGCGGCTCATCCCGTGGCTCTTGGTTTTGGCGGCGGTGGTGATAAAACCATGATGAAGAAAGTGGAAAACGACGCTGCCGCTTATGTCCGGGGGATTGCCAACAAGAGGGGGCGCAGTGAGGATTGGGTTGAGAAGGCCGTCCGGAAAAGTGAATCCATCACGGCTGAAGAAGCGGTTGTGGGAAAGGTGGTCGATTTCATCGCTACCGATGTTCAGAATCTGCTTGCCAAAGCAGACGGGAAGGAAGTCCTCATCGGTGATCAGAAGAAAGTGTTAAAGACGGCCGGCGCCATTATTCATGAGAAGAAAATGGGGTCAAGGCAACGTATCCTGGCCGCTCTGAGCGATCCGAATATTGCCTACATCCTTTTTCTCCTTGGTTTGGCCGGGCTCTATTTCGAATTTTCCCATCCTGGAGTCATTCTGCCGGGAGTGGTCGGCGGGATATCTCTGATTATGGCCTTCTTCGCCATGCAAACGCTGCCTGTCAATTATGCCGGCGTTTTGCTCATTCTTTTTGCCATAATTTTGTTTATTGCCGAGATGAAGGTTATCAGCCATGGTATTCTCACCGTCGGCGGTATTGTTTCCCTTTTTATCGGCTCGCTTATGCTGTTTGATTCTCCCGATCCGGCCATGCGGGTTTCTTATCAAGTTATGATACCAACCCTGGTCGTCATTTCCCTTTTCTTTGTCGGAATCATCATGCTGGTCGTCAGGGCGCAATTAAGGAAACGCCATACGGGAAAAGAGGGAATGATTAACAAAGAAGGGACATCCATTACGGATATCGGTGAAACCGGCAAGGTTTTCGTTAAAGGGGAATACTGGCATGCCATGAGCGATAAATTCATCAAAGAAGGTTCAAGGATAAAAGTTGTTGGTGTTGATGGGCTTTTGGTGAAAGTGGAAGAGATTAAATCATAGCGGGATAAACCGTTTCAATGATTGAGAACTAGAAAGGAGAAAAAATGCCGTACACTCTTTTAGTCTTACTTTTTTTCGTCATCATGTTTTTCGCGTCGGCCATCAGAATTTTGAATGAATATGAACGGGCCGTCGTCTTCCGCCTGGGAAGGATCATCGATATGAAAGGGCCCGGCCTGATTATCCTGATACCCATCATCGATAAAATGGTCAAGGTAGATATGAGGACCATTACCATGGATGTACCGCCCCAGGATGTCATTACCCGCGATAACGTATCTATCAAAGTAAATGCCGTTGTTTATTTCCGGGTGATGGATGCGAATCTGGCCGTAACGGAGGTGGAAAACTTTCTGTATGCGACCTCCCAATTGGCCCAGACGACACTGAGGAGTGTCTGCGGGCAGGTGGAACTGGATGAGATCCTCTCTGAGAGAGAAAAAATCAATCTTCAGCTCCAGGAGATACTGGACAGGAGTACCGACCCCTGGGGAATCAAGGTTTCCCTGGTCGAGGTGAAGCACATCGATCTTCCTGAAGAGATGAAACGTGCCATGGCAAAACAAGCGGAAGCTGAAAGGGAGAGGCGGGCAAAGGTCATCAATGCAGCAGGCGAATTCCAGGCGGCACAAAAGCTGATTGAAGCGGCGGCCCTGATGGAGACACAGCCCATGTCTCTCCAGTTACGCTATCTCCAGACCTTGAATCAGATTGCTGCGGAAAATAATTCAACGATCGTTTTCCCTATACCGATCGACCTGTTCAAACCATTTTTAAACAAGGGATAAAACCGCAAACGTCCTTGAGATATTCATGTCCAGGATGGTGACCCGATGAGAATAACCCTTGAAAGGGAGGAAAAACAGCATTGGAAAAGAAAGAGAAAATGCACATCCTGACAGGCGGAATGATCCTGGTTGCCTTAGGTGTTTTGATTATCCTGAGTAACACCCATATCTTCGCCTTTAGCAAAAGTTGGCCTATCCTCTTGATCGTCATTGCCCTTGGCACGCTTATTCAGCGTGTCAGGGATCTTGGTGGATGGATTATCCTCGCCGTGGGCGTCCTGTTTCTCTTTATGGAAGGAATGCAAATACGGCTTGAAGCCATGTGGAAATACTTTATGCCCGTATTACTCATCGTGATCGGGGCAAATATCATAATGAAATCGCGAAAGAAATAACGCATAGAAGGTTGATGGTTGTTTATGCCTTCCCGGGGCGGTCTGCTCCATAATTTATAACTCAAGTTCGGCACCTTATCTGCCGATATAACAAAGTGATAGGAAATTATTCATAAGGTTAAAGGGACTAAATATTGATTATATGGATGTAATCGGCATAAAAGATCTGCAGGCTAATATGGTGCTGGCGGAAGACCTGAAAGATCGGAGCGGTAGATTGCTGATGACCAGGGGCACCGTTCTGACAGAGAAAAGCCTGAAAATATGCAAAATGTGGGGTATCATCGAAGCCTGGGTTGAAGGGGTGTCCAAAAGCGACATCAAGACTCCCCCATTGAATGAATTTGATAACACCGCAATCGCTGTCGTCGTCGAATCTGTTAATAAGCGCTTCATCCATAACGATATGGAGCATCCGGCGATACAGGAACTATTCCGCCTCTGTGTAAAGCGGATTGCCGCAGGGGTGAAAATGGATCGGGATAATTACAAAAGCGTTTTCTGGTTTGATGAAGAAGTCGAAGCGATCGAAAAGCAGAAACCGTTAATAAAAAATCCCGAATACTTTATTGGTGAAGACACAAAACTTTCGTCGTTGCCGGAAATCTACAGACAGATTCTCGATGCCATTTCCAAACCCAGCAGTTCGGCCTACGACATCGAAAGCGTCATCAGTAAAGACATCAATCTCGCTGCACGGCTTTTAAAGATTGTAAACAGTGCTTTCTACGGTTATCCATCTCAGATTGACACCCTGTCCCGAGCCGTCAACATTATAGGAATCAAGCAATTGAGCACCTTGGCGATCGGTGTAAACGTCATCAGTATGTTTAAGAACATTCCACCCGATATCATTAACATGAAACTTTTCTGGCGACACAGTATCCTTTGCGGCATCTGCGCGAGAATTCTGGCCAGCTACAAAAATATCCAGAATACGGAACGTATGTTCGTGGTTGGGCTTCTCCATGATATCGGACGCCTGGTTTTGTATAACGACATGCCGAAAGAAGCCCTTTATGCCGTGACAAAGGCCAGGACTGAAAATCAGTTTCTCTATCTTTCGGAGCAGGATCTCTTTGGCCTGGACCATGCCATGATAGGTGGCGAACTGCTTACAAAATGGCAAATGCCCCTGTCGCTTGAGGAAGCGGTAAAAAATCATCACCATCCCCTAAAATCAAATAATAAGCTGGAAGCATCCATTCTTCATCTGGCGGATATATTGGCCAATGTCATGGGAATCGGTACGAGCGGTGAAAAGCTTATTCCCTCTTTGAACAGCGAGGCATGGATGCAGATCGGCCTGTCCCCTAATGTCTTGTCATTGACCATGGAGCAAGCAGATCGTCAACTGGAAGATATTTTTGAGCTGATTTATACTGATGACAAATCTCAGCAAAAAAAATAATACCAAGGCCTATCTTGAGAAACGTGTCCAACATCTTGAAGATGTCCAACGCTTCGTCGTTGATGCCCTAGAATTAGCCGCATCTCTGGGAGATTTTCAGGAAAGTATCAGTAAGCTCCGGGATGTTTCAACGATTCTTGAAGAAACAAGCGCCAGAATAAAACGGTTGATTCCATTCGAATCCATTGCATTTTTTCTGGTTGATGAAGACAGCAATGACTTTATCCTGAAGAAGATCGATTCAGAAGATTATCGCCCCCTCATGCAGAATGTGGTCGACAGCTTCATCGACGACGGTTCATTTGCCTGGGCGTTAAGGGATAAACGGCCCATCTTTTTATCTGCAACCGACCATTCAAAAATAATGCTGCACGTGATGGCCACTACAACCCGGATTCGGGGCATGTGTGTCGGCCTGCTGTATCCGGAAGAAACGAGTATTATGAATGCGGCCTTGTCCTTGATGTCCATCATCATACAGAACAGTGCCAATGCCATCGAGAGTTTCGAATTATACAGGACCATCAGAGAGATCAGTTCCAACCTGGAAAGAATCGATAACTATCGGGTTCTATTTGAAGCTGCACCGGATGGCGTGGAAGTGCTGGACGCTGCGGGCAGCATTCTGGACAGCAATGATGCCCAGAAAAGGATATTGGGTTATAAGGACGATCACCTTCTGGGAAATCATTCTACCGATTATTTCTCGGAGAAAAGCCGCATGGCGTTTACCAATCATTATTCAATTCTTAGGCAGCAAGGCTATTGGGAAGGTGAAATCGAACTGATCACGGCCAGAGGGGAATCAATCCCTGTCTGGCGGAAAGAAAAGGCTATTTACGATAATGACGGGCGATTTATTGGTGCAGTCGTCTATAACCGCGATATTTCAATGCGTAAACGGGCGGAAGAAGAGAAGCACGCTCTCGAAGCACGCTTGAAAAGAGCAGAAAAAATGGAGGCCCTGGGGTTCCTGGCGGGCGGTGTTGCCCATGACCTGAACAATGTATTGGGAGGTCTGGTGAGTTATCCCGAACTGCTGTTAATGCAGATCCCCAAGGATAGTCCACTCCGGAAATCCATCCTGACCATTCAAAAATCCGGAGAGAAGGCTGCCGCCATCGTCGAAGATCTCCTCACGTTGGCCAGGCGAGGTATTTTTGATCCTCATGTGGTTAATCTCAACGATATTATTTTGGATTACCTCAAGACACCCGAACATGAAAAGCTCAACCAGTTCCATCCCGACTTTCGGTTAACCGTAAATCTCGATCACGAACTCATGAATATGAAGGGATCTCCGGTGCATTTATCCAAGATGATCATGAACCTCTTGTCCAATGCCGTGGAATCCCTTTCAGGGAAGGGTGAAATAATCATATCTACGGAGTTCCGTTATCTTGACGTCCCTCTCCGGGGATACGATGTTGTGGAGGAAGGCGATTATGTGGTCCTGAGCGTCTCCGACAACGGCGGCGGCATTTCACAGAAGGATATCGACAAGATATTTGAACCGTTTTATACGAAGAAGGTTATGGGCAAAAGCGGTACAGGACTTGGGCTGGCGGTTGTATGGGGTACCGTAAAGGATCATCGCGGCTACATCGATGTCAGAAGCGAGGTAGGAAAAGGAAGCACCTTCACGATCTATTTTCCAGTGACCATTGAAGCATCCAGGGAATCTCATGGAGAGGTATCCATTGATCAATATATGGGGCAGGGGCAGTCAATACTGGTTGTGGATGATGTTATTGAGCAACGGGATGTTGCTTCCACGCTGTTGTCGCAACTGGGATACAATGTCCATGCCGTTTCGAGCGGTATCGACGCCATTGCCTTTCTGCAATCTCAAAAAGTCGATCTTGTCCTTTTGGATATGATCATGGACCCGGGCATTGACGGTCTCGAAACGTATGAACGAATTCTTGAAATATCGCCCGGTCAGAAAGCTATCATTGTCAGCGGTTTTTCAGAGACGGAACGGGTAAAAAAAACCCAGATGCTTGGTGCCGGTGCCTATGTCCGGAAACCCTATCGCCTGGAAAAAATCGGTCTGGCTATCAAGGATGAACTGATCAAGGTGAGGCAGGCGCCCGCAATCAGCCCGGGATTCGTTTAAACAGCCTTGCCGATTAACACAGAACCCAAGTTAATGGGTCCCCGCAGTCCTTATCCTCAGGATCACTGCATTAATAACGCCTTCCCCCGGCAATCTTCGTCAGGATATTTTTTTGCTTTTGCATTCCCGAAAGGCTTTTCTCGCAGAAGATGCGATTGCCTTCCATATCGGTTTCACAATAGTACATTGTCGACGAGATGGTTGACGGAACGGGGGTGAAGATCTGAATTTGTTCAGGCGTTGCTCTCAATTCGGATATCAAAAAGACTTTCAGCCGCTGCATATGCGTCGCGGTGCAGCCCGGATGCGCGGCAATCAGATAATAGGTCATGAAATAGCGTTTGCCGGCAGTGTTGCAGGACCCTTCAAACAGGGTTTTGAATTGAAGTAATGATTTGAGGGAAGGTTTGTTCATCAAGCCCAGGACTTCAAATTCCGAATGTTCCGGTGCCAGCTTGATTTGACCGGAGACATGGTACCGGACCAGTTCTTCAATGTAACGTTTCCCGGCTTCCTTGTCCGCCATGACAAGATCCGGCCGTATGCCTGATGCCACAAAAACCTTCTTTATACCGGGAATGCTTCTTATGTTTCGCAGAAGCGTCATCTGTGCCTGATGGCCGAACTTCAGATTCGGGCAAGGTTTTGGCACGAGGCAACGCTTTTCCTTGCAGGCCCATTCCTTGAGGCATGATGTACCGAACATGTTGGCTGTTGGGCCGCCCACGTCGCTAATAATCCCGTTGAACCATGATTTCTCCATGATCTTGAGCACTTCACCCATGATGGATCTCGGGCTTCTGGAAACAATGCTTCTCCCCTGATGAACGGCAATGGCGCAAAAATGACATTGTCCGAAACATCCTCTATGGGCGGTGATTGACTGTTTGATCGTTTCAAGCGCCCGTATTTCCCCGGTTTTGTAATACGGGTGTGCATCCCTTTCAAAATCAAGCCCATAAATCATATCCAATTCTGAGGTTGTCAGGGGGACATTGGTTGGGTTATGAATCAGATAGCGGTCGCCATGGCCCTGGATAAAACCTGTGGACGTATTTTCGGCATGTTTGTGGAATAAGGCGGTCATGCGGCGGAAGGCGTCTTTCCGGATTGAAACCTCTTCAAAAGAGGGTAAGTGAAGGTGATCGCCTTCAGTAGGGGTATTGGAAATATAGCAAAGTCCTTTGATCCGCTTCCAGTCTGAACCGGCCTTAATGGCCAGAGCAAGCTCCACCACGGTTTTTTCGGCCATGCCATAGACCAGAATGTCTGCTTTTGCATCAAAGAGGATGCTGCGCCGAATGGCATCATCCCAGTAATCATAATGGGCGATGCGTCGCAGGCTTGCCTCGATACCGCCGAGAATAATCGGTGCTGTATTCTTGAAATATTGCCTGATCAGATTGGTGTATGCAATCGTGGCGCGGTTCGGCCGTATGTTGATGCCTCCGGGTGTATAATCGTCCTGATGCCGTGATTTGTTGAGGGCGGTATAATTGGCGACCATGGAATCGATGGAGCCGGCCGTCACGCCCCAGAATAACCCTGGTTCGCCAAGTCGTTTGATGTCATGCCCATTGTTGGTAGAAGGTTGCGCGATGATGGCCGTTTTAAAGCCATGCCGCAGGAGGTATTGACCAATGACGGAGACGCCGATGTTGGGGCTGTCGATATAGGCATCCCCTGTAATCAGTATGATGTCAGGCCTCTCCCATCCAAGTGATTTAAGCTCTTCTGCCGTTGTCGGTAAAAACATTCGATCGCTTTCCGTATGAAGAAACGTTCCATGATGTATGGCATTGCCATGCTTGTCGCTTCATTATACAGGATTCAACAAAAGGATTTTGAAAAAAATGCGTTACAGAGAGGTCGTGCCGTGATGCTCCATGGTTTGATGGACCTTGATGCCGGGCCATTGTTCGAGGGTGTAGTTCAACCGCCATTCGCTGGTTGCAAGAAAAATCAGGTTTCCTTCCGCGTCCAGAGCAACGTTGGCCATGTTCTGCTTTTGAAAATCATCCATTTTTTTCCTGTCATCACAACTTACCCACCTGGCAACACTGAACTCCGTGTTTTCATAGATGGCCTCCACACCGTATTCGGCCTTTAGTCGGGCCATGGTGACATCAAACTGGAGGATGCCGACAGCCCCCAGGATGAAGTCATTGTTAATCAGAGGCCGGAAGACCTGGATG
This sequence comes from uncultured Syntrophaceae bacterium, assembly GCA_964492965.1. Classification (GTDB taxonomy): domain Bacteria; phylum Desulfobacterota; class Syntrophia; order Syntrophales; family UBA8958; genus CAZBME01. Next base: position 98,361 of record CAZBME010000001.1, on the reverse strand, counting down.
GCGCCTTCTTCTGCCAACTGGGTCAACCCTTTCTGCAGTTGCTTGATCTTCATGGGCTCTCGGAGACGCACCCGGCAAAAATGTTCGGGAACAAAACTGGGGATCCCCGTGAATTGCAATGGTTCACCATCGGTAAAGGTATCGCCTATCTTGATGGTGCCGTGGTTATGGATACCGATAATGTCACCGGGATAGGCTTCCTCGACATGAGAGCGGTCCTGGGCCATAAAAATGGTGGCGTTGGCGATGGTAATTTCCTTGCCGATGCGGTGATGCACCACCTTCATGCCACGGGTGAATTTGCCTGAACAAATGCGGACAAAAGCGATGCGGTCCCGGTGGGCGGGATCCATGTTTGCCTGAATCTTAAAGGCGAAGCTTGAAAAGGCCTCCTCTTCGGGTTTTACCTCACGGGTGAGGGTCATCCGGGGACCGGGAGGCGGCGCCAATTCCACAAAGGCGTCAAGAAGTTCGCGGACACCGAAATTATTAATAGCGCTGCCGAAAAAAACAGGCGTTTGGCTGGCCTTTAGAAATTCACGATGGTCAAAGGGATCTGCAGCGCCCTCCATGAGTTCAATGTCGGCTCGTAATTCGTTTGCCTGGCTTTCCAGGAGCTCGTCCAGCTTGGGGTCATAAAGATCGGCGATGACTATGCCTTCTTCTGTGCGGGTATCCCGTCCAGGGGTGAACAGATGAAGGGAGTGGCGATAAAGATTGTAAACCCCCTTGAAGCTTTTCCCCATGCCGATAGGCCAGGAGAGGGGGGTACATTCGATCTGGAGCTTGTCTTCAATATCGGCCAGGAGATCCAGTGGCGGTAGTCCATCCCGGTCCAGTTTGTTGATAAAGGTTATCACTGGCGTGTTGCGCAGTCGGCAAACCTCCATCAGTTTCTTGGTCTGGGGTTCGACGCCTTTGCCGCTGTCTATAACCATCAGAGCACTGTCTACGGCCGTCAGAACGCGATAAGTATCTTCGGAAAAATCCTGATGACCGGGTGTATCAAGGAGGTTGATCTCATAATCCCTGTAATCGAATTTCATCACCGAGGATGAAACGGAAATACCCCTCTCTCTTTCGATAGCCATCCAGTCGCTCGTAGCGTGGCGCTGTGCTTTGCGGGACTTTACCGCCCCTGCCAGCTGAATGGCGCCGCCGAACAGCAGAAGCTTTTCCGTCAAAGTTGTTTTCCCGGCATCGGGGTGACTGATGATGCCAAAGGTGCGCCTTTTGGCTATTTCCTGTTGATGATGATGCAAGACTGCCTTCCTCCTTTATGCCCTTTAACTCAACGATAACAAAAAACGGGCCATAAGCCCGTCCGGGGCGCATGGTTACATCGAATGTTAAATCCTGTCAACTCCTTATTTTTCATCTTCATATAGGATACCGAAACTGTCCGGATATTCGTTTTGTTCTGTATCGTCATTCTTATCAGAGGGATTGTTTGCCAAGGTCGGTAATCTGATCGATGAAATCGCTGCCACCTCCCTGGAACGATCTCACGGTAATATGAAGATTAACTAAGGGGTTGCGGAAATGGATCATGTCGTGCAGTTTCGGGCTGCCAATGCTGAGCAGTCTGCCTGTGCCGTAGAAAAGATGAAAGGCCATGCTGAATCGATGAGAACATACGTAGATAAGCTGATAGCTGCTATCGAAGGTCATCGTGTTGCTTCACCTGTTTCGGAAAAGAACAGAGGCAAGCTTGCGTTATTGAAGGCAAGGCCTCGATCCTTCAACGTTCAATAATAACTGGGGATTATGAAAAAGCAGAAGATGATGAAATAAGAAATATAGCGAGATCATTCAATCCCGTTAAGATGCTTGCCCGGCACTTTGGACGAAGCTGCCGGGATGGGCATCAAATGCCTTGTTACCTTTCAGGTATTTCAGTGCCTGGTTCTTATTGGAAAAATGTCCTACCAATACGCGATACCAGGAGATTTTGTCTTTATCGATGACCTTTTCAATAAATATCTCACTTTTCTCCATCTTCAACTCGCCGATGAATGCCTTTGCCTTTTCTTCATTGCGAAAAGCCTTGATTTGAATGCTGAAACCCACGCCTTTGCCCGCCTTGATTTTGCTGCTCGCAGTTGACTGCACCGATTTCTTTTGTAGGCTTGGGGCGGCCGGTGCGCTTTTTCTCAGGTTAAGGGATGATTCCGCCGCAGCCGATTTTTTCGGTAACAGGGCCTTAACATCCTTTTCTTTTCTTGGTTGCGGGTGGGATGCCTGTTTTTCAATCATCTGCGGAGCGGTCGCCTGTGACGCAGGCGCTTTGTCCTCTGGTGAAACGGAAGAAACCGGCAGTTTCGGTTTCCTCACGGTTTGATCGATCGCAACGATGGGAGGACTAACCCAGCCTTGTCCGTTAAAGTAAGTCGTTTCGGAGGTCATCCTGTTTATTCGTAAAGGGAAAACCTTGTCACCCGTTTTGAGGGCCTCGTAATGGTAAAGGGTAGGCCAGATAAAGATGGCAGCCAGGGCTATCGATATTACAACAACTGCGCCAACGATATATCCACGAGTACGATACGGGGTGGCTTGTTTCGCTATCCCGGGTGGTGGTTCATCGCCTTCTGTGACTTCTTCTGATTCCCTTGATAAAAAAATATCAACCTGATCACCTGAGGATGATTCTCTATGCTCGCTCTTGGATTCATAAAGCCGCAAAGACAATATTTTTTCGTATGCCGTCTTGATCTCCTTGAGTTTTTCCTGTGATTTATCCTGCCAGGAAGCGACATTAACGAAGCGATCTTCCCGCCATGTGTCTTTCAGTTTCTCGTAGGACTCGGCAATTTCTGCAAGTGAGGCATCAGGTTTCACCTGCAGCGCGGCATAGCAGGGCGTGAGGTCTTCACGGGTTACGACGTTTCCATCGACCTGGTCATTCCGCGCGACCTTCTGGTAGAGGGATTCCAGCTCTTCTTCCAGACCGTTATTTTCTTTGTCGTGACCATCTTTCATGAGGCGTCTGCACTATCTCTTAATTTTTCAAATGTTGAATATAGGCGCTGACCACAATGTTATCGTCAATTTGAAGGCACTGTGCATAGAGTTTTATGAATCCTTTCAGATAGGCAAGGGGCGGGAGGCGTTCATAATCATCATCTTCTATCGCTTGCAACATACTGATCTTGATTTTGCTTTCATTCTCAATCTTGTCCAGTGCCACCCCCTTGGCAAGCCTGATGGTCCGCAAATCATGGCCTGTCAGTATATCCTTCTCAAGGAGTTCCTGCACCGCAACCAGCTGTGCGGCCTGCGGACGGTCTGAATTCAATTGAAGAGCACTCTGGGTATGACCGATATGCCTGTTCATGCTTTGATAGATAGGAATTGGTGCTTTCGATTTATCCTGAAACTGTTTTCCTTCCTCCATGAAGCCATTCTCGACGAGTATCTGATCATAGGCATGGCGTGATTTCGCATCAATCAAATGGAGGTAGGCCTCTTCGAGGCGGCATAGAATTTCCTTTCGTTCCTCTTCCGAAAAAAAAGAATAGGATACGGTGGAATCCGATTGATAGAGTTCGAATGTCTCCTGAAAGGCATGACGAATTTCAAACGGCGAGGCATCCGTCTGAATGTCGAGTATTTCGTAGTAATTCTGATCTTTATAGGGCTTCATAAACAGATCGTTAATGAACGGCCGTTTGGACGTCCTGGGCATGGTCGGTTGACGCCATCAGTTTATTACAGCATTCCCGAAGATCAAGGGCTGTCTGAGTGTAGGGGTAAAGGTCGAGAAAAGGCATTTTTTTGCACACAGCATTATGGACGCGGTCGTCAAAGGCGATGTTTCCCTGGAAATTCATCTTCAGTGTCAGATGCTTTTCCACGATCTTGCCCATAAATTTCCCCAGATTGGCATTATCCTGCTTGTGATGTTGATTTACAATGAGGGAAAACTCAAAATGCCGCAAGGCGGTTTCCAGAATTTCACCTTTTTGCGGGTCGATCTCTTTCATGATGTGAAGCATCAAATCCGGGTTTGTCACCGTTGCCCGGCTGTTTCGGCTCTCAGCTTCTTTCTCCAGGGCCTTAAAGGCGTGAAGATTCAGTATTTGCCGAACTTTGCGAAAATAGACGGCACGGATCAGGCGGTAGGTGTTTTCTATGGCTGTCGGTTCCGGGGTGGTGATGAAAACGCCGGAGGCGGAAATCAAGAAAAAGTCGATCGTGTTGAATGATGTACCTGCGCCCAGGTCGAGGAGGATGTATTCATAGGGCAGCTTGACAATGTGTCTCAAGAGGCGCATTTTTTGCTCATACGCCAGATTGGCGATATCCAGATTGTCCATGGCGCCGCTGATTAAATCAAGATGGGGCAGGAATGTCGAAACACATGTTTCTGCAAGGGTGGACACCCTTCTGTTGATAAAATCTGAGAGACACTTTTCCGGGTGGGGAACGCCAAGGATCGTATGCAGATTTGCCGCTCCCAGATCCAGGTCGACAAGTAAGGTCTTGTGACCTTCCCTGGCGAGCATGATACCAAAAGAGCCTGTAACGAAGCTCTTTCCCGAACCGCCTTTCCCTCCGCCGACTGGCCATACGTGGGGCATCAATACACCTTATCCCGATAGACGTATCATTAGGAAAAAAATACTCAATATTATCCTCAATATCGGAACATATGTCAATAAAAATATTATTTTACGCGGTCGGAAAGGCAAGGGTTACTGTTGTGCCCCTTCCAGGGCTGCTTTCTATTTCCATCCAGCCGTGATGGGCTTTCATGAGGTGTTTGACAATGGACAGGCCCAGACCGGTGCCGCCCAATTCCCGGGAACGGGCCCGGTCAACCCGGTAAAAGCGTTCGCCGAGGCGGGGAATCTCATTTTTTGGAATACCGACGCCGGTATCGATTATCTGAAGAGCAACATAACCTTCTTCGTCCAGAGAGATCGACTTTATGGTAATCTTGCCCGAAGATGTATAGTTGACGGCATTATCGAGAACATTCACTAGGATCTGAGTTACTTTATCCCGGTCACCAAGGATCACGGGCATCTTCGGCGGCAGATCAACAATGATCGGCAGGCCTTTGCCTTCGGCTCTCTCCTGAATTACCGGCAAAACATCATCCATGATCCGGTTAACGGGGAGAGCTTCCATATGGAGTTGGGCTTCGCCCTGTTCAAGATCGGAGATCGTTAAAAGGTCATTGACAAGGCGATCCAGACGGCGGGCATGGTCATTGATGATATTGAGAAATTTGTCAGCCACGGCCCCGTCGCCGAGCGCCCCATTCTGCAACGTCTCAACATAACCGATAATAGCCGTTAGTGGTGTTTTCAACTCATGGGTCACATTGGCAATGAAATCGGAACGTACCCGTTCAAGCCTTCTAAGCCGCGTCACATCATGAAAAGCCATAATGATCTTCTTTGCCTCGCTGGGCAGGCCTTTTATGTAAGAGATATTGACTTCGACAATGAGGGGTTCTTCCTCTCCCAGGCTGATCGCCTCCGCAGTATATTCCCCGGACTTCCTGAACTGGTTTAAAGCGTCCTGAAGGATTAAACTGTGAAACGCCTCCAGGATGGTTTTATCCAGGATGTCATGATTGGTTTTGCCAAGCATATAGCCGAGGGCCTGATTGCATGCCTCGATCCGGTTTTCGCCATCGAGAATCATCACGCCTTCCACCATACTGGCAAAAGCGGCTTCCAGTTTGCTTTTTTCTTCCGTGGCCAAGCGGATCTTTTCCTGTTGTTCCTGAAGAAGGTAGTTTATGTCACGGGCCAGTTGACCGATTTCATCCTGGGAATCCATGAAAAGCGTCCCGGGAGAATCGCCGTTACGGATCTTTTGTGTAAACTCCTTTATCCGCCGGATCGGCGAAGTGATCCTTCTGGCAAAGATAAAGGCCAGCAGAGTTGAGGGCAGGGCGATGATAAAAAGGGTCAGGTAGAGGTAACGGTAAACATGGTCAATGGATTCTCTCACTTCCCGAAGAGGGCGGGCAAGGCGAACATACCCTGTAATTTGTTTATTTGCCTTCACGGGGAGGGCGACATATAGCATATTTTCCTGAAGGGTCCTGCTGTAACGAACGGCAGTGCCAATGCCTTTAAGCCTTGCCTCCTGTACCTCTGAGCGGTTCAGATGATTGTCCATATCGATTTCTTCAGACTCCGAATCTGTAATTACCCGGCCCGATGCATCAATGAACGTAACCCGTGAATTTGCAAATTCGGCAATCTCAGATATTCTGTTGCGAATCTCCGCCCCAGGAAGAAGGGTCACTATGCGAGCCTGCCCGACCAGCTTTTCTTCGATGCTTCGGGTCACAATCTCACGGATATGGGGTGTCAGCAAGAAATCGAAAACAGCGACAACGAGGAGAATTAGAAAGAAATAGGTGGCGAAGATCTTAAGAAAAAGCCGGCTTTTCATGGTTCCTCAACCGTAGGCATGGTGCAGGTAACGTCATGGCGAACGCTCTTGCCGGTGATCATGTAGACGACCATATCGGCCATGCCCTTAGCGTGATCGGAGATTCGCTCCATGGTTTTTGAGATCTGCATGATCAGCAGAGCCCTCTGGATCGTTCTGGGATCTTCTATCATAAAGGTTAATAGTTCACGGAAGATCTGTTCGTTAAGGTTATCGACCTTGTCGTCGTCCTCCCGGACCTTGTTAGCCAATTCAACATCTTCCCGAACGAGTGCATCCAGGCTTTCCCGGATCATGCCTCGGGATATCTCGGCCATCCTTGGCAAATCGATATAAGGTTTTAATTGGGGCAGCTCATTGAGTTGCAGCGCCTTTTCGCAGATCTTGAGGGCCATATCACCGATTCGCTCCAAATGTCCGTTGAGCTTGATGGCGGTCGTAATGAAACGAAGATCTCTGGCGGCGGGCTGACGCAGTGCTAAAAGGCGGATGCATTTCTCCTCGATTTCTTCATCTAGCTGATCAATCTGGCAATCATTGGCGATCACTTGCCGCGCCAGACCGGAATCACGTTCCATGAGAGCCGTTGTCGTGTTGTCGATGGCCTTTTCCGTCAGGGCTCCCAGGTACAGAAGTCCTTCCCTGATCTCCTGCAGTTCCCGTTCATACTCTCTGCTTGTGTGCTTCCTTTCCTCCATGGATGCTCCCTTCAACCGAACCGGCCGGTGATATAGTCTTCCGTCTGCTTCACATCGGGATTGGTAAAGATCTTTCCCGTTGCGTTATATTCAATCAGTTTGCCGATATAGAAAAAACCCGTTTTATCGGATATTCGGGCGGCCTGCTGCATGTTGTGGGTGACAATGATAATGGTATACTTTTTTTTCAACTCGTCAATCAGTTCCTCGATCTTCGCGGTGGATATAGGGTCCAGGGCTGATGTCGGTTCATCCATGAGTAGGACGTCCGGTTTCATGGCCAGAGCCCGGGCAATGCAAAGGCGCTGCTGCTGGCCGCCTGAAAGGGTCATGGCCGAACGATCGAGGATGTCCTTGACCTCCTCCCAGAGAACGGCCTGTTTCAGGCTTTCTTCGACGAGAGCTTCCAGTTCGCTCCGATTCCTGATACCCGAAAGTTTTGGAGCATAAGTGACATTATTGAATATGGATTTCGGAAAGGGATTCGGTTTCTGAAAAACCATGCCGATACGTCGCCTCGTATCCACCGGATCGATGTCAGGTGCATAGATATTGGTGCCTTCAAAGAGGATTTCCCCTTCCACACGGGTGCCGTCGATGAGGTCGTTCATGCGGTTGAGTAGCCTCAGAAGCGTGGATTTACCACATCCGGATGGACCGATCAGGGCCGTAACATGGTTCTTTTCAAAATCCATGGTAATGTCCGTCAGGGCGCGGAACTGGCCGTAGTAGAAATTAACGTTTTTAACACTGATGATGATGTTGTGAGCCACGATTACCACCTTTTCTTGCGTCGCATAGCACTTCTCAAGGTAATCGCGATAAGGTCGATTCCCAGGACAAGAGCTACCAGAACTAGGACCGTTCCGTACTGCAGCGGCCGTGTCTGTTCGATCTGAGTACCCGCCGTAGCCAGAACATAAATATGATAGGGCAGGGCCATGACTTCGTCAAATATGGATGATGGCAGCTTGGCCGTAAAGAAAGCCGCCGCCGTAAACATGATGGGCGCAGTTTCGCCTGCGGCGCGGCCGATTCCGAGAATAGAACCCGTCAGGATTCCCGGGAGGGCGCTGGGAAGAACAATTTTGAAGATCGTTGACCATTTGGAAATCCCCAGGGCCAAAGAAGCTTCGCGAAATGTCTGGGGAACGGATTTTAATGCCTCTTCGGAAGCCCCGATGATGGTAGGGAGAATCAGGATTCCCAGGGTCAGGGACCCCGATAGGATGGAGGAGCCGAAATGGAGAAAAACGACGAAGAAACCAAGGCCGAAAAGACCAAAAACAACGGAGGGAACGCCGGCCAGGCAGTTGATCCCGATACGGATGAGGCGTATAAAGGTTCCCTGCTTGGCGTATTCCGTCAGATAAATCGCCGAAACAACTCCCAGAGGCAGGGCAACGACGATAGCCCCCACCGTCAGGTACAGCGTTCCCAGGATGGCGGGCATAATACCGCCCTTTGTCATGGAATCTTTTGGAAGTTCTGTCAAAAACTCCCAGGAAATGGCCTGATAGCCGTTGACGATGATGAAGATCAGAATGCCCCCCAGGACAAGAGCCAGAATCAGGGACATGAGGCGCACTGTCAAAAAGAATAAGCGCTGTTTCATATAGCGCCATGCTTTATAATTCATCATAAAGTGCCCGAACCGACCTCCTTGAATTTATGGGAAATGTAGTCGGCGACCAGATTAAAGGCCAGGGTCATGAAGAACAGAACCATGCCCGTTGCAAAGAGGGCATGATAATGACCGCTCTGGAAGGGCGCTTCGCCCATTTCGGCAGCAATGCTGGCCGGCATGGGACGAACGGAATCGAAAATGCTTTCAGGAATGGCGGCGGCGCCACCGGCTACCATGAGGACGACCATCGTTTCTCCGATGGCCCTCGACATGCCCAATATCACGGCTGTTGATATACCCGAGAGGGCGGCGGGAATGGTGACCTTGATGATGGTTTCGAATTTTGTGGCTCCCAGGGCATAGGAGGCCTCCTTGAATTCCTGCGGTACGGCGTAGAGGGCATCTTCCGAGATGCTGGAAATGGTGGGTACGGCCATGACGGCCAGGATGACGGAGGCGTTAATGATGTTCAGGCCCGTAGGCAAATCAAATGTTTCCTGAAGCCAAGGGGCGACGATGACCATGCCGAAGAACCCCAGGACGACGGAAGGGAGGCCGGCGAGAAGTTCAATGACTGATTTCAGGATCTCACGGACGGAATGAGGCGCGATCTCGGAGATGTAAACAGCGGACAGGACGCCGAAGGGAACGGCGATGAGGCACGAGATAACGGTGACGATGATGGAACCGACAATCAAAGGCCAGATGCCGTATGCTGGTGGACTATACGTCGGATACCACTCGACGCCGAAGATGAAGTCGGTTACTGAAACGGTTTGAAAGATTGGCAACCCTTCACGAAAAAGAAACATGATGATCATGGCCAGGATGATCACGGATAAAAAGGCGAAAAGAGCAAAGATATTTTTAATGAGGACTTCTTTTTGTCGACGGGTCATATGCTTGCCTGTATACGTTAAAACTAAAATCTAGATATTGAAGACAATTTACACGGACCATAAATCTCGCCTTGTCCCTGTAAGAGGATAGGGCTATCATCTTTTTCTGCTGGTTCAATCTTGTCGATTGAACCAGCAGAAAATGTTAAATAACATACGATGTCTTTATCCTACTTATTTTTCCCTTTAGGGGCCGTCTTCGTTTTTTCTTCCGCCGATATGGGGACGAAACCCTCTTTTGCCACGAGTTTCTGTCCGGCGGGGCTCAGGATGAATTTGATGTAACTTGCTGTCTCACCTTGAGGTTGCCCGTTGGTGTACATGTAAAGGGGCCGTGCAATGGGGTATTCCTTGGAGAGGGCCGTCTGCGCTGTGGCCTGGATACCGCCGACCGTTAATCCCTTTACGGTTTTATTGAGATAGCCGATGCCGATGTAGCCGACGGCATAACGATTCTTGGAAATCGCCTGGACGATAGCGCCGCTGGAAGCCTGAAGTTGAGCCTTCGGCGTCACCTTGGCTTTATTCAGGACCAGTTCCGCCCAGGATTCAAAAGTTCCGGAGCTGCTGTCGCGGGAAACGACGACAATCTGGAGATCATCACCGCCCACTTCTTTCCAGTTTTTGATCTTGCCTTGATAGATCTGGCTTAATTGGTCAATGGTCAGGTCTTTGACTTTGTTCTTGGGATGGACAATGGGTACAATGGCGTCAATAGCCACGATATGAGCCGTTGGGTTAACGCCTTTATCTTTGGCCTGGGACACCTCCTTGTCCTTGATTTCTCTGGATGATGTGGCGATATCCGTCGATTTGTCGAGGAGGGCCTTGATTCCTTCACCGGAACCGCCGCCGGACAGGGAGATGTTGACTCCCGGATGGGCCTTCATATAAGACTCCAGCGCAACCTGGGCGATGGGAAGGACCGTTGTAGATCCCTTGATGACAACGTTGCCGCCGGCTATGGCCGAACCGGCCATGAGGCTGACTGAAAGCACCCCGACGAAGAACGATTTTAACAATCTTGCCATTTGCAAAACCTCCATATCTCTTTTTAATAAATTTATTCTAAAAACCATATAGAAGAATTGTTACAATTTGATGACAGAATCATGAATATCTGATGAATAAGTCAAGTACTGTAAAAAAGTGATTTGAAATATTGATAATAAACAGTAAAATTGATATGTTATTAAATCAGTCGTGTATTCTTCGAGAGAAGATGCTTGAATAAATACCTGAAGATGTGTGATAATTTACAGAATGAAGGGTTAAGGCATGGTCAATTTACTCAACGATATTTTAATTTTAATTTTATTAATAGTTATTAACGGCGCATTTGCCATGGCCGAAATGGCCGTCGTTTCCGCTCGTAAAGCGAAGCTCCGGGTTATGGCCGACCAGGGGAATAAGAATGCTGAAAAGGCCCTGAAACTCTCTGACGAACCGGCCAACTTTCTCTCCACAATTCAGGTGGGCATTACACTGATCAGTGTCTTCTCCGGGGCATATGGCGGTGCCGTAATTGCGAAGGATTTGAATCGCTATCTCCATGCCTATCCGCTGTTGCAGCCTTACAGCGAAATGATCAGTCTTGCCGTCGTAGTCGTGGTGATTACCTACTTGTCGCTGGTTTGGGGTGAGCTAATTCCGAAGCGCCTTGCCCTCCAGAATCCGGAAAAAGTCGCCTCCATGGCAGCCATGCCCATTTATTACTTGTCCCTTGTCACCTATCCTCTGGTCAAAATCTTGAGTCTATCTTCGGAATCCATTGTCAAAATGATGGGACTTAAGAAGCCTGTGTCCATGGTCTCAGAGGAGGAAGTCAAAGTCCTCCTGGAAGAGGGAACCGAAGCCGGCGTCTTCCATAAGATGGAACAGGATATTATCCATGGGGCTTTCAGTATTGATAACCTTGGCGTGCATGATGTAATGACGCCGCGTCCTGATATCATCTGGCTGGATTATGAAATGCCTTTCCAGGAAAATCTGGAGATCATCAAGACATCCGACCATGCCTACTTCCCCGTTTGTGAAGGCGATCTCGATCATGTCATCGGTTTTCTCCACGTCAAGGACCTGTTCAAAATTTATCCCGATTTTGATGGATCGGATATCAAACCTCTCTTGCGGAAGCCTTTCATCTTCCCCGAGACCATATCCGCCCTCAAAATCCTGGAGCATTTCAAGGTATCGCCAATTCATGTTGCCCTGGTCGTCGATGAATATGGCACGATTCAGGGTCTGATCACCGTCAATGATATTATGGCCGCTATCGTCGGCGATATCGCCTCCTTCAACGAGTCGGAAGAAAAGCCGATCGTTCAGCGTGAAGATGGTTCGTGGCTTATTGACGGCAGTATCACTATTGATGACTTCACTGAATACTTCCTCATTGAGGCGCTTCCTAACGAAGGGGACGTGGAATATCACACCCTGGGTGGCTTCATCATGATGTACTTGGGACGTATTCCCGTCACGGGAGATCATTTCCATTGGGGAAAATACCGTTTCGAGATTATCGATATGGACGGAAACAGGATCGACAAGGTCCTGATGAGTTGCCTGCCATCTGAAGATTAAGGGTACGAATCAGCTGTGGATTCTGCCACCAAGAATGCGTCGAAAGAGTTCCCCTCATTATCTCTGGCTACTTGATGCTTATTCGCTTTGATCGGAAAATTTGTAGCCGATTCCGCGCACCGTGAGAATATATTTCGGGTATTCCTTGTCCGTTTCAATGCTAGCGCGAAGCCTGCTGATATGAACGTCCACTGTACGGGGTTCTACAAAAGCCTCATTCCCCCAGACCTGATCAAGGAGTTGGTCTCGAGAATAGACCCGTCCCGGGTGTTGTGTGAGAAATATCAGGAGTTTCATCTCCGTCGGTCCCAGATCGGTCCGCTTGCCGTTAATTTTGACTTGGTATGATTGGTAATCAATGTTAAGACCTCCGGCATTGTAGATTTCGTTATTAAGACTTTCAGCACGGATTTCCGATCTGCGAAGCACTGCCCTGACCCGGGCTACCAATTCACGAATGCTGAATGGCTTTGTGACATAATCATCGGCTCCCATTTCCAGCCCGACGATCTTGTCGACGTCATCGCCTTTAGCCGTCAGTATAATAATGGGCAGTGCTGCCGTTTCCTTCCTGCCACGGATGATTCGGCAGACGTCCAATCCGGCAATGCCGGGAAGCATCAAGTCGAGCAGGAGTAGATCAGGTTTTCCTGCTTTTATGATTTCCAAAGCCTTTTCTCCGTTGAAAGCCTGAAGAACTGCAAAACCTTCCTTTTCAAGGTTATAACCGACCAGTTCGACAAGATCCTTTTCATCATCAACGACAAGAATGGTTTTAGCGGGCATAAGATGTAAACTCCTCTTCCGATGGTGGATTTTCGCCGACGTTGACATGATTGTCAAGGACTCTAATGTAAAGACAAATTGTTCAGCTTGTTGACATCTTCCAGACGTGTTGCTACCGGCGGTAAATGTGATGAATATTAAATGCTAACACTGTAATATCTTCACGAATTGAGGATGCGGAAAACAGGGCATTTCCGTTTTGATGAGAGGCGCCACTACATCGAAAAAAGATGGTAAGGGAAGGTAGCTCGAAGAAATCAATCCCCCTCGGCGTGATCAGGTCATCACCCCGATGGGGATTGATTTCAGAAATATCATGTTATGAATGTTACAAGGTTTTATTTCTCTTCTTCTCCTGATCTTTTCCCAGGTGGCATCGCTTATATTTGATACCGCTGCCGCACCAGCAGACATCATTGCGGCCTAGCTCCGGCTTCTTATCTTCTTTTTTGCTGCTGAATAAACGTTCCAATATCTTCATATCGTGATTCCTTATACCATTTAATTAAGAGCAATTTATTCCACAGTGATAGCATTAACTTGAGAACTATGTCTCCCTGTATGCCTAAAACTGAAGGGATTTTAAAACGGACCCCTAATAATATGCCGATGGCAGAATGTCAAATATTTATAACAAGACTTAATGAAAAAATATGAAAAACATAATGAAGAATGGCTTGACATTTGTGCTAAACGGGGATAAAAGGTCAACAATTAACGATAAAAGGGTCATTCCAGCCGTTTGATGAGGCAGATCTCCGGGGCAAGAGAGAGTTTTGCATAGGCTTATAAAACCATAGATGTATCACCACCGTCCTCTTTTGAGTGGGGGTGGTTTTTTTATTCCCGTCGTGATGTCGGGGCGATTTGAAAAATACGGAAAGAGGATGGGCGCATGCCGAACGGTGTTGTAAAGTGGTTCAATGAGAAAAAAGGTTTTGGATTCATCACCAGTGATGAAGGAAATGATGTCTTTGTGCATTTCAGCGCAATTGACGGTGGTGGTTTTAAAACGCTGAGCGAGGGCCAGCGTGTGAGTTTTGAGTTAAAGCAGGGGCAGAAGGGTCCCGCTGCGGATAACGTCAGGCCAATGTGAATGCCCTAATTTTATGGCGAGGTAACCGGGAAAGCCTGATAGCCTCAATCACCAGGATCGATAGGCATCCTGTAACGATTAACATCCCTGAAAGGGATTAACGACTAGTGCATCACAAAGGAGGTTGACATGAACAAGAACTTGTATGTGGGGAATTTATCCACCAATGTAACGGAAGAGGATTTGAGACATAATTTTTCTGAGGTCGGCGCAGTGCTGTCGGCTGTCATTATCAAGGATAAATTTACAGGAATGTCAAAGGGATTTGGTTTTGTGGAAATGGAAACGGAAGAAGGTGCACGAGAAGCTATGAAACGGTTTCATGGTGGTCAGCTGGATGGCACCAGTATTACTGTTAACGAAGCCCGACCCAAGAAAACGGATAGCCCGGTACGACGTGACCGGCCTGGCGGTGGCGGATTCAGGGGCGGTCGTCCCGGAAGCGGTGGTGGCGGCGGCGGGCGGAGCAGATATTAAAAGAAAGTGCCAAATAAATAATAAATACTTTATATTAACGCAGGTATTAGCATAAAAGCCTATGCTATAATCATTAAAGAGGTGTTATGGGTAAATCTCCTGCAAAAAAAATCTTGATTTTGCTTGGTAGTCCGCGTAAAGACGGTAACAGCGCCGTGTTGGCAAAGAAAATTGCGGCGGGCGCTGCATCTTCCGGAGCAAAAACGGAAACAATATTTATTCATGGCAAGAAAATAGCACCCTGCAAATCGTGCTATGCATGCCAGAAACCAAAAAGTAAAGGCTGTTCCATTGCCGATGATATGCAGGCTCTTTATCCGAAAATGCTTGCAGCCGATGCATGGGTTATTGCCAGTCCTGTTTACTGGTTTAACATGTCCGCACAGACCAAACTATGGATGGATCGCTGTTTTGCCTTGCCGGCTTATGGCAGGAACCCTTTCTCCGGAAAGCGAATAGCCGTTGCCATGGCTTATGGCGATGAAGATCCCTTTGCTTCAGGGTGCGTAAATGCAATGCGCACCTTCCAGGATGCATATGCTTATGTAGGCGCCAAGATCGTCGGGTTCGTCTACGGCAGCGCCATGAAGGCCGGCGAAATAGAAGCCCAGGAAAAACTGATGGAATCGGCTGAAGAACTGGGGCGTAAACTCGTCGAGGATTGATGCTTTTTAACCGCAAGATGCGGCGAATATCAAACCTAAAATCATTTAAGGAGGGTAAAGGGATGAACAAGGGTGATTTGGTCAATGAAGTGGTAAAGGTCGTCGGCAAGAAGAAGATTGCAGAAGAAGCGGTTGGATGCGTTCTGGAAGCGATTACAGCGGCGCTAAAAAAGGGTGAATCCGTTACGCTGGTTGGTTTCGGAACATTCAAGGTGGCCAAAAGGGCTGCCAGGACGGGAAGAAATCCTCAGACGGGAAAACCTCTCAAGATCAAAGCGAAAAAGGTTCCCAAGTTTACCCCCGGCAAGAAATTGAAGGATGCTGTGGCGAAATAATTTCTATGTAAAGGACCTCCCCAGGTTTTATCCGGCGGAGGTCCTTTTTTTCTTTTAGAATCAAGATTCAATCCTTGCAGAAAACCAACATGGAATAACGAAAAAGTATAAATATCATTGTACCATTGGTAAAAGAAGGCGCTTTTGGTCCCACGGTATTTGGATAGTGTGAAAAAATATATTGACAAATATGTAAAAGTAGATTATAATATTTGATTAAACAGTTTGAATTATCCCCCATCTGGTCTGAACGGGCTTTATGAGATGAGGGATTTTTTATTTTTACCAATAATTATTAGGGAATAGAAGCATGAAGAAGGATTCGGAAAAGATCAGGAATATTGGTATCAGCGCCCACATTGATTCGGGAAAGACAACGCTGACGGAGAGGATACTATTCTACACGAAACGTATCCATGCGATCCATGAGGTTAAGGGAAAAGATGGGGTCGGGGCGACCATGGATTCCATGGAACTGGAAAAGGAACGCGGCATCACCATAGCATCGGCCGCCACCTTCTGCGAGTGGAAAGAACATGAAATTAATATCATCGATACGCCCGGCCATGTCGATTTCACAATCGAGGTGGAGCGATCATTACGGGTCCTGGATGGTGCTATTCTCGTTCTTTGCTCTGTCGGCGGGGTTCAATCGCAGTCCATCACAGTTGATCAGCAAATGAAAAGGTATAAGGTGCCTTGTATTGCCTTCATCAACAAATGTGATCGTAGTGGCGCAAACCCTTTGCGGGTTGTTGAGCAGCTCCGGACGAAGCTTGGACACAATGCGCTGCCATTGCAGCTTCCTATTGGCCTTGAATCCGAATTCATCGGCGTTGTTGATCTGCTTAAAATGAAGGCCCTATATTTTGATGGGGATAACGGGGAAATGATTCGTACGGAAGAAATTCCGGAGGCTTTGCTTGCAGAAGCAAAACAGAGGCGTGAAGAAATGATTGATCGTGCCTCCGTATTTTCTGATGAGCTGACAGAGGCCATTCTGGAAGAAAGGCCGATTGAGGAAGCTCTTCTCGTAGCAGCTCTTCGTCAGGGGACGTTGGCACGTCAAATTACCCCCGTTTTGGTAGGTTCAGCTTATAAAAACAAGGGCATTCAACCCCTTCTGGATGCAGTTACCCATCTGCTGCCATGCCCTGGCGATATTGAAAATACTGCTCTCGATCTGGAGCACGATGAAACCCCGATCGTTCTGGATAGTGATCCGGAAAAGCCCATCGTTGCGTTGGCGTTCAAGCTGGAAGACGGACAGTATGGGCAGTTGACTTACATCCGCGTCTATCAGGGAATCATTGCCAAAGGTTCAACGATCGTAAATATCCGTAACGGGAAAAAGATTAAGGTGGGGCGTGTAGTCAGGATGCATGCCGACCAGATGGAAGATATCGAGGCGATACCTGCAGGCTATATCGGAGCCCTTTTCGGTATTGAATGTGCTTCCGGCGATACCTTTGTTTCACCAGGTGTCAACGTAGCCATGTCGTCCATGTTTGTTCCCGATCCCGTTATTTCTCTGGCTATCGTACCCAAGGACAACAAGGCTCAGATCAACATGTCGAAAGCCCTCGGTAGATTTACGCGGGAGGATCCTACATTTCGCGCCCATGTTGACCAGGAAACAAACGAAACGATCATCTCCGGCATGGGTGAACTTCACCTGGATGTTTATGTCGAGCGGATGAGGCGGGAATATGGCGCAGAGGTCACGACGGGCAATCCGCGCGTCGCTTACCGTGAAACGATCACTCAGAAAGCGGAGTTCAATTACACCCACAAAAAGCAGACCGGTGGCTCCGGCCAGTTCGGGCGGGTTGCCGGCTATCTCGAACCCATTTCCGAGGGGGATTTTGTTTTTGATAACAAGATCACAGGCGGATCCATCCCAACCCAGTACATCCCGGCGTGCGAAAAGGGGTTCAAGGCCTGCATGGAAAAGGGACCGAAACTCGAATTCCCTGTCACGGGCATTAAGGTTGTCATCAACGACGGTTCATTCCATAATGTTGACTCATCGGATATAGCCTTCCAGCAGGCGGCCAGAGGCGGGTTTAAGGAAGCGTATCTCAGGGCTAAGCCTGTTATTCACGAACCCATCATGAAGGTTGTTGTAGAGAGCCCCACGGAATTCCAGGGCGCCGTCATGGGTCTTTTGAACCAGCGCCGGGGTATGATTGTCGGCGCGCAGGACGAGGGAAATATGTGCGCTATCGAGGCCCAGGTTCCTCTCGCAGAAATGTTTGGATTTTCAACTGTCCTTCGCTCATCTTCCCAGGGAAAAGCGCAGTACACCATGGAATTTGCCATTTACAAGCAGGTGCCGGTATCAATTGCAGAGAAGATTACCGAGGAAGTGACAGCCCGGAAGAAAAACGCTGCTTAATGGGAATCAGTTCGATTAAATTATGCCATTGGCGACATCGCTCCATCGATCAGTAAAAATTATAAATCTTAAAGACAGGAGTCTTGTTATGTTAAAAAAAGACCTGATCCTTCGTCATCCATTAAGAGCAATGGGCTATGAAAATGAGGACATACTATCCGAAGGGAGCTTCGGCGCTGTCCTGGCAAGGGCTGGTGTCGGTAAAACAGCGCTCCTGGTACAACTGGCCCTCAATACCATGCTTCGCGGCAAGAAAGTACTCCATGTCAGTCTGAATGATCCTGTCGGCAAAGTCGTTCTATGGTATGAGGAATTGTTTCATCATCTTGCCGAGCAGCATCAGATTGAACGGATGAAGGCCTTGTGGGAGGATATCCTGCCTGAGAGGTTCATTTTAACCTTCAAAGTAGAGGGGTTCAGCGTTCCCCGTCTGGAAGAGCGTTTGAATGATCTTATGGAACAGGGTATATTCAAACCCGAGGTCATGATTATTGACGGATTGAGGTTTGATGAAAATACAAGGGAATCACTTACCAGACTCAAGATCCTGGCAGAGAAACAAGCCATGCGACTGTGGTTTACTGTGCCAATTCACCGCCATGTCGAAGAAGGCAGGGAAGGTATGCCATTGCCCATGGTGAATCTGGAAGACCTCTTTGAATTGATCCTTTTGTTAGCAACAGAAAAAAGCGAACCCCATATCAGGGCATTGAAAAGCCCCATTTCCACAGAACAATCGCCCGTGTTTGTTCTTGATCCTTCCTCTATGCTTATTAAGAATGCATCCTGAAGTAATGTAGTTGTCTCTCTTGATGATGCTTGATCGTCCAAATCAATGACGTTTCAGTATCCTGGTAGCCTGCCATGCCTGGATCAGGCCCTGGATCGTCAGAATGAGAAGGGCCATCAAGATAAGAGCAATGCCTATACCCTCCATGAGAGAGGGCCTTTCCCCAAGTTGTATGTTTGCCGCTGCTATGCCGATAATCGGCGTGGCGAGGGTTCCCATGCTGGCCATACCGGCAGGCAATTCTTGCAATATATAATACCATAGAAGTAGCGCGACCCCCTGGCAAATGACGGCGCTGTAAAATAGGCTGACAACAAACGCCGGAGACCAGATAATCGCCGGGGCTGGTATCCAGAGGGCCATGAGCACCAAGGGTATGGCGCCCATCATCATTTGCCAGGCAGTAAGTGAGATCAGGTCGAATTCGATTTTCCGGCGGGCGATCTTAATCACAACGGTGCTGACCGCCCAGGTGAGGCCCGACAGGATAGCCAGAATATTCCCCATCATTGTGCTCTGTAATCCCCAAGGCTCGATAATGACCATCAAACCTGAAAAAGCAAGGGCGACGGCGAGCCATTGGATGCCATGGATCTTTTCGTTGAGAATCGGCCAGGCCAGCAGCAAGACCCAGAAAGGCATAATATAAATCAAAATGGCCGTCTTTCCGATGCCTCCCAGAGATAGTGCCCAGGTGACAAAGCCGATTCCTCCCGTGGTGGAAAGAAGGCCGATGCAAAAAGTGACGAAGATGGCTTTCGGTTTCAGTGATTTCTTTTTGATCAGGAGCAAGCCGAAAAGACTGAGCGCGCCTATGACTGTACGCAGTGCGGCAAAGTCCACAGGAGAGGCAAACTTGAGGCATTCTTTCATAACGACCCAGTTATACCCCCACATCATGGTCAGGGCAAATAAGGCCCATATGGCCGCTTTCAATGAAGCCTTGCCTCCTTTATGCCCCGATAGAGGTGGTTTGGGGGTTTGCCGGTATCAACAGGTAATATGAAGTAACGGGATCCGCGAGTGCCGTCATGCCTGGGCTGGAGTCACGTTTATAAATAGTTGGTCTCCTGGGGGCGTTAATCGCCACTGAGACCCTGTCGCTTTATATGTATTCGATTCCAGCAACTATGACTTGTCACGTACACCGCAGAATACCCGTCGACTCACTCGTATATCGAACCGTGTTCTAAAGTCAAGAAAGGAAATGCGCAGCACCTTATTTCCGAGCCCGCATCATCATGATAAAAGATTTTACTCGTCAGAAAATCCATGATACAAAAAATAGTCATCCGCACACATCAGAAAGAAATCATTAAGTAAAGATTTAAACTTCAACTCGAAGGGAGAGCGTTATGCAAAACTTCATTTTCGAAAACCCAACAAAAATCATCTTCGGCAAAGGTCAGATTCCACGAATCGGCAAAGAGGTTGGCCGTTTTGGCAGCAAAGCCTTGCTTGTCTACGGAATGAACAGTATCTTGAAGAATGGTATCTATAATCAGGTTACGGCCTCTCTCAAAGATGCGGGCGTTGCCTTTGTTGATTTTCCCGGAGTGAAATCCAACCCCGTTCTCTCTCACGTTGCTGCAGGGATCGAATTGGCGCGCAAGGAAAATGTCGATGTAATTCTTGCCGTCGGCGGCGGGAGTGTCATTGATGCGGCGAAGGCTATTTCGGCAGGGATTAGGGCAGATCACGATGTTTGGGAATTCTTTACATTTACCAAGGCCATTAAGGACGCTCTTCCCATCCTGACTGTGGTCACTGTGTCCGCGAGCGCCTCAGAAATGAATAACGGCGCCGTTGTTACAAGAGAGGACAGTTGTCAGAAGTATAGTATCATGTCTCCCCTGATTCAGCCGAAAGTCTCAATCCTCGATCCGACGGTTTTGTTTTCTCTAAATGCCGCTTATAGCGCTTACAGCGCCGTCGATGTGATAACCCACATGCTGGAAGGGTATTTCAACAATACGGAGCCCGTGGACAGCACCATACAGGACCGTCTCGTCGAGGGATTGACCAGAACGATCGTGGAGAGCACCGATGTCATCATGAAGGAGCCGGAAAATTATAATGCACGAGCCAATGTGATGTGGGGGGCCATTCTCGGGTTCAACGGCTTAACCACTTCCGGAATGGGAATGGTCCAGTTGCCGGCGCACATGATCGAACATTCTTTGAGTGCCCTCTACGATATTGCCCATGGTGCAGGTCTGTCCATTGTCCTGCCGGCCTGGATGACCTATGCGGTTGACGTAAAAACCGAGAAGATGGCCCGTTTTGCGCGGGAGGTATTCCGCGTGGAGGAAAGTGACCCTCTAATGGCGGCTCAAAAGGGCATCGCGTGCCTGAAGGAATGGTTTGCCTCGATCGGGAGCCCTGTGTCTCTGAGGGCGGCGAACATTCCCGAAGACAATATCGAGGCAATTGCTGAAAACGCTGCAGCTACGGCGCAGGTTTGGCGATATAAAAGCTATACAAAGGACATCATTGCCAATATACTCATGAATGCGCGGTGAAAACGAATTCATTGTCCGCATCCCTGAGGCTTGGCAACTCGGCATCCTTGGGCGAAAGCAAGGGATCGGAAATGGGCCAGTTAATTCGGATATCGCGATCATTCCATATAATTCCCCGATCCATGGCCGGATTATATTCCGCAGTTACTTTATAGGTAACATAGGCCTCTTCGCTCAATACACAGAAGCCGTGAGCAAACCCGGCAGGAATGTATAACATACGACCGCTTTCTCCCGAGAGGGTCATGCCGATCCATTGTCCATAGGTTGGCGAGTGCTTCCTGATGTCAACGGCAACGTCAAATATTTCTCCTGAAGAGACATAAACAAGTTTCGCCTGGGCGTAAGGGGCCTTCTGGTAGTGCAGACCCCTCAGAGAGCCGTGTATGGAATAGGAGGAATTATCCTGAATAAAGGCGTCCCTTATTCCGGCCGCTGAAAAATCAGATCGTTTATAGGATTCGGTGAAGAAACCACGATTGTCTTTAAAGATAAGGGTTTCGATGACGATAACGTCGGGAATATTCGCAGATTTAAAAGTGAAAGGCATGAAGAACTCCTGGTAGTTTTTATTCGCCGGGGCTTTTCAGAACGTCCGGATTGACGAGATGGGGCGGTTTTTCATGGCGTAGTCCTGCCAGAAGATTTTCAGCTGCCATGCCGGCCATTTGTGTGCGTGTTTCCAGTGTGGCGCTGCCTACATGGGGGAGAAGTACGACCTGGTCCAGTTCCGTCAGTCCCGGTGTCAGTTCCGGCTCATGTTCATAGACATCAAGCCCCGCGCCAGCGATCTTTTTTCCTCTTAGAGCGGCCAGCAATGCTTTCTCATCAACGACAGGCCCTCGTGATGTATTAATCAGAAAGGCGCCCGGTTTCATCGCGTCCAATGCCTTTGCGTTTATTAAATGATTTGTTTCTTCCGTATAGGGGACATGAAGGGATACGAAGTCAGACACTTTGAGCAGCGTCATCAGATCTGCATACTCAGCCTTGATGGCCGTTTCTTCAAGAGGGGGCAGTCTTTTGCGGTTGAAGTAAATTATGCGCATCTTAAACCCACGCGCCCGCTGGGCGACTGCCTGGCCGATTCGCCCCATGCCGATGATGCCGATTGTTTTTGATGAAACCTCGGCACCGAGGAAATGAAAAGGTGCCCAGAAGCGGAATCGTCCTTCCCTGACCATTTTATCTCCTTCGATGACCCGTCTGGCCACGGCCAGGACTAAAGCGAAGGTGAGATCCGCCGTGGCATCTGTCAGGACACCTGGGGTATTGGTTACAAGGATGGATCTCTTGGTTGCTTCCCTGATATCGATGTTATTGTAGCCAACACCCATATTCGCCACCACCCGGAGGCGCGGGGCCGCATCAAAAACCTCACTGTCAATCCGATCGGTGATCATGGAAAGGAGGCCATCGGTACCGGCAACATTCTTTACGAGATCATTACGGTTCATCGGCCGGTCTGCGGAATGGCAGGTCACCTCGCAGTCATGCCGAAGCATTTCCAGGATGGTTGAGGGCAGGTTGCCAGTGACTAGTATCTTGTTTTTTTGCATCTCAGAAAGCCATTTTATCTGCCGGTCTTCGTTCGGGCACGTACTGATGTTCCGGAATCCCCTCGTTCCATCCGCTGGACACATAGAGATTGCAATAACAACTACCGTACTGTTCGACATCGGCCGTTCGATAGATACAGGGACAGATGATATCTTTATCCCGCTCCCTTTCTCCTGACGCCAGCCGACAAGGGCAGGACATGTAACCGTAGCGCTGTTTGTTGACCAGCAGATCCTGGAGAATTTCCAGAACCCAGGGTTTGTTCTTGTTGAAAAAATACCCCTTGGGCTCCTGAACTTTACGCATCATGTCGTAGAGTTGTTCCGGCGTCATGATATGCCCAATGCCTCACGAATTGCTTTTTCATTAAAGCCGACAATCACTTTATCGCCGATGAGCAGGGTCGGGAAAGACCGGTTCGGATTATAACGGATAATTTCATTCAGCGTGAGTTGCTTCTCATCGCCTTCAAGAAGATCCACATCGGTATATTCGAACTGTACATCACACTCCTGAAGGAATTTTTTCGTGGCCTTGCAATGGCTGCACGTACTCAAAGTGTACATTTTAACTCGGGGCATGATGATTTCTCCTTTCATAATCGTTATTGACGAGGACTCTATAAAAAAAAGACTTCCCTTGTCAATGAGTATTGACCGGCGTGAATAATTATTGCCATATCCGTAAGAAAAATGGCGTTAATGGATAGTCCAGGCTATTTAGCGGTTATTATTTTTCTTCCACTGGGGACATATTTCAGATGATGCGGGCTCATATGTTCGGCAAACGAGAGGACGGGTTTCGTAAATCGAGCAAAGCCAACGGCCGCTTTCAGCCTGGAGAAACGGGCAGTCGTGAGCGTAATGGCCATCAGTAGCAGAAATCATGTGATCGCCCATCCATATGACATGACCATGGCCGATTACTTTCAAAATGTCCTGGCGATTTTCATGCTTCCAGCGAGACAGATCCTCATCGGTTACGTAGGCAATAAAGTTGGCCAGGCAACAGGTTCCGCAAAACCTGCAGGAAATATTCGATTGTTTCATGAGAACACACAACACTTTTAAACAGCATCAATCGTTTTACATCGAGATGATCATCAGATCGCCAACCGCAAGACGGTCTTCCCGTCTGTTGCTGTATGGGGTCGATGATCAAGCGCCTGTTTATAGTGTGCAGTATTTTGTTGTTTCGTCAAGAGGAGATATTCATATTTGTAGAGATCTTCAACGAAATGCCGAATGATTTCGTCCTCATCCGTTCGTGCTGCCGGAGCAGCGAGGCAGCATTTAAGACGATCGGTGATCTCCAGGGGAATGAAGTCGGCCAGGGGGCCCCTGATGACCTGATAGCCGCGTTTTGCGGCTATTTTTTCAAGATAGGAAAACTGAATGGTGTATTCGTCATGCCCCCGGAGAGATATTCTCTCAGGCATCCCGGAACAAGTAAGTTTGACAAGACGCTGGAGTGTTTCCGGCACCTGTGCCTCACAGCTGTGCTCACTGACAAAAACAGCAGAAACGCCGGCAGAACAGAGCTTTTCAACGGCCTGGAAAGCCCCGAGATTAAAATTAAAAAGAGAATAACGGGGGACAGGCAGATCATACTGAAAGATAAAGCGCCTCACCTCGGCCAGTGAGGTGTGAGCTGCCTCATCCGGCGGTTTTAGAATCATATCGGGATTAATATCTATAACTGTTGGGAAATCGCCAATGTTTTCATTCAAAATAGCCAGATCGATATCCGTCAGGGAAGCGGGGTCTGTATCGAGAAAATTTTCCTGATGGAAGGCAATATTGTGTCCAATCAGAAGTTCCGCTTGTTTCTCAAGAAGAAAAGGTGAGATATCAATCATGGTAACTTGCATCCCAGGATTATTCTGGAGAAAGTCTTTCATGAGATAACCGTAGCCGCCGCCGATTTCCACGACATGCTTGACACGGTCCAAAGATACATAGTGATTCAAATATTGATAGAGCAGGTGGCCATAAGATTCGTTCTGATTGATGATTTTCCGGCAGGGACTTTGACTTGGTGTTACGGAATTGCAGACCGTCAACTCCCAACCCAAGGTTTGGAGATCGTAGATATGGTAATGCTCTGTTGAATTGATTTTCATGCCGGGATGGAAAGCCTTTGGGATGAAGCAAAATTTACTAATTATTGCACATTATAATCAGAAATAGTGCTTAAATGTCAAGTGTTTTTGATTATAAAGATCATCAAAAAATATCTTGACATCCCTTCCTGCATCTGTTAGGTGGGGTCGACCGCTTGGATCCTGTAAGGACTGGGACGGATGGTACAAAGTAAGTATTTAATCAAGGAGTACTTTGCCAGCCTCCCGTCACAGACGGCGGGGCTTTTTTTTTGAGAAACGGTAAGCAATATGGAAATTATTGATACAGTGAAGAAGATGCAGGCGTTTTCAGAGTCCCACCGGATGATGGGTCACCGAATCGCTTTTGTCCCCACGATGGGATACTTTCATGAAGGCCATCTCAATCTGATGAGGGAAGGTAAGAAGCGGGGAGACCTTTCAGTTATCAGTATTTACGTTAATCCGACACAATTCGGTCCCAAGGAAGATTTATCCAAGTACCCGAGGGATTTTGAAAGGGATCGTCAGCTTGCGGAATCCGTCGGCGTTGATGTGATCTTTTATCCTTCCAATGAAGAGATGTATCCGGAGAATTATCAAACGTATGTCAATGTTGAAGAGGTAACGAACAATCTTTGCGGTTTGTCCAGACCCGGCCATTTTCGGGGAGTGACAACCATCTGCTGCAAACTTTTTAATATGGTAAAACCCCATATCGCCATTTTCGGGAAAAAAGATTTTCAACAATTGGTGGCAATCAGGCGCATGGTACAAGATTTGAATATGGATATGACCATTGAGGCCATGGCGACGACTCGGGAGGCCGATGGTCTGGCCATGAGTTCACGGAACGTTTACCTGAAGCCCGCAGAGAGGGAATCGGCGCTCAGTCTGAGCCGTTCTCTGCAGAAGGCAAAGAAAATGGTCGAACAAGGCGAACGGGATGCCGGTCGCATCATCCGGGAAGTTGAGGCATTTATTGCCGGTCACCCGCATACTCTTATCGACTATGCCAAGATTTGCGACACATCTACGATGAGGGATATACCGATTCTGGAACAGGAGTCCGTCCTTGCCTTGGCCGTCCGTGTCGGAACGACCAGATTGATAGATAACCACGTGTTCGGAGAACCGTTGGATATATAGGAGAGAGATAAAGGCATAAAGGGGAAAAATCATGCAGAGATTTATGTTGAAATCGAAACTACATCGCGCAAAAGTGACGGATGCGGATCTTCATTACGAGGGGAGCATCTCCATAGACGAAGGTCTCCTGGAGGCAGCAGACATCATACCCTATGAAAAGGTCGCCATTTACAATGTAAGCAATGGGGAACGTTTTACAACATACGCCATCAAAGGGGAGCGGGGTTCAGGCGTCATGTGTCTCAATGGAGCTGCAGCGAGGAAGGCAGCACGCGGCGATATCATTATTGTCGCTACGTACGTCCTTGTGGATGAAGCCGAAGCAAAGAACTGGACGCCGAAATGTGTGCTCCTTGACGGTCAAAACAAGATAAAAAAGATTCACTGAAAGTTTGCCGTTTTGGCTAAATAGGACCATTACTCAAAGTTGATGCCGGGCAGGGTGGCGTATGCGCTCTGCCCGTTTTTTTTAGAGGAGAACCCATTTTGCAAAAAAAAATCCGTCAGATATTTATTGCCGGTCTGGCCGTAACAATACCCATCGGGTTGACACTATACGTGTTTTTTTTCCTGATCAACGTGATGGACAGCCTCTTGAACGTCATTCCTCAGCGCTATCATCCGGATACGCTTCTCCCCTTTCATGTTCCCGGTCTGGGGGTAATCGCCACCGTGTTTATGATTTTTCTCTGCGGCGTCATTATGAAGAGTTATGTCGGCAACAGAATTGTTGCGTTATGGGAAAGCCTGTTTCATAAAATCCCTTTTATCCGCAGCATCTACGAGGGAACCAAGCAGATTGTGGACAGCATGGTTGTCAACAAAAATAAGAGCTTTCAGAAGGTGGTGCTGGTATCGTTCCCCCATCCCGGATCTTACGCCCTCGGGTTTGTGACGGGCTTCACGCTGGAAAGCTTGAGAACAGATGTCGGTGCCACCTGCATGAATGTTTTCGTGCCGACGACGCCGAATCCCACATCCGGCTATCTGCTGATTGTGCCTGAAGAAAACCTGATCGATGTGAATATGACTGTTGAAGAAGCCATCACCTATATCATTTCCTGCGGCATCGTCCATGGGCCCATGAACGGCGAAGTAAAAACAGGTTGATGATTATGGGAACACTGTGTTAGGGACTCTGAAGAATATTCAATTATATATGGGAGGATAAATATCGTGGCATTCAAGAAGATTGAACTCGGCCTGCCTTATAAAGTGGCCGATATGTCCCTCGCGGACTGGGGACGCAAGGAAATGGACCTGGCTGAGAATGAGATGCCCGGGTTAATGGCTGTGCGCGAAAAATATGCACCGAAGAAGCCCCTGGCCGGGAAAAAGATCATGGGAAGCCTCCATATGACCATCCAGACGGCTATGCTGATTGAAACCCTGAAAAGTCTCGGCGCGGATCTCAGGTGGGCGTCCTGCAACATATTTTCCACACAGGATCATGCCGCCTCAGCGATTGCCAAGGCGGGAACCGCCGCTGTCTTCGCCTGGAAAGGGGAGACCCTCGAAGACTACTGGTGGTGTACGGAACAGGCGCTGACCTGGCCAGACGGGACAGGTCCGGATCTGATTGTGGACGATGGCGGTGACGCCACGTTTATGATTCATCAGGGCGTCAAGGTTGAGAAGAATCCCGGCCTCCTCAAGCAGGCCTCTGACAACAAGGAAGTTCAAATTGTCATGGAACGCCTGAAGCAAAGCGTCAAGAGCGACAAGACCCGCTGGCAACGGATTGCTTCAGCTATGATCGGCGTTTCCGAAGAAACCACCACAGGTGTTCATCGCCTGTACCAGATGCAGAAGAACGGCGAACTCTTATTCCCGGCCATCAATGTCAACGATTCCGTGACAAAATCTAAATTCGACAATCTCTACGGATGCCGGGAATCTCTGGCGGATGGCATCAAACGCGCCACCGATGTCATGGTAGCCGGCAAAACTGTTGTGGTATGCGGCTATGGCGATGTTGGGAAGGGGTCCGCTCAGTCCATGCGGGGATTCGGAGCCCGGGTCATTATTACGGAGATTGATCCGATCTGTGCACTTCAGGCCGCCATGGAAGGTTATGAAGTAAAAACACTGGATGACGTTGTCTCCTATGCCGATATCTTCATAACAGCCACCGGTTGTTATGAAGTCATCGCGGGCAAGCATATGGAGAAGATGAAAAATGAGGCCATTGTCTGCAATATCGGTCATTTTGACAGTGAAATTGCCATGCACTACCTGGAAAACAATCCGAAATGCAAGAAGATGACGATCAAGCCCCAAGTGGATAAATGGACACTGGAATCGGGCCGGGCCATTATCATTCTGGCGGAAGGGCGCCTCGTCAATTTGGGATGCGCTACCGGGCACCCCAGTTTCGTCATGAGCAACAGCTTTACCAATCAATGTCTGGCCCAGCTTGACCTGGTAAAGAATAAATATGCGCCCGGCGTCTATACCCTGCCAAAGATTCTGGATGAAGAGGTCGCAAGGCTTCACCTGGGTCGCCTTGGGGCGAAACTGACAAAACTGACCAAAGCGCAAGCCGATTATCTTGGTCTTGCCGTGAAGGGTCCATTCAAACCGGATCACTACCGTTACTGATTTTTCCCCATTTCTCATTATTAGGGATTTCTGCAAAGTATTGAGCAGAAATCCCTTTTTTTTTGCCCTCCCTAAATCTCGCATGCTTCGTCAATAGAACAATTTGCGCTCCATAATAAACAATATTTATTACTTGTATTATAAAAATAATGTATAAATATATTATAATTACATTATATAATAATATTATTATACTTATATTATTTCACGCATCGTTGTTTCTTTGTGCCTCGGTTCCACATAATTATCAGCTTATAAAATGATAATTTAAAATATATCCAGCTATTCAAGCCAATAATTAATTAAATTATCGAATAATTAAATATTTGCAACGTATCGAATCTATTTAATAATATTAGAACATAAATTAAATTATAATCTTAATATTAAAATTAACTTTAAAGTTTCAAATTATTTGTCCGATAAATTGAAGCATCGTTAAGAAATATAAAATAATATTAAAATTAGTAAATACATCAAAAATAATGAGGAAAAATGAAAAAATATTTTTTGCCCCTTTTTCTCCTGAGCCTCGTTCTGGCGGCTGGTCAGGCATCAGCGGCTACGGCTACGAATAATCTTGTTGTGTCTGCGAGCGTCACATCCGCTTGTCAGATCACGAGCGTGGGTAATATCAACTTCGGGGCTTATGATCCTTTAAGTGCCACTCCGAAAGATGCGGCAGGAAACGTGGTCCTTCGATGCGTTAAAGGGACCAGTTATAAAGCCTATATTACAGGGACACGTTCCATGACGGGCGGGTCCGATAGCCTTAACTTCCAGCTCTATACGGACGCTGGCCGCACGGCAACTTTTCCCATTGACAATACTGTCGGTGGAACAACGTCGGCAAGCAGCAGTCCCGTCACCAAAGATGTTTATGGACGTATTGCCGCCGGTCAGGATGTCAGCGCCGCAAGTTATACGGCAACGCTTGTAGCGACGGTTGAGTATTGATCCAAAATAAGGAGGGAGGTGAATATTTAAGTAAGAACAAAAGCTGTTTATCATTCAAAAACATGGAAGTTAAATAAAAACAAAAAATCAAGGAGGATGTAACATGAAAAAGTTATTTATCGTAACAGTGGTTATTTTGATGGTTGCTATGGCCGGTATGGCTGTGGCGGCAACGGCAACGAATAATCTGGCCGTTTCAGCAAGCGTGTCGTCTTCGTGCAGGATTACCAGCGTCGGCGATATCAGCTTCGGCGCCTATGATCCGACAACCGGTACGGCAACCGATGCAGCAGGCAATATGGTTTTCCAGTGCGTGAAGAACACAAGCTACAAGACTTATATCACGGGGACACGTTCCATGTCGGGCGGCGGTGACACCTTGAATTTCCAGCTTTATTCAGATGCCGGCCGCACAACGGCCTATCCGGGAGATAATTCGGGCGGCGGGACGACGGCGGCCAACGGCAGCGCCATCACGAAGGACATCTATGGAAGAATTGCCGCTCTCCAGGATGTCGGAGCGGCCAGTTACACTGCAACCCTGGTTGCTACAGTAGAGTACTAAAAATCATTTCTCAATGAGAAGGGGCGAAACCGGCAGGTTTCGCCCCTTCTTGCTACAGGCATGAAATGGAGGGGGAAATGCAATTTACAATCAATTCAATTAAAAATATTTATTTATCTTACGTAACTGGATTTGTATTTTTATCAATTCTGTTTTGTTCAGGTGTATTGGCAGCTAATTTTGATATCCAGCCCATCCGGATCGTTCTGGATGAAAAAGTGAAGTTGGAAAAATTGACGATCAAGAATGTCAGCGACACGGAGTTTCCCATTCAGATCAGAGCTTATGAATGGAGCCAGAACGAAAAGGGGGAAGACGTTTATAAGGAAACCAAGGACATCATCATATTCCCCAAGATCCTCACGATCAAAAAGGATGAAGAGAAGATTATTCGCATCGGGACCAATATCATGCCCGGGAGCAGAGAGAGAACTTACAGAATATATCTCGAAGAGATGCCTTCACCCGAACGGGAGGCGCAAGGCGCAAGCATACGCCTGTTCATGAAAATCGGGATACCCGTGTTCATCAATCCCCCCCGGGTTGAAGATAAGGCCGAGATAGACAAGATTTCCGTAAATAATGGAAAAGTTGAGGTGACTGTAAAAAACAAGGGTAACAATCACTTTATGGTGACGGGCATCAATGTGCGAGGGGAAAACACTCAGGGCATGGAGCCGTTCAGCCGCGATATCGGCGGCTGGTATCTATTGAGCGGAACCTCAAAAATATACGAAACATCTATTCCCATAGATCTTTGCAGCAACATGACGAACCTGAACGTAGAATTGAAGACGAATAAATCGACAATCAAACGAAGTGTTGCCATGGACAAGAGTATGTGCGGCCGGGTGGAAAAAGCCATGTGCGGACAGGACGGGAAGGCGAAATGCGGGCCGAAGGTTGGCCTGTTATACGAGAATCGGTAAAAAAGGAGGCTGGGGTATATGAGACTTGGTCAAATTTTGCTTCACCACGGGTGCATCAACCATAGCGAATTGGCAGAGGCACTGCAGGAGCAGGAGAATTCAAAAAAAAGAATTGGGCATATCCTTATGGAAAAAGGGTATGTCCATAAGAAAGATCTTCTGCGCGGGCTTAAGCTTCAATCCATCCTGATTGCAGCCGGCCTTACCGCAGCTATTTCATGTGCCTCAGTTCTGGAGGGGCATGAATTAATAGCGACCGGCGTAAAAAATTCAGATCTCCGCGTGAAAGCCACCGTTGCCTTGCGGTCCCAGATTACGATTCTCGGACAACATCCGGTGCTGGTGCTGACGGATGAGGACATTGACCGGGGCTATGTCGATATTCGGGCAGCTACCCGGATGACCATTAAGAATAATAACAAATCAGGCTATATTCTTGTCTTCGAAGGGTTGGGATGGCCGTTTCGGGAAGTCCTGGTGTCCGGGCTGGCCCGTGATGTCCAGATTAATTCTGCGGGAGCTTTTATCCATCAGCCCTATGCGAGAAGCACCGTCACTGCCGAGTTGAGTTACCGGTTTGTCCTGTCCGAAGATGCCAGGGCCGGAGAATACCCGTGGCCGCTGTCGATTTCGATGCAGCCCGCATCTTAGGCGCCCTGACTATATGCAGGATAAGGCTGGCCTTTATCCTCATGTATGCCGTCTTTGGCTGTCTGGCAAACCCGTTGTGGGTTTTGGCAGAAGAGCAGGCCGGAGAGACGGCGATTGTCAGCATCTTTGTGAATGAGGAAAAAAAAGGAGAATATATAGTCAAAATGTTCACCAACGGGGATTTTCTCATTTATAAAGAGGACTTCCATGCATTGGGATTTGTCGATCCTAAAGGCCGTTCCATAGAAGTAGATGGAAAAACATACATTTCCCTGAAATCCCTGGTGGGCGTTAAATATGCTTACAATCAGAACAAGCTGTCCCTTAATATCCTGGCTGAGCCGGGATTGCTGAAAAAGCATATCGTTGATTTTACAAATGCACGGCAACCGAAGGTGCTTTATCCCCAAGATAACAGCCTCTTTTTAAACTATGGCTTTTCCCACAATGCATCAGATTCATTGAAATTTGAATCCTTGTCAGCCACGCAGCAGCTTGGTGTCCGAGTTTCGGATATTCTTTTTCTTTCTGATTCCATGTTTACTAAAAGCAACGATGACTCAAGCTTTACCCGACTTATGACCAGCATCACCCATGATAACCGCTCCACCATGCAACGATGGGTAGCCGGCGATTTTTACACTTCATCCGGTGCTGTTGGAAGCACTCTCCAGATGGGGGGCATCAGCTTTTCAAAAAATTTCACGATAAATCCCTACTTCTTAAAGCAGCCGACATTTAACTATGCCGGGTTTGCCAAGCTGCCGTCTGAAGTTAATGTCTATCTGGACGGGGTGCGCATCAGGAACGAGAAACTCTCGCCTGGCGGATTTGATCTGAAGAATATCATGGCTTTCAGCGGGACCCATGATCTGGAGATCAGCGTCAAAGATGCCTTTGGTCGGGAAGAAAGGTTGAAGTATCCCCTTTACTTTACAGAAACGCTTCTCTCCAGGGGGGGGCAGGAGTACAGTTATAATGCGGGCTTCCTCCGCGATTCCTACGGCGTTGAAAGCAACAGCTACAGTAACATGGCCGTTTCGGCCTTTCATCGATACGGCGTCACAGAGTCTGCTACTGTTGGAATCAGGGGGGAAGGAACAAGGAACCTTCTCAATATCGGACCTCAATTGACCTATGGTTTGGGGCAATACGGCGTTGTGGACGGCACCGTGGTGGGCAGCGCCGGTGAAAGCCTGAAGCCGGGATTTGCCGGATCTTTAAACCATAGCTACCTGGGAAAGCACTTCAATACAAGACTACTTTTCGTTGGCTACACAGAGGAGTATGGCACGGTCAATACGCAAAACACCAATCAAATTGCCGTTGAAAAAACAAGATATCAGGTTGGCGCCGGTATCGGTTATGGGAACAAAAGCCTTGGATCACTATCCTTCGATTTCACCAGGGTGAGTAAATATTCAGGTGATGACCAACAAGCGTTTTCCGTATCCTATTCCCGCAGCTTGACCAGAGAGCTCTCCCTGTCCCTTTCCTTCCGGCATGTCGAACAGCGTGACCCCGACAACCAGGTATTTGTCGGTTTCACTTATTATCCGGGGAAAGACACAACCCTGTCGACCAATTACCAGAGAGACCAAAACACTCAAAGCGGCATGATTCAATTACAGAAGAATCCTCCCCTGGGTGAGGGGCTGTCCTATCGCGCCTCCATTGAAGAGAAAGAGTCCCATGGTTCCATGAGCACGGCAGTCAATCCCTATCTGCAGTACAACGGCCGCTATGGTATCTACTCTGCCGAGTACCGGGGACGCTATGAAAAGGATAAAACTGCCGATGAGACCTATCAATTTTCCGCCGGGGGCAGTATTGTGTATGTAGGCAATACAATAGGATTTTCAAGACCGGTCAATGACAGCTTCGCGCTGATCAAGGTCGGCAATCTTCCGGGCGTTCGCGCCTACTACAATAATCAGGAGATAGGCAAAACGGATGGCGCCGGTAAAGTCGTGATTCCCAATCTCGGATCGTATGTAGAAAATTATCTGTCCATCAACGATAAGGATATTCCCGTTAACTATAGTATTACGGGAGTTAATCGCTATGTGGCGCCTGCTCTGCGGGGCGGAACGCTTCTGAAATTTGAAGCGACAAAAACACAGGCCATGACGGGGACTCTCAGCATCAGGGCCAACGGTTCCGTAATGCCCGCGGAATACTATGAAATATTAATAAATATTCCAGGCAAAGAGGTCAAATGCCAGACAGCCAGGGGCGGTGAGTTCTATCTGGAAAACATCCCGCCGGGGACTTATAAGGCGGAATTTGTCTTTGAGGGCAAGTCCCGCTCCTTCAGGCTCACCATACCGGAATCAAACGATATGATTATTGATTTAGGAGGTATTGTCATTGAAAACACAAAGTAGGTTTATCATTCTGACCATATTGGTTTTTACCCTATACCCAGTGTCCGTTCAGGGGGCCTGTACGGTTTCAACAACGGGGGTAAATTTCGGCGCCTATAGTCCCCTGGGCTCCATCAATATGGATTCCACGGGAACGATCACCGTCGCCTGTACAGTTTACAGTAATGTGCAACTGACAATCGGTTCCAGCATCAATTCCGGTGGTTTTAATCCGCGAAAAATGAAACAAGCAGCCGGATCGGATTTATTGAATTACAACATCTACACGACAAGCTCTTATACGACTATTTGGGGGGATGGAACCTCGGGAACCTCAACTCTCTCTCAGTACGTGAGAAAACAATCACCCTGGAATGCGACCGTCTATGGGAGGATTCCTGCTGCACAGGATGTGTATGTAGGAACATACGGAGAGAGCCTTGTCGTCACCATAAATTATTAATGAGGGCCCACGTATGGTGATAATGCTGTTAAAAATGATTGATCCCTCTCTGCAAAATACTTTATTCAAAGCAAAGATATAACAACTGTTATCTATTAAAGATAAAAATGAAAAATAGAAATAAATACATTAATATTATTATGTAATATTAAGATTAATTTTATATATTCTGTAACTTGCAGTGAATATTCATAATAATGCTTAATAAATATAAAATACTAATTATGTTAAATTAATGAATATGTATAAAATATGTAAAATATTTAAATAGGTTTCTGTTCAACTAAGCATATATAATTGTCGCATTTAAGTAGTTATTTCATTATATTATTAAGTAATAAGAAAATGG
Organism: uncultured Syntrophaceae bacterium; assembly: GCA_964492965.1. GTDB lineage: Bacteria > Desulfobacterota > Syntrophia > Syntrophales > UBA8958 > CAZBME01. The sequence continues at coordinate 63,377 of CAZBME010000001.1, read as the reverse complement.
AAATAATTGCCTTAAATTTACTAACGAAAGAGAATATGTGTTTTACCTTAAAACTATCTCATAAATTATTAATTTATAGCTAATAAACTTTGGAAAATACAGATGGGAATAAGATATAGGAGGCCTTATGGTTGCGCTTGAAATGCCTTTAATCGGAATCGGAATGTCGTGTTATGAAAATTTTAATACGCAATAAGTATTTGTAATTATTAGATATAGCACGGCGTTGAACAACGTTTGTCGACACGTGACCTCTGGCCTCCTGAATCACTATGCGATAAGCTTCTCTGTTTTACCGAACGGCGTTAATCATGCCGGGCCGACACATCTATCCGGAATTTATCGGCTACGATCCGTTGTAGTTCCGAGATGGCAAGGAGCAGGTTATCCCTATCCGCGTCAGCCCATCCTGTCATGTCCAGCTTATTAATTCTTCCGGTAAGGCCCGCCATTGATGCCAGGAGGATCTCCGTATAGGTCTTGCGTTTTGTCCGGGATTGCTTTTTAAGACTCTCTTTTGATAGCTTCCTGGTCTTGTAATGACGGTATTGCGTCAACATGCCCCGTTGTTGCTTGGTTTTGGCGATTTCGACGAGGATGTATCTTGGGACTGTCGGGTCTGCACGACATTCATCCCGGACTTCCTTCGGCAGGCGGTTCAGGGATAGTATCAAGGAAATGGCCGGTTGCGATTTGCCAAGCATCCTTCCGAGATCTTCCTGCTTGTAATTATAATCCCGCATCATCCGATCCAGGGCTTCAGCCTCTTCAATGGCCGTCAGGTCCTGGCGCAGGAGATTTTCCACAAGGGCGATCTCCGCGTGGTTGTCGTCAACATAGATGGCAGGAATATTAACGAGTCCTGCTTTCCTTGCCGCAGCGCATCGCCGTTCTCCTGCGACAACATACAGGATACCCAGCTTGGAGCAGCGAAAAAGGATAGGTTCCAAAACCCCATGACGCAGAACAGATGCAATCAGCTCGTCAAGGGCCTGGGGGTCCAGATATTTCCTTGGCTGATTAGGATCAGACTGTAGGTCGGCCAACGGAATGAGATAGAATTGACCTTTGACAAAATCAGCCGGTGTATCCGGGGACATGTTGACCTCCTTGACTCATGCAAGTTAAAATGTGGAGCACAAAGAACCCGGTCATGCTGAATAATGAATTCATATGGCCAGAATATCTAAGGCATTTCTCCTGCGTCGTTCCAAGAAATGTGCCATCGCGCATAGGAGAAAAGAAATGGGCTGCGGCTCTGAAGGCATGGTTAAAAAAAATAATAGAATCAATTATCTGAATGGCAAGACCTGGTGTTGAACGGACTCGGTGGAAACTTATAGAAGGCGTTATGGCGTGTTTTTCTGTCCGTGATTGCCGGACACTGTCCGGTAACACAAGACAGCGTCCATGATTCCCGGACAGGCTTCGTTGTCTTAAAATAACCCGGATTGAAATCAGAAAAAAATATACGCAATTCATAAAGATAGATCTATTTATCCGTACATGAAATGAATCTTATTAAACTTGTTATTTACTAACACTGTTATATGTAAATGTCAAGAATAATGGGTGAACAATGGGTGGGCTTTTTTATCGTATTTTGGAACGACGGGTTTTGAGGCGGTTTTCTATCATGCAGGGATAAAGGTTTTGCAAGGTAATGTTTAAGGCCATTCTTAATAGCATTATAAGATGCAATGGTGTTCCTGTTGCATGTCGCGAGACAGCCTTATCTGAAGGGGTGGCACTATGCCATTCTGTAATAGCTTCGTGGTGTCAAAACGGGTATGAGGTTTTGAGTCGGAATGGAACTCAGGTATTAACTCGGCGTATCATGAACAGCGCCGCCACGCCAAAAACGAAATTTGCGAGCCAGGCGGAAAGAATGGGCGGTATGGTTCCTGAACGTCCCAAAGAGAGGGAAAAGGCGAAAATAAGCCAATAGGAAAAACCGATGATGACGCCGGCGCTGATACTTTGCGCCACGCCGCCACTGCGTTCGGAGCGTAGCGAAAAACTGATCCCGATAATAACCAACAGAATGCTGACCAGGCTGATCGCTATTTTTCCATGGAGATCCACGAGATATCGCGAGGCATCATACCCTTCAGACTGCAGCTTCCGGATGTACAGCCTCAATTCAAAAAAACCCATCTTGTCGGCATCTTTTTGCACTGTTTTAAAATCCGACGGCGTTTCCGGAATATCAATTACTTTTGTAACACCACGCTCCAGTGAAGGGAAAGAACCTTCCTGGAAAGTTGTTATCAAATAATTCTGGAATACCCATCGATTGTTTTCCCAATGGACCTTTTCCGCGTCCACGCGCTTGCCTAGAATGAAATTACCGTTGAGATAATTGATGGTGACACCGTGCAAGGTATTGGTTTTGATGTCGAACATGTTGAAATTATAGATGCCCAGTTTTCCTCTATACCAGATCTGGTTTTGTTTGAATGTGCCGAGTGACTCCTGCTTCTGCACTTCCACAAGACGAATGTGTTCCGCCTTGTAATAGGATTGGGGTGTAACAAATTCACTGAATAAAAACAGGAACGCACAAATGAAAATGCCGATGGCCATGACCGGTAGAATCATCCGGTAGAGGCTGATGCCGTTAGCCTTCATCGCTACGATCTCACTATGCTTTGAGAGCGTTCCAAAGGTCATTAACGTTGCCAGAAGGACAATCGCGGGTGTGGTCTGAGAGATGATCATGGGAATCATGAAGAAAAAATGAGAGGCCATCTGGACGATGGTGGCATTGTTGCTCATGAACATTCTAATTTTACCGAAAAAGTCGATAATGAGGTAAACGGAAATGATGGAGATGAGGATGAAAACAAACAGGGTGATATATTCCTTCATGATGTAGCGATCCAGGATATTCATGGCGATTATCCCCTGTGCCTTGAAAAGGGGCGCCAGATGGATTTTTCTCTGACCGCCATGATAAAAAGATAGATGCCGGCAACACCGAAGACGATTACAGGAAACCACGTGCCGATGAGAACGGGGATTCTTCCCGTTTCAACCAGGGCTTCTCCGCTTAATCGCAGCAGATAATAGGCCATGACGGTGATCAACCCCACTGTGAAGCCAAGGGATTTTGCCGAGCGATGCTTGCGAATGCCAAGAGGAATGGCCAGGATCGCAAAAACAAGACAGGATGAGGGGATGGATAATTTCTTGTGTAGTTCAATGGCCAATTCGCGCAGGTCTTCAGGTTTCAGTGCGCCGCCCTTCATGCGCTGCACAATTTCCGATGCCGTCATTTCCGTGCTGATCTTGGTCTTCGCCTTTCCGTCCGTCATGGATGAGCCGAGATCCAATTTGACATCATAGAAGGAAAAATCCATCTTCCTGTAGTTTTTCAAGTCCTTGTCCACGGTATGCGTGCTTCCGTTCTCCAGGCGGAGCGTAACGGAGAGGGAATCAAGATCACTAACCAGGAAGGCCTTGCGGGCAATGATCGTATTGGGTGATGTGCCCATGCGCTGATCTGAAATCATGACGCCTTCCATAAAATCGCCACTGACAGGGACCTTATCGGCGTAAAGAAGGATGCCTTTGAAATCGTCGTTGAATACCTTTTCCTTGATTCCCAAGCTGGCTTTCTGTCGGGCCACATTGAAAAGCAAAAGCTTGGTGGCGTAATTGCCCTGAGGGACCAGAATGTAGCTTGTCACTAACGTGGCGACGAAAGCCAGGCCAGCGGCCAGGAGAACCGGTTTGGCAATCTGGAAAAGGCTGATACCCGATGCCTTGAAAACTGTAATCTCATTATCCGTCGAAAGACGTCCCAGGGCCATCATGATGGCGAACAGCAGAGATATTGGGATGGTGAACAAAAGAAAGGACGGCATGAGAAAAATGACCAGCTGCGCAATATCGGTGATGCGAACGCCTTTATTAATCATCATGTCCATGAGCTGAAGGATCTTGCCCATGAGCAGGACAAAAGTAAGGATAAAGAGGATCATAAAAAAGGGAAGGGCGATTTCCTTAAAAATATAACGGTTTACGATGGTTCTCATTGTAGAAAATCAAATCCCTTCCCTTTGGAAATCACATGGTCAGCTTGACGGAATCGATATAAAAAGGGTCTTCTTTTTCCATGAAATCAATGATGTTCTTATTCATCCGCTTCTTTAGTTCACCAAAGATGGGACGTTTTTTATTGAATGTCTTGGCGAAGACCAGGGCTTCTTTCATGAGATCTTCCTCATTTGCACAGGCCTTGGTGATAACATGGTGTTCTTCCATTTCCTTCGCACCGATTTTTTTGCCGCAGAAGACGGCTTCTTCCATCTTGTAATAGGGAAAGGCCTTTCGCAGCATGGCCAGCATTCCAGGGAGGAAGGGGATGTCGATATCGACCTCGGGAAAGCAGAAAAAGCCCTTGTCCGCTTTCATGAACCGGAAATCGCAGCAGCAGGCCATAATGCTTCCGTCGCCGAAGGCATGGCCGTTGATGGCGGCAATGACGGGGGTGGGGAAAAGAAGGATGCGCTTGAAGACATCATTTGCGCCGTAAATGAAATCCCGGATTGCCGGTAGATCATTTTTGCCGATCTTGTCCATCATCCACATGAGATCAATGCCCAGTGACCAGTTCTTCGGATCATTGGAAACGATGATCACGGATGAAATCGCCGCGGCCTGCTCGATTTCATCAAAAGCCTTCAAAACGGCATCGTTAAAAGTGGGATTGAATCTGTTTTCTCCGTTGGTCAGGGTGATGACGGCAACGGTTTCGTCTTTTTTCCATTCCAGTACAGGCATATGATCCTCCTTGCAGAATATTAATAAAAAATAAGCCCACCACAACTCCAGGCTGGGTAGGCTTAGCACAAAGTAGAATCCAATTCAACGTCATTAAGGAATCTTACTGCGGGTCCGTATGTTTGATTCTGCGATCCAGGACATCCCTTACGGTTTTAGACAATTCATGTAGTTGAAACGGCTTCTGCATGAAACCATTACAACCACGTTCCATAATATTCCTGGCTTCGCCTTCTGCGCTATACCCGCTTGCGAGGATGACGGGCAGCTCCGGGTCCATTTGCCGCAGAATGTCAAAAGCGCGTCCGCCGCCCATTCCCGGCATAATCATGTCCATGATGACCAGATCAATCTGCTTGCCCTTTTCGCTCATTACCGCGATCGCTTCCTGCCCGCTGCCGGCTGAATATACTCGATAATGAAGCATTTCCAGCATCTTTTTCATGACGTTGATATTGATAAGTTCATCGTCAACGATAAGAATTGTCTCTATCCCTGTATAAATCTTGTCTTCCGAGTCCTTCTCCGCGGTTGGCTTGTTTTCTATTGCCGGCAGGTAAATATTAAAAGTAGTTCCTTTCCCCGGTTCGCTGTACACATGGATGCCGCCGCCATGATTTTTAATGATGGCGTAAGAAGACGCAAGGCCGAGGCCGGTGCCCGTACCTTGCGGCTTGGTCGTAAAAAAGGGTTCAAAGATTCTTTCACGAACCTTGCTGTCCATTCCGATGCCACTATCGGCAACTGTAATCTTTACATACTGGCCCTTTGCCATACCGACAGGATTGCATTCCGGATTATCCAGAAGAACATTATCCGTTCCCAAATCCAGGTTGCCGCCTCCAGGCATGGCTTGCGCCGCGTTGATGAAGAGGTTCAGGAGGACCTGGTCCATCTGCCCATGGTCCACTTTTACTGCCCACAAATCATTCCTGAAGTTTTTAAAAATGGAGATCTCTTTCTGAGTCCGGCCGAACATCTCAGAGCTCTTCTCGAGGAGATCGTTCATGTCCGTTGGTTTCGCATCGTATTTCGTACCTCGCGCCAATCCCAGCAGTTGCTTTGTCAGTTCTGCGCCTCGTTTGGTATAGTTCTGAATGTTCTCGAGTTTTGGCCGGTGCGGATAATCAGGCGTTGCATCATAGAGCATCAGTGAAATATAGCCTTGAATGCCCATCAAAATATTGTTGAAATCATGGGCAATTCCTCCGGCCAGGGTGCCAATGGCTTCCATTTTCTGAATCTGGAGCAGTTGCGACTGGAGCTTTTCCCTTTCTGCTTCCGAACGGCGCATATGGGTAACATCTGTGGCAATATGAATGATCTTTTGTATGTCTCCATGATTATCCAGAATGGGCGTGCATGAAACAATATAGGTGCCTCCCAGCGTTTCCATTTCCATTTCCATGGTTTCCGTCTTTCTCGAGAGGACTAGCTGTTGCAGTGGGCAATTATCCGGGGCATGTGTGCCTTTTGTGTCATGAAAAATATCATAGCAGTGCCTTCCGATGATTTTGGCTTCCGACTCGTCCAGCAGGGCGTACACCGCCTTGTTGGCCTGAATGATCCGGTATTCCTTGTCCAGGATCAGAGTTGGGTGTCCAATGGCCTCGAAAATAGTCAGCCATTCCCGTTGGGCTTCCCCCTCTTTTTGAGGCTCTTCAGTTCCCGGTGGTTTATTATGCGCTTTGCTGTCCGAACCATTTTGTTTGGCTGCTTTCTTCATGACGGTGCTCCATTTCATTGGACTGCATGATAGCTTGACATGAAAGACATGTCCCATAATAAGTGATTTGCTGATCTGTGACAAGAAAGCTATCTTTTCTGTTTTTAGGAAGAGCTAGTTCGACCTCGTCGCGAAAATCGATTATTTCCCCGCAGGTTTTACAAAGCAAGTGATAGTGAGAGGCGAGATTGGTGTCGAAACGTTTTTTGGACGGATCGATCGATAACTCATTCACCTGACCATCCCTTACCAGGGTATCCATGATGCTGTAAATTGTAGCGATCGATGTTGTCGGGAATTTATCCGCTATGGCACGATGAATATCCATGATCGATGGATGGCACTGATTATGTTTAAGATATTCGATGACAGCCAGTCGCTGGGGTGTTCTCTTCATGCGCAGTCCTCCCATGAGGATTATCGGCCAATTCATCAACATTCTTTAGTAATAAATAATCTTTATTGAGAACCCATTATACAGAAAAACAAACGATCTGTCGTTATTTTGCATCATGCACCCGGATCATGAAGGTTTTCTTTATTTGCGATTAGGAACGATAATAGCTTTTGCTTGTCATTAAGACATTGTCCATGATATTCGCCAAACGTCATGATATCTCAGCAGCATGACGTGAAACAATAGGCCGGATAAATACATGAAGTTTTTAACCCTTGATAAAGCCGATTTTCCCTTGATAGGAATAGTTGCGCTGTTTACGCTTATTCGGCTAGCCGTGGCGCCGACATTCGGTCTTGGCGTTGATGAGGCCCATTATATTTTATATGCCAAATATCTGGACCTCAGCTATGTCGATCATCCGCCTCTGGTCGGTTGGGTCCATGCTCCCCTCTATTATCTATTCGGTACAAACGAGTTTCTGGTCAGATTGCCGGCGATCCTTCTATTCGCCATAGCTTCCGTTTATTGCTACCGATTTACCATCTCCTTTTCCGGGTCAAGGCGTATCGCTTTGTGGGCCGTATTGGCCATCAACAGCTCTTTTATCATGAACGCGATGAGTCTCATGCTTTTGCCGGACTGTTTCCTGCTGGTTCTCATATTTCCTCTCATGGCGATTATTCTCAAAATGGAAGAAACAGGCCAAATCAAATACTATCTCTATCTGGGGCTGATTCTCGGATTGGCCGGTCTCGCGAAATACACAGCCATTCTCTTTATCGTCCCCTTATTCGTTTATTTCATAATCAAGAAACGTTTTGACCTTCTGCTTTCTCCTTCGATGTTTATCGCCGCCGTCATTGCCTTCATTATGATTTCACCCGTGATCCATTGGAATTATCATCATAACTGGATCAGTTTCCGATATCAGGGTGGCCATGTTCTGGGGACCTCTGACGCCAGCGTCAAGTCGTTTCTTGTTTCCCTGCTGGCCCAGTTCGGCGCCTACAGCCCGTTTCTTTTCATCATTGCCTTCTACGGTTTCATCAAAAGTTTTAGGGCCAAGCTTGACCAGATTCGCCTCGCCTTTCTGTTTGGCGCCACGGTGCTTCTATTCTTCTTCTATTCCTCTCTGTATGAAAGAACGCTACCCCATTGGCCGAGTCTTTTTTATCTTCTGTTCATACCCATTGGAATATATTATCTCTTATCGGCAGCCAGTCGAGGGAAACATTATTATCAATATTTTGCCGTTGGTTTCAGTCTAGTGGTGACCCTTTTCCTGTATGCCGCGCTTCCGGCCAAGTGGTTCACTTTTCCGGATTATAAATCCCCCTTCCGGGATATTTATGGGTTTGCGGAAATCATCAAGGAAGCCGGGAGAGTCATGGAGCAGAACAGCAATCCACGAAAGGCGCTGGCCGTGACCAACTGGACCATGGGCAGCAGGGCTATTTACTACGGCCTTCCCTATAAAAAGATGAAGGTCTTTATCATCGATCAGCGCAACGACCAGTTTGATCAGTGGGAGAAGGAGTCACCGACAGGATATGACCTGCTGTTTATCAATACATATTTTCACAGGACAGATGTCACCCAACGCTTTAAATGTGATTCCTGCCGGTCGGAATCCTCCATGGATATCATGCTTAATGGAGGGAAAGTTGATTCAATTGAATATGTCTGGTGCAAAAATTATCAGGGAGTGAAGCCATGAAGCGCGACGCGTTGTTGATTACCCTTCTGTTTCCCCTTACCCTAGCAATCGTTTCCCTCGGCTATTACTTTTATGATCTGCCGGTTACCGCTTTATTAACAGGCCTAAATGTCCAGATAGTCTTTTTTTTCCAATATGTGACTTACCTGGGTGTTTCAACGTGGTATCTTATCGGGTCTGCCGCTTTATTTATGTATTATCGTTTCACTGCCCGAAACTGGACCTGGACGGAACGGATGTTTTATCTTTTTTCTTCTGTGGCTGTTTCAGGACTTTTGACCGATGCAATCAAGTGGCTGATGGGGCGATGGCGCCCCAAAGTATTCCTGACGGAAGGTTTTTACGGATTTGGCTTCTTCGGCACCGGATATGAACAGACCTCTTTCCCCTCCGGCCATGCAACCACCATCTGCTCTCTGGCCTTTGTCCTGTCGGTTTTGTTTCCACGATTCAAGTGGCTGTGGGTTACGATAGCCCTTCTCGTATGTTTGAGTCGGGTTGTTATCGGTGCCCATTATCTAAGTGATGTAGTGATGGGCGCTTATATTGGCATTTTTGTCTCATTTCTGTTAAGGAAGTGGCCTCACTTGGGAAAAAGCATCAAAGGGAGGCTAACTTCTTGAAACCTGAGACCATCAGGATGATTGACATCTGGATTGGCAGAATGATCTGCTTTAAACTGACCATTTTGCGCCGGATCATGGACAGGTTTGGGCATCGGAAATCGAATGAACAGCTACCTAAGAAGATCCTCTTTATTAAGTTGATAGAGCAGGGGGCGACAGTGCTCGCCTACAGCGCCATTCAACGTGCCATCCAGATGGTGGGACGAGAAAATGTATATTTCTGTGTGTTTACAGAGAACCGGGAGATTTTGGAAATCATGAATCTCCTTCCGTCAAATAATATATTTTCAATCCGGCATAAGCGATTCACCGATTTCCTCTGGGATATCTTCAAACTTTTGATACGGGTCCGAAAGCTCGGCATTGATGCTACCGTGGACATGGAGTTTTTTGCCCGCGCCTCAGCCATCCTGGGGTTTATGACAGGAGCAAGGCGCCGTGTTGGGCTTCACCGTTTTACGGGCGAAGGGCCATACCGGGGTGATTTGATGACCCATCGCGTTCAGTACAATCCCTATCTTCATACGGCGAAGGCTTATCATCTCTTGGTAGAGGCCCTGACGGTCGATCCTGAAGATATCCCTCTCATTAAGCTGGATGTCAATATGGTTACAGAGGTAGCACCCGTCTTCCGAGCGTCGGATCAAGAGATTGACGGTGTCGTGGATATTCTGAACGAAGGGTTCGGAGAGATAGCGATGGCGTCGGGGCTGTTGGTACTGCTTAATCCCAATGCCAGCGATATGCTTCCCTTGAGAAAATGGCCGACGGAGAATTTCATCGTCTTGGGGAAAAAGCTTCTTGCCGAACATGAAGATGTTTTGATTATCATTACCGGCGCTCCGTCGGAGGCTGAATCCGCCATGGAAGTCTGCCGCCGGATCGGCTCGGAGCGGGCGATTTGTCTGGCAGGCAAGACGACGCTTCGGGAACTGCTTGTACTTTACAGTCTGGCCCATATCCTGGTCACGAACGACAGCGGCCCCGGACATTTTGCTTCCATGACGGACATTTTTAATATCGTCATGTATGGCCCGGAAACGCCAAAGCTTTTCGGGCCGATCGGAGGGAGAGGCCGTGTCGTTTATTCCAAGCTGGCTTGCAGCCCCTGTGTCAATGTCTTCAATCACCGTTTTTCTTCCTGCAACAACAATCTGTGCATGCAGTCCATATCCGTGGATGATGTGTATGAAACGGTAAACGAGTGCATTTTGGGCATAACGCAATGAATATGGGTTCTAAAATCCATAAAGCCATCATTCTTTTCTTCATTCCCTTGGTCCTTTATTTTGGGCTCCTTCCCGTCATGCCCCTTATGGAGCCGGATGAAGGCCGCTATGCCTTGATACCGCAAGCCATGAATGAATCCAACGATTACGTGACGCCCCACCTCAAAGGGGTTGTCTATCTGGAAAAGCCGCCTCTCGGTTACTGGGCAACCGCCTTATCCTTCAAAATCTTCGGTGAAAACGAATTCTCATCACGGTTTTTCCCTGCCCTGTGTGCATGGGGCTGCATTTTTCTGGTTTATTTCATGGGGTGCTATTTTCATGACCGAAAGACGGGGCTCTATAGTGCGGCCATCTTGACGACTTGTCTGCTTCCCTTTGCTTTGGGACGGATCAATATCCTGGATATGCCGCTTACTTTATTTCTTGCCTGGACCATCTGGTTCGGATTTCGCTATTTTGCCGAGGATCGGAAACACCATAAAAAGTGGATTTATCTGTTCTATTCCGGCGCAGCTCTGGCATTTCTAACAAAAGGGCTGATCGGGCTGATTTTTCCTTTTGCCATTATCGGGTTCTGGCTGCTTTGGCTTGGAAAATGGCGTGAGGTATTCAGGCTAATATCTCCAGTGGGCGCCATCGTCTTCATGATTATGGTCGGACCCTGGATCTATTTCGTTCAACGGGCAAATCCCGATTTTTTATTCTTTTTTTTCATTCAAGAGCATTTTCTTCGCTATACAACAACCATGCATGAAAGAACGGAACCCTTTTATTATTATATTTTAATCATTCTGGGCGGGGCGTTGCCGTGGTGGCCCTACCTGCCGAAGGCTATTTCCGGGCTCAGAAAGGGGATGCAGCGGTTCACCGTGAGAACCATGTTTCAAAGAGAAGAGGCATGCTTGTTTTTGGCTTGGGCCGGAATCATCCTTCTCTTTTTTTCCTTATCTTCATCCAAGCTGGCTTCCTATATTACACCCATTTTCCCGCCATTGGCCGTTCTGATGGGGCATATTATCAGGAATTATGAGGAGCGGTCCCGGTCCAGCGAAGACAAAGGCACAAAAAGGCAGATATTCCTAAATATTCCAATTGTTCTGCAGTCGATTCTTTTTTCAGGTATTGTATTTGTGCCGCTGTTTATCCCTGAATATCAGAAAATCGGCCATCCGGCCTGGTTATGGTTTGCCGGTCCTGTTGCCGTTCAAATCCTGATCATTGTTTTGCCCGGGTTAGCAAAAGGAAGAATTGTCTCAGGCTGGTTCTTTCCCGTATATCTTCTTTTTGCCTTGTATATGGCCATCATTCTCTTTCCCATGACCCACTACTTGTCGCCGGGGAAGTCCTCCCGTGACATCATTGCAGCAGTAAAGACTTACCTGCCGAAAGGCGAGCCGCTCTATCAGTATAAGATTTCCATGTATGCTGTTGATTTCCATACGGGGATGAGAACGCCCATCGTTGACGATATCGGAGAACTGAAGTTTGGCGCAGACCGTATTTCCAGCGAGCAACGTCGGCGATATTTTCCCACGGCAGAAGAATTTTCCGCGAATATTCGACAAGGCAAGGGGAAATATTGTATTACGGAGGGGATAGGGCATGTGGAGGGGTTGCAAAAACAGGTTCCTCATGTCAAAATATTGTGGAATAATGGAAAATTTTATATGTTATATCTGGAAGGATAACGATGAAGATACGAGAAGATTTCCTGCCTTTAAACCGGCCATCCATCAGTGAAGCGGATATTGAAGCCGTGAGCTGCTGCCTCCGTTCGGGCTGGATCACGACCGGGGCTGTCTGCAAGGAATTTGAAGAACGCTTTTCACGGTTGACCGGTGCACACTACGCTGTGTCCCTGAGTTCCGCCACCGCAGGCATGCATCTGACCCTTCTGGCTCTCGGTATCGGTCCTGGCGATGAAGTGATCACCCCATCCATGACCTTTGTTTCAACCATCAATATCATTGCCATGGCCGGGGCGACGCCTGTATTTGTTGATTGCGAATATGGTACGTTAAATATCAACCCAAAGCTCATTGAAGAGAAAATTAACCGCCGAACAAAGGCCATTATTCCCGTTCATTTTGCCGGCGCACCTGTCGATATGGACCCGATTTTGGATATATCTGCCCGTAACGGCATAACCGTCATTGAGGATGCCGCCCATGCTGTCGGGACCGTTTATAAAGGAACACATGCCGGTGGTTTCGGAAAGGCCGCCATTTTCTCTTTCCATCCCATCAAGAATATCACGACCGGTGAAGGGGGAATGGTGACCCATTATGATGGGGATTTCGAGACGAAATTAAGGCTTCTGAGGTTTCACGGCATTGAGCGGGATGCCTGGAAACGCTATGGAAAAGGCGGGAACCCGGATTACGATGTGGCTGCACCAGGTTTTAAATATAATCTGACTGACATGCAGGCCGCCCTGGGGGTCTCGCAGATTGAGCGGGTAGCCGTGTTCAACAGGCGGCGCGGAGAGATTGCCCGTCTTTACAGGGAGGGGCTTGCCGGGCTTGATGGCATCGATATGCCGGAGGCGCCCGATTATCCCCATGAACATGCCTGGCATCTGTTTGTCGTGAAAGTACGATTGATGGAACGGGACCGATTTATGGCCCGTTTGGGGGATTTCAATATCGGCTACGGCCTTCATTTTCCCGCAACGCATCAGTTGAGTTATGTCAAAGAGCGTTTCAAAACGGCAACCGGGACATTGCCGGAGACGGAGCGGGCAGCTGGGCGGATCATATCACTGCCCCTGTTTCCGGATATGTCTGATGATGATGTAGGCTATGTGTGTGAGGCCATCAGGGAGATATTATCATGATATCAGTGGTCATCCCCGTCTATAACGAGGAGAAGAACCTCAAACTGTTGATGGAACGCCTGCAGCCCGTTCTGAGGGCCATGAAAAAACCTTATGAGATTATCATCATCGATGACGGGAGCCGAGATGTATCCCTTTCAATCTTGAAGGAGATGACATTGAAGGAGCCGGAACTGAGGGTTGTAGAACTGACGAGAAACTACGGTCAGCATGCGGCAATTATGGCCGGTTTTTCAATCGTCCGGGGTGATATCGTTGTTACCCTTGATGCCGATCTGCAAAACCCGCCGGAAGAGATCCCCCGACTGGTCAAGGTGATGGAAGAGGGCAGCTATGATGTGGTCGGATCGATAAGAAAAGGAAGGAAAGATTCCCTGTTTCGAATTGTTCCCTCGAAAATCATTAACCAGTTGGCAAGGAAGATCACCGGTGTTCGGATGACGGACTGGGGGTGCATGCTCAGAGCTTACAGGCGCCCCGTCGTGGAGCGTATGATCGCCTGCCACGAGCATGCGACTTTTATTCCGGCCCTGGCGACCGTCTTCGGCAAACGGATCACGGAGATTGAAGTGGCCCACGAAGAACGGCACGGGGGGAAATCGAATTATCCGTTAAGAAAACTGATCAATCTTCAGTTTGATCTTGTAGCCTCATTTTCCAATCTGCCCATGAAGCTGCTTATGTATGGCGGCATCGGCATGTCGGTACTGGGTACTTTTTTCGGTATTTTCCTGGCAGTTGCCCGTCTGGTTTACGGGGCAGGCTGGGCGGCCCAGGGCGTGTTTACGCTCTTTGCCATTCTGTTTGTCTTTGTCGGTATGCAGTTTTTTGCCCTTGGTGTTATAGGTGAGTATATCGGCCGCATATACCAGGAAGTTCGTAAACGTCCGGAATATGTCATTGAGAATATCCATGGTCGCGATGCATCGGAGGGCGGCTCTTGAAAGCCGTTGTCTTTGCCTATCACAACATGGGCCTGACAGGTCTTGACGCCTTAAAGCGGTTCGGTTTTGCAGTGAAAGCAATTTTTACCCATGAGGATGACCCCGGCGAGAACTGCTGGTTTGGATCCGTTGCACAATGGGCAAAAGAACACGCTATTCCTGTCTATACGCCGGAAAATGTCAATACGGACGAATGGATTGAGAGAATCGCCGGCCTGACGCCGGATGTAATATTCTCCTTTTACTACCGGCAACTCATCTGCCAGCGGATTCTGGATATACCGCCGGGAGGCGCCTTTAATCTGCATGGGTCGCTGCTTCCCGCTTATCGCGGGCGGGTGCCGGTGAACTGGGCGCTGATTCATGGGGAAAAAGAAACGGGTGTGACCCTTCATTATATGGTAAAGAGGGCTGATGCGGGAGATATCGTAGGCCAGCGGGCCGTCGGCATTGATTTTCAGGATACGGCGCTGACGCTCTATGGAAAACTCTGTAAAGCGGCATCGACCCTCCTGGAGGAAGCCTTGCCGCTTATCAAAGCGGGACGGACACCCCGGATTCCCCAAGAGGAAAGCCTGGCGACCACTTTCGCCGGTCGAAGACGGTCTGATGGTCTGATTGATTGGCAATGGCCGGCGGTGAGAATCTATAATCTCATACGTGCTGTAACGGATCCTTATCCCGGAGCCTTTGCCCACTTGCCCGATGGTCAGGAAATAGTCGTCTGGTGGGGAGTTCCGGAAGGCGGGAGAATGGTCCGAAATCAACCGGGTGTTGTAAGCATCCTCGGTGAAGATGTCATGGTTTCAGCAGGGGAGGGGAGCATCCGGCTTCTTGATGTTGAGATTGCGGGGATGAGATATAAGGACAACGACATATACGCATATTTTAAGAGCAGAGAAGGGATTAGATTAAAATGAAAATCTTGATTTTAGGGGTAAACGGGTTCATTGGTCATCATTTGACCAACCGGATTCTCGATACGACGGATTGGACGGTTTATGGGATGGATCTGGGTGATGAGCGTCTGGAAAAGGCCATCCACAATCCGCGCTTCCATTTTCTAGAGGGAGATATTTCCATCAACAAGGAGTGGATTGAATATCATATTAAAAAATGCGACGTGATCATGCCCCTTGTGGCGATTGCAACACCCAAGCTGTACGTGGAAGATCCCATTGCTGTCTATAACCTTGATTTTGAAATGAATCTCAATATTATCAAGCAGTGCGTTAAATACCATAAACGTGTGGTCTTCCCTTCGACATCCGAGGTTTACGGCGCCTGTCCCGATGCGGAATTCAAGGAAGACGAAAGTTTTCTCGTTGTGGGTCCCATTCAGAAAGAACGATGGATTTATTCCTGCTGCAAACAGCTTCTGGACCGTGTCATTTATGCCTACGGAACGCGCGGCCATCTCGAATTCACCCTCTTTCGTCCTTTCAACTGGGTCGGGCCGCGTCTCGATTCCCTGGATACGGCCAAGGAAGGCAGTTCCCGTGTCGTTACCCAGTTCATCGCCGAGCTACTCATGAAACGACCGATTTCCCTGGTGGATGGCGGTTTCCAGAAACGCTGTTTCACCTACGTGGATGACGGTATTTCCGCACTCATGAAGATTCTCGAAAATCGTGATGATCTTTGCAAAAACCAGATCATCAATATCGGAAATCCCGACAATGATTGTTCCGTAAAGGAACTGGCCAATATCATGAAACGGATTTTCATGAGCCACCCGCAACATCTCAATGACGACAAATATTCGGAAATTGTCGAGGTTCCGTCGGATACGTTCTATGGCAAGGGTTACCAGGATATTTATACGCGGAAACCCAGCATTGAGCAGGCCAGAAAATTGCTTGGCTGGAGCCCGCAGGTCGGCTTGGAAGATTCACTGAAAATGACGATTTATTCGTTTCTCGAAGAGAATGAATAGGTTTCTTTGTGGTTTGTTCAAAACGCAGGACGCCCAATCTTCCCGCAAGAATCAGAAAACGCGAGGGTTTATGAAAAATGTGTGCTGATGGTGTCCTTGGTCTGAAAATCGATGTCGACACCTATCAGGGCATGAAAAATGGCGTTCCCCGCCTTTTGAGTGTTATGGCGGAGCTTTCCGTCAAGGGGACCTTTTATTTGAGCATGGGACCGGATGCCTCGGGCCTGGCCGTTTTGCAGCTCCTGAAGAATCCCCGCTTTCTAAAAAAAATGATCCATTCAAACGCGCCGGGATTGTACGGATTCCGGACCGCCCTTTACGGCACCTTGCTGCCGTCCCCGATGATTGCCCTTTCTTTTCCTGATATTGTTCGCAAAATAATCGCTGATGGTCACGAAGTTCAACTTCATGCATGGGATCACCGGCGTTGGCAGGATGGCCTTTACGGACGGTCGGAATCATGGATCCGTGATTGGCTGGAGAAAGGGATAGCTGCCTTCGAGCAGTTGACGGATCGAAGGCCAACGTCGTTCGGGGCTCCTGCCTGGCTGATCGATGATCGCGTCCTGCACGTTTTGAAAGAGTATTCCTGGGAGTACCTCAGTTGTACCAGGGCTCCCGCCCCTTTTCTTCACGAAGGCCTTAATATTCCGGAGATTCCGTCGGACCTCCCCTGTTTTGAAGAAGTTGGTGTGAGTGCCGGATTGGCGTTGATTATGAAAAAGATTAGTGACAGGGGGCTCCATATTTTGCCGGTCCATGCAGAAGCGGAGGGTGGGATATGGCGCGACGTTTTTTTTAATCTTATAAAAAATATGAGCAATCAAGGATATCAATTTAAAACGCTTGGAGAAATCAGGAACGATCTTATTGCGGATCTGTTGCCATGCCGCAAATATCAGATGGCCCTGCTGTCGGGACGCTCTGTTCCCTGCTGTGTTTAAGTTACCGAAATCTAGCGGATGTTATAATAATATTGCAATAGGGGTGAGTTTGTAATATAGGACGCTGCAAATAAACCGGTCGCAAATCATCGATAGATAGCAATATGGGGGTCAACTTCACGGCATAAGCTGTGTGTTGATATAAAAAAAAGGAGGTACAAGTATTTGGAAACAAGATCCTGGCACAAGCATTATGACTACAACGTTCCCACCACAATCCGCTATCCCAGATTTCCCGTTCAAAACCTGGTGCATATCGCGGCCGCGCAATTTCCGCACAAGGCTGCAGTGGATTTTTACGGCTCGGAAATGACTTTCAGTCAGCTTCGGACTCAAGTGCTCCGAATGGCCAACGCCCTGGCCCAGCTCGGGGTGAAAAAGGGCGATCGGGTAGGCATAGCCTTGCCGAATTGTCCCCAGTACATTATTGCTTACCACGCCACGCTGTCCGTAGGCGCCATGGTTGTCAACATGAATCCCTTGTATACCCATGATGAACTCAAGTTTATGATGGAAAATACCGGCCAGGAGACGCTCATCACATTCGACGGGGCGCTACCGACCATGCGTCCTTTGGCGAGAGAGCTGGAACTCAAGCGGATGATTGTGACCAGAGTAACGGATTACATCAACGGGTTCGGTGTGAGCACTGCCAAAACACTTGAGTTGGATGAAGGCTGGCACCATTTTTCCGAACTCATTGAGGGTTGCACGGATACACGGCTCCCCCGTGTCATTGTTACGCCCGAGGATGCAGCGCTGATTCAGTTTACGGGTGGTACAACGGGGCTGCCCAAAGGTGCGCTTCTGACCCATGCGAATATTATCGCAGCGGTATTCCAGTGCTCCCTTTGGGGTAATCCGCTGGTTGTTTTTACGCCGTACGAAAAGCGGAATGTCATAGGCATCATTCCCTATTTTCATATTTACGGCAATATCGTCAGCATGAACTGGGCATTAATGAATGCCGCAACACAAGTTCTGCTGCCCCGTTTCGATATGGACGAGTTCATGGGCACCATTGCCAGGTTCGATCAATTCACCTTCTTCCCGGCCGTGCCGACCATGATCACCGCTATCGTTAATCATCCGAAGGCAGAAGAACTGAAACTGGGAGAACGCATCAGGCTGATCAATTCCGGAGGCGCTCCAATGCCTACGGAGCTCATCATGAAGGTGAGAGACATGGGGATCAATTTTGGTGAGGGATGGGGTATGAGCGAAACCACTTCAGTGGGCATAGGCAACCCGATTCTGGCAAACAAGGTCGGTTCCATAGGCATTCCCATCATGGACAATGATGTGCGGCTGGTGGATGTGGAAAACGGTATTGAAGATGTGAAGCCCGGCGATCCCGGCGAGATTCTCTTTAAGGGCCCGAACGTCATGCAGGGTTACTGGAACAATCCTGAAGAGACGGCAAACCAGCTGACCGACGGCTGGCTCCATACGGGCGATGTTGGTCAGTTGGATGAAGACGGCTACATCTATATTGTGGACCGGAAGAAAGACATGATTATTGCCGGCGGATTCAACATTTATCCCCGTGAAGTGGACGAAGTTCTTTATCAGAATCCCAAAGTGGCCGAGGGCGTGACCGTCGGTATCCCCGACGCTTACCGTGGCGAGACAGTAAAGGTCTTTGTGGTGCTCAAACCGGGCGAAACGGCTACGGAGAAGGATATTATCGATTTCTGCAAGGAAAAGTTGGCGCCATACAAGGTGCCCAAGCAGGTCGAGTTCCGGGAATCCATCCCAAAATCAGCTGTAGGAAAGATCCTGCGCAAGATTCTGCGCGACGAGGAGATTGCCAAAGCGAAGAAATAAACCGGTTGAAGATCAATAAAAAGCCCCCTCATCGTTATCGTTGAAGGGGCTTTTTTATGGGTTAATAAAAAGTATCCGGGAATATGAGTTCGTTTTCTAGCTGACCATATTCTTCAGAGTGTCCACAACAGGATTCGTGAACAGGGCGATCAGAACCGTATACAGGGCGAAAGCGCCGACTGCCTCATTGGTGTAGATCTTTTCATATTTATGCTTGAGCGAAATGATGATCATGCCGCCAATGATCAGGCAGCCCAACTGAAAGTAAGGGAAATTGCCGGCACCCGCAACGGCAAATTCCGCGAAGCTGAAGGTTGCCGTCATCAATACCACTACCGCCGATACCATCATGGTTCCTAATGTCTTTTTCATTTTTGTATCCTCCATTGAATTATTTATTTGTTTTTGTAATACCTATAGAAAAAACCATGCCAAACCTGTCAACCTTCAGTATATAATTATAAGTATACAGATATTAAGGGTAAATAGTGCGCACGCCTGATAGTCAAGGGGCAAGATGTTTCTAAGCCTCGGCCATTCACTTAAAAGAAACGTTAAAGAAGGAGAAAGAAACGATGAATCGCCACCGTAGGCCTATCAATGGTGTGGGGAGCATCATCTTGCTTCTTGACATATTTAACGAATTAATCAATAAGAGGACACGAAAAAGCGAATGAACCTACCAGATCAGTCGCATGGCGGCTGGTCGTGGGCTATTATAAAAAAACCAAGTACATAATTTAGGAGGATTAAAGAGATGAGACTGAAGGACAAAGTGGCCATTGTGACGGGTTCCGGACGAGGCATTGGAGAGGGTATCGTTTTGCGCTTTGCCGAGGAGGGCGCAAAAATCATCGTTAATGATGTCAATGAAGCCGATGCCAACGCTGTTGTGGAAAAAATCAAGGCGCAGGGCGGACAGGCCGTGGCCGTTATCGGCAGCGTGGCCTCCCGGGAAATCGTCCAGAAGATGGTGGATACAGCCATTAAGGAGTTCGGAACAGTCGATATTATCGTCAACAATGCCGGTATTACCCGCGATGTCATCCTTCACAAGATGACGGACGAACAGTGGGATCAGGTCATTGCCGTCAACCTGACAGGTGTCTTCTATGGCATCCAGTGCGCAGCACGGGTCATGCGTGAAAAAGGTTATGGCAAGATCGTCAATATTTCCTCCACCAGCGCTCTGGGTAATGCGGGACAGCTCAACTATGCCGCGACCAAGGCAGGTGTTATCGGGATGACCAAGACCGCCGCCAAGGAGCTGGGAGCTAAAGGCATCACTGTCAATGCCATCGCCCCTGGTATGATCTGGACAGACATGATGAAAAACATGCCGCCGGCGACCATCCAGCAGATGGATGCCATGCTGCCTTATCTGGTACCCATGAACCGAAAGGGAGCACCCCTGGACATTGCAAATCTGGCTTTGTTCCTGTCTTGCGACGAGAGTTCATTCATTACCGGACAGGTCATATTCTGTGACGGCGGCATGAAAATGTAGCATTGACTTGCTCCGGAATTTGCCTTTTTAAGGAGAAGGCGGTTGAAGCCATTGTTTCAACCGCCTTTTATTTTGATGATATCGCGGAGAAAAGGAATGTCCCATGGATGAAAAAACGTTGCTGAACGAAATGGAGACGTTGGCTGGCCGGCTTGGTATAACCGTCAGGTATGAACCGCTCAAGATTGATGGATCGCTTCATACGGGAGGATATTGTCGCGTCAGGGGAGAGAATTATGTGATTATCAACAAAAAGGCGGCAACTCAGGATAAAATCCATGTACTGGCCGACGCCCTGAAGAGGCATGATCTCGGGCAGCTCTATGTTCTGCCTTCCATTAGGAAAATCCTGGGTGATGAAGAGTGGCATTATCCATCTGAACCTGACATCTAACCCTTATGGCTAGGGCCTTGTTTCCAGAACTTCTCTAATTTTTTGTGAAAGGTCGCTTAACCGGAAGGGTTTTTGTAGAAATGCCCGAACCCCTCGATTCAGAATGTCTTTTGCCATGCCGTTCATGCTGTACCCACTGGACAGGATAACCCTGGCCTCGGGATGAATTGTTTTAATGGCGTCAAAGGCCCCGCCGCCTCCGATTCCCGGCATAATCATGTCCATGATCACCAGGTCGATCTGATTAAGATATTGTTGATACATCTCCACGGCCTCCTCGCCACTGTGGGCGATCAGAACATGATACCCCAGCCCTTCCAGCATGGCACTCGTCACATCTGTTATGACCTTTTCGTCATCAACCATGAGAATGGTTTCCTGTCCTCTCACGACGTCGCTGGAGGTTGCGTCCTGTTTGATCAGTTCCTTGTGTGAAGCGGGGATGTAAATATTGAAAGTCGTTCCATGACCCTTTTCGCTATAAACGTTTATAAAACCGCCATGTCCCTTGATGATGCCGTAGGCGGAGGCGAGACCCAGTCCGGTACCGCGTCCCATTTCTTTCGTTGTAAAGAAAGGGTCAAAAATACGTTGCAGGGTCTTTTCGTCCATACCCACGCCCGTATCGGTGACGGATATTTTTGTATAAGGCCCGGGATGCACATCGTAGGGCTTGAGATAAGATTCGTCCAGCATGATATTCTGTGTCTCAAGATAGAGGGTGCCGCCACCGGGCATGGCTTGCCAGGCATTGACAAATAAATTTAACATGACCTGCTCCATCTGCCCACGATCCGAGTCGACAATCCAGAGATTTGCGGCGTACTTTTCCTGGATACGGATTTCCTTTTTTGTCCTGCCGAACATGGTTGCCGTTTTACTGATTAATGCGTTCATATCGGTCGGATTGACTTCATAGCGTCCGCCGCGGGCGAAGCCCAGCAGCTGTTTCGTCAAATCGGCCCCGCTTTGCACCTGGGTTTCAATCGCTTTGAGCTTCTCGAAATGGGGGTGCAAAGGATCGGTCATAAGCATCATCAAGGACGTATAACCCTGAATCCCCATGAGCAGATTGTTGAAATCATGGGCAATCCCGCCTGCCAATGTACCGATGGCCTCCATCTTCTGAGCCTGATTGAGCTGTTTTGTAAGCTTCTTCTTCTCTTCTTCCATTTTTTTTCGCTCGGTCACATCCCTGTCTATTCCGCGGAAACTGACGGGATGCCCGAATTTATCATAGACAAGTGACGTGGAGACTTCCAGTTGCCTTATTTCTCCATCCTTGCGAATGATTTCGTAATCAAAGATCTTGACGGGAATGCCCGTCTGATAAAGCTCATTATAGGCCTTGAAGATGCGCTTGGCCTCTAACTGCGTGGTATATTCCCTGTGATTCAATCGAAGAAGCTCTTCCCTGGAGTAGCCGTAAATCCTGATCATTGCTTCATTGACAAAAGTAAAGTTGCCCTGAAGGTCATTTTCAAAATATCCGTCATCCATATTTTCGATAATATCCCTGTACCTTGCTTCACTTTGACGCAGGGCTTCTTCAGAGCTTTTTCGCTCCGTAATGTTTGTTACAATTTCAACGGCCCCGATGACAGCGCCTTTGCCGTCAAAGACGGGGTTGCCCCGAAAGGTCCAGATTTTGCCCGCTGAATCAATGCGCTCGTATTCTTGATGTTGCCCCGTCTGAATGGCTTTGAGGGAAGGACAGGAAGAACACGTTGCTGATTTGTTGTACAGGGCTTCAAAACAGTAGCGGCCCGCTATTTTTTCCGGTGGCATGTTGAAATATTTTTGCAGAGCCATATTGGACCAGATGATTTTCATATCCTTATCCAGTAAAAGAACATGCTCGCTCATGGAGTCGAGGATTGCCCTTTTTTCCTGTTCCGACCTTCGTAATTTCTCCTCCGAACGAATTCTGGTCTCAATTTCTTTTTGCAGCTTCGCATTGACCGTCAACACCTCTGCGGTCCGCTGTTGGACCATGCTATCGAGATTTTCATTCAAAAGGCGCAAATTATTTTCCTTGTCATGCTGCTCCGTAATATCTTCATAGGTGACCACAAACATATTATCTTTCAATTTATCACCAATTCGGGAAACATGAACTCGGCATGTGATTGTATGCCCCTGGCGGTGACGGTATGTAAATGTCGTCTGGTGGGTGCGATGGTCGTCGAGGTCAGGATAGAGAAAATTTCCCATTTGCTCATAGTCTTCGTCTGATTTGTATAACAGATGGGCAGTCTTGCCGATTAATTCGTTCGGCTTCCATCCAAAAACAGATTCAACAGCCCCGTTGGCGAAAAATATTGTCAGGTCGCGAAGCCCTATGACAGCGTGTGGTACAGCATCGAGAATCGACGGAATCAGTTTATCCTGTATTTCACCATCATTATCAGGCGGCATATTGATGCGAGCCTGTTCCAGATGGATTTGGGTCCATTTAATATCTTCTTTTCTTTTCGTAAAGTTGTGAACCGACATTCAGATGATCCTCATAAAGTATTGTGATAAAAAATAAACGGCATCTTGACCTATAAGACGAATAATATTTTATCAGGAATTTCTAAAACATAATTGCGACGGCTTTCAAGGAAGATGCCGGGTGTTGTGGCGGTTCCTGTCAAGTATTCATTTTGTCGCATTAAGTGACGGTGAAATAAAGATCAGAATAAGCATGGCTGGATCGAAGGCGGCAGGTCCAGATCTCTGTGGCCAGAGAGTCTTGGATTGCAGGTAATTATATGTCTGATCGTCTATTCGTCTTTCTGATATTACATTAGTCTTTCATCAGAAGCCCTTTCATCTTGCCGTATGATTAAAGATGAAGGATGGAGCAACCAACAATACTCACCGGGCTTCATTCTTTGTTGGTGTCGTGGTGTCGGGCTTATTATCAATATTTATCAAATAATTCAACAAAATCTTTATCAAAGTCAATATTTCCTCAGTGTAATGGACCCTTGACCCTTTTGTTGGACAGGCGGACAAAAAGCACAAAGAACAGGGCTGCGAGCGAAAAAATAGCCAGGTATTGATAGGTGGCCTCGAAGGCAAAACTGGAGGCTCGAAGGGATATTAAACCTTTAGCCGCCGCTGCCAGGCGTGACCAGCTATCGGGATCAACAAAATCTTTTGAAGACGAGCCCAGGCCTTGCAGCCTGGTTGTTAGATCTGAGGTGGCAAAACCCGACCAGGTTAGATTATTGCTCAACGCCTCAAAGAAGGTATCTTTTCTCGTTGAGAGCATTGCCGTGGCATATGACGTTCCTATGGCGCCGGCGATAAGGCGCGAGACATTGACAATAGTCGATCCATTGGCGATGTCGCGTTCTTCAAGGGTTGCCAGGCAGATAAGGGTGACAGGGGCGAAGGTTCCGCCAATGAAAAATCCCCAGACAATATAGTCCCAATAAAGTAAATGCCGAGGTGTATCCGGGTCAGTGTGGAAGATCCACGAGGCGACTGAGCCACCCAGAAGTGTAACGGCCGCTATCGCTTTAGGATTCATTCGATCGGACAGGCCGCCGGCCATCAGAGTGGATGCTCCCGCAAAAAGAGCTCCGGGCAGAAGGATGAGACCGGACTGGAACGTCGTGTATCCATGAACCTGCTGCAGATAAACAGGCAGAAGAAAAAAGAATCCATACGCTGTGACGGAAAAAAAGCTCATGGCCAAAACGCCCAGTTGAAAAGGACGATGACCGAGAATTCTTCGGGGGAATAGGGGGACCTTGCAGTAGGACAGCCAAATGACGGATGCTATGCCGAAAACGACGAAAATTATAATCAATATCAGAATAAAGTCGGAGTGGAGCCATCCATTTTCCTGTCCTTTACCGAGTAAAACAATCAGGGCGGACAAGGCTGTCGATGAGAGGATGAATCCCACGACATCGAAACGTCCCGGGTCCTCCTCGGGGCGGATGTTTGTCACAAGCCACCAGACAAGGGCAACATCCACAAGACCTATGGGAATATTGATGAAGAAAACCCACCGCCAATTCAGGTATTCCGTTAAAAGGCCGCCCAATGTCGGCCCGAGGGCTGGTGCAAACGAGGCGGAAATGCCGTAAACACCCATGGCAAGCCCCCTTTCCTCGGGTGGGAACGTCTCATAGAGCATGATGAGGCTTACGGGCATCATGATGCCTTCCGCGATTCCCTGAAGAAATCTGGAAATGAGCATCATCGGCAGGTTGGTGGCTAAACCGGCGGTAGCCGACATGGCGATGAACAGGAGAATGCCGAAAATATAAGTATTGCGATGGCCAACCCTGTCGGCGGCCCAGCCCACGGCCATCATGGCAATGGCAGCACCGAGAAAATAGGTAATGACGACCCATTGAATACCGTAAATGTCCGTTTCCATGGCTGACATCATCTTCGGCAGAACAATGTCCACAATGGTTGTGTCGAGAAGGGCGATAAAGACGCCGGCCGAGACCAGCGAGGCAACCACCCATTTATTGGTGTTTGAAGGCATCAGTCTCTCGCAATGGCAATTTCGCAAGACATGCCCGGTACGAGGTCCGGGTGCTTTTCCAGATGATCAATGGAGATCCGAATGGGGATGCGTTGGACGACCTTGGTGAATTCACCGGCCGATACATCCCGGGGTATTAAGGCAAACTCAGCGGCTGAAGCCGGTGTTAAGAATAAAACCCTTCCCGTCAATTCACGATTAGGGTAGTTATCCACTGTAAATTTCACGGTTTTGCCTGGTGTAATATAGCGAACCTTGGTTTCCTCAAAGCGGGCTTCTATATAGCGGCTACGGGGGTTGTATAAACCAATGACGGGTCTTCCGGGGGACGCGAAGTCACCTTCACGGACTAGAATCCGCGCGATGACGCCATCGATCGGCGCCTTGATTTCACAGCGAGATTGGATTAATTTCGCCATTTTCAGGGCTTCCTGGGCTTTGGCTATGTTGTGATTGACTTCCTGATAGGCCGCTTCTGTTTTTTTGATCACTGCCCGTGATGCTTCTGCTTCTTTCAGTCGCGCCTCGGCAAGATTAACCTGAGCGGTTGCCGTATTAAAATCGGCCTCGGCCACCCGCCAAGCCGTTTCAATCTCATCAAATTTTGCCTTGCCGATGGTTTGTTTGGCATAAAGTTCTTTATAACGTTTGTACATGAGAGACCAGTGATCGAGGTTGGCTTCTGCTTTGATCTTCTGTCGCCGGGTAACGTCGATGGCTGCCCTGGCAGCTTCAATCGTTGCCGGGATGGTTTTTCTGGCCTGTTCGGCATCGGCGCCGAAACGTTCTTTCATTGAGGAAAGACTGGTAATATCTGCTTCAGACAGGCTGATCTGCCGGTCCATCTGTTCGGGATCGATACGAAGGAGGGCCTGACCCTGCTTGACAAATTCACCCTCTTTGACACACAAAGTGACGATTTTACCCGGGACCTCCGGGGCAATATTGGCCATGTCCGCTTTCACGTAGGCGGCATCCGTTGTTACATGATTGAATCGCCAGTAAAGCCACTTACAGGTGAAAGCAAGAATGATGATCACAACAAGGATTATCGTGGTGCGGACGGCGTATTGCCATGGAGAGAGACGCTTCATTTGCTGATGGTCAAGCTGGGGCATTATGTTTACCTCGTTTCCGAAGATTGGTTCTGTAGATTAACAATGCCGTAAAACAAGATTTCAAGGAGCGCGTCAATGTCGCGTTCCATTTCTTGGCGATTCTTATCAAAGACAAAGGAAAGTTCCATATGGTGCAGGACCATCCTGATATGCGAAGCCGTACGGGCCGCATCTCCTAAGCGGAAGAGGCCCGTCATTTGGCCATTCGTCAGAATATCCTTGATCAAGTTTGTTTCCGAGTCATGGAAAGCTGTTTTGTGGGAATTGTAAATCTGATATATTTCTTCTCCAACATCCACCGGGACCTCATACAATTCTCGCAAAAAATGAAAATGGGTCAGTTTGGAGACGATAAGAGCCCGTAGCTGTCCTCGGGGATCGGTATGCGCAGCTTTTGCCTTCTGCATTTCAAGCAGGATCGTATCTTCTTCACGCTGCATTACCGCATGAATAAGCTCCCGCTTACCCTCGGGAAAGTAATGGTAAAGGGCTGTTTTGGCAACACCCAGAGGGCGCGCAATGTCGGCAAGAGATGCTTTACGAAAGCCATGTTTGGCAAACACGGCACGACTGGCATCGAGTATCTTATTCTTATCGAGGAATGAGGACATATGCTTTAACAATTTAATATTTAGTTCAAAAGTAATATAATCGAATTTAGGAAACATGTCAAGAAAAAGGTGGGAAAGCAAAAATAATTATCAAAATAATCTTGACAAGAGGCAAATAATGAATAATGATTCATTATTATGAACTGTTATTCATTATTTGACGAAGCAATGCTTTATGGAAAAATCTAAGCGTAAGGAAAAGGAATTTAACTTCCGGCGATCAGAAATTCTTTTGGAAGCAGAGAAGTTATTTGCCGCCAAGGGGTTTTACAATACGACCATGGCCGATGTCGCCCAGGCATCGGGTTTCGCCGTGGGCACGCTCTATCAGTTTTTCCAGAGCAAAGAAGAACTCTACATGACGATGGTTGCTGAAAAGATGGACCTCATGTATAGCGGCATGGTGACAGCAAGCCAGACACAAGAAGGAACCGTTCATAAACTCCGGGCACTGATCCTGTCCTATTTTCAGTTTGTCGAAAATAATCTGGATTTTTGCAATCTTTTCTTCCGTGGAGATTCTGCGAGCCTTTCCGATGGAAGCACCTCTTTACGAAACCGGATGTTTGACGAGTATGTCAAGCAGGCGAATTATATTGAAGACATTATTTCTCTCGGAATCAACAGTAGGGTTTTAAGGGAACTCGATGCCCATACCATGTCTTTTACGCTATCCGGAATGATACGCGGTGTAATTTTCGACTGGATGTTGACAGGACGAGACGGGCCTTTGACCGAAAAAGTTCCCCTGGTTCTTGATATATTTCTCAAAGGTGTCTTAAAGACAGACGAGATATGATGAAAGGAAAGAGTACATGAAGAGAATCGCGTACCTGTTGATTATTTGGGCATTTATGTGGGGAGCGCCGACGGCTTTCTTCGATACTTATGCGACCGATGAATACAGCCTCGGTGATCTCTACAGAATTGCCATGGAACGTTCAGAAAAAATCAAGCTGTCGGAGCAGAACCTGTATCTGGCAGAATCCGGAAAAGATAAGAAAAGAGCGGCCCTGATGCCAAGATTATCCGCTTATGGTAGTTTTACCGAATTTACGGAAAGAAAAAAGGCCCCTGATACGGTTCTTTCGCCAACCCTTACATTTCCGGGGACGATTATCCAGCCAGATTACATGGGACAGTGGGGAATACAGCTTAACCAGTCGATAACCCTCAATGGAAAGGAGATTACCGACTTCAGGATATCCAAAGACAACATGCTAAAACAGGAAAAGGATATCTATACACAGAAAGAAGACTATATGATGGCCGTGGCGACTTATTATTATGAGGTTCTTCGGGCGAAGAAATCCCTGGAAATCGCCGATGCCGCCGTCAGGCGTCTGACCCTTTACCGGAACGCGGCAGAGAAGAGGCTGAAGATTGGAGAGGTAACCAAGACGGTTCTCCTTCGCGCCGATGGCGAGCTTTCAGGGGCTTTGTCGGATCAAATCAAGGCCAGAAATGCGCTTGCTCTGACCTGGGCTCTGTTGGCAAGGACTGTCGGCATTTCGGAGGAATTTAGCCTTAAAGAAGAAATGAATCCTGAAATTCCCTTGACGAAACTGGAAGAGAATTTCACGAACGCTCTTTCTGAGCGTGCGGAAATAAAGAGTGCCGAAATCGATAAAAAAATGGCTGAAGATCAGATTCGCGTTGCCAAAGGCGGATATTGGCCGACCCTGTCTATTGCCGGTGTGTACGGACGATTTGATCAGTATCCGGTCGCAGTAACCACGAACCGTGAGAGCGTTTACGGTCAGGCGGCCTTGAATTTCCCCTTTTTTGAAGGCGGGCTGCGCATGGCTGAGGTTAGAGAGGCGACCGTCAAAGACAAACAGGCCCTTTTGAGGATGGAGGACCTCAAAAAGACCATTCGGATCGAAGTGGAATCGGCCTATGTGGAACTGAAGAATCAGCGGGGCATCATTAAATCCCTGGAAGACCAACTGGTTTTTGCAAAAGATAACTATCAAGCCGTATCCCGGCAGTTCGAGTATGGACTGGCCAACAGCATTGATGTCATGGATGCCAACACCCTGCTCGTTAATGCGGAACGGCAACTGACTACAGCCGTTTATTCTCACCAGGTATTTCAACTGAGACTCAAAAGGGCAACAGGTTTTCTTTTAAAAGATATTATATCGAACCAGGAACTGACAACAAGCAAACCGGCAGCCATTAGACCTTAAAGAACGTCACCAAAGGAGAGATGCATGCACGATAAGTGGGGGGGGAAGGGAACATCAAAAACAGGGACAGGATGGGTTAACGTGGCCATTGCTGTCTTCATGATTGCGGGAATTGTTTTAACGATCGGCGGATGCGGCAAAAAAGAAGAAAAAGCATCGCCGGAAAAGGTTGTCAATGTCAAAATAATCAATATAGAGAAAAAATCTCTTCGTCCCTTTGTCGAAACAGTGGGTACCCTGAAGCCTTATGAAGAGGTCCTCGTCAGTTCGGAGATTGAGGGTATCCTTAGGCGGATAACGGTTGTTGAGGGAGCAAAGGTTGCAAAGGGCATGCTCCTGGCGGAGATCAGTGATACGGACTATCAGCTATCCTTAAGGCAGGCAGAGGCTTCCCTGCGTCAGGCGGAGGCGACGCAGGCCAACGCCAGGCAGGAGTACAGCAGAAAAGAATCATTATATAAAGAACAACTGGTCACGCAGCAGCAGTTTGACGACATCGCTGCCAGACGCGAAGTGGCGGAAGGTGATATGGATCGTGCCAAATCCGCCTTGGCCCTGGCGAAGGAGAAATTATCGAAGACAAAAATCTATGCCACCATGCTTGGTGAGGTTAAGGAAAAGAGGGTTACGGCAGGCGATTTTATCAAAAATTCCACCCCGCTGATTTCACTGATCAAGGTTGATCCCCTTAAACTCAACTTTACCGTGATTGAAAAAGATGTCGGCAAACTTAAAACAGGCCAGGACGTATCATTCCGCGTGGACTCTTTCCCCGATCGGGCATTTCAGGGCCATCTGAAAAATATCTATGCCCATATGGAGGAAAAGACCCGGAGCCTGCAGGTGGAGGCCCTTGTTCCCAATAACCAGGGGATTCTAAAGCCGGGTTTGTTTGCCAGGGTCATACTCTACACAGGTATGGCTAAAGATACGATCATTGTTCCCATCACCTCGCTGCTGTATGAAGGGAGCAACATTAAGGTTTTTGTTGTCGAAAACGGGCGGGCTGTTGAGCGGCTTGTCAAGGTCGGCCAGAAATATGGCGAATTCATGGAAGTTACCAACGGGCTCCAGTTCGGTGAGCAACTTGTCATAGCCGGTCAGAACAATCTGGCAAAGGGAGTCAAGATCAATGTGGCTCGCTGATACCTCCATCAAAAGACCCGTATTTGCCACGATGATCATTATGGCGCTGGTCGTGCTCGGTCTCGTCAGCTATCCGAACATCGGCGTGGATCTGTTTCCCAAGGTCGAATTTCCCATCGTCAACATCATCACGACCCTGAAGGGTGCCAGCCCTGAGATTATGGACATCGATGTGACGGATAAAATTGAGGAGTCCGTCAATACTATCAACGGCGTGAAATCAATCACCTCAACGAGTGCGGAGGGTGTATCTTCCATTACGATAGAATTTGTCCTGGAGCGGGATATCGACATGGCCGTTCAGGATGTCAGGGAAAAGATTTCTCTGATACGCAACAAATTGCCTACGGATGTTTCCGAGCCGATCATTCAGAAGGTTGATACGGATGCTACACCGGTCATGTATCTCACACTGGCAGGGCAGAAATCGGTCCGGGATTTGTCCACTTACGCCGATGAAGTCCTCAAGGATCAGCTTCAACGGATCAACGGCGTAGGCGCCCTCAGGCTGTTCGGTATGCAATTGCGGCAGATCCGCATATGGCTTGACGCATCCAAGATGCGTGCGTTTGAAGTCGCTGCCGGGGATGTCGCCGTTGCCTTGAACAGGGAGAATATCGAGTTGCCGGGTGGCCGCATTGAAGAGGCCTCCAAGGAATACAGTGTCAAGGTTAAGGGAGAACTTGGCAGTGCCCAGGATTTCAATGAACTTATTGTGGCGTGGTATAAAGGTGCGCCTGTTAGAATCCGTGACATTGGCCATGCCGAAGACGGCATGGAGGAGAAAAGAACCATCGCCCGTTTCAACGGAGTGCCGTCCGTCAGTATCGGGATTCAGAAGCAGTCGGGGACCAATACCGTTGAGGTCATCGACCGTATAAAAAAGGAAATGGTAAAGATCGGCAAGTCCCTGCCCCCAGGGGTATCGCTTAATATCGCTTTCGATCAATCGACGTTTATCAAGCGGTCCATCAATGAGGTGCAGAACCATTTGATCATCGGAGGTATTCTGGCTGTTTTGGCGGTTCTGGTATTCCTGAAGAATTGGCGGGTAACCCTTATCAGCGCGATCGCACTTCCCGTATCGGTTATTGCCACTTTCACCCTGATCAGGGCCTTTGACTTCACCTTCAATAACATGACCATGCTTGCTCTGACCCTGTCCGTGGGGATTCTCATTGATGATGCCATCATTGTCATTGAGAACATTTATCGCCACATAGAAGACGGTATGGAACCGAAAGAAGCGGCAAGCTTTGCCACATCCGAAATCGGTCTTGCCGTTATGGCGACGACCTTCGCCATTATTGTCATCTTTCTTCCTGTTGCGTTCATGAAGGGCATCATTGGGCGGTTTTTCATGTCCTTCGCCCTGACGGTCGTCTTTTCCGTCATGGTTTCCTGGCTGGTATCCTTTACCCTGACCCCTATGCTGGCTTCAATCTTTCTGAAAGCCCATAAGAAGAAAGGGAAAGATGAAGGAAATATCATTATACGAGTCTTGGATCGCCTTGGGGACCGATTTGAGGTCATCTACAAAAAGCTGGAGACAATATACAGACAAGTTCTATCCATTTGTCTGAATTGGCGCAAGACGGTTCTTGTTACAGCGTTTCTTGTATTTGTCGTGAGTATCTTCATGACGACTTTTATAGGCAAAGAGTTTGTTCCACCAGAGGATCAGGGCCGATTTCTTGTTCGTCTGGAAGCACCAATCGATTATTCCGTCGAGAAGGTCAACGAGCTTTTTGCCCAGGCGGAGGACATGGTCAGGAAAACACCGGAGGTCATCGCCGTCAACTATCTCCAGGGCCTAGGTCCGGGGGGATCGGGGCAGGTAAATAAAGGTGTGATGATGGTTGTGCTTAAAGACAAAGCAACAAGGACGCGTAACCAGGAAGAAATCAAGGCGGACTTGCGCAAGAAGATCCGCATGATTCCGGGGATACGGGGAACGGCAGAGGACGTCGCCATGATTGCCGGAACAGGCCGGAATGTTCCCATTCAATATACCATCCGGGGGAGCGATCTGGGTGATCTGACGACCTACACAAAAGACATCGTTGCTCAATTGTCGAAGGTTCCGGGGATTGTTGATGTGGATACCTCGCTTGAGGCCGGCAAACCGGAATTGAAGGTGTTCATCGATCGTGACAAGGCGGCGGATCTCGGCATCAGTGTTGCCAGCATTGCCGAAGCGGTTAATATCCTCATCAGCGGGGAAGTGGATATCACCAAGTACAAAGATGAGGCCCGGGGCAGGCGCTACGATGTCCGGACCCGTTTATATCCCGGTGACCGAAATGATATTTCCGACATCGGCCGAATTTATATCCGGGCAAAAGATGGTCGGCTTGTCGAATTATCCAACGTCGTGCAGGTAAAGGAAGGCGGGGCGCCAAGCACGATCTGGCGGGTGGACCGCCAGCGGGCCATGATTGTCTATGCCAGCCTGGAAAAGAAACCCTTGGGGCAGGCCATGGAGGAACTGGATGCCATTTCGGGTAAAATATTGCCGTCTGACTATACGGCAAGTTACAAGGGGCAAGCGGATACGATGAAAGAATCTTTCGGTTTCCTTTTGTTTGCCCTTGTTTTGGGTATCATCATGGCCTACATGGTTCTGGCCGCCCAGTTCGAGAGTTTCATCCATCCGTTTACCGTACTGCTGTCCATGCCTTTATCCTTTATCGGCGCCTTCGGCGCGCTTTTTTTGACGGGCAAGACCATCAGTATATTCAGCATGATCGGTTTGATACTCCTTATGGGACTGGTCAAGAAAAACGCGATTCTGCTGGTCGACTACACGAACACATTGAGAGAACGCGGCTTGGCCAGGCGAGAGGCCATCCTGGAGGCCGGTCCGGTCAGGCTGCGCCCCATTCTCATGACAACCTTCGCCATGGTCCTCGGTATGGTGCCGGTAGCCTTCGGTGTGGGCGAAGGGGCAGAAACCAGATCCCCCATGGGTATCGCCGTTATTGGCGGTCTGATTACGTCGCTTTTCTTGACCCTTGTCGTTGTTCCGGCAGCCTATGACCTCTTCGACGAATGGCTCGAAAAACTGAAAGCAAAATTCAGGAAGACGAAAATGCATACTTATGACGGGAATGTTGTGGCCGAAATCAAGGTTGAATGATGCATGATACGCCAAAAATGAAGATGGAGAGCCTATTATGAAAATGTTTCTCATAGTCTATTCCCGCGCCGCAGATTATGATATCCTGGAGAGGATGAGAAAGACGGGCATCAAAGGCTATACGAAATTAAAAGAAGCCAGCGGCGAGGGTACGGAGACAGAACCCAAGCTGGGAACTCATACCTGGCCGGGAGAGAATAGTGTCCTGTTTATCGCTGTTCAGGATGATGAAGCGCCCATGGTCGCAGAAATGATTCGGAAAATGAAAAGGGAGCATTCCCGTGCAGGTGTAAAGGGATTCGTCCTGCCCATGGAAGAAATTATATAAGACTAAAGGGAAATTGGCTGAAGGCTGAAAATCAGGGGATTTGCAGCTGTTTAATCGTTGAACCTATCTGGCAAGACTTGAGCATATGGTGAAACAGATCGTCAACCGCCGTCAAAAGGACATCTCGCGAGTAATGCGAGAGAAGAAGCAAGTTCGACAAGCGTCGATAAAAACAATCATCTCCCCCGTAAAAACGGCCATGAGAAAAAACGAGGAGAAGCCATTTCCTCGATTAGACCCGTCAAGCCTTTTTACAGCCGAAGACAAGCGGCAGATCAAAGAAGAAGGCCTTACTCTACGACAGGTGATGAGTCAAATCAACCTTTTTCAAAAAGGGGTGCCTTTTATTGAACTCAATCGCTCCGCTCGCATCAGCGACGGTATTGACGTTGTCCATGAAGGGGAACAAGATCGTTACATAGCCCTGCACGAAGAAGCTGCGCAAAAGGGTAGACTGTTAAAATTCGTACCCGCCTCCGGTGCGGCAACGCGCATGTTTATGGAGTGGTACCGTGCCCTGGAGGATGGGCGTTCATCTTCAGAAGCCGTAGAATCCGGGCTGGCCAGGGATTTGGAAAAGTATGCCTTTGTCCCGGATCTACGGAATTGCCTTCAAACGGCCGGGCTTGACCTGGATGTGTTGCGCTCCGAGAAAAAATATTTAGAGCTGATCACCTATATATTAACATCGAAAGGCCTTAATTACGGCCAGTTGCCAAAAGCCCTGCTCAAATTCCATACCTATCCGACGGGAAGTCGCACGGCATTGGAGGAGCATCTGGCCGAAGCCGTCCAGTATGTGAGAGATGCTTCAAAAATAAGCCGACTTCACATCACCGTTTCGGAAAACCACAGAGCATTGGTTTTGGATCATCTGGCGCAAGTCATAAAAGCATTTGAAAACCTCAACGATGTGATCTTTGATATCGATCTTTCCATACAAGAATCCGGAACGAACACGATTGCCCTCGATATGGAAAACCACCCATTTCGCTCGGATACCGGCCGTCTGTGTTTCCGTCCCGGCGGGCACGGGGCGCTCTTGGAAAATCTGATCGCCATTGACGGAGATATTATCTTTCTTAAAAACATCGACAACGTCGTGCCGGATCGCCTGAAGGCTATGACAATTCTTTATAAAAAAATTTTATGCGGCTATCTGGTTTCCCTTCAGGCGTCTTGCTTTCAATACCTGCGCCTCTTGGATAAGAGCGGGCTAAGTGATCGCGAGTTGTCGGAGGCATCGGCTTTTTGCCGTGAAAAAATGCATACGGCATTGCCTGTGAATTTCGAACAAATGAAAGGTAGAGAAAAGCGTCAGTGCCTGTTTAGTGCGCTGAACAGACCTTTACGGGTCTGTGGTATGGTGCGGAATGAAGGTGAACCCGGTGGCGGACCTTTCTGGATAAACGATACTGATGGATTGGAATCCTTACAGATTATTGAAGCCAGTCAGGTCGATCCCCTATCGGAATCGCAAAAGAAAATCTGGCAAAGCGCCACCCATTTCAACCCCGTCGATCTGATTTGCGGTGTACGGGATTACCGGGGAGAAAAGTTCGATCTGCGCCGGTTTGTTAACCCCCAGACCGCCGCCATCACAAAAAAAACGGAAAAGGGAAGGGAGCTGAAAGCCCTGGAGCATCCCGGCCTCTGGAACGGTTCCATGGCCTACTGGAACACCGTTTTTGTCGAGGTCCCCATCGAGACCTTCAATCCTGTGAAAACCGTTGAGGATCTTCTGCGACCGAGCCACCAGCCTTTATAACGGCTTATTCCGATATAGAAAATCAGTATGATATTCGTATGTCATGTCTTTTTGTGAAGAAATCATGAACCGGAGGAACCATATAGATTGCCTTCGTCACCCGATCCTCGCCGTATCAACGGGTGAGTCCGCATCCATCGGGGATCTCTTCAGGGCGCATCCTTGTCGCCGGAAAGAGTCCCTTTTGATAGGCTTCTTCACAAAACCAGAAGGGCGCCCAGAGGTTCCTGTCGCGATAATAATTCTGGGCAATACAACTGCCAAGGCAGATATTTTTCATCAAACAGCGGGCGCAGGCACCCGTAAGTTTCTGAGGCAGACCTTCCCGAATTTGCCTTAGGACAGGGTTATTAAGCCATACGTCATGCAGGGAATCCTTTAATGCGTGGCCGAAAACAAGTTCAGCAATGGTGGTCCCGATACCGCACAGGGCATAAGATCCCTCGGACAGGACACCCAGTATGCCAAGAATGCCGCAGGAATGACAACCATCACCTGTTTTGCTGAACATAAAGCCAAGGCCGCGAAATGCCGGCGGCTGATGAAAGCAGAGAGAAAGCCCCGTGGTGGCCGATAATTCACCATCGACCCATTTCCCGAGAGCGATCAATTCACCAATCTCAAGGGTTTCCCCGGCCTTATGGAGTTGCGCTCCCCTTGCCGTAGGTTGCAGAACATTGAATTTGACGGAACCGGCGCCGACGGATTCGGCCAGGCGGACAAGGTCCGTCAGGTGGTCTTTATTGCAGCGCATGACCGTCATGATGATCTGGGGATGAATGCCGTATCTCACGAGATTTTCGATGCCCTCAATTGCAGCTCTGAAACTGCCCTCTTTCCCCCGGACCCAGTCATGAATTCCGGCATCAGCGCCGTCGAGGCTGACGGATATGGATACATCAGGAAAGTCACCCAGGCGCTCGGCCAGTTCGGGATGGCAAAGCGTGCCGTTTGTCTCCATCGTGAGGTGCAGATTCTTCCGGCGGATATGATCCAGCAACAGGTCAATCCGTGGATGGAGAAGCGGTTCGCCGCCGGTTAATTTGACCCCATTGAGGCCTAGCGGCAAGGCCTGATCTAGAATATTTTCAAATACGCCAGGGTCAATTCCTTCCGGTTTAGAACTTTCCGAAGCATAGCGGGGCTCGATCCAGCAATGACGGCAGCGAAGATTGCAGGAGCCCGTGAGATAGAAATAAATCTGATTAAGGGGATACACCGTCGGCGCTTTATTTTCGATTTCATCCATTTATAAATGATCTCGCTAAGATATGAGTATTTCGGGTAACTGGCCGCCTCGTTCCATAAACAAACGCAGACAAGCATCAGGACCAGGGTGATTGACCTCACCGGCGATGGTATAGGCGGTGGCCGGACAATTGCCGGTACAGTAGGGTATATAGTTGCAATGGCGGCAAAAGGTGAACTGATCCAGGGGGATCCGGGAACGTTCCCTTAGGTTTTGTAAATCAGGATGATTTTGCCAGATATCCGTAAGGTTGTCCTGATTGATCTGTCCCAGTGTCATGTGGCTGAGTTGGATACATGGGACCATGGCGCCGTCCGAGCGGACAGCTATTGTCTGCATGGGGCCTCCGCAACCGGTGAGGAAGCCGCGACCGGCCATAGGGGCATGCTTTTCACGTCGCGCCTTTTCCATCCCCAGCCAGGACTGGCCGTCGGCAAGAGGCCCTGCCGTGGCGCTGATCCGGCCCGGATATTTTTCCAGGAGGGTTAAAAGGGTTTTCATCGCCAGGGAATGTTCCGCGGCGGTCAATTGGGTTTGTTTGGCATTCTTCCGGCAAAGGCCCATGTGACCGGCGGAATTGGTGGAAAAGGAGGGCAGTCCGATATCCTCCAGGAGCAGCCTGGCAACGGACGCCAGTTCATAGACGTTTTTTCTGTGGATCGTGACACGGACGGATGCAGGCAGTTTGAATTTCAGCAAGGTCCGGATGCCTCGGATGGCCCGTGCGAAATTCCCTTTTCCCCGGAAGGCGTCGTGGGTAATATCGATGGCGCCGTCAATGGATACCTGGATGGTAT
The DNA here is from genome assembly GCA_964492965.1 of uncultured Syntrophaceae bacterium. GTDB lineage: Bacteria > Desulfobacterota > Syntrophia > Syntrophales > UBA8958 > CAZBME01. The sequence continues at coordinate 25,654 of CAZBME010000001.1, read as the reverse complement.
CACAGCGGCGCGTAGAGGCAATGAAGGCAGCCATCCTTTCGTCAATGAGGGTCCCGTTGGTCAGAATGGTGTAACGCATCCGGTTGGCGATGATCCCTTCGATGATTTTCCTGAGATCGGGACGGAGAAAAGGCTCGCCTCCGGAAAGGGTGACATTCATGACGGCGCAGCGACCGAGTTCAGTAAAAAACTGGAGCCAGTCCTCCGCAGGAAGGTCCATGTCGGTGTCCCCCGGACCTGTAAAATGGCTGCAATAGGTACAACGAAGATTGCATGAACTCGTGATGGCCATATCGACAGAGCGCGGCGTTCTCATGACTTTGGTTGGCATGTCACTCACCATCGCCTTCATAAGCGGCCAGACCCAGACGGACGGTCATGCTGATGAATTCCCTTATATGCTGCGCGGCCTCAGTTGGAACATCGCAAGACGATTCCTCGATCTTTGCAAGCAGATCGTTCATGTTGCCGAAGCCGGTCAAATGCTTCCAGACTATAATGCCCAGGGGGTTGACACTGAAGGCGTTGCCCGTGTCGGAATCATATAGGATGCCCCAATCATCGAATTCTTCGCGCAGGATGACCGTGGGATTAACAATCAGTTTCTTCTCGGGCATGGGTAAAATGATTCCTTCTTACTGGTTTTAGTGATCAAAATGAAGCTTCAGAAAGCACTGGCCGTTCTTCTCTTCCAGGGAAATCAGGTCTGTATATTGTCGTATTATATAACCGGCAAGTCCCGTAATGGCCGTGTCATCTTCAAACAATTCCTCCGGCGTCGGACAGGAAGTCGGAAACACCATGGCCAAGCCATGATAATGAATAGATATATCGAGATTGAATTCATCAAAAAATACCTCAGCGGCAATAGTACTGTCCTGGAGCTGGAGATTCGATGCCGACTCGAAAAATTCATTCAGGGCCATTTTTGCCTTCTGAACGACTTCACTGCGTGCGCCCCAGGCCGCACCCTGATTTTCCATGAACTCAAATATTTTCCGCGAGGAATCGACGCCGGGGATCAGAACCAGCGTTTCCCGCTTCGAGACGCCAATCCTGAACAGGAGATTCAAAAGCATTGCCAATACGGTGGTGACGGCGAGGGATGAACTGAACAATGGTTCCAGGGCCGGATGAATATTCCGATAAAGGGCAGGGAAAATATCGACGCTGATGCCGAAGATCAGAGATACGGCGATAACAAATGTTTTGCGGATATCGATCATCCGCGATGTCATGATCTGAAAACCGGAAATGACCATAAAGCAGACCATGAAAACAAGGGAGCCGCCCATGACAGGTCTGGGCATCATGCTGAAAACCGCCGCCAGTTTCGGCAGGAAGGCCAGGCCGATAAAAATGCCCCCGGTGAAAAAAGCGACAATGCGGCTTGTTGCGCCGGTTGCCACAGAAAGCCCGACACTGCTTGCATAAAGGGATTGCCCGAGTCCACCCAGAAGGCCGCCCAGAACCGATGCCAGACCGTCGGCGAAGGTTCCCTTGCCGATATTTTCCAGATCGGGACGTTTCCACTCGGCGTCATTAATCTTCTGGCACATCGTCAAGGTGGCCACAGCCTTCAGCGTCGAGGCGATCGTTGCGACGATGATGGGGATGAGAAGCGCTGAATTGAAGGACCACCCGACATAGGACAGGTCTGGGAGCGCAATGATCGGCAGATATGCAATCCTTTCCATGTCCGACGTTTTGAATACGCCCAGCGAGAATGCTGCGACATAACCGGCGACCATGCCGATGATGACGGAATAAAGCCTCAATTTTCCCTTGCTCCAGACGTTTGTGGCCATCATTGCCGTAAGGGTGATTACAGCCACCAAGACATTGGGAGCTTCGATGGGATCATGAATGTTCTTTACACCAAAAAAATTGGTGATCATGATCGGAATGATATTAAAGCCGACCATGGCCAGCACAACGCCCGTTACTTCCGGAGGAAAGAGTATCCGCAATTTGTGTATGATCCGCGACAGAAGGCACTCGATAACACCGGAAACGATCGTTATTCCGAAGATCAGGGAAATTCCTCCGACCGTACCTGCGAGAATCGATGTGGAAATAAATGTCGGATCAATACCCTGCGTGCAGAGATAACCGCTGCCGACGGGACCTTTGCCCAAGGCTTGCAGAATCGTGGCTATGCCGCCGGCGATCATGGCCATGCTGATGACCTGGTTGATCAATTCAGGAGATCCGCCGACTTCGCGCATGACGATGGAAGCCACGATAAGCCCGCTGGTCAGGAAGAAAATATGCTGGATCGCAAGAATGACGCAAATCTGCAGCGGTGGTTTTTCATCAACGCCGTAGATGAGGTTTGCCGGTTTAAGCGCCATGGGACAAGGACTTCCGTTTCGAGAAAAATAAAAACATATTATTCATGTTACATTCAATATCCTTCAGTTACAATTTCTTTTTTAGGTCACGTGGTATACGCGAGGAAATGAATGTCCGTCCGGTTAGAAGCGAGCAAATAAAAGAGAGAAAACAAAATATTCCGCCGGCAATGAAGGCATAGCGAAAGGCGGTTATGAAAGAATCCTGAAGAGTGGTGGCCCGTTCCGGTGTGATAAGATTCATGGACACTCCGGTCGGGTAAAAATGGGAAAAGACGCCTTCGAAAAGGCAGACGCCCAGGACCATGCCGATATTCATGACAGTGCTGTAAATGCCGGAGGCGGAGCCCTGATGGTCAGGAGGTGCGAGGGACATGACAAGATGGTTGTTTGACGCAAAGAAAAAGCCGTAGGCAACGGCAAGAATAACCAGATAAAAAACAGCAGGGAGGATCCCGGGAAGGGAAAGGCTGAAGGCAAAAGACAGGCATGCGATAACGGACAGGCCTGTAGCGCCTCGGCAGATGGAAACGGGGTTGATGCGATCCGATAATTTCCCCGAATATAACCCGATGGGCATATAGACGACGGCATAGATCAGGATGACGGCGCCGACATATTCAGGACGTAAGCCCTTAACCAGTTCCAGATAAAAAGGCAGAAGAAAATTTCCTCCTGCTAATAACATCAGGGCCAGGAGGGTTGTCAGGTTGGCCAAGGCAAAATCGCGATTCTTGAAAATGGCAAAATCGAGGATGGGATCTGCCAGCGTTGTTTCTCGTATGACGAACGCAAAAAGGGTGATGCCGGCAAGGGTTGCGCAAAGGAGTATCGGTTCTGAGGTCCAGCCCATCTCTCCGCCCATACTGAGTGTAAAGACGAGGGCAGAAAGTCCGATGGCGCTCAAAGCTGATCCCGCTAAGTCAAAAGGGGAGCCCCCTCGGCTCAGGCCGGGTGAATTTTCAGGAGGCAATGCCCGCCGGGCGACAAAGACAGCAAAGATCCCGACGGGTATGTTTATAAGAAAGACCCATTGCCAGGAAATGAACCCCGTAATCAGTCCCCCCAGAGGAGCGCCGACCATGATGCCAAGGGAGTTTGCAAAAGAGCAGATGCCGAAAGCCCATCCGGTTTCTTCTGCCGGCAAGTAATGAGAGATGATGGCAAATGCGCTCGTGACCATCATGGCGCCGCCTAGCCCCTGAATGCCTCGGGAGATGTCGAGGCAGACAATATTAGGTGACAGACCGCAGAAAAGGGAGCCAGCCGTAAAGAAAAGATAGCCGCCGATGAATGTTTTTTTCAGCCCGACTCTATCCCCGAGCTTGCCGGAAATAAGCATGCTGCTGGTCATGATCAGAAGATAGGAGATGATTACCCAGGAAACATCACTCGTGTCCACCTGAAAATACCGACTGATGGCAGGCAGGGAGACGTTTACGATATAACTGTCGAGCCGGACCATGAAGACAGCGAGAGCGACGCTGAAAACAATCAGATGGCGATTGGTGATTTTAACGGTGGCGTTACTGATGTCCCCGGGAGATATCAAGTTTAATCCATTAAGAAAAAAGCATCAGATGCTTGAAAGAAGATTGACAATCACCTTACGCGTTCTGGGACCGTCGAATTCACAGAAGAAGAGGGACTGCCACGTGCCGAGGAGAAGGCGACCTTCCTCGATAAGAACGGTTTCCGATGCCCCGAAAAGCGAAGCTTTGACATGGGCGGCGGAATTTCCCTCCAGGTGCCGATAATCTCCCTGGAGGGGGATCAATTTATTCAGGATAACAAGAATATCCTGTGGAACATCGGGGTCTGCATTTTCATTGATTGTGACCGCCGCCGTTGTGTGAGGGACAAAGACATGGCAGATGCCGCTTCTGACACCTTGCCGGACGATGATCTCCTGAATGAGGCCTGTAATATCAATCATTTCTGAATGAGCTGCCGTTTTGATCGTAAAAGAGGTCATCATCACTTCCCCGGTTCTTCAGCCATGAAGAGGAACCCTTATCCCGTCTATTTCCAGCGTTGTCTTGGAATATGTTAATTTCTGAATAATCTTGCCATCCTCAAAATGAATGACATCAACGCCTCTTCTTATTTCTGCTTTTCCTTCAAAGCCTTTTTCAAACGATGGACTCTCAAAACGCCATCGATAGAGAACCTTTTGCTCGGTTTCATCAATGAAAGTATCTTCCCCGACAAAACGAAACCCGCCGTGCCGGTTAAACCAGGGTGTCCAGGCTTTCCTGAGGGCCTCTTTCCCCTTGACGCGCCCCCCCGTCCAGTTCTCGAAGAGGATGTCGTCATGGTAGAGCGACATGACACCGTCAAGATCATGGGCGTCCCAGGCCTGATTCCATTTCAACAATGCATTTCGGATTTCTTCTCTTGAAAGATTCATTATTTAACCCCTTTCTCGATCAGGAAGGGCGCATATTTTTTATCACTGATCATAATGTGATTCTGTAACCAGTCGCTTAGGAAATTCATGATCGGGATGGTCAGGCCGACGCGTCCTTCCTCAAAGTCCTTTTTAAAAGTGGAGACTTTCTGCACAAAAGCCTGATGCTCACCTTTATGAGGCTTCGTTTCCAGGTATTGGAATTTGTCAAAATATTTTTCCTCTGTTGAAAAATGGGTCAGGGCATAGGTTGTCAACTCATTGATGATTTTGGATAGTATCTCTTTACCTTTGCCGATTCTCATCGCCTCGTTAAGGTCATTGATCAGCTTGACAAGACGTTCATGCTGCTTGTCGATTTCGTTTATGCCAACACTAAGAGAACTGCTCCATTGAATAATAGCCATGACATTTCCTCCTGTTTCAAATTGTCTTCAACTTCATTCAGTATAACGCTTATCCTGCCGTTGTGCCACCCTATGTTTGAAAATCATCGGCGCCTCAGGATAGCCAGTGTTTTGACCATGGGTTCTTCCGCGAATAAGCCGGAATTCCTGGCGATCTTATATACGTCATAAGGGGCCTGACCACCCTGGGCGGGGTCCGGGAAAATGTCGTGAATCAGGAGAACACCTCCTGGCATGAGGTGGGGAGACCAGAGGGTAAAATCAGTATAGGCCGATTCAAAGGTATGGCTCCCGTCAATGAAGACCAGGCTCAGAAGCGTGTTCCAGGATCGGGCAACGGTTTTCGATGCTGAAACGATTGGAATCACCGTATCTTCGAGAGAAAAATCCCGGAGGGTCTTTCTGAAAAGCCGGAAGGTATCGATCAGACCGGTTTCCTTGTCCAGCAGTTCGGAATCGAAATAGGCCTCTCCGGGCTGTTGCTCTTCCGAACCCCGATGATGATCGATAGAAAAGAGAATCCCCCTGTTTTCCTGACAGCCTTTGCCCAGATAGACGGCTGATTTGCCGCAGTAGCTTCCTATTTCGAGACAGGGGCCCGTCAGGCTGGCCTCTGCGGCCAGTTCATAAAGACGCCGACCTTCGTCTTCGTCCAAAAATCCCTTGATTGTTGCGGTATTTATCACGTTCAGATCCAACCGATCATTTCCTTTCTCGTTTAAGATAATGAATCCGGGTTTATTCCATCGGGCATGACTTCAATATAACCCTGGTTTGTTCTTTTTAGTTTAGTCAGAATTGCCGGTATACATCTTCCCTTTGCATAGGCCAGAGCATCCTGGATTGTTGCAAATCGACAGAGATCGCGGAGCGTCATGACCGTCGGCAGGACCATGTCGAATTCATTTTGCTGATAAAGGGCTAATGCCCGTCGGGGCGATATCCAGACATGTTCCGTCAATTCCCGGCCATCATGAAGGGCTTCCTGCCCGGAAGGCGCTTCGGCGATAAAAAAGCGTACATCGTAGCGAATAGGGGAGCCGACAGGCGTAATCCAGTGAGAAAAATAAAAAAGTCGATCTGTGGCCAGGCGTAGGTCCTCTTTCCTTATAAAAGAGCTGAAGGATATTTCACCCGCGAGAAGGGATAGCCGGTCATGGTGGCGCTTCTGTTTTATCTGGTCAGAGTCGCTTGAAATCATTGTCCCGGATGGGTTGCAGGCCATAAGAATGCCTGTTTCCTCATAGGTTTCCCGGATGCAGGCAATCCATGTTGCCAGAGCTATTGCGGGTCCGGCCATGTCGCCTAGAATCCCATAGGCGCTCTGACGGTCAAGCCCGAGGCAGAGACCTTCCATGTCATGGGCGAGATCGTCGCTTTCTACGCCGCCTCCGGGGAAGACGTAACAATCCGGGACAAAAAGGTTCGCGGGATGACGTTTGACCATCAGGATTTCAATATCACCCTTCCTTTGGCGAAGGAGGATCAGCGTCGCTGCTTCCTTAGGTCCGGGCGCCGGACTTCGATGGTTCATAAAAATGAATGGGCATCATCGGGGAAGGTTCCCTTTTTTACTTCATTAATATAGGTTTTAACGGATTTGCGAATCTTTTTGTTTAAACGGTCATAAATTTTCACGTGTTTGGGTGTAAATCGCTCGAAAAGACCCAGCATGTCGTTGATAACGAGCACCTGGCCGTCACAGTGGACGCCTGCTCCGATCCCGATGGTCGGAATTTCCAGGGACTCGCTGATGGTCTTGGCAAGACCCTTGGGGATACATTCGAGTACAATGGAGAAAGCCCCGGCATCCTGAAGAATCTTGGCATCTTCGATCAATGCTTGGGCCGCCTTGACTTCTTTGCCCTGCACCTTATAGCCCCCCAGTTGGTGAACTGATTGAGGGGTCAGCCCGATATGGGCCATAACGGGGATGCCCGTTGCGACGATACGTTTGGTAATGTCGGCCACCTCCCTGCCGCCTTCCAGTTTGACAGCCTGAGCGCCTGCTTCCTGAAGAAAACGACCGGCATTGCGGACGGCTTCGGCTGGAGAGATCTGATAGGACATAAAGGGCATGTCGCCGACGAGAAGTGCATGAGATGTCCCGCGTGCAACAGCTTTGGTATGATGAATCATATCGTCCATGGTGACGGGAAGGGTGCTGTCATAACCTAACACCACCATCCCCAGGGAATCGCCGACGAGGATGATGTCAACACCTTCGCCGTCGAGAGCCAGGGCCGTTGGGTAGTCATAAGCCGTGAGCATGGCGATTTTTTCTCCCCGCTTTTTCATGTCACGGATTGTTGCGGCGGTTACCCTCGTTATTTTTATCTGCGTACTCATGATCTTTTCCTTTCAGGATTCTTTTCATGGAGATGGCCTTCTCCCGGTTCAGGCTGTTTCGCTTCAATCCCAGATCGGTCGTGACTATGCCCAAGGCGCGATAGGCCTCTAGAAACTCGGGAAGTTTCTTGTTAAAGGCCAGAATATGTCTTTCCACCGTTCCTATATCGCCGCGTGAAATCGGGCCAGTCAAGGCCTGGATCGTACCCCGGGATTCAATATTTTTCAAGGTGCCGCGGACAAGCGGCCAGAAAGCCCGGACGGCTTCATCCCGGGTCAACCCGAGAGTGAGATAGATCTCTTCCACCATGTGCATGAGGGTGGTCAGGTAATTGGAGGCAATGCAGGCGGCGGCATGATAGAGCGGCTTTTCTTCGTCGGGGATGAAAAAAGGGATGCCTTTGAGGTCGAGAACAATATCAACAGCCCAGTTCTTGATTTCCTCGTCGGCCGTAATCCCGAAGGTGCTGCCGGGGATATTGTCAATGGCGCCCTGTACATCTGCAAAGGACTGGATGGGGTGAATGCTGGCAATAAACGCCCCGGCCTTTCGGGCCGGGGCGAGAAGATCAAGGGAACCTGCACCGCTCAAGTGAATAATTTTGTGACCAGACTTGATAGCGCCTGTATTGGCTATATCAAGGCATACATCATAGATGGCATCATCCGTTGTAGCGATGAGAACCGTATCTGCGTCGGCAAGGGCGTCAGCCGCATCAGCGAAAATATGGCCGCCCGTGAAAGGATGCCCATGCCGGATGGCTTCAGAAGAACTGTCCGAGACGGCCGCGATCGTATAGCCTGCCTTTTTCAGGAGAAACCCCATGGCTGCACCCACTTTACCCAGGCCGATTATGGCGATACGATCTTTCTTCTTTTTAGCGGTCAATGTTGTTATGCCTGATCAATGCCCGACAACTGCCAGGGATTGTTACCCACCGGACGTACAAATGTCCAGTATTCTTCAAACTTTACGGGGTCTGTCTTGCTTCCGGACACCAATTCGCCGCCTTCGGCAACCGTATAGTCCAGGAGATTGGCTAGAAATCTGACGGTGATATAGTCTCTGCCGCTTTCCTGCCATGCCTCTGTAATCTCGACGGTTCGGACGGCGATATTTTCCAGCTTGTTCGTTTTTCGTTCCTGTTTCATCTTATCCACGTCGGCCTGGAGAATGCCGAACATTTCGCCGGTCAGGAGGCTACGGGCAGTGCTCATGTCCCGATTGCCCCAGGCACCCTGAATCTTGAAGAAGATATCCATGCACAGATCAGAGAAACGGTTTTCGTCGAAAGAAGAATCCATTTGCTTGATATAGCCAATACCCTTTGTCTTTTCATATTCAGGGTCCTGCGTTTCATTCGTGGGGGTGTATGAAGCAGGCTGGAGAGGTTGGGAGCCCGTAGATTGATAATAAGTTCCTGTAGCTTCCGCTTCTTTTGCCGCTTTGCGCTTTTTGAAATACCAGTAAACAAAGAAAAGCAGGGCACCCAGGATCATAATATCCATGAAACCGATGCCGCCTCCGCCGCCAAATCCACCACCGTGTCCACCGAATCCCAAGCTGCTGAATAGGAGTCCGCCAAGCAGGCCGCCTGCCATGCCGCCGGCGAAGGTTCGCAGGAACCCGCCACGCTGGGGCGCAGGTTGTGGTGCTGCAGGCGTCATGCTTCTGGTTGGAGAATTCAATGATTGCGATGGCGAGGGGCGGGAGGGGCTTACCGAGGATTGAGATCCACGGCTGCCGGAAGACCTTCCACCGCCGGCTCTGGCGTATGCATCAAGTTCCAGGACATAGGTCAAGACGAATAACGCCGTGAACAATATGGCTGCCCATGGGACAAGTTGTTTAAATCTCTTTTTCATTTGCTCCTCCTAAGTGTTGGGTTTTAATTAATAGGGCTATTCATCGCTTGTAATTCAAAAGAGACTTATAATATATACAGTCAATAAAAAAGTAAAGAGCGTTGAATCAATGAAATCAGTGGATCTTCTAATTTTCGATCTTGACGGAACCCTGGCCTCAACAGGTGAGGATCTGGCCGTTTCCGTCAATTTTGCCCTGAGAAGGTTGGGCTTAAGGGTACTCGACAAGGACATGATTATCAGTTTTGTCGGGGACGGCATCCGGACATTGCTGACAAGAGCCATCGGACCGCAGCATCAGCTTCAGCTTGATGACGCTGTGTCCCTATTTACCGAATATTATAACGAGCATACGATGGATCATACGGTTCTTTATCCCGGTGCGGTATCTTGCCTCGACCATTTCAGATGCAAAAAGAAAATTGTCATAAGTAACAAACAGAAAGTGTTTGTAGACAAAATCCTGAATCACCTTGGCATTTTGCACCACTTTGTGCAAACCATTGGCGGAGATTCAATGGACTACATGAAGCCGGATGCCCGGCTTGTCACTGCGCTGCTGTCAACTTTCAATCTTGATCCCGGGAAAGTGCTGATGATAGGAGACGGCAAGAACGATATTCTCCTGGCAAAAAACACCGGCATCATGAGTTGCGCTTTTCTGGGAGGATTGACGAAACGGGAAATCCTTTTGGATTTATCACCAGACTTTACCTGTGAGAATCTGGCCGAATTGCCGTTACTTTTTTATTAGCAAGGTGCCAAGATCCATGGATGTGGAGCAACCGGGAACATAAAGAACGATATGATTGGAAAAGTACGCAAAACACTCAGGGAATACGGCATGATTGAATATGGCGACCGCGTGGTGGTTGCCGTATCCGGGGGACCTGATTCGGTCGCATTGCTTGTTGCCCTCGATATCCTGTCAAGTGAATTAAATTTTGTCTTGATTGTTGCCCATCTGAATCATGGACTGAGACGGGAAGCCAACGAAGAGGCTCTTTTTGTAGATCATCTGGCCTCGACACTCGGACATCCCTGCGAAGTGGATTGTGCCGACGTCAGTGAATACAGCCGCGAGTCGGGCAAATCTATCGAAGATGCCGCGCGGGAAATCCGCTATGCCTTTCTCAATCGTGTCGCCTGGAAGTACTGCGCAGATAAAATCGCATTGGGGCATCATCGGCAAGACCAGGCTGAAACGGTCCTCATGAATATGATCCGGGGCAGCGGACCTGAAGGGTTGAAAGGAATGCTGCCGATGAGGGAGAGAAAATACATCCGGCCGCTTCTTTTTATCGACAAAGATGAGATCATGGATTTTCTACATGAACGCAATATGTCCTATGCCACTGATTCCTCAAATGATTCCATTTTGTATTTGCGTAATCGGGTTCGCCATGAACTGCTGCCGACCTTGCGGGAAGACTTCAATGCCCGTATGGATGCCGGACTTTCCCAAATGGCCGAGGTGATGCGCCTGGAAGACGAGTGCATGGATCAATGGGTTGACAAGACAATCGACCGCTGGGGCGTGTCTCTTCAAGGTGAATCGGCCCTCCTTGAAATCAATGACTGGCTGGAACTTCATGGCGCTTTGCAAAACAGGATTATTAAAAAGGTTCTGTTGAGTTTCTGTCCGGAAAAAAAGGGCATCTCTTTCGCCCATGTCATGGCGGTGCGGAATCTCATGCTTCAGGGCAATCCTGCCGGAAGAATCAGTCTGCCCTATGGGCTCCGGGCAAAGCGGGAGTATGGCCGCCTGATTATTTCCCGGGCTGAGCCTTCACACCAAGAAAAGAGTGCCGGAGATACGGTCCCTGAGTTTTGCTATATTCCTGAAATCCCCGGAGAAACGTATATCGCGGAAACGGGGATGACCATCAAGCTGAGCTTGGGGAATCAGGATATAAATAATCCGGAAACTTTTGGGCTGCGTCATGATATAGCTTTCATGGATTACGACAAGATTATACTCCCGTTGACCATCAGAAGCTTCCGGGCGGGTGACAGGATACAGCCCATCGGCATGGCAGGAAACAAAAAGATCAAATCATATTTCATTGACGCCAAGATTCCCAGATTCAAACGGAAGGATGTGCCGCTCCTTGTGGACAGTCAATCCGTACTATGGATCGGTGGATGGAGGCTTAGCGAGGTGGTACGTATTACATCGGAAACGCGCAGGATTTTGAAGGCAGAAATCCATTGAAATCATAAGCAGCTTATTGTAAGTGATCAGTCATAAAAATAAGGAGTAAAATATTGAACCCACTACAAAAGAACATTGCCCTCTGGCTGGTCATCAGCCTTGTATTTGTCCTTCTTTACCATATTTTCAGCCAACCGAAGGGCCTTCAGGAAAATATCGTTTACAGTGAATTCCTCGGACTTGTCGATAAAGATCAGGTCAAGGAAGTTACAATACAGGGAGAGAATATCTCCGGCAAGCTGGCCGACGGCAAAAGCTTCAAGACTTTCATGCCCAGGGATGTCGATATCGTGAAGAATCTGGTATCGAAAAATGTCCGCATCTCCGCAAAACCCGCTGACGATTCGCCCTGGTATATGACAATTCTCATATCATGGTTCCCCATGCTTCTGCTTATCGGTGTCTGGATATTTTTCATGCGTCAGATGCAAAGCGGCGGCGGAAAGGCGATGGCCTTCGGGAAAAGCAAGGCGCGTCTGATGACGGATAAGTCCATTAAAGTGACCTTTGCCGATGTGGCCGGCATTGACGAGGCCAAGGCGGAGTTGGAGGAGGTCATTGAATTTCTGAGGGATCCCAAAAAATTTACCCGCCTGGGCGGCAGGATCCCCAAGGGTGTGCTGCTCATAGGGCCTCCCGGGACGGGGAAGACGCTTCTTGCCAGGGCTATCGCCGGAGAGGCGAACGTGCCTTTTCTTTCCATCAGCGGTTCCGATTTTGTGGAGATGTTTGTCGGCGTCGGCGCCTCCCGCGTCAGGGATCTGTTTACGCAGGGAAAGAAACATGCCCCCTGTATCATTTTTATTGACGAGATTGATGCCGTCGGCAGGCATCGTGGTGCGGGACTGGGCGGCGGTCATGATGAACGGGAGCAGACCCTGAATCAACTTCTTGTGGAAATGGACGGTTTTGAATCCAATGAGGGTGTCATTCTCGTATCGGCAACCAACCGGCCCGATGTTCTTGACCCGGCATTGCTGCGCCCGGGGCGGTTTGACCGCCAGGTCGTCGTGCCGTTGCCGGATGTGAAGGGGCGGGAAATGATTTTGGACGTCCACGCGAAGAAAGTACCTCTGGCCGCCGATGTTAATTTCCAGGTCATTGCCCGCGGGACGCCCGGTTTTTCCGGGGCGGATATTGAAAATCTCGTCAATGAAGCGGCCCTTTTTGCAGCCCGCGAGAACAAGGAAAAAGTGGAACTTTGCGATTTTGAGTATGCAAAAGACAAGGTTCTCATGGGGACGGAACGAAGAAGCATGGTCATCAGCGACGAAGAGAAAAGAAACACGGCTTACCATGAAGCGGGACATACGCTGGTGGCAAGACTTCTGCCCGGAACGGATCCCATTCATAAAGTAACCATCATCCCGAGAGGCCGGGCGCTGGGATTAACCCAGCAACTGCCCATCGATGAAAAACATACGTATCCGAAGGAATATCTTCTGAAAAGCATAGCCATCCTCCTAGGAGGCCGTGCAGCGGAGGAGATGATTCTGAAGGATTTTACAACCGGCGCGGGTAACGACATCGAGCGGTCCACCAATCTGGCTCGTAAAATGGTATGCGAATGGGGGATGAGCGAGGCGATGGGTCCCCTCAGTTACGGCAAAAAGGAGGAGCAGATTTTCCTGGGCCGTGAATTTGCAACGCATAAGGATTACAGTGAGCAGTCGGCGCAAAAGATTGATGCCGAGGTATCCCGTATTGTTATGACAAGTTATGAGCGGGCCAAGTCAATTCTGATGGAAAACGTCGATATACTGAATAATCTGGCGAAGGAACTGCTGGATAAAGAAGTCCTGAATGCCACGGAAATCGATGTCATTATCGGCATTCCTCCTGCAGAGATCCCATTCGTTCCGATATCCACGGTAGCCTGAAGCCGTGTCAGCCTATAACCGGATAAGATGCATCGACATTGAATCCCAGGATGATGCCCTGGATGTCCTGGGAAAGATCAAGGTGGATCCATACGGCATTGAAGCCATGCTTCCGAAGATGGCGCATCTGAATCTTGCTCTGGGAGAAGTATCCTGTCCGGTCGCCAATATCATCAAGCAGGAAATGCTGTCACTGGGAGGGGATGCTGCCGTCGCACGGGGAACCGTGGGCTGCACCGTACCCAAAACAGATGTGCTCATCATGGGCACCAGGAAACAACTTAATCGTCTGGTTGAGAAATTGACCAGCCAGCCCTTTGGGCTTCGGGAGCTGGCAGCCGCCATCAGGCAGATTCTGGAAAATATCGATCAGGACGCCTTTGTTTGGAAAACACCGCGCAGATGCATTCCCCTTGGCGGCCGGACATTCATCATGGGCATTCTGAATGTTACGCCAGACTCCTTTTCAGATGGAGGACGGTATTTTTCACCGGAAAAAGCAGTCGAAAGGGCTGTAAGGATGGTTCAAGAGGGAGCGGATATCATCGACATCGGAGGCGAATCAACACGCCCTGGCGCCGAGCCTGTTTCCCAGGAGGAAGAGAGGGATCGTGTCATTCCGGTGATTGAAAAGCTGGCCGGGTTGGTGGATATTCCCCTTTCGGTTGATACGACCAAGGCCGATATCGCTCGGGCAGCGATGGATGCAGGCGCTGAAATCATAAACGACATCAGCGCGATGCTGTTTGATGCCCGGATGACCGGTGTTGTCGCGGACACGGGTGCGGCGGCGGTCTTCATGCATATGCGGGGGGAACCTAAAAACATGCAAACGGGCGATCTATCCTATCGGGAGATCATCGCCGATATCACGGAATTTCTGAGAGATCGTCTGGATGACGCAGAAAAAGCTGGTATTGCGATAGACCGGATAGCCGTTGATCCCGGAATTGGGTTTGGGAAAACGGCGGAGGATAATCTCAAAATATTAAAGCATCTTCGTGAATTCAAGGCTCTGGGACGGCCCGTCCTGACGGGCGTTTCACGAAAATCATTTATCGGACGCATCACGGCGGATGAATCGGCGGATCGTTTGGAAGGGACCGCAGCGGCGGTGACGGCAGCTATTTTGAAAGGTTCCGCAATCATCCGGGTCCATGATGTACAAGCCATGAGAAAAGTTGTGCTCATGGCTGATGCCATACGCGGGGTATGATGGCGAAAAAAGATATCTGTTCTACAAGCGCTGAATATACCTTTGCTTTGGGGAAAAAGTTGGGCGAAGCCTTGACGCCGGGAGATGTGGTTGCCCTGATTGGCGATTTGGGTACGGGAAAGACGTCCCTAACGCAGGGAATTGCCAGAGGATTAGGCGTTCCCGAAGGATTTCATGTCACGAGTCCTACGTTTACGTTGATCAACGAATATCCGGGACGTCATGTCCTCTATCACCTGGATGTTTATCGGTTGAACGGTGCCCGCGATCTTGAAGAGATGGGCTATGAGGAATATTTTTTTGGCCGGGGAGTTACCGTTATTGAATGGGCCGAAAAAGTTAAAGAAATCCTCCCGGATTCGACCCTCTATGTGAATATCGATTATTTGGAAGAAAACAGGCGAAACCTTGTCCTGACAGGAAAAGAGGAGAGGATGAAAGAAATTATAAAAGCTCTTGAAAAGGGAGGTTTTTAGCAATATGGGTCTTGTAGTCCAGAAATATGGTGGGACGTCGGTTGCCAACGTCGAAAAAATCAGGAATGTCGCCGAGCGGGTGCTCAAGGAGAAGGCGGCGGGCAATGATGTCGTCGTCGTCTTATCAGCCATGGCAGGAGAGACGGACAAACTGATCGGATTGGCTATGGAGGCCGCTGATGATCCGGATCCGCGAGAGTATGACACTCTGATATCAACGGGGGAACAGGTCACAATCGCCCTTCTTGCAATCGTCCTCAATAAAATGGGGCATAAGGCGAGGTCATTCCTGGGGTATCAGGTCAAGATTCATACGGATCAGGCCCATAAGAAGGCCAGAATTGTCAAAATTGACACGCATGTCATCCGGGAGGAGCTACAAAAAGGGTATATCGTGATTGTCGCCGGTTTCCAGGGGATAGATGATCAAGGCAATATCACGACATTGGGGCGCGGCGGTTCCGATACCAGCGCCGTAGCCCTGGCGGCGGCCCTGAAGGCTGATGTCTGTGATATCTATACGGATGTGGACGGCGTTTACACGACTGATCCCAATATTTGCAGCAAGGCAAAGCGTCTCAAGAAGATTTCCTATGATGAAATGCTGGAGATGGCGAGGGCCGGGGCAAAAGTTCTGCATCCACGCTCTGTTGAAATGGCAAAGAAATATGGCGTGCCCGTTTATGTGAAATCGTCGTTCAGCGATGGAAGCGGGACACTCGTGACGAAGGAGGATAAGGAGATGGAGAAGGAAGTGGTGTCCGGTGTGACCTATGATCGCGATCAGGCCAAGATTACGGTTGTACATGTTCCCGACCGGCCTGGCATTGCCGCGCGCTTGTTCACGCCTTTGGCGGAGCACAACATCATGGTGGACATGATCATTCAGAATACCAGCATCGAAAATTATACCGATTTGAGCTTTACCGTATCAAAGAAGGATCTAAAGGAGGCCTCCCGCATTATTGAAGAGGCCGGCAAGGATATCGGCGCAAAATCGGTGGAGATCGATGATCATGTGGCAAAGGTTTCCATTGTCGGTGTCGGCATGATCAGCCATTCCGGTGTTGCCGCCAAGATGTTCGCCACCTTGTCGAAAGAGGGAATCAACATCATGATGATCAGCACATCGGAGATCAAGATTTCCTGTGTCGTCCAGGCAAAATATACGGAGCTGGCCGTAATGGTACTTCATGACGCTTTTGACCTGGATAAAAGGCCGGAATAAGAACTCGCCGTTGATCTTATCGCAGATCAACGGATTGGTCGTCATTGCCCTCATGGGGATAGCGATCTATTTCGTTGCTGCTGCCTCATACTGGAACAATTCGGCGCCCATAACGGCGCCCTTCTCTGAAAAGAGCGAGGGCGCCGTTGTCGTAGAACTTGCCGGTGATCTGAGGCAGATGGGAATATACTATCTTGCCGCAGGCACTACCCTGTCATCCTTCATGATCTTAGCGGGAGTCCCTCTTCCCCGCGATTATTCCGCTGATCTCGCGTCAAGGAAGCTGTCATCGGGAATGGTGGTAAGCCTGGAACGGGACGGCCGAATCCAAATCGGGGCCATGACAGCCGCCAGGCGGTTAGCCCTGGATCTTCCCATAGATATCAATAAGGCCACACAGGATGATCTGATTCTTATCCCCGGTGTTAAAGACGCCACCGCTGTAAGAATTCTTGCCTTTAGACAGGCGGCCGGCGGCCGGATCTTCCGGATGGAAGATCTTATGCAGATCAGCGGGATCAAGGAAAAACGGCTTCAGTATCTGAAAAAGTATCTCTACATATCAAACAAATGAAAAAAGCCCGGCTGCAACCTGCAACCCATAGAATTCAAATCCCTATACGTTTTAAATCTCATTCTGGTGGAAGCGTAGAAGCGCTTCGTAAAATATTGGGGCGATCCAATGGGGACGCTCTTAAGAAATTAAATTGTTATCTTCGTTCTTTCGCAATCTTTTCTTGGCAATCGACTGAATGGCTGACTGCCTTGAGATACATAATTATTTAAGCGCGTCCCCATTACCCCCCGGACAACAGACTTAAATCCTATTTACTGTCATGGTGCGCTTGTCGAACTACGCCTCAAGTCACCTCTTGCTTGCCGCCTTGATTTCATCTTTGATCTAGAATCGGAATTACACGTACATCCGGGCGAGCATATCCGCCGCGGTTTCGTCGAGGCGGTCCATGCGGCGAACCTCCTCGAAACGTTCCAGGAGATCCCTCGCTCTCAGGCGCTTCTTCTCAACCCCGCTGAAATCGTGGATCACTCGTCCCTGGTGCAGCATCAGCAGCCGGTCGCCGAGATGGACCGCCTGGTCCATGGAATGGGTCACCATGAGGGTGGTCAGGCCGTCCCGGCCGACAATGTCGGCGGTCAGGTGGATCACTTTTTCAGCCGTTTTGGGGTCCAGGGCGGCTGTGTGCTCGTCCAGGAGCAGGAGGGTGGGCTTTCTCCATGTTGCCATCAGCAGGGTGAGGGCCTGGCGTTGGCCCCCGGACAGAAGGCCGATGGGATTTTCCAGGCGGTCTTCGAGACCCATGTTCAGGAGGCGGATGCGTTCCCTGAATTCCTCCAGGATGGGGGATTTCAGCGCCCAGCCCAAGCCCCGCGGCAAGCCCCGGCGGGCGGCCAGGGCCAGATTCTCGGCGATGGACATGTCCGGCGCCGTTCCGGCAAAAGGATTTTGAAAGACCCGGCCGATCATCCGGGCGCGCCGATGCTCGGGCCAGCGGGTTATGTTCTGGCCGTCGAGGGCGATTTTCCCCTCGTCCACCGGGAAGCTTCCGGCAATGGCGTTGAGGAGGGTGGATTTTCCCGAACCGTTGGTGCCGATAACCACTAGAAATCCAGAGGCTTCCAGGTCGAGGTCCACACCTTGAAGGGCCCGGACCTCGTTCGGGGTCCCCCCGTGGAAGATTTTTCTGACGCCTTTGATCTCAAGCATGGAAGGGACGGGTCCTCCTTTTCGTCAAATATCTGTTCAGAAGATCGGGAAGAACAAGGGCGAAAAGGACGAATGCGGCCGTCATGAGCTTCAGGTTGTTCGGGTCCATGCCCCAGCGCAGGGCGATGGCCACGAGGAGCCGAAACAGGAGCGAGCCGATGATCACGCCGACGATGGTCAAAAGCAGCTGATCCTTCCCGACGATGGCCTCGCCGATGATGACGGATGCCAGTCCCCAGACAAGGATCCCGATGCCCATCTGCACATCGGCAAAACCCTGATACTGGGCCAGCAGCGCCCCCGCCAGGGCGATCAGGCCGTTGGACAGGGCCAGCCCGATAATGATCATCGTCTCCGTATTCACGCCCAGGGCCCGGATCATCTGTGGGTTGTTTCCCGTGGCGCGCATGGCCGTTCCGATATTGGTCCGGAAAAACAGATAGATCACCAAGGCCATGAGGGTGACCATCCCGGCAGAGGCGATGAGCATGGCCACATCCCGGACGGCCACTTCCCATCCGGCGACGACCACCAGCGCTTTGGCATGAAGGAGTTGTCTCCCCGCTTGCTCCGCCCAGGTGACCAGGGTGGTTTCGTTCATAAGGGGAATATTGCTTTTCCCCATGACCTGGAGGTTCACGGAGTACAGGGCCGTCATGACCAGAATCCCCGACAGGAGGCTGTGGATGTTGAATTTCGTGTGCAGGATGCCCGTCAGTGCCCCCGCCAGTGCCCCGCACCCGAATCCCGCCGCCGTTGCCCAGAGGGGGTTCGCGCCATGGACGAGAAGAACGGCGCACACGGAGGCCCCGAGAGTTAGGGAGCCATCGGCGGTCATATCAGCGATGTCGAAAATACGGAAGCTGATATAAACCCCAAGGGTGAGGAGCGATAGGATCAGGCCGATGGTCAGGCTGCCGATGAGAAGCGTCATGACCGGTCCCCCTCCGTCACATCGGTCAGGGCGGAAACCCAGCAGGCCCCGCGGATGAATTCGCTTTCCCCAACACCGGTAATGTCCCGCTCGTCCGTCAGCAGATGCAGCACCCCCTGAAGGCGCTCTTTCTTAAAGAGGCGGGATATGACGGGGGTCGGTTCGCGGAGCCCCTTGGGCAGGGGTCGATAGGAAAACACGGCGGCATGGAAATGGCCCCGGGCGGCTTGCTTTTGGCCGAGGGGGCGCAGAAAGGGATCCAGGACGGAAGATGAACCCCGGATGGCGAATCCGGCGACCACTGACACATGGTCCGTGTAGGCCCGCTCCGTTGTAAAGGTGAGGCGGTTCCGAACGGCGGGATGGTCAAAGAAAGCTGTCCCGACGGCTGCCACCGGCGATAAGCGCAAGGACGCCCCGACGAGGCCGGCATTTTCTCCGACCATCACCAGGCCCGCCGCCTGAGCTCCCACAGCATTCAGGCAGGTCTCGATGATTTCCCCCAGGCCGATGCGCCCGGCCTCAGCTTGTGCCTCAAACCGGATCAGATGGGAAAAACCGCCTTCGGCCGCGATGCCGTAGGCCATGCGAACCTCGGGGATAAAATCGCTAGCACCGATCAGATAATCGGGCGTCGTCCCCCCCGCGGGGAGACAGGCCGTCATCCCGCCGACGGAGAGAAACTCGCCCAGGCGGTCCCGGCAATCGTCATCGCCGTCGCCCAAGGCGCCCAGCCCCAGGCCGAAACAATCGGGGGGAAAGGGGCAGACCCGGCACTCCTCCCGTGCGATGCCGGAAAGGAGCAGGTCCGGGTGGCCGATGGCCGTTGCCGTCAACATTCGCGCCCCATCGAGGAGGGTCGTCTCGTAGCGGCCTGATGCGCCGGTCAGACTTTCCGCTTCACCGGCGGTTATCTTCCCTCCCTCCATTGCCGCCTGCGGATGGGGAGGGGAGGCCGTCAGAAGCCCCTTGAGGCCGGACATGACCAGGAGCGACTGGACCTGTTTGGAGGGATTGATCACGACAAGGCTGCCGCCGATCTCCTTCAGGCGTTTGTAATAGATCAAAAGGACGCGGATGCCCGCCGAACTGAGGTAATCGATGTCCGACGTATCAAGAGAGATCTCGTGCATGCCCTGGCGGACGACCTCGTCCAGGGCCCGGCCGAGATGGTCTGACCACTGCGCATCCAATCGCCCCGTCAATTTCAGCGCCGCCCCGGCAGGGGTCGTGGTTTTTTGAATGTCCATCGGTTATTTCCCCAGTTTCTTGTGCGATGGGGGATCAGTTGCCTTTTTCTCAACCGCCACACCCTGGTCGATCACGACGTCCGCCCCTGCCATCAATTGCGGCGGCAGGCGCCAGGGTTCCCGGAGTTTTTTCAAGGATGCCGTATTGATCACAAGCAGGGGAGGCGCCACATTTTCGATCTTGATGGATGCCGGTGCGGTTCCCTGCAGAATCTTCCCCGCCATGGCGCCGGTAAGGCGTCCCACTTCACGGTAATTGGCCCCCAGGCTGAACAGGGCCCCCGCCTTCGCCTGATCTGGATTGTTGGTAAAAACGGGAATGCCGCGCTGTGTCGCTGCCTCGATCAGGGTCGGGGACGCCAGCTCCACGATGTTGTCCCCTCCGATCCAGATCGCCTGGACCCCCCGGCTGATGAGGGATTCCGTGGCCTCGCGAATGCCAAGGGTGCTGTCCACCGTTGCCTCGAGGAGTTTGATCCCCAATTCCCGGCTGATGGACCGTCCGATGTCCAGACAGGCCACCGAACAGGCCTCGCCGGGGTTCCAGACCACGCCGATCGTCTTCAGGGACGGATGGATCTTTTTGGCGAGGCGGATCACCGCTTCCACGGGCTGGAAGGTCCCGATCCCGGCCATGTGGGGAGGGTGATCCAGGGGGTCTTTTCTGCCGATTCCCACCCCTGAACCGGCGGGGTCGGTGACTAGGCCGAAGACATGGATTGTCCCGCCCTGCTTGTTGGCGCTGGCGACGGCCTGCATGGCGGGCGTACTGGCCGTAATGACCATGTCGTAACGGCCGTCCGTGATATCCCTGGCGATGGCGTTGGTCGTGGGGAGGTCGCCTTCAGGATTGTATCGTTTGACCGCGATGTTTTCCCCTTCACGGAAGCCCATTTCGCGCAGACCCTGGAGAATGCCGGCGACACCGTCGTCCATGGTCGGCCGCGATGCGTATTGAAGGATGGCGATCCGCATCCTCTTGTCCGATGCGCCCTTCCGCTGATGCCAGTCGGAAATCAGCAGGATCAGAGCAGCAAATAGCAGGAGGGCGATGGCCAGGGATAATCGTTGCAACATATGCAAGGGGCTTATATTCCTTCCACTTTTAAAGATAACATGAACACCGATGAACCGGAATTTAGTATGGTGTCCCCGAAATTTCGACGAGGACTTCCCAGGTCAGATCGGTCAGCCCCTGTACGATCACGTCGGCCGCCGTCAGGTCCTCCTGACCCGTGCTCGGGTTTTGAAATCCGATGCAGGTCATGCCGGCGGCCTTGGCGGCCCGGACGCCGTTGTAGGAATCTTCGACGACCAGGCAGAAGGAAGGATCGACCCCCAGGCGCTTTGCCGCATGCAGAAAGATATCCGGCTCGGGCTTCCCGCGGACAAAGGCTTCTCCGCTGATGATCTCGGTAAAATAGGCGGCAAGCTTAAGCTTTTGCAAAACAAGTTCAATGGTCGCCATAGATGAGGACGAGGCCAGTCCCAATGGGATGCCCTTTCCTCGCAGCGTTGAAAGCAGAGGAACAATGCCGGCAATCGGTTCGAAGGCATGCGCCACGAGGTAGGCTTCGTTTCCCTTCACCTGCATCTCGACCAAATCGGCCACGCTATGGGGCAGTCCGTGCCTTCCCTTCAGATCGGACCACATATGGGTATGGGAGGTTCCGATATAGGCGCGGTAATCTATATCCGCCACCACGATCCCCAACCGGCGAAACAACTCCCGGTTCACCAGGTCATGGAAAGGTTCGCTGTCAATAATGACGCCATCCATGTCGAAAATTACGGCCTTGAACATGGGAAACCTATTACTTGTTTTCGGAGAAAATTGCCAAAGTTTTATGGGAATGGGAACGTAAAAGCCGGGATCAGCGTAAAAAATTGCGACAGGAACGGGGCAAATATGCTACAGGAATGACCCTGCATGTGCGGCTTTGGCTTCTTTCTCGTCTGCCAGACAGAAGATGATGCCGCCGGAGATAAAGGGCAGTTAGACAGCGGAGATGCTCATGCCCGATGCTGTCAGGCTGTTGAAGCCGGATGCCTTTGGCGTCAGGGCAACTGCGCTGATGAGCACCGGGCCAAGCACAATTTATATTTTACCTACCATATTATAGAATCCAAAGTACTCTGCCGCTTTGTCTACCGGAATGATCCGGGCGAAGAAGGAGCGGCTCAGCGCCTGAATGCATCCCTGGACAAGACCGACAACGACGGCCAACGCATAGAAATCGCTCTTGTCCTTCATGCCGGCCCCCCAGATCGTTATTAGTAGATAGACGGCGATGGCTATGTATATTGATCGTTTCGTTCCGAACCATTCGGATGATGAAGACAGAATTTTGATGGTGGGGTTGAGCCATTAGCAAAAAATCCTTATCGTGTGACATTGCTTCAGGGTAGCAGATCCGGTCATAAGGATTATCATGGCCAGAAAAACCACCAAGGGCGAAGAAGACAATTATTGGAGAGAAAGGACATGCGAAAAGAATACGATGTTAGCAAGATGAACGGACAGAAGAATCCTTATATTAAGGAATTAACGACTCAGGTTACCATTCGCCTCGATAGGTATACCGTTGAGTATTTCAAAGGGCTAGCTAAAAATACTGGCATGTCATACCAGAATCTGATCAACTTATACTTGAGTGACTGTGTCGAAACGAAGAAAGAACCCATCATACAATGGTCTCACCCGACATAAGTGATTTCGCGAAGAAAGGCCATACCGAAAAATCCGGAGGTGCAAATACAACTGTTGATGTTGAATCACAGCAGCATTTTGTTGACTATGGATCGAAACATGGTATCCTCCCGTTGCAAAAAGGCAATGCTATATTAAGCCTGGGTTGAAACACCGTCCCGACCATGGAAGTCTGACGATTTTGTTTTCCTTGACACAATCCGGGAAGGAATTTGTCGCTATGCCTCACCCCAACTCTCTGCCGGATGACCTCCATCCGGCTATAGACGCTTTCATCGAGCGGCTCCGTGCCCATTACCCGGACATGAGCGGATTTACCGCTGTCTCGATGACGGGCCGCGGACGCGACTTTTTGCATCACCTCGTGCATACCCGGATAGGTGGGCTCCTCCCCACCATCCTTACCTTCGATGACTACAGGACCCACCGCATCGCCGAAACAACGGGCCGCAGAGCCGTGCCGGAGGATGAAGCCTTCCTCCATTTCCATGCCCTTCGCTGCCGTGAAGAGGGCCGCTCTCTTTCCCCCGCCGACACCCAGCGCCTGCTCTCGTTCCTGACCACGATTGCCGAATTCTCGGTGACGATTGACGAGTTGCGCGCCCTGGAACGGATCGGCCCCGAACAACTCGACAGGATCGATCGCTTCTTCACCACGATGGAGGCCTTCCGCGCCCAGCTTGCCGCCGAGGGGCTCTTCTATCCCCCCTTTGAAGCGGTGCGCTTCGTCGATTTCCCGCCTGGCGACGGCGAATTATTCTTCGGTCTGCCCCTCATGACCCCGGTGAACGAACGCTTTTTCAGTCTCATCCCGCGCGATCGCCTCTTCGTGGACGCACCCCTTTTCGGCCCCCATATGCCGACAGAGCCGCCTGATTATGAAACGGCCCTATCGCTCGTCCATCGTATCGGTGTCGCCGAGCGGCGCCATGACAGCGGGTTGCTTGAGTTTAGCGAACTGGCCGAACGGGCCGCCCTGCCGGCGCTCCTCGCCCGTGAGATCGACATCTTTTTGCGCGAGCCTCGCAGTGAAGGGGAACAGCTCTTCATCGTACCCCTGGACGAGAGCCTCTCATTCTACCTCTGGGAATTTCTCTTCCGTCCCCTCGGCGGGCAGGTCAACTTCGCTCCCTGGCTCCCCTTTACCCACTTCGCGGCGGCGCAGCGCCTAACCGAGGCGATCCACGGCGGAAAGGGGCTGGCGGCCGTGCGGCGCGATCTCGTCGTCGAGCTTACCGCCCGGTGGAACGAACTCGATGAGGCCGACCACTCTGCGTTCGAGGGGGCGATCACGCTCTGCGACGAGTTGGAGCGACTCCGCCCATTGATGGGCGATGAATGGTCGCCCCTGGCCGAACACTTCATCGCCGTAAAGAAACTACGACTGCACGGCAGGCGGAACGCGCCGATCCAGGTAGTGGGCTTAGGCGACGCAACCGGCATCCCCTATGGCCGTGCCGTCATCGGGCCGATGAACAGCGGCATCTTCCCGCGCAAGCCCTTCAGCGGCCCCTACTTAAACCTGATCCATCTGCCGCGAATCTACCGGGCGCAGTACGAGGCGGACGATCTCGGCCTGCGGCAGTTTCTCTCCTTCGGCCGGACGGCCCACGTTGCCGCCCTCTACGATCAGGCAACCGGTCAGGCGCCGTCGCCCCACTTCTCGTTTCTTGCCACCGAATTCGGCCAAAGAGCGGTGAAGCGGCGGATGGTTCCGGCGCCCTTCCGCGTGCCGACCGGCAGCCTCGTCATCGAAAATACGGAGGAACTCAAAAGGCAGCTTCAGCGGCGCACCTGGTCCTTCACTTCCCTGCAGAAGTTTTTCACCTGTCCGTGCCGCTTCATCCTTGAAGATATTCAGGGCGTGACGCCGCCCACCTGTTTTGAAGATGAAGACAGTGCCAATCTCCTTATCGGAAATTTTCTTCACCGCTTTTTTGCAGAACTGAAAGAGCACCGCCCGGCCGTTGAGCAATGGCTCAAAAGATTCGACGAGTGCTGGGAGAGGGACCAGGATCTCCAGGAAAAACTACCGGATCAGGCTGTCCGCAAGGCCATCGTCCAGAGCTTTCTTGCCGATATCGCCGCCTGGGAAAAGGAAACTGACCGGCCGCTTCTCTTTTCCGACGAGGTGTCGGCTAACGAACTCGAACTGAAAGCCCCTTTCGGAGGAGGCCGTTACCAGCTTCAGGGGCGCATCGACCGCATGCAGCTTCAAGGCGACAAACAGCGCATCATCGACCTCAAGTACAAGGAAAAGAAGGCCTACTCTGAAAAGGATCGTCTGGCAGACCGGCTGGAGAAGCCCGACTCCTTCGACGACCGTTTCCAACTGCTCATCTATGCCTATCTCGCCTTGCATAACAAGAGGGCGACGCCCGATAAGCTCGATGTGGCGCATCTTTTTTTGCGGCCGCGGGTGCGCGGTGATTATGAGGGCCGCCTGGCGGAGGTGGATCTGGCAGCCTGCGACGCCACGATGGACCGCGTCGCCCAGCGGCTCGACACACTGCTGGCCCTGGAAAGCTTCACCCCCAACTTCCGCGCTGTGGGCTGTTCCTATTGCCCCCACAAGGCCCTCTGCCTCAAGCCGGACCTCTACCGGACAGGAGGCCGGCTATGGTGAAAAGCCT